>CAVPHF010000001.1:0-157339 GCA_963704155.1 uncultured Gammaproteobacteria bacterium
AGATCGCGCCCTGCGGCTGTCGAAGTTTCTGTTCCGCAGCCAAGAGCGGGTCGGGGAATTGACTCCTGACAAGCTCTCGCCCGCGGCACAGACCTATTTCGACAAGGTCGGCACCGTAGACTTCATCGTCTACGAGGGTCGGCGCACCGATTTCTTCGGCCACTCGTACTTCACCAGCAATCCACGCGTCAGCGCCGACCTGATCGAGCTGATCCGCAACGACACCCCGCCCGGCGCACCCGGTCGTCCGTTAGTGCGCGCAGGCAAGGTCGCCTGGGTATTTCCGGATTAGCTATCAGATCGAAGCGACCGTTGCGCCGTTCAAGCAGACCCTGATGGGCCTGTTCTTCATCGCGGTGGGCATGTCCATCGACGTCGGCGCCCTGCTGGTCGATTGGGACACGCTGCTGATCCAGGTCCCCATCCTGCTGGTACTCAAGCTTGCGGTACTCGGCGGACTCGCGCTGGCGTTCGGCATCGGTCGCTCGTCGGCGGCCATCCGCACCGGGTTCTATCTGTCGCAGGTCGGCGAGTTCGCCGTCGAGCGGGACATCGCCGTGGTGCAGGTGGCCAAGCGCGCCGGGCGCGAGGTCTATTTCGGCGACCTGTACAGCCCCAGCACCCAAGCGGCCGCCGGGCTCGGCAAGGCCGCCGCGGTGTTCGTGACCTCGCACGACTCGGAGGCCGCCAAGGCGCTGGCCCTGACGCTGCGATCACTGGCGTTCACTTGGCCGTCCTGTACGAGTCGTCTTCGCGCGCTCCTGCCTCGAAGACCAGTTGTGCCAACTCGGCAACGGAGGTGACCTCGAGCTTGCGCATCAGATTGCTGCGATGGCGCTTGACCGAGCGCTCGTCGATACCCAGGGCCGCGGCAATCTGCTTGTTCTTGCTCCCATTCATGACATGGGACAGCACCTGCTCTTCGCGTGGTGTCAGCGTGTCGAGGCGCGCATGCAGCGCACGGCGATGCGCACGAAATACACGCTCCTTGGCGCCGCGGGCAAGCGCCCGTTCCACCGCGGCGATGATGGCCTCTTTCGGTGCGGTCTTGACCAGGAAATCCTCGGCCCCTTGCCGCATCGCCTCAACGCTGGTGGGAATGTCGCCGTGACCGGTGAGGAAAACCACCGGCAGCGGATTCCCAGACCTCGCCAAGTGCGCCTGCAAGGCGATGCCGTCCATGTCGGGCATGCGCAGGTCGGCCAACACGCAGCCCACGCGATCCGGTGCCTGTTGCGCGATGAAATCGACCGCGGAGCTGTAACACTGGGTCACGAAGCCGGTGCTGCGCAGCAGACGTTCGATGCTTTTGAGAAAGGAGGCGTCATCGTCCACGATGAACACCGTTGGCAACCGGTCACTCACGTCGATTCATCCCCTGCCGCGACCGGCAGCAACACCTCGACGCGAGCGCCTCCGCTCGGGCGGTTGACCGCGCTGATGCGCCCGCCGTGTGCATCGACGATGGTCTTGCAAAGCGACAACCCAAGTCCGATCCCATCGGGTTTGGTGGTGTAAAGCGGCTCGAACAGGTCCGCAAGTCGTGCCGGATCGAAACCGGTCCCGCTGTCCTCGACGACCAATGAGAGCATTGCCTCCCCGGCTCGGGCGGCGTGCACATCGATTTGGCGCTGTCCCTGATTCGCTGTCTTCACGGCATCAAGGCTGTTGAGCAACAGGTTGACGAGGACCTGCTGGAGATGGATGCGATCTCCCCGAATTTCGGGCAGATCAGCCGGCACCGCAATACCCAGTGCCACATGCTGCGTACCCATCTCCGCTTCGAGCAACGCCGCGGCTTGTTGGACGACTTCCAGCGGCCTGATCACCTCGAAGCGCAGCTCTCCCTGCTGGAGCAACGAGCGCATCCGTTGGATGACCGCCGCCGCCCTTTGATCGTCCTTCTGGATATCGGCCAGGATCTCCCTCACCTCCCCGAGGTCCGGAGGATCCTGTCGCAGGAAGGCTTCGCCCGCCTCGGCGTTGCGCAGAATCGCCCCTAGCGGTTGATTGAGTTCGTGTGCCACTGCCGCGGAGAGCTGGCCCAGAACGAAGCCACGCTGCACGCGTGTAAGCTGGTTGCGATGTCGCTGTGCCTCGGTTTCGAGCTGCTTTCGCGCCGTGATGTCGACGGACACGCCGCGAATGCGTAGCGGTTGCCGCCTCTCGCCGTATTCGACCTTGCCCCAGGCGACGATCCAACGCTCGGCGCTATCCGCACCGATCATCCGGTACTCCACCTGAAGCTCCCACGCTTGCGCCATCGTTCGGCGGATCGTTGTTTCAAGGCGGTCACGATCATCGGGATGGACCAGCTCCAGGTAATCCGCCAGGCCGATCCGCTTGCCGCCAAAGGCTCCGGCAATGGTATGGTCGACATCGTTGGACCAGATCTCATCCCTCACGACGTCCCACTCCCACAACCCCAGGTCCGCCGCCTGGGCGGCCAGGCGCATGCGCTCGCGGCTGTCCCGCAGCTCGCCGGCAACCTGTCTCGCCCGGAGCAGGTCCACGCTCAGCTCGAAGGCCATGGCGAGCACGAGCACCAAATAGACAAAGATGACGAACGGACCCGGCAGTATCCCGCGCACCATCAGTCCTGAAAGCGTCGCGGAAAGAACGATGGCGATCGGAATCGAAGCGCCCAGCACCAGGGCCTGACGACCACGGCCCAGCTTGCGCGCGGCAAGGGCGGCGTCCACGACAAAAATGCACAGCAACACCATGCTCAGGTGAATGAGAGAACGCCACGGATTCATCTCGCCCATTGGTACCGACAGTGTCTCGCCCAGGAAAGACACCCTGTTGAGGGCATGGATCTCAGCGAAGGTCGCGTTGGGATAAAGGACGAAGTTTGGTATCAGCACCAGTAGACGCAGGCCGGTGATGAGCCACGCCAACCAACGCCGTCCGGCGCCCAGATAGAGATGCGTGAACCAGACCACGGCGATCACGATCATTGCCGCGGAGACATGCATCCAACGCAAGATGGCGCCGAACTCGGCAGGGGTCTGCGCCCGCATCACGGCGAGCTCCTGCATGGCGAGGACCGCGGCCGCCACGGCGCTGACCGAGAACAGGGCGTTGGCAACGGCGTCACGATCGCGAAGCCAGACGAGCAGATTCACGGCTGCCAGCGTCAAGGAGATGCCGGCGGCCATGGACCAAATGACGGTGATCCAGCTCATTGATGAGTCAGCCTATCGGGCTCCCCCGTCAATGAGCAAATACGCCGGCCCGCAGTGCCGCAGGTAGGCACCAAGCCCATGGCGCGATGCCCGTTGAACTCGCGAAGGCGCATAAACAGGTGCTTGCCGATGACCATCGATTCTGATTCGAATGCGGATTCCTGGCGGACTGGCGCTGAATTGAGCGGCATGCTTGGGGCAACCGTGCGGGTCGGCAAAGGTTGTGCTCCGACCGCCGATGAGTTGGGATGAGCTGCTAGCAACACCACAGTCTGTCCGATCCGCGTGGCTAGAAAATCGCCGGGCAGGAGTCGCTAGTCACGAGTCGGCCGCTGATCCGCAGCAGCAAGATCAAGGTCACTTGGATGTTGCCGGATATCAGAGCACTTTGAAAGCGGCTCCCGGCATCCAGGAGTCTTCCCAGACTAACGCCCATCGGCGAATCCGTCGGTACATATCAGACCCCGGCCAGGATAGTCCTCAGCGTCCGCTCTCCATCGAAGACCGGGCACTTCCACCGATCACGCCGAAAGACCGTAACTCGGACTAAGCGAAAATCTGAGCACTTGGGCGTCGTGCGCTCACCTTGTCGTTGGTCACCGCGCGAATCAACTTGGATGTCCTGAAAGCTCAGGTGCTCGTTTAGCGTATAGACGGTGAGCATCCGAGGCCGTATGGAGGTGTCCGTCCCCGGGATGCGCTTGGTGACTTCCGGCAGTCTTGCCTGCGTCTCGGCGAACGCGGTCGTCGGCATCAGCCCCGGCGCCAAGGTCAGCGCCCTGGCGCCGAGGCAGTCGAAGCAGCGTTGCGCTTGCGCCGGACGGGTCAGCGACCCGGCGGGTCTTTTGACCCGGCCCGTAGGGCAGATGCACCGAATATGGCGGCAATAGTGCATTGTCGAGGGGCCTCGGGTGACCTCTGCGCCGTTCACCTGCGACGATCTCGTCGACGTCGCCGCCGCCCAGCTGGGCGACCACGATACCGTCCGGACCTCAATGCCGCCGGGGATTAGACCACCCATCGGCGACGCCCGGTGCGGCTGGGAGCAGGGTCCCGGCATCAAGCTCTTGGTGCGATTGCGCCAACGTTTGCGCGTACGTTTCGCCGGTAAGGAACTCCAGTGCTGGACCTACTGAAATCATCAGCGCGCCAGCAATTGGTGGCCGCGGGGTATTGGTCTGGAACGGATCATGCTTCTCCTTGAAGTGGGGATAGCGCCGGTCGGCGACTGCAGCAAGCGCTGCGCACGTGGCAAAGTCGACGCGGCTCCAATGAAAGCAACCACCTTGGAGGTAAACAATGAACAAGCACATGCACTTCAGCACTCCGTTATGCCTGTTGCTGGGGGCGGCGATTGCATCTACCGGCGCCATCGCAGGTACCCCGCGCCCGGAAGGTGCCCGTGCCATGATCCTCTCGCCAGCCAATGGCGACACCGTGGACCAGACCTTCGTGGTCCGCTTTGGACTCGAGGGTATGGGTGTTGCGCCCGCCGGCTGCGACATGCCGAACACCGGCCACCACCATCTGCTCATCGACAACGAAACACTGCCGCCGCCGGACGAGCCCATGGGCGGGGATATTCAACACTTCGGCGGCGGCCAGACCCAGACCACGCTCACGTTGCCGCCGGGCGAGCATACGCTGCTACTGATCCTAGGCGACAAGGACCATATTCCACACTCTCCACCGGTGATGTCCGAGCAGATCAAGGTGACCGTGGCGGAGTAGCCTAGGTCGCGGATGCGCGTGAAAAATCGACCCCGTTGATCAATGCGGACTTCAGAGATCTGGCCGCTCTATGTTCCGGGGCAGTCCACGGGGCTCAGTGCACGGGCGGATCGGTGCGCGGGACCTGATCGACCGGAGCAACCGGCTCGTCGGGCCTGCGTGGGGGTGTCGCGTCCTCGGGAACCTCGTTGATCATCATCTCCGGCGTGTCGTGACCCTCGAGATTGCGCACACAGACCGCGAGCTGCTCGCCATCCCAGCGCAGCTCGTTGAAGCTCGGCGGTGTTGAGCGCAGGCGCCGCGATAAGGTGCCTGCGCCGATCATGCGCACCGGCCCCTGGACCGTCTCCTGGGTGAGGTCGAAGGCGTCGTGGACATGACCGGAGAGCACGGCGAGGACGTTGCGCTTGGCCAGCGCGGTCATCGCCTTCTGGCCGTGTCTGGTCAGCGCGGTGCCCTGGGTGCCGACTTCGCGCAGCGGATGGTGGGCGGTTACCAGTGCGCGCGTCCCCTGGGGCAGCGCATCGAGTGTGCTGAGGCATCGCTGCAGTGCCGCCTCGGTCACCCAGCCTTTCGACCAGTTTGGGCGCGGCTGCCAGCGGGCGACGGTCTTCAGCGGCACGATGGCAAGCCCGGGAAGGTCGATCTCCACCTCGACCCTGATCGGCAATGGCCCGGATGCGTTTGTAGGGGTTGAGGAAGCGCTGGATGAGGTTGAAATACGGCAGATCGTGATTGCCCACCTCAACCGTGACGGATGCCTCCAGCGAGCGGATCCATGTGCATGCCGCGTCGAATTCGTGCTGCCGTGCGCGCATGGTCAGATCGCCCGTGATCGCAACGGCATCGGGGCGCTTGTCGGCAATCTCTTGTTTCACCCAGTCGAGGGCGCGCTGGTCCTCAAGCCCGAAGTGAATATCGCTGAGGTGGAAGAGCAGGTGGCGATCAGGCATCGGTAGAACTCGCTGAATCAGGGTCGTGTCGGTGGTCTTGGTTGGTCATTGACGATCTATGCATCCGCTTACGATGAAACAATCGCTTCATCTTGCCGAAGCAAGAATGGAGCCTTGAGCGGGCTCAGTTCAAAAGTGACCTGGCCGCGACGGCCGACCGGACAATACTCCTATCCAGGATGCCAATACGATGAAGAACCAAGCACTCGAATCCCTGCTCGCAATCCTCGCCGCGCTGCTGATGGCTGCCGTTGTGGCCTGGGCCGGCAGTCAACACGGCGTCCAAATCGCCGGGCTCCCCGTATTCGCGTTGGCAGCCATTGTCGCCTTCGTGATTCAGTGGGTTGTCTTCGTGCCGTCCTATCGGGCGCAGACCGAGCGCTGGTACGATCTGACCGGGAGTTTGACCTATCTGACGGTAGCGATCGGCGCGCTGATCCTGGTCGGCCGCTTCGATCCGCGGTCCTTGATCATCGTTGTGCTGGTCACCGTCTGGGCGGCGCGTCTCGGCAGCTTTCTCTATCGCCGGGTAAAGAAGGCCGGTAGCGACAGCCGCTTTGATGACATCAAGCCGTCTTTGTTGAGATTTTTGATGACTTGGACGCTCCAGGGGCTGTGGGTGTTCCTGACACTGGCCGCGGCGCTGGCGGCGATGACCGCGTCAATGGCGACACCATTCGGATGGCTCGGATGGCTCGGCATGCTGGTCTGGGCAATCGGGTTCGGGATCGAAGCAGTGGCCGATGCGCAGAAGCAGGCCTTCCGTCAGGACCCGGCCAACAAGGACCGGTTCATCCGGTCCGGCCTCTGGGCCTGGTCGCGCCATCCAAACTACTTCGGCGAGATCACGCTCTGGACCGGCGTCGCGCTGATCGCGTTGCCCGCGCTTTCGGGCTGGCAGTACCTGACCCTGATCTCACCGGTATTCGTCTATCTGCTGCTGACCCGCGTCAGCGGCATCCCGATGGCGGAGTCGCGTGCCGACGAGCGTTGGGGCGATGATCCAGCATACCGCGACTACAAGGCGCACACGCCCGTGTTGTTCCCACGACCACCGGGGTAGCTCCGATATGGGCCGAGAGTTCAGCGCGACTGCCGCAGAACCTGCTGCAAGCGCAGCGCGATTACTTTGGCGCCCACACCTATGAGCGGGTTGACCAACCACGTGAGCGCTTCTTTCACCTGGACTGGTCTGACCGCGACTGGCCTCAGATCGGGCTGCGCTGGTCTTTGGGGCTGACTGGATCGCACATCATTCATCACTTGTGGGGAGGGCACACGCCTGCAGATTGAAGCCACGCTCGACGATCGGCCTCGTCGGCCTGGCGGTAATGGGCCAACATCTGGCATCAACATTGCGGACCACGGCTTCGCAACGGTCAGCGCTCGATCTCGGGCGATCGCCCGGATCTGGCGCGGCGGACCGCATGATGGGCGAAGATCCACCAACAGGATGGAGCACGACCTCGACGGTGGCTGGACGCCTTGGTGCTTGGACACGGCATCGAGGTCGCGGACGTGAATCGACGAGCAGCCCGTGCCAGCCGGGCCGATGTCGCCCCCGGCGACGATCCTGGTGTCCAAGGGCGGCGGTCGAGGCTGAGCCCGGACAGCGTAGCGCCGCATGCCGAGCGCTCGGCGTCGAGATGAGTGACGCGCATGGCGGCGAGTTGAGACGCTTGCGCGCCACCTATCTGAGGCGGCATGCCGGGGAGTGTGACGCGATCAACCGACGTGCGCGACGCCGGCTTTGCGGAGCCAGGGCTGGACGTGTCACCACGCGGCCAGTCGCGAGGATCGACGCCCAGGCGGTGAGATCGAGAGGCCTACCGACTCGCTCGCACGCGCGGCTGGAGGCCTTGGCCTGCCCGCTGACGCGTGCTCGGAGGTCGCGGCAAGGCCGGCAGCGACGCCTCGGCCCCCGTCTCAGCCGGTTGCGCCGCCTCGCTCGCATCCTTTGATACCGGCGCATCTGATACAGGCGCATCCACCGACCCATCGACATCGGCGGGATAATGCAGCATGAACCGCTCCGCTCGCGCCGGCGCATCGCTGACGCGCGCCACGTCGGCGACATAGATGACACGACCACCGCGGTTGGCAACCACTAGCCGGCGCACCTCCTCGGCGTTCCTGAGCCGGCCGCCGGCGCTCACCTGGAGCCGGTCGCCGCCGCGCTCGACCGCGCCGCTGGAGCGCTCGCTGTTGGCGCCGCGGACGGTCTGGGCCAGTTGTTCCAAGGTCACGCCGAACCCGCGCAGCTGCGCCGGCCGCGGCTCGATGGTGATCTGCCGCTGGCGGCCGCCGATGATATAGCCGGCCGCGGTGCCCGGTACGGCTTGCAGCCGCTCGCGCAGGTCGAAGGCGAGGGTGCGCAAGGCCGCGTCGTCCAGCCGTTGTGCCGGTTCTCCCTTGGACCAGAGGGTGACGGCAAATACCGGTACGTCGTCGATGCCCTTGGCCTCGGCGCGCCAGTCGGTGACGCCGGGTGGGATCAGGTGGGTGTGGGCGCGCAGCTTGTCGCGGACACGGACAATCGCTGACTGCCTGTCGGTGCCGACGCGAAAGCGCACCGTCACCAGACCTGGTGTGCCGGATCGACGTTGGCTTGGGACATGGGAAACGCGGTGGCAGGAGCTGTCCAGGTGCTTCGTAGCGCAGATGGCTCAGCGTTCGTACACGAGCTTCTCGGCAGGAACGCCGATGGCCCGGAGTGCATCGTTCATGGCTTCGACAAAACCGTCCGGGCCGCAGACGTAGCAGTAACCGTCGCGGTTGGTGACATTGGCATCCAAGAACTCCGCGTCGATGCGCCGGCCCTGTTGTCCTGGCGCGTGCTCACGGGTGAACGTCAGCACCAGCTCATCACCGAGGTAGTGCGCCAGCTCAGGCGCGCAGATGACGTCCCGCTCGCTCTTGTTGGAGAGCAGCAAGCGATGACCCGACAGGGCGTCGTCCTTGGCCAGCCGGCGCAGGATGCCGAGGAAAGGCGTGACGCCCGTGCCGGCAGCAATGAAGGTGCCGGGACCTTGATAGGTGATGCTGCCGAAGGCGTCATCGCTCAGCAGCAGCCGCGCACCGGGCTCGAGCTGATGCAGGGCCTCGGTGACGCCATCCTCCTCTGGGTAGCGTTTGACCGTCAGCTCGAGGATCCGGTCCTCTCGCAGGCTGGTCGGCGTAAAGGGTCGGCCTTGGTCGCGCCATTCGTCCTGGTCGATGGCGAGCTCGATACCCTGGCCGGGCTGCCAATCCAGGCCATCCGGCCGGGTCAGGAGCAGTCGCTGCACGTCATGGGTGACGAATTGGCGCATCAACAACGTGGCTTCGTGGGGCATGAGAATCCTCCTTAGGTTGGGCGAGTTCGCTAGGGACGGGTGCGGGGAGCGATCTTGTGCTCACCGTCTTATTCGCGGAGATGACGCAATGCGGGTGCCAAGAAACGCCCAATTCGGTCCTGAGTCTGCCCCGCGCTGGACGAGGGAGGTGTCTGCTCACTCTACTCAAGGTCGCGATCTTTCATACATTCAGACGACGGCAAGGGGCTGGCGTGAAGGTTGCCTGGCGATTTGCCAAACCGTGCGTACCGCCCGATGCGGCCGCTACGGGAGTGCCTTCAGATGTGAACAATCGGTGCAAATCCCCCGAGGTTCGGCTTAAATGCCCCGCATACAGGTCGCCAATGGTGGGTTGTCAACCGTTGAAGGCCGAGGACGCAGACCGGAGGTTGAGCGAATAGGCGGTCTGGTCGAATCGATCGCGACTTTTTCGGTGCAAACCTTGCTTCATCTGTCGGCGACCCGCCCGCGCTCGCTGGGCAGGCCGACGACGCAGCAAGATTCAAAACGAGAAACCTGAATGTCAGATTCGCTGTTGATCATCGAGGACGAATCGGCCCTCGCAAGGGAGCTGGCCCAACATTTCGACGGCAAGGGCTGGGATGTGGAGGTTGCCGCGAACCTTCAGACGGCTCGCGAAGCGGTGCTCGGCGACCGCATCGAGCCGCTGGTGATCCTCGCCGACATGAGCCTGCCGGACGGCAATGCGCTGGACCTGTTGGAGCAAGCCCGCAAACAGAAGCTTCCCGGCGAGTGGATTCTGCTGACCGGGTACGGCAGCGTGCCGGACTCGGTGCGGGCGCTCCGGCTCGGCGCCTACGACTTCCTGGAGAAGCCATGCCCGCTCGCGCGGTTGGAGATCATTGTCGCTGGCGCCCGGCGCAGCGCCCAGGCCCAGCGCCGATTGGCCAGCCTGAGCCGCGACAGCCGTAAGCGCTACGCGCCGGATTCCTTTATCGGTGAGAGTGCAAAGACCGCGGAGACGCGCGACATGATCGCACGCCTCGCCGAGGTGCCCTTCAGCGCGCTCATCATCGGCGGGGAGACCGGCACCGGCAAGGGGCTCGTGGCGCGTATCCTTCACCACGGCGGGCCGCGCGGCGACGGGCCGATGATCGAGGTGAACTGCGCCGCACTGCCGCGGGATCTGCTCGAATCGGAGCTGTTCGGCCACGAGGCCGGCGCCTTCACCGGCGCCAAGGGGCGCCACCGAGGCTACCTGGAGCAGGCCCACGAGGGGACGCTCTTTCTGGACGAGATCGCCGAGATGGACCTGGACCTTCAGACCAAGCTGCTCACGGTGCTGGAGGATCGCAGCCTGCGTCGCATCGGTGGCGAGAAGTCCATCAATGTGGACATTCAGATCATTGCCGCCAGCAACCGCAATCTGGAGGCCCAGGTTCGCGAGGGCAGTTTCCGCAGTGACTTATTCCATCGACTGAGCGTGTTTCGGTTGGACCTGCCGCCGCTGCGCGAACGCATCGACGACCTGCCGCAGCTGGTGCCGGCGCTGATCGATGAATACAACGCCCGCTCCGGCCGCCGCGTGCACCTGGTGCCTGACGAAGTGTACCGCCGTATGCGGGCCTACGCCTGGCCCGGCAACGTGCGTGAGCTGCGTAACGTCATCGAGCGCGCGGTGCTGCTGGCAACGGACGAGGTCTTTCCCGTCGAGTGGATGCAGCTGGGGCAGGGGGTTGCGGTGCCCGAGGATGCTCAGTCGGGTAACGGCCCCTTTGTTGCGGGCAATCGCCTCAGTATCCCGCTGGACGGCAGCATGGCGCTGGACGAGATGGACCGCTACATCATCCAGACGGCGCTGGAGCGTACCGACCACAACGTCACCGCCGCGGCGCGCGCGCTCGGCACCACCCGCGAGACGCTGCGCTACCGCATCCACAAGTACGGTCTCGGTGTCGAGCCAGGGAGCCGCAGCGGCGACGCGCAAACAGGCCCTCCGGCCGAGCTGTCGCTCGTCTCCGAGGGGCAGACGGACGCTTCGACCGAGACATCGCAGGCCGTCGGTTCGACGACGCGGCCCTCCGCCGGGACGGACCAGCAGAAGCGCCCGCCGGGCCGCTCCCGGAGCCCAACGCGGCGGATTTGCGCGATTGAGCCGGCCAGCGACCGCGAGTTCCTCCTCATCTCCATGACAGCCGCAAAGGGGCTTGTTCGGTGAACAAATGACGGGCGCATTCGGGCCAGCGGGACCAAAGCAGGATGCTGTCGAGCACGGCGGTTCGACATCGCCGTTCACCGGCTCATCGCTGCGCCTGGTGCCGGGACGCAACTGCGTCGGGACGCCGAGGGCCGACCGGGTCGCCGTGTTGGTGGACGGCGACGCCTATTTCCCGGCGGTGCGCCGGTCGCTGGTCCGTGCCCACCACAGCATCGCGATTGCTGCCTGGGATATCCACAGCGGCGTCGAGCTGGCACGCGGGGCAGATGACGCCGACAGCCAGAACGACGGTTTGCCGACCGCCCTCGGTCCGCTGCTGGTAGCGCTGTTGGACCGGCGCCCGGGTCTGCGTGTCTTTATCCTGCTCTGGGACTATGCCCCGATCTACGCGTTGGAACGCGAGCCGCTGCTGTTTGGTGATGCGCCTTGGGGGAGTGATCCGCAGCACCCGCGGCTGCACTTCATCAAAGACGACGCCCACCCGCTGACCGCGAGTCAGCACCAAAAGCTCGTGGTGGTGGACGGCCGTATCGCCTGGTGCGGCGGGTTCGACCTCAGCAAATGGCGCTGGGATACCGGCGGCGCACCGAGCCGACGAGCCGCTGCGGTGCGATCCGGACGGTCATCCCTATCCGCCGTTCCACGATCTGCAGATGCTCGTGGATGGGGCGGCCGCCGATGCGCTCGCGGCGCTGTTCGCCGAGCGCTGGCAACAGGCCGGTGGCGATGAGCGGCTGCTGCCGGAGGCCGGCCCGAGCACTGCCGAAGACCCGTGGCCCGGCGGTGTCGAGCCGCTGTTTCGCGACCACGAGGTCGCCATCGCCCGCACGCTGCCGACCTACGACGGTCGCGCCGAGGTACGGGAGGTCGAGCGCCTGTACCTGGACATGATCGACGCCGCCGAGCGTTTCATCTACGTCGAGAACCAGTCCCGGATTGGGACCGCCAGTTGCCCGACGAGCGCTTGATCGACCCGGATCGACCGCTGAATCCGGACCTGATCACCGACGCCACGGTCGGCAAGCAGAACACGGGGGCCGTGCGCCGCCGGCTGCTGATCATCACCGGTTTGATCGGTCTGCTGTTGGCGTTGGCCGCGGCCTGGCGCTGGACCGCGCTCGGCAGTTTGCTGCAGCCGGAACTGCTCGCGGACACCTTGCAGTCCATCAGCGGAGCGCCCTGGGCACCGCTGGCCGGTGTCGCCGCCCTGGTGATCGCGAGTCTGCTCGCCGTACCGGTGACGCTGCTGATCCTCTCGGCGGCACTGATCTTCGGCCCGGTCATGGGCACAGTCGTGGCCATGACCGGCGCCACGCTCTCCGCCCTCGCCGGGTACGGTATTGGCCGCGCCACCGGTGGCACTGCGCTGCAGCAATCCGCCTGGGATCGCGCCGGCAAGCTGCGGCGGCGCCTCAGCAAACCTGGCATCCCCACCATCGTGACGCTTCGCATCGTCCCGGTTGCGCCGTTTGTCGTGCTGAACCTGGTTGCCGGTGCCATCCATGTCCCGCTGCGGGATTACACCATCGGCACCGTGATCGGCATGCTCCCGGGCGTGCTCGCGCTGTCGGTATTCGCCGAGGGATTGATTTCCCTGATCGGTCGCGTCGACCTCCGCGCGGTGGCGCTGCTGCTGGTGGGTGCTGCCTCTCTCGCCGGGCTGTTTTGGCTCGGCCGCCGCGCGCTGCAATCCAGCGGCTGAGGCCCTGGCTCCGGGTGGCCACGTACAACCCCCATAGAAGAAGGGCGGGCGAATGGCCGGCTTGGGGCATTCCCACCGTCGGTTGTCCATTTCCCCCCGCACCGCGCATACCGTCGCTGATGATACGGCTGAATCTATGCCGTCGTGCCTAGCGCCCGTGCAGGTTGGCGCGACAGTTGCTTTCCTCACGAGTACCGTCACTCGAAACCGGCCGCTGTGCCGGCCAACCTACGGAGGAAATCGATGAAAAATCTTTCAGATGCACGAAGTTGCCAATTCTTTCAGCGCTCGCGGGTCTAGCCCTGACGATCCCCCTGACCGCCGTCGCGGCGCCGGAGGATACGGTGGTTGAGCCCGAGCAATACGTTACCGAGGGTCGGCAGGGCGATATTCCGTGGGTCAGCGGCGGCGTGGGTATCAACGAGCGCGAGTACCTGCAGAAGATGGCATCCGAGTTCAATCTGAAGCTCGAGTTCGCCGCGAGCGACGGCAGTTATCTCGCCGACGTGAACGTGCGTATTGACCAGATTGATGGTGATACCGTGCTGCAGGCCAAGTCGCCCGGCCCCTGGTTCATGACCAAGTTGCCGCCGGCGCGTTACCAGGTAACCGTCAGCAGCGGTGATGGCACCTTCGAGGAATCCGTCCAGATACCTGCCCAGGGCATGGAGACCGTCGTCTTCAACAACTGGACCAAACCCGGGGTGGCCGCGGCGACACCCGCGCCGACGTACTAACTGGCTGGTGGTGGAGCGGCTCGCTGCGGACCCGGTGTGGCTCGCTGATTCGTGCCGGGCGTACTCGGCGTTTCTGGCGCGACCTCTGGAGCGGCTGGTGGGTGACTGGGCCGCGCTTCTCGAGCGGGCCTGCCCGAGTCATTGCGCCAGGGCGGCAAGTGCGAGCAGAGCCGGCGTTGGTTCCAAACTGGCGCCGCCGGGGATCCGGGCCACCCGCGCCGTCTCAAGGCACTGTGTCAGGCGCTGTGTCAACCTGGTACGAGCCTTGCTTTTAACTTGTTGTACATCATCAGCTGTAAGTCAGCAGCTGTGCATTAACAACCATCCTGAAACGACCGGCACTCCGGTCCGGAGGCAAAATGAATTGGGAACAAGTCCGAGGCAATTGGGAACAGATGAAAGGCGAGCTGAAGATAAAATGGAGCAAGCTCACCGACGACGACCTGGCGCGTATCGACGGCGAGCGTGAAAAGCTTGTCGGTCGTGTGCAGGAGCTCTATGGCATCACCAAGGAGGAGGCCGAGAGGCAGATCGATGAGCCGTAATGGGACGGTTGACACGACGGCGAAAGACTTGGGCTCAAGTGTCCGCCTCCGGGCCGCGCTGAATCCAGGTAAGGGCTGGGATTGGCCCTCGCGACGGAACCGCATCGTGCCCGATGAGCGACATTCAGCAAACGCATAGAGCGAGCGACCAAATGGCGGCGGACACACGGGGCGGTCGCCCCGCGCCGGACAGGCGCAATCAGGCATCCGATCTCAACCCCCAGCTGGAGCGCCTTACCGACCTGGAGCGGCGCTCGCTGCTGGCTGAGCAGGTCCGGCAGCAGGCGCATCGCCTGCGCACGCCGCTCAGCGTCATCAATCTGGTTGCCGAAACCTTACTCTTGCAGAGTCAATCTGAACCGGGTCGCGCCGAACGACTTGCGCGGATACAGGGCGCCGCGGGCAGTCTCGCCAACGAGCTTTCCATTGCCGTTAATGCGGTCCGTTTCGGCGATGGACCCCAGCAGCTACTTGATCCCGCCACGCTCGCGGCCGAGGTGGTCAGCACATTCGGCGGCGAGGTCGTAACCGCATCCGCCGCGTGCGCCAAGACAACCATGCTCGTGGAGCCGGCCAGTCTCGAGGCCGCGCTGGTGCATGCGATGCGGCTCGTCGGTGTGGGCACCGACTGCAACGGCATCTGCGCCCAACGTCCGACGCTCGAGATACAGCGCAGCAATGGGGATCTGCTATTGGTCATCAGCGCCCGGGGCAGCCAGCCCGCGGACACGCCGCGCGAGCGCGCCGATCTGCGCTTGATGGCGCAGGCGGCTGAGCGCGTGGCAAACGACCATTGCGGTAGTTTGACCCTGGGTCCGGACAAGGTCACCTTCCGCCTTCCGCTGGCCGACGACGATCGCAACGGCATCGAGGGGTAGGGCTCCCCGATCGTCATTGGACGATCCATGCGCGCAACGGTGCCAATGAGTCCAAACCCCAAACCGACGCCAGGCCGGCCGCACAGGCGATCGCCAGCGGCAGCCCTACCCGCAGCGCAAGCCCCGGGGTGCCAACGAACAAGCACACGGCAATCTTGAAGACGACGTTGCTGCTGACGGCGATCAGAACGGCGGTCACGGCGATCGTCTCTGCAACCTCTTGCGGGAACATGCGCGCCACCGACAGCGTGATCGCGTTGAGATCGGCAACACCGGACACCAGCGCGAGCGCAAGCACTCCCGCATCGCCGAAATGCTCCGCGGCCAGGCGACCAGCCATTACCACCACTGCCAGCAACAGGCCAAAGCGCACGGCCGATCCGAGCGCCAGCGGGTTGTCGATCCGAACCTGGCTGTCGTCCCCTGCCGACCCGCGCCGGAACCAGAGCGGCAAGGCGGGCAGGGCGGTGAGCAGGGTCATGATGGCCATCGGGATGAGCAGCGGCGCCAGCAGCGTGGGCTGCACAAGCCCAACAATGACGAGAATCCGCGGGAATAGGGTTGCATTGGCAAGCAGTATGCCGGTGCCGAGCAAATTGCGATCCGCCGTGGCTGGGCGGGCCAGACGGGCGAGCTGCAATGTCAGCGCGGTGGACGAAGCGAGCCCAGCCAGCAGTCCGGTCAGCGGCACGCCGGCCCCGGAGCCAGCAATGCGGACGGCAAAATAGCCCGCGTACGAAATGGACGCGATCAAAACGACCATCCACCAGAGTTCGTACGGGTTCAGCGCCTGCGCCGGCCCGTAGCCCTGGTTCGGCAGGATTGGCAGCATCACCACCGAGATCAACAATAACTTCAGCGTGGCGAGCAGTTCGGCCTGGTCCAGTTTTCTCAGCCAGCCGTGAAGTTGGGGCTTGAGGCTCAGTAGCAGGGTCGCGACCACCGCGGCCGACGCGGCCGTGCTGCGGTGTCCAAGCGCCGCCAGCGCGGCGAGGCCGAACGCGACCAGCGCGGAAATCAAGGTCGTGATACCGGTCTCGCCGGTCTCCCTGACGCTCGCCAGATAGCCGGCAACGACCGCTACGGCGAGACCGCCGAAGACCCAGCCAAGCACGTTCGGTGACGTGTGCTGCGCGAGCAGTCCTGCCGTCCCGCCCAACAGACCGAGTAGGCCGAAGGTGCGAACCCCCGCGGGCCGCGAGACAAAGTCGGCCTGCTCTCGATGCCAGCCGCGCTCGAGGCCGAACAGCAGGCCGATCGCCAGCGCCAATAGAAGCGACAGGGCGGCTTGCTGTTGTTCGGGTGACAGAAGGGTGTCCAAGATCGTCAGGATGTGGGATCGCTGGAAAGAAAAACGCTCTTCAGATCAAGACCACCGCAAGCGCCGGTCGCCGGAGCACCGGGCCGCGTCGACTGAACACGCATTCAGCCCGCGTTCTGCTGCTCGGCCGCGTTGATTTCCGCCTGCCGCCAGTAGGCGCTCAAGCGTTGTCCAATCGCCTTTGGGCTTTCGGCGTAGACCACACGGCCCACGCCGAATGCGCGGCGGCGCAATTGCTCGCTCTGGCGCCCGATCTCGGTCAGCAGCGCTTGCCTGGCGTCCGCGTCGTGCGCCGCGTCTCCTCCGTCCAGGTTAGGCAGCAGTTCCGCCAATACCGCGAGGTCATGATCGTCGCCGAGCAGATCCGCCAACGTCTTGACTTCGTTGCGCTGGGCCTTGAGGAGCTTCGGCCAGCCGGGACGCAACAGACGAAGGTGATAGGTCAAGTACTTGACCCGTTTTCGCCAGTCGTGAAATGCCTCGACACTCGGCTCCGCCTGCACCTTGGTCATCGCCTTGCGTCCGCGCCGATACGTCTTGCGCAGACCGGGACCCAATGATGCGAAGGCGCTGTCAGCGTTACTCGCGGGTTTGAGGCGCCAGTCGGGGACGCGCTCGCGTGCATCCAGCAGCTTGAGACGAAAGACGTCGAGCTTGGCGAGCGGATCACCGAAACGCTCGTGCGCCGCTGTCCGGTATTGCTCCAGCTGGGCGCGCAGGCGCGCGAGGGCCTCATGATCCAGCCCGCTGCGTTCCAATGGCGCGAGGTCCGACGTCGCCCCTCGATCTGCGTGTTCCCGATTGTCTTCCGATGTGCTTATCAGACCGGCCGACCGGGCTGTTTCGATCACCTGATCGAATGTCTCCAGTGCGACGTCGGCATCCCGCAGCGCGGATAACCCCGCCGCGGCGTCTCTGAAGGCACGGTTCTCGGCCTTGTACAGCCTTGGCGCCGATGGTCGCACCAGCCGCAACAGACCGCGCAGCTTCTTCATGTCCTTGCGGGCCTCATGGATAGCCTCTGCCGGGTCGATCCCGCGGTCTTCCGCCTGCAAGATCGCATGGTCGATCAAGCCGATCGCGAGACGTCGTGTTCCGGCATCGGCGCGCTCGCCGGGTGTAAATTCAAATTTCATGCTTTGCCTCCATCAGATTGCGGCATCGGAACTCGGTGGCTTTCGCGGGTTGCACGCGCTTGACCCTTGACCTGATGGCCATGGATCTGCGTCCTTCGGGCATGCGAGCCGAGTGACCGACATCGGTTTGGGTCTGTTCTCGCTGTTTCTATGCAGCAGCTATGCCAGTGCGTTGCTTCCGACGCTTGAGTCAGTCAAGCCTGATGCGCCGCCGACAACCGAGAAGGGAGTCCCGAGGGCTTGATGTCGGCCTGTCGCTCGATGATCGCGGTCAGCCCGAAATGGTCTGACGGATAGGTGTCGGGCGTTGAAGGTGAGATCGGCTCCGTGCCTAGCAGGCGAATGCTCCGCGGCGCCCATCCTGGGGCCACGGAACGCAACAGAATGCGATCGAAGCGGACATGCTTATGCTTGTGCTTGTGCAAGAAGCGCATGCGGTTTCGGCTGCTGTCGACCGTGTGGCCAGCGCCGGCGCCGCTGGAAAGGGCGCGCCACAGGTCGATGTAGTTTCGGCCCAGGCGTCGTTGCTCCGCGTCCGACCTCGGATCGAAATTGAAGTCGCCCATCAGTAGGGCATGTTTCGCCGCGGATTGGTGGGACAGAACACGCTTGAGCTGAGCCAAGCGTAAGAGCTGATTGTTCGGACTGCTCTCAAGATGGAGATTGCCGACGCTGATCCTTTCGTGTCCTGTATCGATCAAGGCGGTCAGCAGCTTGCGGTCCTTTCGACTCGGCAACCTGCACAGCGTGATATCGTGTATCGGCAGGCGCGAGAGCAGCAGAACACCATGGGGTCTCAGAGTGGTGCCGCTGACATCCGACACCAGAAAATCGCTGCGGACCCACTCTGCCGCAAGTATCTGCTCAAGCTGCCTTGGGGTGACTTCCTGCAGAGCAATGATGTCTGGCTCGCAACGCACGACCAATCCGAGCAGGTGGGCCAGGCGCTCACGCCAGCGGTGCTCGCCGAACCAGATGTTGTAGGTAACGAGGGTCATTCGTTCGACTGCCGCGGTCTGCGTTCGGCGCGTCGCCATCCAGCGACCCGACGATGGGTCGAAGCCTGCCGCAGTCAATGCCGTTGGACGGCTGCTAGCGTTCATCGTGACGTCGTCGCCCTGACCGGCCCTGACGTGCCCGGAGACTCAGGCATCAGCGCAACGCCACGCCCATAGGCGCCATTCTTGTCGTTCAGAACGACAGGAATCGCGCTTGGGACCCGAGGGTTCCATCTATGCTCGATCATTGGGCGCAGCATTCAACGCTCCGTGGTTATAGCAAGGATCGGCCCGCGTTCAAGCCACTCGCAGACGACTCCAGCTCAAGCATGCTCCGTGCCCACAAAGGTGCAGCCTGCTGCCAGGCGTGCCTGCCAGGGAATGCGGCTCGGTAAGCCGATTCCGGATTGGGCATATGAACCGATATCCGGTGCCTATCCACCACGACCAGGGGGTTCAGGTCCTCCGGCCGCCAGCCGCTCTCCAGTACCGCCGCTTAGCCTGTCCGCTCAAGGTTAGGCCAATCACCGGACCGGCCGCCTTCAAGGGCGCCGGTTCGGCCGACAGCATCAATAGCTCGATCTCGCTTGCCGTAAGACCATGACGGACTGTCCTAAACCCCTTCGGGGCCAGGCCCGATGAGCAACACACGCCAACTTGCTAAAGCGGCTGCCCTTGAGTTGCTGCAGAACGGACAGCGACCAACGGCGGAACGGGTTCGGCAGGCGATCGGGCAGGGCGCCCAGCAGACCATTCTGAGTGCGCTTGATGACCTGTGGGCGGAGGTCGGCGAACGTCTGCGTGAGCCGCGGTTGCCGGAAGCCTTGGTCGAGCCGGTCGCGGAGTTGTGGGCGCGAGCGCTCGCCGAGGCAGATCAGCAATGGCAAACGGAACGGGGCAGGCTGGGCGAGCAGCTGGAAACGGCGGAGCGCCAGCTTACGGCGCTGACTGAGAAAAACGACACACTGGAGACCGCGCTCGAAGCGGCTCAGGCCCGAGCAACTGCGGCTGAACACAAGGTGGAGGAGCAGGCCGCGCGGATTGAGGCCCTTGACGGGAAGCAGCTGGAACTCGACGGCGCGCTGACCCGACTGCGCGATGAGAACGACCAGTTGCGGGCGTCGGTGCAGACCGAACGCGACGGGCGCGAGCGTGACCAAGCCGCCTGGCTGCAAAAGGTCGATAAGGCTCGGCAGGATCTCAAGACGGCCAATGCCGATCGGAAACGTTCGAACCAACTGTTGGATCAGGAGCGCGAGACCGCAGCGAGCCAACGGGTGTTGCTGGCACAACGCGAACAGCGCCTAGAAGACCTCCAAGTCAAGCTCACCGCCGCCGACGATACAATGGCCCAGTTGGAACAGCGCACAGAGGTCCTCGGCAAAGCCGTCCAAGAGGCCGAGATCGCCACACTGCGCATCAATCTAGACCGCGACGAGCTAGCCCGCGCACTACAATCAGCGCAGGACGCGACGGTGAACCTGCGGGAACGGCTCGATGCAAGCGATCGATCCAGAGAGGGTCTCGCCGCCGAGAATGCACGACTGAGAGAGCAACTCGCAGGGCTGCAGGCTTCCCAGGACAGGCTCCAGGAGACGGTCGCGCTGGCGATTGGGCGCCCGCGCGGCGATAAGTGGGAAGTCGATCCGGGTTAATGCCATTGGCGGCGCTCTCAGCTTTCTTGCTTCGGAGCGCTGATTGATGTGCTCCAGCCGGAGCGCGAGCGTTCCCTGTTGCCTAACGTACTCCTCGCCGGTGTCGAACAATGTACCCAACATACGTCTATTTTGTACCCAAAAAAACGCGTGTCACCGGCCGCCTCGGGTCAGCGCCTTCTTGGTCCGCTCCACGGTCTGATGTCTTCGCCGGTATATGTCAGCGCAAGTTACAGATGTCCGGTGGCGCGCAAAGTAGAAATGTCCGGTTGGTGGACTGAGGCCCGGGACGTGGCGCCAAGTTCGGCGATGACAGGCGAGCCTGGAAGGCGGCCCGGAGGGCGCCCGGACGGACTCGCCGAACTCGGCACGATGGGCAGCAAGTACCAGTTAGTGGTATATATTGGTATTGCGTCGCCTAGAGGTTCTAGTCATGCCCAAGAACACCAGCGTCACCCTCGGTGATCACTTTGAGACCTTCGTGGACAACCGCGTCCAGACAGGGCGGTACGTGTCGGCGAGCGAGGTGGTCCGCGCGGGACTGCGGTTGCTTGAAGAGCACGAGACGCGCGTCGATGCCTTGCGCAAGGCGCTGCAGGAGGGCGAGGACAGCGGCCTCGCTGACTATTCTCTCACGGGGCTGATCGAGGAACTGGATGCCGAAGACGCCCGCTGATGGCGACCTTTCGCCTGACCCGCAAGGCGCGCGACGACTTGAAATCGATTGCGCGCTACACGCAGACAGCCTGGGGCGTTGCGCAGCGCAACACTTAATCTGGCGCAGCTCGACCGACGCTTTGCGTTACTTGCGGACTCGCCGACCGTTGGCCGTTCCTGCGATGCGATCCGTCTCGGATACCGCAAGGATCATGTCTCGGATACCGCAAGTATCATGAAGGTCGGCACCTCATCTTCTACGTGCTGATCCCGGAGGGGATCAAGGTCGTTCGCATCCTGCATGACTCCATGGACGCCGAGCGTCACCTCTGATGTATGCACCGACTCTTTTTCCTACTGCCTGACGGCAGCGCCATGCGCGACGAGGACGACGCCGCGTGTTGCGCGAGGAGCTGCGGGCGACAACCCCTGAGCAGGGAGATCAACCGACGGCCGGGTTGGCATCGCGGAAGCGTTCGGCCGCCAATCGGCGTTGGCCGCGTCGGGTCGGTGCCTTCTTGCTGCGTTCCACCGCCTGGATCTGCTGCTCCTCCTGAACGTGCTTGAGGACTGCACCGAGACGCTTGTTCGACACGATGTCCGCCTGCTTCACCTGCCGGACCTTGTCGAAGACGGAGTAGGGTAGGTCGGCGCCGTCGTACTTAATGGCGATGGTCCCGTCCGGGTAATCGTGGATGCGGACCTTCTTGCGCCGCAGTCCGACGGTCACCTCGTTCGGCTCCAAGAGGTAGACGACGCGGTCGTACTGCACCGTCAGGCTATTGGAGACAGTGCGTTCCTCCTGCCAGCAGAGCACCTCGTCGAGATCGTCCAACTCCGTCAGCGGTCGATGCAGATCCTTGTCGCTGGCGGGCTCCCTGGCGAACTTCTCGTTGAACCGGTCCATGAAACCTGGCAGGAAGACGTTGGCGTCCTCCAGCGTATCGATACTCTCCAGCCGCAGCTCCATCAGCCGTCCGGTGGCGTCGTCGACGTAGACCAGGAGCGTGCACTTCGGCCCGCGGGCCTCGAACCAGGCATGTTCGGAGCCGTCGATCTGGATAAGCTCGCCGAGGCAGTCACGACGGTTGCGGGGCTGGTGGACGGCTTTGTCGCGTTGCTTGCGGCTTTGCCAGAGACCGGCCTCCATCAGCCATAGCCGCAGCGTCTCCCTGGAGAGGTCGAGCTCGTGCTTCTCCGCCAGCTTCTCGGCGATCAGCGTTGGACCGAAGTCCGCGTAGTGCTCACGCACGAGGCTGAGAACCCTGGTCTTCACCGCATCGGCCCATGCGTGATTGCTCCGACGACCGCGCCGCTTGGAGACCAGCGCGGCCGGGCCGTCGCGTTCGAAGGCGTTCACCAGCCGGCTGATGTGCCGCGGCGTCAGGCCCAGTTGCTCGGCCGCATCGACTTGCGACAGGCGCCGGTGGCGCACGCGCTCGATGACGGTGAGTCTGTCCAGTTCTATCGCACTCATGGTGAGCAGATCCGGTGGTCGCATGGCGGACACCTGAAGGCCGGAGAATCGTGCCTCCAAGGGTGCCGCAAGCACGGCAACCGGACATTTCTACTTTGCACAAACCGGACATCACTATATTGCGCCTAGATATTAATTGCGCATAATGTATATTATGTAAAGTCGTACCGCTCCGCTCGTCTTCCTCCAAGCGCCCGCGCCCACAACTCGACAAAGGGCTCGACCAAGGCTTCCGGCGCTGCTTGTTGATCCCGGCCGATGCCTTCGACGAATGGCAATCGGCTGAGGACGGCAAGGTGCCGCACGTGTTCCCGTGGGAGGTTTGAGAATACGAGCGCGCAGCTGCTGGCTTAAGGTTTGAGCTGCGGTTGCTCCAACTCGCAACTCCGCGCGCGTCTCGTGGAGAACTGCGACAATTGCGCTGGCGCTCAGTTCGTTCTCTATCAGGGATAGCGGTTCCTATGTCCCCTCCTGACCTATGCCAAATCCTTGGGCAAGCAGACCCCTGGTGTCGTTCGGATCGCCAGCGGCAGAGGTTCATTGGAAATGCGTCCAAGAATGAAGTCTTTGAACGCCGGCATCGACGAGGAGTCGGTTGAAATACTCTGGGATTCGGGATGAGGCCTAGCGGCGGATATCCCATCTGGCTGGTGGCCGCACTTCCGCCGCTGTTCTGGGCCGGCAACTTCGTGCTGGCAAGGGCGCTGCATGCCGACATCCCGCCGATCGCGTTGTCATTTTGGCGCTGGGCAATGGCGCTGCTCATCCTGTTGCCCTTTGCCTGGCCAGGACTGCGTCGGCAGTGGGGCTTGCTCCGTTGCCACTGGCCGCTACTGAGCCTGTTGGCGCTGCTCGGCGTCAGCAATTACAACACCCTTGCCTACCTTGGCTTACAAGACACGAGCGCGACCAACGGGGTGCTGCTGTCGTCGGCGACGCCCGTCGTGATCGTGGCTCTGTCCTTCCTGTTGCTGAGGCAGGCGGTGAGCCCATCGCAATGCTTGGGCATCCTGCTGTCGTTGGCTGGCGTCGTGGTGATCGCCACCGAAGGTCGACCGCAGTTGCTCGCGGACATGACGCTGAATCGAGGCGATATCTGGATACTCGCGGCAGGATTGGATTGGGCGCTCTACTCCGTCTGTCTGCGCTGGCGACCGACTGAGCTCGAGCCGTTGACGTTCTTGGCGGCCATCATGGGCATCGGTCTGATTCCGCTGACCGGGCTTTACGCCTGGGATCTTGCACAAGGCAATCGCTTCGTCATCAGCCCGACCAATCTGGCGGCCATTGGTTACGTTGCTGTGTTCCCGTCGGTGCTCGCCTACATCTTCTGGAACCGCGCCATACAAGAGATGGGCGCGAATCGTACCGGCCAGTACATCCATCTGATGCCGGCATTCGGCGCCCTGCTGGCAACACTGTTGCTCGGCGAGCGGTTGCTCTGGTTTCATGCCGCCGGCGCCGGACTCATCGCGATCGGCATCCTGTTGGCGACCTTGCACAGGTCACCGAGGAAGCTGTTCCTGAGTCGTTAAGGCCGCAAAACGGCATACTGTTGTCCAGCCAACTGACACCAACCGCGGAGGCCTATTGCGCATGGCTGCCGAGTTCGACCTGCGACCCGACATCGTCTATTTGAATCATGCCGCGGTCTCGCCCTGGCCGCGCCGAACGGTCGAGGCGGTGCAGCGCTTCGCCGCCGAGAACGGTGCCACCGGCTCTAAGCTGTATCCGCGCTGGATGGCGACCGAGGCGCGACTTCGCGCGCGACTGGCGGCACTGATCGGCGCCCAATCGGCTGGCGACATCGCGCTCGCCAAGAGCACGTCAGAGGCATTGTCGATCGTGGCTCAGGGGCTGAGCTGGCAAGATGGCGACAATGTCGTCGGCATTGCGCAGGAATTTCCGTCCAACCGAGTGGTTTGGGAGGCATTGATCGATCGTGGCGTGCAGTGGCACGGGCTGGACCTCTATTCCAGCGCGGACCCCGAGGGTGATCTGATGGCGCTGTGCAATGACCGCACGCGTGTGTTGGCGGTGAGTTGGGTGCAGTACGCGCGCGGGTTCAGGTTGGACCTGGCGCGGCTCGGCAGCGCCTGCCGGGAGCGCGGCATTCTGTTTTGCGTGGACGGTATCCAGGGCATCGGCGCCCTGCCCTTCGACGTCGGCCACGCGCAGGCGGACTTCGTCGTCGCCGATGGCCATAAATGGATGCTGGGGCCTGAAGGTCTGGCGCTCTTCTGGTGCCGGCCCGAGCTGCGCGAGCAGTTGCGTCTGACCCAGTTCGGCTGGCACATGGTCGAGGACATGGGCGATTTCGATCGCAAAGACTGGCGGCCCGCGGCCGACGCCCGCCGCTTCGAGTGTGGCAGCCCCAACCTGCTCGGCGCGCATGCGCTCGAGGCCAGTCTGTCGCTGCTGCAGGAGACTGGGATGCCGGCGGTCGCCGAGGCGATCAACGAGCGGACCACGAGGCTGATCGAGCTGATCGACGTCCATGGTCTGGAGCTCTTGAGCCCGCGGGAGATGTGGCGCCGCGCCGGCATCGTGACCTTCCGCGTTCCCGGCGTCGAGCAGCAGGCTATCTACAAGGCATTGATGGAGCGCAACCTGATGTGCGCGAGCCGCGGCGGCGGTCTGCGCTTCTCGCCGCATTTCTATACCCCGGAAGAACAACTGGAGGGCGCCGTCGCGCTGACGTTGGAGGTCGCCGCGTTGAGCAGAGACAGTTTCGACGTCTCGGGGGCGTGACATGGCCGTGGGCACGCCGGGGTCGGCCCTGATGAACCTGCGGCGGCTGCTTGTCATCGTTTCGTCATATATGCTGCATCGGTTGCGCTCTTGTGCGACCATCCTCGGATGAACCGCGACCCTGCACAGCATCCCGTACCCCATTGGGTAGCCGATGACGGCGTCTATCAAGACCCGACGCGCTGGCAGCTCGGGCTGCGGGTGCTTGCAATGCCGGCTGACACCAATCCCTACGGTGACATCTTCGGCGGCTGGATGTTGTCGCAGGCCGATGTCGCAGGCGCCACAGTCGCCGTCGCGCTGGCGCATGGCCGGGTTGCGACCGCGGCCGTGCAGGAGTTTCGGTTCCTTGCGCCCGTTCGAGTCGGTGATCTGGTCGAGCTGTTTGCCCGTGTCGTCAGCGTCGGCAAGAGTTCGATCACCGTCGAGGTCAATGCTTGGGCAAGACGCGAGGCCCTGCCGCAACAGGGCCACGAGGTAGCCGCAGGGCGTTTCGTATACGTTGCGGTAGACGCCGAGGGGCGCAGCCGCGCCATCGATAACAACAGCACGCGAGAGGCTTGAGCAATCAGCCAGACCGCGCACCGATGTAAGGAGTGGAGCCATGTTCGAGGCAACCAAAGTCGGCCGGACGGTCAGTAAAGACGCATTCAAGGCGCAGCGCGACGAGTTGCGCACCCAGCTGCTGGAGGTCCAGCGCGAGCTGCAGGAAAGCAATATTCCGGTCGTCGTCATCGTTTCCGGGGTCGAGGCCGCCGGCAAGGGTGAGGTCGTGAATCGGCTCAACGAGTGGTTCGATACGCGCGGCGTGCAGACCTTCGCGTTCTGGGAACTTAGTGATGAGGAGCGTGAGCGGCCGCGCTATTGGCGTTTCTGGCGCACCTTGCCGCCGCGCGGTGAGATTTCCATCCTGTTCGGTGGCTGGTACCTGGCACCGATCGAGCATCGTTTTCAAGGTCTTTGCGACGATGCAGCGCTGGATGCCGAGCTGAGCCGAATCGTCGACTTCGAGCGCATGCTGACGCATGACGGCGCGCTGGTCGTCAAGTTCTGGTTCCACTTGTCGGAGCCGGACCAAAAGCGCCGACTCAAAGAGCTCTCTCGCGACGACCGCAGCCGCTGGAAGATGCTGCCGGAGAAGTCCAAGTTCTCCGAACAGTACCAGCTGTTCGAGCACGTGGCCGAGCGCGTCATTCGCCAGACCGACCGCGGCATTGCGCCCTGGTATCTGGTGGAGGCCGAGGACACGCGCTATCGCGATCTGACCGTTGGCAAGACCCTGCTCCAAGCCATCCGCTCACGCATGAACCAGCCGGTCGCGATGGAGCCGCCAACCCAGGCCGATCCGCTGGATCTGCCGGAGTCGCCGAGCGCCCAAATCACGCTTCTCGACCAAATGGAACTCACGAATCAGCTCGGGCGCGCCGAGTACAAGCAGGAGCTGCAGAAGCTGCAAAAGGAGGTCAACGAGCTTGCCTGGGAGGCCTACAAACAACGCCGCTCGACGGTGCTGGTATTCGAAGGCGTCGACGCCGGCGGCAAGGGCGGCGCGATCCGACGCATCACCAGCGCGGTCGATGCGCGCCTGTACCGAACCATGTCGGTGGCCGCGCCGACCGACGAGGAGAAGGCACACCACTATCTGTGGCGCTTTTGGCGCCATGTGCCGCGCGCAGGGCGCATCATCATCTACGATCGCTCCTGGTACGGGCGGGTGCTGGTGGAGCGGGTCGAGGGTTTCGCAACCGAGGCAGAGTGGCGTCGAGCCTACAACGAGATCAACGAGTTCGAAGAGCAGCTGGTCGAGAACGGTTCCATCCTGCAGAAGTTCTGGCTCCAGGTCAGCGACGAGGAACAGCTGCGTCGCTTCCAGGACCGCGCGGATACACCCTACAAGCGCTACAAGATTACCGACGAGGATTGGCGCAACCGCGAGAAATGGCCAGAATACAAGGCGGCCGTCAACGAGATGGTGGCACGCACCAGCACCGAGCATGCCCCCTGGACGCTTGTTGAGGGCGACGACAAGCCCTACGCGCGAATCAAGGTGCTGCAGACCGTCTGTGGCGCCCTGCGTGAGACACTGAAGCAGAAAAAGGGTAGCGACGCCCAAATCGGCGTCACGCGTTGTGGCGATCAGCTCACCAGCGACGACCGCAATGGTGGCTCGAAGGGTAAGTAAGGCTGCGAAATTTGTGGTTGGGCTTGTGCAGGCCAACCGGGAACTGGGAGTGCAGGTTTTCCAAGCGCCTCGCCGTCGGCGCCGCTCGATGCGGCGTTTGCGGCGTCTTCAGCGCAGCGCCGACTAGCAAGTCGGCGCTCCCAGTGCGCGGCGGCCTCAGACTCTCCGCGCGGCTAACGGGAAGAGCCGGAAAAAGTTCTCTGACGTGACGTCGGCGATCTCCTCTGGCTCCATGTCGCGCAGTTCAGCGATCTTGTCCGCCACGCGGGCGACGTAACGCGGCTCATTCGGCTTGCCGCGGTGCGGCACCGGCGCTAGGTACGGAGAATCGGTTTCGATAAGCAGGCGATCGATCGGCACGCGCCGCGCGACCTCGCGCAGCGCCTCGGCATTCTTGAAGGTGACGATGCCCGAGAATGAAATGTAGAAGCCGAGATCAAGCGCCGCACGCGCCATCTCCCAGGTCTCGGTGAAGCAGTGCATGACGCCGCCGGCATCGTCGGCAGCGGCATCGCGCATGATCGCAATGGTATCGTCGCTGGCGTCGCGCGTGTGGATGATCAGTGGCTTACCGCACAGCCTGGCGGCCTCGATGTGCACGCGGAAGCGCTCACGCTGCCAGCTCAGGTCGCCTTCATTGTAGTGATAGTCGAGCCCTGTCTCGCCAATGGCGACGACTTTCTCGTCATCAGCCAGCCGCACCAGTTCACCGACGTCCGGCTCACGGCGGCGCTGGCGCCCGCCCGCGTCACCATGGCCCGTGGCCGCCATACTCGGCCCCTCGTTTGGATGCACCCCGACCGAGATCGAGATGTCTGGCTCCGCGGCGACCAGGGAGCGCATCGCATCGTAATGCTCCAGGTCGATACAGACGCAGAGCATATGCTCCACCCCGTCGGCGCGGGTCTGATGCATCAATGTATCGAATCGGCCTTGGTATCGGGTCAGGTCGACGCGGTCGAGATGGCAATGGGAATCGACAAGCATGATCACATGGTGTGGGTTGGGCGATCGGCTTCCAAAGCGCCGGCCAGATACTGCTCTATCCTGCGCCGCGCATCGCCCTTGTCCTGATCGCCGAACTGAATGCCGACGCCGACCTGGCGGTTGCCTTCGGCGCCGAGCGGCGTGATCCAGACCACCTTGCCGGCGACGGGAATGCGTTCCTTCTCGTCCATCAGTTGCAGCAGCAGGAACAACTCCTCACCGAGTTGGTAACGCTTGGTGGTCGGGATGAACAAGCCACCGTTCTTTACGAATGGCATGTAGGCAGCATAGAGCGCCTGCTTGTCCTTGATGGCGAAGCTCAAGATACGCTGGCGTGTGCCGTCGTGCCGCTCGGAATCCATGTCAGTGCGCCCTCCTCACTAGCCGGACCCAGTGCACGAGCAGCCGCTCGAATAACAGCTGTTTGTTAATCGACACCGTCGCCAAGGCCTTGGATTTGAGAATCTGCTGCAAATAGCGATGCGTTGGCGCGGGCATCAGCGAGGCCGCCAGCCGTGCGAGTTCGGTATGTTTGTCGGGATTATTCAGATAGGCACCGGCGCCGCCCTGGATCAGCCGCAACAGATCGCTGACCCAACCCGCGAGCCAGTCCAATACTAGCGCCGCGTCTTGGCGCTGCCAAGCATCCGCTCCAGCCAATGGGTCCAGCCTGCCATCCGCGATGGCCTGGAACTGTGCAAACGTCTGCTCTCGTGCGGTCAATACACCGTCCTGCGCCAACGCCAGCGCGCGCAAAGGGGCGCCGTGGGCGAGACGCAGCAGCAATCCGACATCAATGGATTGCGTCGACATCCGCGCCGACAGCCAGGCGAACGCATCTTCAGGCTTAGGCGCTGGCATGCTCAGTCGCTGGCAGCGGCTGAGCACCGTGGCCGGCAATCGCGTTGCATCCTCGCAGATCAGGATCAACAGCGTCGAGTCCGCGGGTTCTTCCAGTGTCTTCAGCAGGCTGTTCGCGGCAAAGGGATTCATGGCCTCAGCGGGTGCGATCTGCAGCACCGCCCGCGGGCCGCGGCTAGCGGTCAGTGACTGCCTGCTGCAGAACTCACGCACCGCGTCGGCCTTGATCTCGCCGCTCTTCGAATCGGCATCTGGAAGCAAGTGGCTCGAGTCGGGATGATTGCCGGACCTGACTAGAACGCACTCTGCGCAGGTGCCGCATGGTTCGCCTTGATTGACGGGGCGGGCGCACAGCAGACCAGCCGCGAACAGGTCGGCGAACTGCCGCTTGCCGATGCCGGCGGGGCCGCCAAGCAGCAGGGCGTGACCCAGTCGGTCCTGACGTCGGGCGTCTTGCAGTCTTAGCCAATGGTCGTCTAGCCAAGGCAAGCGCTGGAGTTGAAGGTCGCTGACAGCCGCCTCGGTCATTTGGCCGCTTGCTGCTCGAACTCGGTGAGATAGCCGCTGATGATGTCGCGCACATCGGCGGCGACCCGCGCTCGATCGCGACGCGCGTCGATTCGGCGAACGCGACTCGGTTCACGTTCGGCGATGCGCAGGTACTCGGCGCGGACCCGATCGAAAAACGAAATCTCCTCGGATTCGAACCGATCCGGTGCGGAGCGTCCGCGCGCACGCGCCAGACCGACCTCTGCTGGCAGATCGAACAACAGCGTCAGGTCTGGCCGCAAGGTCCCCTGCACAAAGGTCTCCAAGGCCGCGATGCGCTCGCGTGCGACGGATCGCCCGCCGCCCTGATAGGCATAGGTGGCATCGGTGAAGCGGTCACAGAGCACCCATTTTCCAGCCGACATGGCTGGCAGGATGGTCTTGTTCAGATGCTCGGCGCGTGCGGCGAACATCAACAGCAGCTCCGTGTCCGCGGCCATGCCATGGTTGTTGTTGTCGAGCAGTACGTCACGAATCCGCTCGGCGATCTCGGATCCGCCGGGTTCCCTCGTCATGCAGACCTCGTGACCCGCCTGCTCGAGGAAACTATGGACGAGGTCGCGCTGTGTCGATTTGCCCGCGCCCTCGATTCCCTCCAGGGTGATAAAGTGCCCGCGCATCATCGACGGACGTTCATTGCGCGGCGGCTGCGGCGTCGTCTTGCGGCTCGGCGTCCTCAGATCCGGGGTCGATCTCGGCCTTGGCCAACCGCAGGCTCGCACAAGGTTTGTTCAGCTGATAATGGCGCACGGCACAGTTGTGCTCGTCCAGACTGGCGGAGAAGTAATGGCTGCCGTCGCCGCGTGAGACGAAATAGAGCGAGTCACCCTCTGCGGGATGGAGTGCCGCATGAATCGCCTCGACGCCCGCCAGCGCGATGGGTGTTGGAGGTAATCCTTTGATCGTGTAGGTGTTGTAGGCTGTTGGGCGCTCCAGGTCTGCGCGCCGGATATTGCCATCATAGGCGTCGCCCATGCCGTAGATCACCGTCGGATCTGTCTGCAACCGCATGCCCTTGCGTAGACGGCGGACGAAGACGCCGGCGATCTCCGGCCGCTCTGCCGCAACCCCGGTCTCCTTCTCGATGATCGAGGCGAGGATCAGCGCCTCGTAAGGCGTGTCCAACGGCAACCCCTCGCTGCGCTGCGACCATTCCTCGGCGAGGACGTTCTGCATTCGCCGATAGGCCCGCTTCAGGATCTCGGTGTCGCTGGTACCGCGGTCGAACAGATAGGTGTCGGGAAACAGCAGCCCCTCCGGATGTGCCTCTTCGACACCGATTCGCCGCATGATCTCGTCATCCGTGAGGCCAGCGAGCTCGATCTCAAAGACGTCTCCCCGCTTGCCGACCACCTCGACCGCCTCGCGAAAGGTGATGCCGGGGATGATGGTGACCGCGAATTGAACGGATTTGCCGCTGGTCAAGAGTCCCAACACGTCCTGCGGCAACATGCCTTTACTGATCGCATATTCTCCGGCCTTGATCGCGTTCTGCTGCTTGGTTTGATAGGCCAGCAGCGTGAATAGAAATCGGCTCGACAACCAGCGCCGATCCGCCAACGCGTGCGCGACACCGCGGATGGTCGCACCCTCGGGCACCGTGAACAGCTCTTGCTCTGACTCCAGCGCAAGCGGCTGGGCCAGGAAGCCTTGATACCACTGCCAGCTCGCCCAGGCCGCAGCGGCACCGGTCAGTCCAAGGATCAACAAGGTTGCAAAGATGTTCTTCAAAACTCGGTCTCCGGGTGAAACACCGTCTGCCTCACCTGTTCGATCAATGTCGCTGGAATCTCCTGCGCATCGTACTCGCTGCCTTCAAAGCGAGCGATTGGCACTAACCCCAGCAGCGAATTAGTCACAAACACGGCCCTGGCTGCTGCTAGCGCTTCGAGCGTCACCTCCGTTACCCGAAGTGACAGGCCGAGGGCCGCGGCCCGATCCAAGACCAGGCCGCGGACGACGCCCGCGACACCGCAACGGCGCAGACTCGGGGTTGCGATGCCCTGATCATCGACCAGGAACAGATTGCTCATGGTCCCACAGATGACATGCCCTCGGCTGTCCGTCATGACACCGTCAACGGAGTCCGGATCATCCCATTCCGACCGCGCCAATACCTGCTCCAGACGGTTCAGGTGCTTGATGCCGGCGAGTTGAGCGTTCTCCGAGATTTGGGCTCGACATAGCCTCAGCCGGATGCCCGGTCGCAGCCAATGCCCGGCGGGCGTTGCGTTTGGATAGAGCACGAGGAGACGCGTGGGCCGCGCATGCAGTGGCGGACGGTAGCCACGCCCTTCACCGCCGCGCGTCAGCGTGATACGCAGCACAGCGTCCGAGACTCCCGCAATGAGGTGAGCGGCCTCCTGGCGCAGGAGGCTTGGCTCGGGCATCGGTATGCCGAGCCTCTGAGCGCCGCGAGTCAATCGACTGACATGCGCGGCCCACAGGCACGGGGCCTGGTCACGGACGGCAACCGTCTCGAACAGACCATCGCCATACAGCAGGCCCCTATCGGAGACGTCGACACAATGTCCGCGTTGACCGTTGATCAGCGCGGCGATGGCGGTCATTGTGGGCCGTCACCGGGGCGCTGCTGATGACAGTTCGCGCACGCTGGAGGTCCGATCATCGCTGATGGCGTGGGCCCTGGTCCGATCAGACCCGCTTGAAGATCAATGTACCGTTGGTGCCGCCGAAGCCAAACGAATTGCTCAGCGCGTAGTCGATCTTCATCTCTCGGGCGGTGTTGGGCACACAGTCGAGATCGCAATCCGGGTCAGGTGTCTCATAATTGATCGTCGGCGGTGCGACCTGGTCACGAATCGCCAGCACGCTGAAGATCGCCTCGGCGCCGCCGGCCGCGCCGAGCATGTGGCCGGTCATGGACTTAGTGGAACTGACGGCAAGCTTATAGGCATGCTCACCGAAGGCCAGCTTGATGCCTTTGGTCTCGGCAATATCGCCTGCGGGCGTCGATGTGCCATGGGCGTTGATGTAGTGGATCTGCTCGCGGTCCAGGCCGGCATCCTGCACCGCCAGCAGCATGCAGTCGCAGGCGCCCTCGCCGTTCTCGGACGGCGCGGTCATGTGGTAGGCGTCCGAGTTCATGCCGATGCCGACAATCTCGGCATAGATATGCGCGTTGCGCGCCTTGGCTGCTTCGTACTCTTCCAGCACCATGACACCGGCACCATCGCTAAGGACGAATCCGTCGCGGTCTTTGTCGAACGGACGGCTGGCGCGCTCGGGATCGTCGTTACGCGTCGATAATGCGCGGGCAGCGGAGAATCCGCCGAGACCAACCGGCGACGTCGCCATTTCGGCGCCACCCGCGACCATGGTGTCGACGATGCCATGGCGGATCATATAGGCCGCCTCGCCGATATTATGGGTCGCGGTGCTGCAGGCCGAGACGATGGAAAAGTTTGGCCCCTTGAGGCCGTATTTGATCGAGAGGTCACCAGCGACCATGTTGACAATATTCGCAGGCACGAAGAATGGCGAAATCTTGCGCGGACCCCCGTCCCGGTAGGCCGCGTAATTGTTCTCGATTCCGGTAATGCCGCCGATTCCTGATCCGATCGCGACCCCGATTCGCTTGCGGTTCTCGTCGGTGATCTCAAGCCCCGAATCCTCGATAGCTTGGGTACCGGCAGCAACGCCGTAATGGATGAAGGCATCCATCTTGCGCGCCTCTTTCTTCGACACGTATTGGGTCGGGTCGAAGCCGTAGATCGGACCGCCGAAACGGGTATTGAAGGGAGCGACATCAAAGTGCGTAATGGGCTGTATTCCGCTGCGGCCAGCGAGAATGCTGTCCCAGGCGGACTTGATGTCGAGCCCGACCGGGGCAACAATGCCGAGCCCGGTAATGACGACCCTTCTACCTGACATGTCTCACCTCTGGATTGGTCGCCGATAGCGCTCCACGTGCCGCGGGACGCCGGCACCTTTTCGCAGACGACGTCACGCAATGGCTGGCGGCCATGCCGGCTCGGCTGGATACGAGACGGGTTCGCCTGGCGATTTAACTAGAATTGGAAAGCACGTGGCACTTATCGCCGAGCTGGCCGGCCGCTGTCGAGGCAGTCCTAACCGGCGCGACACGCGCCCCACAGCGAGCGACCGCGGTCCAGTTGGACCATGCCACGCGATAGCACGTCAGCCGAGGTGCTGATTTACGTAATCGATGGCCTGTTTGACCGTCGTGATCTTTTCCGCATCCTCATCCGGGATCTCGGTCTCGAATTCTTCTTCGAGTGCCATAACGAGTTCGACCGTGTCGAGGGAATCGGCGCCCAGATCGTCGACGAAGGACGACTCGAGCGTTACCTCGTCTTCCTTCACCCCCAACTGCTCAACCACGATCTTGCGAACTCGATCTTCAACGCTGCTCATTGTGTTGTAACCCTCTGCATGTGGACAGAACGCTCGCGCTGCGACGTCTGCGGTATTCTAGTGAGATTGGTCTGCCGTTAAAAGCTGGAATCAGTATTAGAATGGCTTCATAAAGCAATAATGAGGAATGGCTTTTATGATAATTGATCAAGACATGTACATGCCGCCGTTGACATGCAGCGTCTCTCCGGTGATGTAGCTTGCTTTTTCGGACGCCAAAAACGCCACCGCCGCGGCGATTTCTTCAGGCCGCCCCAGGCGCTCCAGCGGGATGCCGGTCAGCAGCGCCTTGCGCTGCTCTTCGGGCAAGTCGCGCGTCATGTCCGTATCGATGAAGCCCGGCGCCACGCAGTTGACCGTGACCCCGCGCGAACCGACCTCGCGAGCCAGTGACTTGGTGAAGCCGATCATGCCCGCCTTGGCCGCTGCATAGTTCGTCTGACCGGCATTGCCGGCGGCGCCGACGACCGATGCAATATTGACGATACGCCCCTTGCGTGCCTTCATCATCGGCCGCAAACACGCCTTGCTGAGCCGGTAAACGGAAGTCAAGTTCGTGTCGATGATGTCGTTCCATTCGGCATCCTTCATCCGCATCAGCAGATTGTCCTTGGTAATGCCGGCGTTGTTCACCAGGATGCTCGGTGGACTGCCGAAGGCAGCAGTCACGGCACTAATGGTGGCGTCGACTGATACCTGGTCTTTTACATCGAGCCGCAGACCGATCACCGATCGACCGGCGCCGGCAAGGTCGTCGCCGATGCGCGCCGCGCCGCTCTCGGTCGTCGCCGTACCGGCAACGGCCGCGCCAAGTTCCAGCAGCGCATGGGCAATGGCCCGGCCGATGCCGCGGCTGGCGCCGGTGACCAATGCAACTTCGCCATCAAGCATGCCGAGTCTCCTCCAGTGCCTTTTTCAAACCCGCCGTGTCGAAGACCGGCAACGTGCTGATACGCTTGTCGATGCGTTTGCCCAAGCCCGTCAGGACCTTGCCAGGACCGGCCTCGAGCGCAAGTGTCACACCGCGATTGGCCATGGCCTGAATGGTCTCGACCCAACGCACCGGGCTATAGAGCTGTCGCACCAGCAGGTCGCGGATCGACTCGGCCGACTGGGCCGGTTCGACCGTTACATTATGCAGGACCTCGATCGTCGGAGGCGCAATACCGGTCTCGGCAAGTACTTCGCCGAATCGCTCCGCGGCATCACGCATCAGCGCGCAGTGCGAAGGCACACTGACCGGCAGCACGATAGCGCGTCGTGCCCCGGCCTCTTTCGCGGCCGCGACGCCGCGCTCGACCGCATCGCGATCGCCCGCGATCACGACCTGGCCCGGTGCATTGAAATTCACAGGGGCCAAAATTTGGCCCTCGGCATTGACTTCACACAGACCGATTACAGCTTCGTCGTCGAGTCCAAGCACAGCCGCCATAGCGCCCTCTCCCTCGGGCACCGCGGCTTGCATCAGTCGAGCGCGCGTCGCGACCAGCCGAACGCCATCGGCGAATCGAAGCGCACCTGCCGCGACCAGTGCGCTGTACTCGCCAAGGCTGTGCCCAGCCAAGATCACCGGCGCCGGCCCATGCTGGTGTTGCCAGCAACGCCAGACGGCAATGCCCGCCGCGAGCATTGCCGGCTGCGTCGTCTCTGTCTGGTCCAATGTCTCCTTTGGACCCTCACTGGCCAACGCCCAGAGGTCGCTCCCCAGCACATCGGATGCCTCGGCGAAGGTCTGCTGCACGACGGGAAACGCCTGTGCCAGCTCGGATAACATGCCGACCGACTGTGAGCCCTGGCCGGGGAAGACGAATGCGAATGTGTGTTCGGTCATTGCGGGTCGATCCAGCGGAAGCGTCGGGCGGCGCCGTACTCAGCGATTGCACTCTGGCGGTTGTGCTCAGATAGCGCGCCGAGATATCACGATCAGTAGCGCAGCAGCGCGGAGCCCCAGGTGAAGCCGCCACCGAACGCCTCCATCAGCACGGTCTGGCCGCGTTGGATACGCCCATCGCGCACCGCTTGGTCGAAGGCGAGCGGTACGGATGCAGCAGAGGTGTTGCCATGGGTGTCCACGGTGACCACGACCTGCTCCATCGACAAATCGAGCTTACGCGCGGTCGCCTGGATGATGCGCATGTTGGCCTGGTGCGGGACCAGCCAGTCGACGTCGGCCCGCGTCAGCTTGTTGGCGTCGAGTATCTCATCGACGATGCGCCCGAGGGTAGTAACCGCTACACGGAATACCTCATTGCCCTTCATTTCCATGTACGGCGAGCCATTCCAGCTGTTGCCGATACCGGCAGGCACGTGCAGCAGCTTACGGTAGGCGCCGTCGGCATGCAGACAGGTTGCCACAATCCCCGGCTCTTTATCGGCGCCGATCACGACAGCGCCGGCGCCGTCTCCGAACAGGACGCTGGTTCCCCGGTCAGACCAGTCGATGATGCGCGACATGGTCTCTGCACCGACAACCAGGGCGCAGGTCGCGCTGCCGGTGCGGATGAAGTTGTCGGCGACACCCAAGGCGTAGACAAAACCGGTGCAGACCGCCTGCACGTCGAAGGCCGGACAGCCGTGAATGTCGAGCCGGTCCTGCAGCAGGCAAGCACTGCTCGGGAACGTCTGATCGGGCGTGGTCGTCGCCATCACGATCAGATCGATCTCATCGGCGGTGATGCCGGCCGCCTCGATGGCGCGGCGTGCGGCGGCCTCGGCCAGGTCTACGCAGGTCTCGCCGTCACTTACCAAGTGTCGCTGAACAATGCCGGTCCGCTCCCTGATCCAGGCGTCGGTGGTGTCGACCAGCTTCTCGAGCTCTTTGTTGGTGACGACCTTGGCCGGCAGATAGCCGCCAGTGCCTAGCACGCGTGAATAGATGCTGCTCACGCGATCGCCCTTTCGCGGCCGTCATCCAAGATCGCTTCCAGGCCGTCTACCCGGCTTGCCGGTCCGGTGCCGCCCAACTGCGCGCTGACCTGGTGTTGGATGCGATGGATGACGTCGGCATGGATTTCTTTCTCGGCGATATGGATCGCGTTCTCGAATGCGACCTCGTCCGCACCGCCGTGGCTCTTGACGACGATGCCGCGCAGTCCGACCAGGCTGGCACCATTGTATCGGCGCGGATCGACGGCGCGTTTGAAACCCTTCAAGATTGGCAGCGCCACCAGCGCGGCGGCACGCGTCAACAGATTCCGGCGAAAGTGCTGACCAAGCATGTGCGCGATCAGCTTGGCAACGCCTTCGCTTGTTTTCAGCGCGACGTTGCCGACGAAGCCATCCGCGACCACGACGTCAACTCCACCCATGTAGATGTCGTTACCCTCCACATAGCCGAGGTAGTTCAGCGAGCTGGCCGTAAGCAACTCGTGTGCCCGGCGAACCTGGTCGTTCCCCTTGATCTCTTCGGCGCCGATATTGAGCAAGCCGACTTTTGGCCGCTCCATTCCGTCGACCGCCTTTACCAACTCGCTGCCCATGACCGCAAACTGGAAGAGGTGCTCGGCCGTGCAGTCGACGTTGGCGCCGAGATCGAGCATGTGGGTGTGCCCGGCGATTGACGGGATCGCGCTCATAATGGCTGGGCGGTCGATCTCGGGCAGGGTCTTCAAGACGAAACGGGCAGTGGCCATAAGTGCCCCGGTGTTGCCGGCGCTGACACAAGCGTCGGCCTTGCCCTGCTTGACCAGATCAATGGCGACACGCATCGACGAATCCTTCTTACCGCGCAGCGCCTTCGACGGTAGCTCGTCCATGTCCACCACCTGCGATGCGTGGTGAACGCGTATATGGGCGCTGTTCTCGCCGAGCAGCGGTCTGATCACCTTCTCCTGCCCAACCAAAACGATATCGAGGCCGGGATCACGGCCGGCGCGACCGCTACTGGCGGCCGACTGCTTTTCTCGGCGAGCAGCCGCGTGCTCGAGATATGCGAGCGCCGCCGGCACCACGACAGCGGCACCGTGATCGCCTCCCATCGCATCCAGCGCGATCGTCAAGGGACGAGTCACCTCCGCCATCCCGTCGAGCCGGTTGCGGTCATCGATTGCATCTTTATCCAATGAAACATGGCCACGATCATCGACAGCGGCTCGTTGCCGCCCGCCTGAAATGCCGGAGTCTCAGGACGCGGCGAGTGCCTTCGGATCGGCTCAATCGTCCTTCTCGATGACTTTACGACCGCGATAGAAGCCGTCTGGCGTCACGTGATGACGTCGATGGGTCTCGCCGGTGGTTGCATCTTCGGAAAGCGTGGGCCTGGATAGGGCATCGTGGGAGCGCCGCATACCGCGCTTGGAAGGGGTCTTTCTATTTTGTTGAACGGCCATGAGGTTCTCCAAGTATCCGAAAATCCGACTTGCTCGCGTCAGATTCGGTCTGATTTCAGTCGGCTGGTCGAAATCGCCCGGACTCAGTCAGATCGGTCCGGCTTCAAAACGGCCAGCCCGGCAAAGGGGTTGGGGCGCTTGCGATCGACTGTCTCGTCCAGTTTCTCTGCTTTCGAGCGCTCCGTTGGCAGGCCATGCGTTAGCGCCTGATCCGCTGTTCGGTCGGGCTCCACGGACATCGCGGGCGGTGTCCGGCATTGTCCTTCGGCATGCCGCGGAATCGGTGGTACGGCCAAGATCAGCTCATCCTCGATAAGCTCGGACGCGCGGATCAGGCGTCCTGGCAGCAGCAACGGCTCGTAGTCATCGGGCAGCTTGGCCGCCTCGTCCAGACCCTCCGTCAGTGCCAGACTGATGTCGCTGTCGACGTCCAGCGACAGCGCTTCGGAACAGCGCTGGCAGCACAGTGCAAGCGTCGCCACGACATGGCCCCAGACCACGTCGCGGCCCTGGCGGTCGCGCCCGAAACGCAGCTGATAGGACGCGAACCCGTCAGGGTTCAGCAGCATCTCTCGAAGCCGCGGCAGCTTTCGAAGCGGCAGCATTCCGGCGAACTCCGCCCCTGTCGCGACCGCTCTGCGTGGGTCGAGAAGCTCTGGCAAGGCCTCAGACATAAGCCGCCCACAATACGCGAAAAACGCCTTTCATGTCAATTGCGATGCGTCGTCGCAACCATCGGCTCGCGAAGCGCCGAACAGGGATTGTCGATCGTCGCGATTCATCCGCCCGTGAGAGCGAGCAGCACGCCAGCCGCCACGGCGGACCCAATGACGCCGGCGACGTTCGGGCCCATCGCATGCATCAGCAGAAAGTTGTGGTGATTCTCTTCCAGACCGACCCTGTTCACGACACGCGCGGCCATAGGCACGGCGGAAACGCCGGCTGCGCCGATCAAGGGGTTGATCTTGCCGCCAGTCACGCGATACATCACTTTGCCCATCAGCACGCCGGCGGCCGTGCCGATGCAGAATGCCAAAGCGCCCAACACCAGGATGCCGAGCGTCTCCACCGCGAGAAACTTGTCGGCGGAAAGTTTGGAGCCAATCGCCAGACCCAGCATGATGGTGACGATGTTGATGATCTCGTTTTGCGCCGCCCGGCTGAGACGCTCGACGACGCCACATTCGCGCAACAGATTACCGAGTGTGAGCATACCGATCAGCGGCGCCGCCGATGGCAGCAGGAGCGCACAGAGAATCAATACGACGAACGGAAACAGAATGCGCTCCAACTGGGACACCGGGCGCAACTGCTGCATCACCACGGCGCGTTCCGACTTGGTGGTCAGTGCCCGCATGATGGGGGGCTGAATGATTGGCACCAGCGCCATGTATGAATAGGCGGCGACCGCGATCGCGCCGAGTAGGTCAGGCGCCAAACGTGAGGCCAAGAAGATCGCCGTCGGACCGTCCGCCCCGCCGATGATGGCGATCGCCGCCGCATCCTGGAGCGAAAAATCGAAGCCGGGCAGGACATTCAGCGCGACCGCACCGATCAGTGTCGCAAAGATGCCGAATTGCGCCGCAGCCCCAAGCAGCAGGGTCGATGGCCGCGCGATCAGCGCGCCGAAGTCGGTCAGCGCGCCAACCCCCATGAAGATGAGTAGCGGGAAGAGACCTGTCTCCACCCCGACCGCATAGATCTGGCCGATCATGCCGTCGGGGCCGCCGATATCGGCCACCGGGATATTGCTGAGCAAGGCGCCGAAACCGATCGGCACCAGCAGCAGGGGCTCGAATTTCTTTGCGATGGCGAGGTAGATGAGGCCGCCGCCGACCACCATCATCAGTACCTGACCCCATTGGAAGTTGGCAATCCCCATGGACTGCCAGAGCTTTAGGAGTTCCTCCATGCGCTCAGCCCAAGACCAGCAGCGGCGTGCCGAGGGCGACCGAGTCCCCTTCTTTGACGCTGATTTCGGCGACCGTTCCCGGCGCCGGCGCCCTGACCTCGGTCTCCATCTTCATTGCCTCGAGCACCAACACGATGTCGCCCGCCCCAACGGCTTGCCCGACGGCCACGTTGATCTTGACGATATTTCCAGCCAGGGGGGAATCGACAGTCTGCCGCGGACCGGCTGCCGGCGACGGCGCGACAACCGCGGGTTTCGCGCTGCTCACCGATTCGACCGCGCCGCCCGCCGACACCCGGACATCGTAGGCCTTGCCGTTGACCTCGACTCGATAGCACTCGGCTCCTCCCGTCGCGGCGGCCGGCACCGGTGTTGGGATCGTCGCCGCTTGCTCTTTGATCGTCCAGGGCGGCGGTTCGAAGGCGTCCGGATTACCACGATTCTCGAGGAATTTCAGACCTACCTGCGGGAACATGGCGTAGATCAAGACATCGTCCACGACATCGGCCGAGAGTGTCAGCTTACGCTCACCGGCAATTTTGCCGAGTTCGGCGCCGAGCCGATCCATCTCCGGACTAAGGTCGTCCGCCGGACGACATGTGATCGGCTTTTCACCATCCGCGAGCACGCGCGCCTGCAGCTCCGCATTGACCGGCGCCGGCGTCGACCCGTAGGCGCCGCGCAGCACATTCGCGGTCTCGGTTGTGATGCTCTTGTAACGCTCTCCCATCAGGACGTTGAGCACTGCTTGACTGCCGACGATCTGTGACGTGGGCGTGACCAGTGCAATGTAACCAAGATCCTCGCGCACCCGCGGTATCTCCTTCAACACCTCGTCGAGCCGATCCTCTGCGCCTTGTTCGCGTAGCTGGTTCTCCATATTGGTGAGCATGCCGCCGGGCACCTGCGCGACCAAAATCCGCGAGTCGACGCCTTTCAGCGCGCCCTCGAACCGGGCGTACTTCTTGCGGACCTCACGGAAATAGGCGGCGATCTCCTCGAGCAGATTCAGGTCCAAGCCGGTGTCGCGCGGCGTCCCCTGCAGGATGGCAACGACCGATTCGGTTGGCGAATGGCCGTAGGTCATGCTCATGGACGAGATCGAGGTATCCACCATATCGATACCAGCCTCGGCCGCCTTGACGATGGTCGCCGTGCTGAGTCCGGTGGTGGCGTGGCATTGCATCGCGATGGGAATCGAGCAGGTTTCCTTCAGCCGTGTGACGAGTTCCTCCGCCACATAAGGACGCAACAGACCGGCCATATCCTTGATGAAGACCGAATGGCAGCCCAGGTCCTCCAAGCGCCGGCCCATGTCGACCCAGTAGTCCATGTCGTGCACCGGGCTGACGGTGTAGGACAGCGTGCCCTGCGCATGGGCGTCGGTGGCCAGCGCCGCGCGCACGGGCTGCTCCAGATTACGCAGGTCATTCATTGCATCGAAGATGCGAAACACGCCGATACCGTTGACCGCCGCGCGCTCGATGAACTTGTCCACGACGTCATCCGCATAGTGCCGGTAGCCGAGCAGGTTCTGCCCGCGCAGCAGCATCTGCTGCGGCGTATTCGGCATGGCGGCCTTGAGCAGCCTCAAACGCTCCCAGGGGTCCTCGCCGAGATAGCGGATACAGGCATCGAAGGTGGCACCGCCCCAGGTCTCCAGTGACCAGAAGCCGACTTGATCGAGCTTCGCGGCAATGGGCAACATGTCCTCGGTGCGCATGCGCGTGGCCAACAGGGATTGATGTGCATCGCGGAGCACGACATCGGTGATCCCGAGCGGCGTGGTCTGGTTCATGGCTAACGTCTCTTGGTCAGGCTCGGATGGAATTCGGCAGGGGACGCGAGATCATGCGGGCAGCTAGCCCGTGGCGCAGGCAAGGCGCGCTCGCGCTCAACGCGAGGCGCGATAGCGTGCGACGGCGGCACTGATCACGGCGATCAGCTCGTCTGACGGGCCAGCCTGATCGCCCAATGCCGGCGACTTCAGTGGCGGCTGCTCGGCCGGCGCCAGGCGATGTGCGACCCAGGACATGCTCCGCACGATGCCGACCAGCAACAGCAGAAAGCTGAAGACGATGCCCATGCCGATGCCCATCAGGCGTAGGCTCTCGATCATCAAGGTACTGTCGGTCATGCTGTCCGCTCCAGAGGGGCGTTGCGCGAACGGGGCGGCAGTGCCACCGCCCCGCCGGTCAGTGTTGCGCCAGGCGATCTGCCACGCTTCCGGCGGTCATTCGTTAAACGGATGTCTGACGATCAAGGTCTGGCTGCGGTCCGGGCCGGTTGAAACGATATCGATCGGAACGCCGCCAAGCTCTTCTATCTTGGCAAGATAGTCACGCGCCTGCCGCGGAAGCGCGGCCAGCGATTCGGTGCCGACGGTCGACTCGCTCCAGCCCGGCATCTCGACGAACTTGGGTGTGCAGCGCGCCAATGCATCGGAATCCACCGGCGGCGCCGACAGGGTCTCGCCGTCCAGCTCGTACTCGGTGCAGATACGAAGCCGCTGCATTCCGTCCAGCACATCGAGCTTCGTGATGCACAAGCCGGACACGCTGTTGACGATGAACGAGCGCCGCAACGCAACCATATCGAGCCAGCCGCAACGGCGCTTGCGTCCGGTGGTGGCGCCGAATTCATGCCCCTGCTGACCCATGTGATCGCCATCCGCGTCAAACAGTTCGGTCGGGAAGGGGCCGCCGCCAACGCGCGTGGTGTAAGCCTTCACGATACCCAGGATGTAGTCGAGATCGCGCGGGCCGACGCCACTACCGCTGGCAGCGCCGCCAGCGGTGGTAGTGGATGAAGTCACATAGGGATAGGTGCCGTGGTCGATGTCCAGCAGTGCACCTTGGGCTCCTTCGAACAGCACGTTGCCGCCGTCGACGCGGATGCCGTGCAGCAGGCTGACCACGTCCGCCTCCATCGGGCCGATCTGCTCATACTGGCTCAGGGCTAGATCGAGCGTTGCCGAGAAATCGACCGGATCGGTCTTGAAGTAATGCTGCAGCGTGAAGTTGTGATACTCCATCACCTCGCCCAGCCGTTGCTCGAAATGGGTCGGGTCCGCCAGTTCACCGAGGCGGATGCCGCGCCGGGCGATCTTGTCCTCGTAGGCCGGACCGATACCGCGTCCGGTGGTGCCGATTGCCTTGCTGCCGCGCGCCTGCTCGCGCGCCTGGTCGAGCGCGATGTGGTACGGGAGGATGAGTGCGCAGGCCGGGCTAATCCGCAGTCGCTCGCGGACCGGGACACCACGCTGTTCGAGTGTTGCAACCTCGCTCAGCAGCGCATCGGGTGCCAGCACGACGCCGTTGCCGATCATGCATCGCACGCCGTCGTGCAGTATGCCGGAGGGGATCAGGTGCAGGATGGTCTGCTCGCCATCGATGACCAAGGTATGACCGGCGTTGTGTCCCCCCTGAAAGCGCACAACGGCGTCGGCCCGCTCGGTGAGCAGATCGACCACCTTGCCCTTCCCCTCGTCGCCCCATTGGGCACCGATTACGACTACGTTCTTACCCATGCTCGCCTTCGCACTCCACTCGTGATTGGCCCCGAACGCTAATTTCGCGCGGGGTCCGGGGCCGACGCCATTGGCCCGGTCTTGTTCAATCGCCGGCGCCGTCGGGCGGCCGCTGATGTAACAGCGGACGTAACTGCCAGGCGCCGTCGACGCGCTCCAGCGCCTCCGAGCAACCCAATGCCGCAATGTCCATCCGTTGCCCCGGCAACTGCTGAATCACACGCCGACCCGCCTGGCGCAGCCGCTGCACGCTCTCCTGCAGATCGGCGTCGAGATCCCAGGGCGCCAGCACGGCGTCGGGCACGCCGTCGCCGCCAACTGGAGCGCCGGCAAGTGAGATCAACCCTTTGAGATCAGTACTAAAACCGACCGCAGGGCGGGCGCGGCCGAATACTCGACCGATGTCATCGTAGCGCCCGCCGCGACCGATCTCCAGCCCCCATCCGGGCACAAAGGCGGCGAACACGACGCCGGTCTTGTAGGTGTAGCCGCGCAGCTCCGCGAGATCGAAATGTACGGGCAATCCGGGCAGCCAACGCCGGGTTTCCTCGGCCACGCCGCGCAGACGCTCGAGCGCTGTGCGCACCCCAGGGTCCGCGCCCGACAGCTGGATCTCCGCCCTGTCGAGCGCATCATCACCGTTGAGATCGGCCAACGCCAGCAGCATGTCGCCGACCGCGGAGGATATGTCGAACTGCGCGATCAGCGCCGAGATCTCTGCCACTGCCTTGCGCTGCAGCGCCTCGAACAGCGCCATCTCGCGGCCATGGTCCAGGCCTGCCTGGCGTGCCAGGCCGCGATAGATACCCACATGGCCGAGGTCGATGTAGGCATTGTCGATGCCCGCGGCGCGCAGTGTTGCGAGCAGCAGCCGGAGAATTTCGACGTCGCTCTCGACGCCATCGTGGCCGTAGATCTCGGCACCCACCTGCATCGGGCTTCGCGTGCCGGCGAATCCATCAGTGCGCGTGTGCAGCACGGTCCCGAGATAGCAGAGCCTGGTCGGCAGATCGCGGCGCAGCTGATGGGCGTCGATACGCGCCACCTGAGGCGTCATGTCGGCACGTACGCCGAGCAGTCGTCCGCTGAGCTGATCGGTGAGCTTGAAGGTACGCAGGTCGAGGTCGTGTCCGGTGCCGGTCAGCAGGCTCTCGAGATAGTCGATGAAGGGCGGCACGACCAAGTCGTAGCCCCAGCTCGAGTAGAGGTCGAGCAGCGCGCGCCGCAGACGCTCCATCTCGGCGGCCTCGGGCGGCAAGATCTCGTCGATACCGGCCGGAAGCAACCACCGCTCGTCATTCATGCGTGTGTTCAGTTGATCAGATACAGCAAACCGACACCGCCGAGCATGCTCACGAGCCCCGCGATACGCAGGCTGCGATTATCCTGGCGCGCTACTTCTGCCAGCATGCGTCGCATGGCATCGGGCGCCAGAAAAGGCATCAGCCCCTCGATGACGAGAACGAGCGATAACGCGATGAGCAGATCGTGCCACATGTCCGGCGAGTCGATACAGGGAAGCGCCGGAGGTCAGACCCGACAGCCACAAAGCGCGAGATCATTGCAGATGACGCCCCGATTGTCCATCCAGGCGCGGCGGGAGAGCGACCGCTCAGCCTGGCCGACCAGTCGCGGGGCGCGCAACAGACGGGCGGGCGTTTCGGGCCCGGCGACCAGCGTGTCGCCCAAGGGGATGCCCGCGACCTGGGCAGAGGCAGACTGTCGAAAACCGCCTCGAGCGGTGACGATAGAGCGCCTATAACCAGTTTGGGATCAGGTGTTTGACTTTGGCGGCCGACTGCCAAAAAAAAGCCGAACACGCCGGATGACGTGCTCAGCTATCTAGAGGTCCGCATGGCTGCGAATCCGGAGCGATTGGAGGCAGCGGTGGCGGGTGCTGCTCCGTCAGCTCAGCGAGCTGGATTCATCTGAGGCGGATTTGCATACTGCTGATTGAAGAATTTAAAGAAATCCGAATCCGGCGCCAGCACCAGCGTGGTATCACTCTCGGCGAGTGCGGTCCGGTAGGCGTTCAGGCTGCGGTAGAAGGCGTAGAATTCCGGATCTTTCTGGAAGGTGCTGGCATAAACCTCGGTTGCCTTCGCGTCGCCCTTGCCTCGCGTCTCTTCCGCCTCCTTGTAGGCGTCGGCCAGGATGACCGTCCGCTGCCGATCGGCATCCGCACGGATACGCTCGGCCGCCTCGGAGCCCTTGGCCCGAAGATCGCGCGCCACCCGCTCGCGTTCCGCCCGCATGCGGTTGTAGACCGACTCGCTCACCTCTGGCGGCAGGTCGATCTTCTTGACGCGCACATCGACCACCTCAACCCCCAGCTCGCCGGCTTGGGTGTCGACCATCTTGGTCAGTATCCTCGCCAGTTCCAAACGGTCCTCGGACACTACCTCTTGGATGGTCCGCTTGCCGAACTCGTTACGCAAACTGGTGTTGATGCGCTCGGAAAGCAGACGGGCCGTCCTGGCACTGTCGCCGCCGGTTGAGCGGAAGAACTGCGCGGCATTGTTTATTCGCCACTTGGCGTACGAGTCGACGATGACGTCCTTCTTCTCTATGGTCAGGAATCGCTCGGGGCGCGAGTCGAGCGTCTGGATTCGCGCATCGAACTTCAGCACGTTGTTCAGCAGCGGCACCTTGAAGTGCAGGCCGGGATCGTAATCACTGCCGACGATCTCACCGAGACGCAGCTTGATCGCGGTTTCCCACTGACTAACGATGAAGGTCGATGCCCAGACCAGCAGCCCGAACAGTCCTATGGCGACCGGGATCAGGACTTTCTTGTTCTCATCCATTATCGGCTCCCCCGCTCACGAGACGTATCCCGAAGACGCGGAGACGGCGTGCCCGTACTGGCGGTGGTGGGCTCGACCATAGCGTTCATCGATGTCCTCGGTTGCGGTGTTGGCTGCTGCTTCATGATCTGGTCCAGCGGCAGATACATCAGGCTGTTGCCGTCCGGGATGTCCAAAAGCACCTTGTTGCTCGCGCCGAGGACCGTCTCCATGGTTTCCAAATAGAGCCGTTCCCGTGTCACCAGCGGGGCCTTGTCGTACTCGGTCAAGACCGCATTGAAACGCGAGGTCTCACCTTGCGCCTCTGCGATGACTCGGTCCCGATAGGCCTTGGCATCGGCGAGCGCTCGCGCCGCTTCGCCTCGCGCCTGCGGCAGGATCTCGTTGGCATAGGCCTCGGCCTTGTTCTCCAACCGCTCCTTGTCCTCGCGCGCCTTGATCGCGTCGTCGAAGGCCTCCTTGACCTGATCCGGCGGCTTGGCCGGTTGCATGTTGACCGACGTAACAAACAAGCCGGTCTTGTACTCGTCCATCAGGTCCTGCACGCGCTCGCGGATGGTCGCCGCCACAGCGGAGCGGCCCTCGGTCAGAATGAAGTCGAGCTTGCTGCCGCCGATGGTCTTACGAACCACCGTCTCGGTTGCGTCACGCAGTGTCTTGTCTGGCGTCTGGTCCTGGAACAGATAGTTGGCCGCGTCCTGGATTCGAGACTGCACCGTCAGCTCGACATCGACGATGTTTTCATCCTTGGTCAGCATCGCCGCCTTGTGGCTGAACGACGAGATCTCATCGACGTTGACGATCTCGACCGTCTCGATGGGCCAGGGAATCCGCCAATGCGGGCCGGGCTCCGTCATCTTGGTGTAGGCGCCGAACCGCAACACGACGCCGCGCTCTGCAGGATCGACTATATAGATCCCGGTGAAGAGCCAGCCGACGAAGACGATGGCGGCAATGATGCCGATCGCCCGCATGCTGAGATTGCCGCCGCCTGAGCCTCCACCAGAGCTGCCTCCGGCCGGTTTCTTGATTCCGCCGAACAGGCCGCTGACGCGCTCCTGCAGCTTGCGGACGATCTCATCGAGATCGGGCGGTCCCTGGTTTCCTGAGCCGCTGCCCCAGGGGTCTTTGTTGCCGCCTCCCGGCTCATTCCAGGCCATAGTATCTCCGAAGCTGTTGTCTGTTTGGTACTGCGCGATGCCGCGCCGCGATAACGAGGCGAGCGCGGAAAGATTCAGCGCCAACCGTGCGCGCTAGAATGCCCTTCCATTTCCATGCGCACAAGCGCTGGGATGTCTAAGGCGATTTCGATCAGATCTCATACCAGCTGACTTGTCTTGACTCCCGCCTTCCGTGTGGCACCGCCAATCACGTAGCTCGGCCATGCTCCTGCCGATGTTCCTTGAAGGCGAACCTCAATCCGGCGTTATCTGGTACGAGATTTTCCGGCAATCGCCTAAGACTTGGGAAACCGCCTTCACTGGTTCCGTGTCGACGCTCGGTAAGACTTGCGATGAATCCGGGACTGTCTTGAGGATCTAAGACCGTCGCGTAGGCGGAAGGTGCCGCCCTATCGGCGTGATATCAAGCTGGCCGCGCGTTCGGCGTATCTGGCCATCGCACGCGACCGCTCATTGTAGGTGTCTCCGCCTAACCGAGCAATGCAGGCTTGAGGTCCGTCTCGTCCTGCGATGCGCCGACGTCGTTACGCACTGGAGGCTGGCCCGCGGGGGGATTGGCGCCAGCATGCACGACCGCAAGCGCACTCATGGGCGGCTCGGCCACGGCCTCTTGGCTAGGCTCGATCAAGCGCCCGCGCCAGCGTTCCTGACCCTGCAGATGGCGTTTGTGCTGTGCTCGCGAGATTTCGACTTGCATTTCCCAACCGCCCTGCTCAGTCGCGTGCTCGCACAGGATGCGCGTGTTCTCGAACAGCCATGCCCTCAAGGCACCGTCACCGGGGTGCAGCCGCAGCCATTGGCGTAGCGAGGCGCCGCGGAAGTGCTCCGTCAGTGCCTGCGTCAGCAATTCGACGCCGTCCCCCGTGTGCGCCGAAAGCCAGACACGCGAGACGCGGCCATCGGCATCGCGATCGACACGCGGCTCGGCCGAGCCGCCCTGCTCCGGCGCGCTGGAGGGGTCCGCGGATCCTTCCAGCGTGTCAATTTTATTGAACACCAGAATGGTCGGTATGCCCAGGGCGCCGATCTCATCGAGCACGTCGTTGACGTCTTGGATCCGCCGCAAGCGCTCCGAGCTGCCGGCGTCGACCACATGCAGCAGCAGGTCGGCAGAACGTGTCTCGCGCAACGTCGATCGAAACGCAGCTACCAGCTCATGCGGCAACTGATTGATGAAGCCGACGGTGTCCGCGAGTACCACGTCCGGACCGTCCGCCAACGCCAACCGACGGAGGGTCGGGTCCAGCGTCGCGAACAGCTGATCGGCTTGGAAGACGCCAGCCTGCGTCAAGCGATTGAAGAGCGTCGACTTGCCGGCGTTGGTGTATCCCACCAGCGAGACGGTCGGGATCTCGGCGCGATCGCGCGCCCTGCGGCCCTGACTTCGCTGCATCTCGATCTTGTCGAGGCGCGTGCGCAACAGCGCGATACGTTTGGCGAGCAAACGGCGATCGGTCTCGAGCTGAGTCTCGCCTGGGCCGCGCAGACCGATACCGCCCTTTTGCCGCTCGAGGTGGGTCCAGCCGCGAACCAATCGGGTGGACAGATGCCGCAGTTGCGCCAACTCGACTTGCAGCTTGCCCTCAAAGGAGCGCGCCCGTTGCGCGAAAATGTCGAGAATCAGCCCGCTGCGCTCGACCACGCGACATTCCAGCAGCCGCTCGAGATTTCGTTCCTGAGCCGGGCTGAGCGCGTGATCGAAGATCACAAGCTCGGCCGATGTCGCCTCGACCAATGCCTTCAGTTCGTCGGCCTTACCGCTACCAATGAACAGGCGCGGATCGGGGGCGTCGCGCGTGCCCGTGAGCCAGCCGACCTCGATCGCGCCGGCGGCCTTGGCAAGCAGTTGGAATTCGAGAACCGTGTCGGCATCCACCGGATGCCCGATGGCAAGCTGGACCAGTAACGCCCGCTCGCCGGATTTTGGACGTTCGAACACGTTAGGCTACGACTGAACCGACGGGTGATTTGGGCGACCGACACCTGCGGCCCGCGACTTGGGCGCGGGTCGCACTGCCAGGCAAGCCAGTAAGTTCGGGCAGCGTAATCAAATGTTGCCCGGCTGATCCGCGGGCCCATCCTGGGTCGGGGGCAACTTAACGTTGCGTGCCGGCACCACAGTCGAGATTGCGTGCTTGTAGATCATTTGGCTGACGTTGTTCTTCAGCAAAACGACGAATTGGTCGAATGATTCGATCTGTCCCTGAAGCTTGATTCCATTGACCAGAAAGATCGAGACCGGCACGCGCTCCTTGCGCAGGGTGTTCAGAAAAGGGTCTTGAAGGCTTTGGCCCTTCGACATCGGCTGAGCTCCTTGTTGTTTATAGGGTGTTTCCGCAGCCGGCGAGATGTGGCGTTAACAGCTGCGAATAAAGGCACGCACGATACCACAGAGGCAATTCCGGCGCGTTGACATGAGCCCCGGGCAAGCGTCTTCGCCTGTGGTGCTAACCACGCGCCGGCGAAGCGTGGTTGCCGAATCTTCTGCCTGCTTCCTCTTGCCCGGCGGGAGTGCAAGTCTCGTCGGCAGTCGCTCAGTCGCCGATCAGTCCTTTTGCCAAGCTCGCCGCCTCCGAGACCACTTGGTCGCTATCCCAAAGCCAGGTGCAGTCAGTCTCGGATCGCAACCATGTGTACTGACGCTTCGCGAGTTGACGAGTTGCGGCGACCGCGCTGGCCGACATGGTTTCGAAGTTATAGCGCCCCTGGAGATATTGCAACATCTGCCGATAGCCAACGCAGCGCATCGAGGGCAATTCAGGCCGCAGGTCGCCTCGCGCCAAGAGCCGTCGCACCTCCTCTTCGAATCCGGCGTCCAACATTGCACGAAAGCGCGCCGCGATGCGGCGATGCAGCTCGGCGCGCTCGCGTGGCGAGCGCACCAACTTCAACACGCGGTATCCCAGCATTGGCGTGTCGGCGGCCCGCCAGAGTTCACTCATCGGCCGGCCAGTCAGTAGCCAAACCTCCAGCGCCCGTTGCACGCGTTGCGGGTCGTTGGCATGAATGCGCCGGCCGGCAGCCGGGTCCACCTTCGACAGCCAGCGGTGCATCGCAGCCGCGCCATCTATGGTTGCACGCTCGGCGAGTTCGGCGCGCAGCCCCGGGTCGCCCTGTGGCAGCGGCGACAGCCCGCGCTGCAGCGCACGAAAGTAGAGCATGGTGCCGCCGACCAAGAGCGGCACCCGGCGCTGCTCGGTGATCTCGGCCATCGCGGCCAGTGCGTCTGCGCGAAAGCGGGCCGCTGAATAGGCATCGGCTGGGATCGCAGATGTCGATCAGGCGATGCGGTGCCCGCGCGAGCAGCTCGGCGGACGGCTTGGCGGTGCCGATATCCATCCCCCGGTACACCAGGGCGGAATCAACGCTGATGATCTCGCAAGGCAGCGACTCGGCCAGCGCCAAGGCCAGATCGGTCTTGCCGGAGGCGGTCGGCCCGAGCAGCATGATGGCGGGTGGCAGCGCATCGCACTGGCGGTTCGCGCGCACCGTCGGAGGATTCACGCGCCTCAGCGCCCCCGCATAAAAAGGGCGTCCAGCTCACGCTGTGAGAGCTTGATCCAGGTAGGGCGCCCATGGTTGCACTGATCGGCGCGCTCGGTGCGCTCCATATCGCGCAACAGGGCGTTCATTTCGGCGATAGTCAGCCGCCGATTGGCGCGCACGGCACCATGGCACGCCATCGTCGACAGGACCGCGTTGACCGCATGTCGCACACGCTCACTGGCCCCCTCCGAACCCAGATCGGCCAGCACGTCTCGCAACAGTTGTTCCGGATCGGAGCCCTGCAGCATGGCAGGAATCTCGCGCACGGCGAGACTGCCGTCGCCGAGTCGGCTTACCACCAGCCCAAGGCGTTCCATGAAGGCCGCATGGGTGTCCGCCAAGTCCGCCTCCGCCGGGCTAACGTGCACCACCACTGGCACCAGCAACGGCTGCCGGCGCAGCTCCCCGTCCGCCAGCGACGTCTTCAGGCGCTCGTAGCCAATCCGCTCATGCGCCGCATGCATGTCGACAATGATCAGGCCGTCCTCGACCTGGGCGAGCACATAGACACCATTTAGCTGTCCGATCGCGAAGCCGAGCGGCGGCGTCTGCCCGTTTTCGTCCGCCGGATCGGGCGGCAGCTCACCCTCGATGGGTCGCTGAAAGGCGAAGGACGCGGCATAGGCGCCGCGTCCATCGTTGACGCCGAGCCGCAACGGCAGCGCCATCGGTTGACCGCGTGCCGAGGAGCCGGAGCCGACATGGGTCTCGCCCGTCCTCAGCTCCCCAGCGGAGTGAGAAGTGCCGGAGCCCGCCGGCGCGGACAATCCCGCGTGCGCGCCCGACTCGCCCGTAAACGCATCGACGCCAGCGGCCAGGCGCCGGTGCAAGGCACGAAATATGAAGTCGTGCACCTGCCGCCCTTCACGGAAGCGCACCTCCTGTTTTGCCGGGTGTACATTGACGTCCACTTGCCGCGGCGGGATCTCGAGAAACAACACATAGGCCGGATGCCGACCATGATGCAGCACGTCCTGATAGGCCTGCCGCACGGCGTGGGTGACCAGCTTGTCGCGCACCAGCCGGCCGTTGACGTAGAAGAACTGCATATCGGCCTGGCTGCGCGCAAACGCCGGACGCGCAACCCAACCGGACAGACGCAAACCGACCGCGGCCTGGTCCAAGTCCAGGCTGTGCTCGACAAAGCCCTTACCGAGCAGCGTTTGCAGCCGGCTAACGGCGTCATCCAATCGCGCGGCGCCAGCGGCCGCGGAAGCCGGCAGATCGAAGACCACGCGGCCATTGTGTTGGAGTCGCCATACAAGGTCGCCGTGCGCCAAGGCCATGCGCCTGAGCAGCTGCTCGACATGGCCAAATTCGGTCTGTTCGGTACGCAGGAACTTGCGCCGCGCGGGCACGTTGTAAAAGAGGTCGCGCACCTCGACTGTCGTCCCCGGTCCGTGCGCGGCCGGCGCTGGGTCGCCGGCGGCGTCGCTGCCGTCGCTTGCGAGCTGCCAGCCATGCGCGTCATCGGCGCAGCGCGAGGTGATCTCTAGCCGCGCCACCGAGGCAATGCTTGGCAGCGCCTCGCCGCGAAAGCCCATGGTCGACACCGACTCCAGGTCATCGAGCGTCGCGATCTTGCTGGTCGCGTGCCGAGACAGCGCAAGCGCGATCTGGCGACGGCCGATACCGACGCCGTTGTCGCGCACGCGGATAAGTTTGACGCCGCCGCGCTCGACGTCGATATCGATGCGGGACGCACCGGCGTCCAGGCTGTTCTCGACCAGTTCCTTGACCACCGACGCCGGCCGCTCCACCACCTCGCCGGCAGCGATTTGGTTGATGAGTTGAGGCGGCAGCGTGCGAATGTTGGGCATTGCGCGGGAAAGGATGGCGCAGTTGAACTGATTCTTTTGGAGAAACAACCGCGTAGCCTCGGGGCGGCCGGTGTTTCGTGCAGCTTGGCGCCGATTGGAACGAAGATCCAGCGCAAGGCGCCGAATGTAGCATGGGCCGGGGCGTCGGGGTCGATCGCCGGGCCGCGCGCACCTCCCGCGCGCTGTACTGAGCGATGCTCGGCTCAGCCAACTAACTGCCTGGAGCTGAGTCCTCGATGGTTGCTGCATCGGTCTGCCCCAGACGCAGCCGATCGGCGTCGGCATCGAGGCGCGGCGTCGGGCCGATGGCGGCAATGGGCAGGTCGTAGCGCCGAGCGATCTTAGCGAGGGTCGCGCCCTGGCCGTGCCGGTGATCGCGGACGTCGGAGGTGGCATCGTCCCTGACTTCGCCGGGCTGGCGCGCGAAGCGCGTTCCGGGCGGAGGATAGTCGCGAAAATAGTCCATGATGCCTTCCAACAGCGAGTCGGCAAGCTTGTTCTGGTAGGCGCCGCTGCGCAGCCGCTTCTCCTCGTCCGGATTGGAGATGAACGCGGTTTCGACCAGCATGGACGGAATGTCGGGCGACTTCAGCACCACGAAGCCGGCCTGCTGGATGTTGCGCTGATGCACCTTGCCGAGAGAGCTCAGCTTATTGAGAACGCGACTGGCGGCAATACTGCTGTGCTCGATGGTCGCATTCTGGGTCATGTCCAACAAGACACTGGCGAGCACGTCGTTGCGCTCGGCGAGACTGACACCGCCGATCAGGTCGGCCCGGTTCTCACGATCGGCGAGCCACTTGGCCGCCTCGCTGGTGGCCCCGCCATTGGACAAGGTGTAGACGGACGATCCCCGGACCCGTCGATCCTTGAAGGCGTCGGCATGGATGGAGACGAACAGGTCTGCATCGTGCTTCCGTGCCTTGGCGATGCGTTGCCGTAAGGCGACAAAGTAATCGCCGTCGCGGACCAGTACCGCCCGCATACCGGACTGCTTGTCGATACGGGCCGCGAGCTTTCGCGCGATGGTCAGCGTGATGTCCTTCTCACGCGTCCCGCCCGCGCCGATGGCGCCGGGATCCTCTCCGCCGTGACCGGCGTCGATCGCAACCACAACGTCACGATGCCTGGTGTATTTGGGTTGAACCGAGAGATGCCGCGGCGATGGCGCGGCATCGGGGGCGAGCTTGCTGGCTGTGGCCAGCGTTGCCCTGGCGGCATTGGCAGACTTCGGCTCAACGTCGATCACGAGGCGGTGACCGTAGGTGTCGTTGGGGGCGAGCGTGAAGCTCTTGACCTTCACTGCCTGCTTCAAGTCCATGACGATGCGCAGATCGTCGCCGTCGCGTACACCGCTGCGCAGGCCCGAGACCAGCAGATCCTCCGAGCTTGCGTCCGGCAGCGCGCCGGTGAGCCGCGCATCGGTGATGTCGACCACCAGCCGATCGGGGCCTTCGAGCGAGAAGATCTTGTGCCTGACTGGAGCGACGGTGTCGATAACGACTCGGGTATGGTCTGGCCCATGCCAAATACGCGCGCCCTCGATCTTCGTCACATCCGCGGCTGCCGGCAGGGCATGCAGCGTACCCAAGATGACGCCGAGAAGCGCGAAAACTGTTGCGAACGCCTTCCTCATGCCGCAACCCTCCCCCGGTGAGTCCCCCGAATCATGGCCGACAGTTGCCTGAAGCATAGCATTCCTGAACGGTATATTCTATTTAAAAACCCTTTGTTGTATCGGATTGTTCACAGTTTCTAGCAGCGTTGTTGCGGTTTTGGTCGCATTTATCCTTGCTGTTGCTTGCTGAATCGTATTCAAGCGCTTAGCCCTCGAGACTCGACACTCGCCACTTCCCCGTCCAACGCGAGCTGCGGCAGCTCGGCCCAAGCCTCGCTGGGCCGAAACGCGAGGCGGCGGCCTGGCGGCTGATGGCTGATCTCGATCTCCAAATCGGCCGCGGGCAGCACGCCGATGCCGCGTTCAGGCCACTCGACCAACAACAGCGCGTCGCCGTCCAGCAAGTCGCGCAGCCCAAGATATTCCAGCTCCTCCGGGTCGCCCAGTCGGTAGAGATCGAGGTGGAAGATACGCACTGCGTCGAGCACATAGGGCTCGATCAGCGTGTAGGTTGGACTGCGCACAGCGCCCTGGTGACCAAGCGCGCGGAGCAGACCGCGCACCAAGGTGGTCTTACCGGCACCGAGGTCGCCGCGCAGGTAGACCACGCCATTGAGACCACGAAGAGCAGCCGCGAGCCGGGCGCCGAAACCGAGCTGCTCAGCCTCGGACGCCAGATAGTGTTCTGTCTCCCACGCCACGTCGTCAGACTCCCGATAATTCCGCAAGCATCAAAGTCGAACGCAGGGCGTCGATCAAGTCGCCCGCGACCATTCCTCGCTGGCCCTGCTCGGCGGCGCGGTCGCCGGCGGCGGCATGCAGGCAAACCCCAGCGCAGGCGGCTTGCTCCGGTTCCATGCCTTGGGCGATGAAGGCCGCGATGATGCCGGTCAGGGCATCACCCATGCCCGCGCTGGCCATGCCCGGATTGCCCTGGCTGCAGACGCCAGTGGGACGATGGCCGGGACCGCGGATCAGGCTTCCGGCACCCTTCAGCACGACCACACCGCCGAAGCGTGACTGAAGCAGCTTGATGGCGGCGAATCGATCGGACTCCACCTCGGCAACGGTGGACCCGAGCAGCCGGGCCGCTTCACCGGGATGCGGGGTCAGCACCCATTGATGCGAGCGATGCGCCGGTCGCGTTGCAGGCGCGTCCGTCGCTTCCTCTCGCGCGGTGGCCGACCCGGCGATTGGTAAAGCGGCGGCGGCCAGGAGGTTCAACGCATCGGCGTCCACCACCATCGGTTTGCCCAGCGTCAGCAGCGATTCGAACAATGCCTTACCCCATTCGTCCTGTCCCAGGCCGGGACCGATGGCAACGACCGTGGCGCGCTCGGCCGCGCTCGCCAAGATGCCGGGTTCACTGATCGCCTGCACCATCAGTTCCGGCCTGGTCAGATTGAGCAAGGGCGCATGGGTCGGATGGGTCGCCACGGTCACCAGCCCTGCGCCCGCTCGCAAGGCCGCCTCGGCAGCGAGCCGCGGTGCGCCGCACATGCCGGGCGCACCGCCGACGACCAGTACATGGCCGCCGTCGCCCTTGTGCGCACTCGGCCGGCGCCGCGGCAACAGCTCGCGCTCCTTGTGCCAGTCCAGGCGGCGGGCAGATAGCAGTTCGCCGGCATAGACACCGGCTGGGATTTGCAGCGCATCGAACTGGATATCGCCGCAGTAATCCGGTCCGCTGCCGGTGAACATGCCCTGTTTCAGTCCGATGAAGCTGACCGTCAGCTCCGCCTCGACAGCGATACCGAGCGCGCGACCGGTGTCCGCATGCAGACCGGAGGGGATATCGACCGCCAACACCGGTGCACGGGATGCATTGATGTAACCGATGGCTTCGGCCCAAAGGCCCGTCACGGGCCGCTCCAATCCAGTGCCGAGCAATGCGTCGACAATGACGTCGGCATCGGCCGGCAAGCCGACATAGGGTTCGGCGTGGCCACCCGCCTCGGCAAAGGCCCTGGCCGCATCCGCGGCCTCGCCGTGGAGCGCGGAGTGATCGCCAAGCTGGAGTAACCGCACCGGGAGCCCTTGTTCCAACGCAAGGCGCGCGATGACATAGCCATCGCCGCCATTGTTGCCAGCACCCGACAACACCAGGATGCGCCGAGCATCAGGCCAGCGCCGGCGCAGCCGCGCGAAGGCGGCCGCGCCGGCGCGCTCCATCAAGGCGGCGCCCGAGATGCCGAGACCCTCGATGGCGCGCCGGTCGAGGGCGCGCACCTGCTCGGCCCGATAAAGCGCATAGGGAGTACGTTTGCTTTCCGGCATCGGAGTCGGCAACCTGCTCATCAGCTAAGAGGCTCCACTACTCAGGAGGCGAGCGCAACTGGCTCGCCGACAGTGTGCAACGGCTCAACGACACGATGAACCCGCCTGATCAACCCAAGATTGAGTTGCCGCCTGGCGCCGCCGACGAGCTTGCCCGTGCTATCAAGCGCTGGGGCGAGGAGCTGGGTTTCCAGCAGGTGGGCATCGCCGACTGCGAGCTCGAACTGCCCGAACAGCGTCTCACGCGCTGGCTTGCGGACGGCATGCATGGCGACATGGGCTATATGGCACGCCATGGCACCAAACGCACGCGGCCCGCCGATCTGGTGCCCGGAACACGGCGGATCATCAGCGTGCGTATGGACTATCTGCCGGAACCTCAACGAGCCATGCAGGGCGCGCTGGATGATCCGGCACAGGCCTTCGTTTCGCGTTACGCCGTTGGTCGTGATTATCATAAGGTGCTGCGCCAGCGTTTGCGTCGGCTCGCGGGCCGCATCCGAGAACGCGTCGGCGAGTTTGGGCATCGCGTCTTCGTCGACTCGGCGCCGGTGCTTGAGAAACCGCTGGCGGCCAAGGCCGGACTCGGGTGGATGGGAAAGCACACCAATCTCATCAATTCGCGCGCCGGCTCCTGGTTCTTTCTTGGCGAACTCTACTGCGACCTGCCTCTGCCGGTCGATCATGCGGCGGAAGATCACTGCGGCCGCTGCAAGGCCTGCATCGATATCTGCCCGACTGAGGCCATCGTCGAACCCTATCTGCTCGACGCGCGACTGTGCATCTCCTACCTGACGATTGAGCATGCCGGGCCAATCCCGGAGCCGCTCCGCGCCCGAATGGGCAATCGCATCTACGGTTGCGACGACTGCCAGCTCGCCTGTCCATGGAATCGCTTCGCGCAGCGGACCATGGAGCCGGACTTCCTTGCCAGGCGAGAACTCGACAGCGCCACGCTGGTTTCACTCTTTGCGTGGGACGAAGCCGAATTCCTGCGGCGCACCGAGGGCTCGGCGATCCGCCGCATCGGCCATGAGCGTTGGCTGCGGAACCTGGCCGTTGCGCTCGGCAACGCGCCACCCTCGGCGGCCATCCGCGATGCGCTGCTCGCGCGCGCCCAGCACGCCAGTGCGCTGGTCCGCGAGCATGTAGATTGGGCACTGCGGGCGCTGGAGAGCGGCGGTGAACAGAGCAAAAAGTGACGCGCATCGAGGGCCGGGGCGAGCTGCCACCTTAGGCGATTTCTGTCAATCGCCTTAAGCGGAGAATCGGTATCCGGCGGCAGCCTGCTCATACCCGCAACAACTCGGTCCGATAGTGCTTCAGCTCGGCGATCGACTCGCGAATGTCGTCCAGTGCCAGATGCCGACCCTCCTTTTTGAAGGCATTCACCACCTCTGGTGACCACATAATGCCGAGGATCTTCAGCGTGCTGACGTCGAGATTGCGGTAGTGCATGAATGCCTCCAGCCGCGGCATCCAGCGAGCGAGGAAGCGGCGATCCTGACAGATGCTGTTGCCGCAGAGCGGCGACTTGCCAGCGATACACCATTTAGCCACGAATGCCAGGGTCTCCCGCTCGGCCTGTCCTTCGTCGCAGGTGCTCGTGCGCACACGCTCGATCAGGCCCGATTGGCCGTGATGGCTGGTATTCCAGTCATCCATAGCGGCAAGCACATGCTCTGACTGATGCACCGCGATGACCGGCCCCTCTGCCAGTACCTCGAGCTGCGGGTCAGTGACCACGGTTGCGATCTCCAGAATGGAATCCCTGAAGGGGTCCAGCCCGGTCATCTCCAGGTCCATCCAGATCAGATTGTCCTCTTTCGCCATTGGCTTCTCCCATTGCGGCCACGATTTTCCCTGCGTTGGGCAGGGACTGCGTCAGCGGTTCCGGAATCGGATTGAACAGAATTCGCCTGAGTCCATCTCGCCGAGCGCAGCGCTGCTAAACTAACCGCCAATTGTTCCTGAGGTCATGACCCATGCCAACCCCAAAAACGTCCTGCAACCTGTCGTTCTTCTCGCTGCTCGTCGCGGCCTGTGTCGGCCTCGTCTTGGCAGTCCCTGCGTCGGCCGACGACGCTGCCGACGCCGAGCAGCTTCACCAGGACAACTGCCTTCAGTGCCATGGCAGCGAGGTCTATACGCGTGCCGATCGCAAGGTCGACTCGCTGTCGGCGTTGAAGACCCAGGTGCGCATGTGCGAGCAGAATCTCGGCCTGACCTGGTTCGACGACCAGGTAGACGGCGTCGCGTCGCTGCTGAACAAGGAGTACTACAACTTCGGCGACTGACAGCCAAGGCAGCGAGCCAATGCCGCGGCGGCGTCTTTCCGAACGCCAGATCCAACGGATCCAGGCCATCCAGGACCGGCGCCGCCGCCGGCTCGAGGAACGTACCCCCGATGTCTTGGCGCAGCTCGACGATGCCGACCCGCGGCCCGGGCGCGTCGTCGTCCGCCACGGATCGAACCTCGCTGTGGAGGACGATGCGGGCCGCATCCACCACTGTCTGACACGCCGACATATTGGCCATCCGGTGTGCGGTGACCGCGTCGTCTGGGTGCCGACCGGCGATGGCAGCGGTGTTGTCACAGCGCTGCAACCACGCGACACTGCGCTCAGCCGGCCCGACTACAGCGGTCGCGACAAGCCACTTGCGGCCAACGTCTCGCTGATCATCATCGTCGTCGCGGCGCGCCCAGCCCCAAGCGGCTACCTGATCGACCAATACCTCGCCGCCGCCGAGTTGATCGGTGTGCAGGCACTGATCCTCGCCAACAAGATGGACCTGCTCGGCGGCGATGAGCGCACGGCCTTCCTCGGCACACTCGCGCACTATCGGCCCATCGGCTACCCCCTGCTTGCCGTCAGTGTGAAACGCGACCCAAGCCTCGATGCACTAACACCGCATCTGACGCAGCAGACGGCCATCCTGCTGGGCCAATCCGGCGTCGGCAAGTCGTCCCTGATCAACGCCCTGTTGCCGGATCAGGACGTTCAAATCGGGCGCCTGTCGAAGGCCACCGGCCTTGGCAGGCATACCACGTCCGCCACGACCTGTTATCGCCTCGGCAATGGCGGATACCTGATCGACTCGCCCGGCGTGCGCAGCTTTCGCCTCGGCGACATCAGCCACGACCAACTCGCGCAGGGGTTTCGCGAACTTGCCCCCTATCTCGGACGCTGCCGGTTCGCCGACTGCCATCATCTGCATGAGCCGGACTGCGCGGTCCGCGCCGCCATCGAGGCCGGAGATGTCTCCGCGCGGCGGCTCGAGAACTTTCATCATCTGGCCGCACAGATCAAAGCCTGACGCTTGTCGCATGGCGCCGGTTGGCGCCTTCCCGTAGTACCATTCGCGAACCTCCCCGCAGACCGAGCGAGCAGCAGATGGCCTATTGGCTGATGAAATCCGAGCCCGACGCCTTCGGCATCGACGATCTCGCGGCGTGTCCCGAGCAGACCGAGCCCTGGGACGGCGTGCGCAACTATCAGGCGCGCAACATGATGCGCGACCAGATGAAGCCCGGTGACCAGGTCTTTTTTTATCACTCCAACTGCACGCCACCCGGCATCGTCGGCATTGCCGAGGTGGCAAAAGCGGCCTATCCGGACCACACCGCGTTCGATCCGGACGCCAAGTACTTCGATCCTAAGAGCAACCCGGAGAATCCGCGCTGGTTCATGGTCGATGTACGCTACGTCCGCCATCTCAAGCGCACCATCACGCTCACCGAGCTGAAAGAGCACGCCGACGGTGCGCTCGCGGATATGCCCTTGGTGCGCCGCGGAAACAGGCTATCCATCATGCCGGTGACGCCGGCGCAATGGGCGTTCATCCTCGGCCTGGAGTAGCTGTGCACGGAGGCGAAGACCGGTCTTCGCGTTACCGCTCGCCTAGCCCGGCATCTATGGCCCGCGCGTTTGCAATGACCACCCGCAGTGCTCTTTGCCCGGTGCTGCTCTGATGTCACCTCTGGTGATGCATGTCGATCTCGACGCCTTTTATGCCGCGGTCGAACAGCGCGACCATCCGGCCTGGCGCGGCTTGCCGGTCGTCGTGGGTGCGACACCAGGCAAGCGCGGCGTGGTGGCGACCTGCTCTTACGAGGCGCGCCGATATGGCGTGCATTCCGCGATGCCGATCTCCGAGGCGGCGCGCCGGCTGCCGCCGCAGGCGGTCTATGTGCGGCCAGATATGCAACGTTATTCACGCGTCTCGGCAGCCGTCATGTCGGCGCTGCGTGACATCTCACCGGTGGTCGAGCCCGTCTCCATCGACGAGGCCTATCTGGATATCTCGGGTCTCGGGCAGCTGATCGGGCCGTCCGAGGTCATCGGTCGCCAAGCGAAGGCCGCGATCGAGAATACCGTTGGTCTCACCGCCTCGGTAGGCATCGGGCCAAATCGGCTCATCGCCAAGCTCGCATCGGACAGCCAAAAGCCAAACGGACTGACGGTGGTGTCCGCTGAGCGAGTGAATGCCTTCCTCGACCCGATGCCGCTGGCCGTGTTGCGCGGCGTTGGCGCGAAGACAGCGCCGCGCCTCGAACGACTGGGCCTAACGACAGTTGGCGATGTGCGGCGTCTGGCACTGGAGGTTCTTCGCCGCGAGTTGGGCGCACGCGCGGGCACCGCGGTGCACCAGCAGGCGCACGGCATTGCCGATGATCGCGTCTACCCGGCCGCCGCACGGCAGTCGATCTCCAAGGAGACGACCTTCGGCGAGGATGTCACCGACGCCGCCGTCTTACGCAACACCCTGCGCTGGGCGGCACAGGAGGTCTGTTATCTGGCCCGGCACGCGGGGAATGCAGGCTCATTGGTGACCCTGAAGGTTCGGCTACACCCGTTCGAAACCCACACGCGCTCGCGTGCACTGGCCGCGGCGAGCACCGACGATCTGCTGATCTTTCGCACCGCCTGGGAGCTGTTTCAAACGGGACGCTGGGCAGGACGGCCGGTTCGGCTAATCGGCGTCGGTCTCTCGGGCTGGCAGCGAGAGCAGGTTCAACGCGACCTGTTTGCCGACGCCGATGCCAAGCAACCGCCCTCAGAGCAAGACCGCCTGCACCAGACGCTGGACGCGATTCGCGACAAGTTCGGCAAGGCGGTGATTCAACGCGGGCTGTACCGGCGCCGTTAGACGGGGTTTGCCCGCCGAGATCGGCCACTAGACTCTGATGCAAGGCCACAGTGGCAACTCGTCCGTGAGCCATGTCCTACGCCTCGGCGCATTGACCGAAACTGCCTTAGGCCAACGCCCGTTCGAGTTCGTGGACGAAGACGCGTTCGGATGCCCGATCGAGCCCCCTCGCCTCCTCTACCACGCGTTCGTGGTGAGTGAACAGGATGACCTGGGTCTTGGAGGAAAAGTCCGCCAGCGCAGCAAGCGTCGCTCGCGACCGATCATCGTCGAACTGGATCAGGATGTCGTCGACGATGAAGGGCAAAGGCTCCGAACTCTCGACATAGTGGTCCAGCGTTGCCAGACGCAGCGCTAGGTAGAGTTGGTCCCGCGTGCCGGTGCTCATAGCTTCGACGCGCAAGCGTTCCCCGGTTGGTCTCACGCCCACCAGCACCGGCTGATCGGACTCGTCGAAGTCGGTGTCTATCGCCGTCAGCGAATCGCAGGTGAGCTTGCTGAAGTAGCGGCTGGCTCGCGTCAGAATCGGATCACGATGCTTGCGTCGAAAGCCCTCGATCTCATCGCGCAGCACCCGCGCCGCGAGCCGTAAGCGAACGTATTGCTCGGCGAGGCCTCGCAGCTCGGACAAGACCTGTTGCGCCTGCTCTGCCAGCGCGGATGCTTCGTCCGTCCCGGCCATCGCGCGGAAGCTCTGTTCGGCACTAAGTTTGCCCTTGAACCGCTCTTCGCGCTCAGGACGCAGTTCCAGCTCGATCCGTTGTTCGAGGGCGGTCAGCTCTCCGAGAACCGAATCCCGATCAACCTCCGCCGACTCAGCCGCGAGTGCCTCGACACTCAGCCCATCGCCACCCTCGACGAGCTCGGTCTCGACTGTGCGAAGCCGCTCAACAAGCTCCTGGTGTTCCAGAAAACGTCGCTCAAAGGCCTCCAGTTCGTCCGCGCTCTTGCAGCCGGCCTGCCGGCACAGCTCAGCGAGCAGGGCGTCCGCCCCGCGTATCACCCCATCTGCCTCGCGAATCTCGGTTTCGGCTCGTTGCATCTGCTTGTTCAGCTCGTCGAGACGGCTCTTCGCCTCTCGCTGCGCGGTCAGTCGTGAATCGAGCTGAAGAATCGCCTCACCGACCGGTCGACCCAAGAGTTCTGGCGCCAGGCGGGCCGTCAGGGCATTGACATCGCGCCCAAAGTCTTCTGCCTCTTGGTCGATGCCATCGATACGAAGCTTCAGCTGCGTCGCTTCGTCCACCAGCTTCAGCGCGTCCGATATGGCTTGAAGAGAGTCCGATACCTCGCCGGGCGTGGTCTTGGCGTCGCGCCCCAGTTCCGCCATCAGCGCTGACCAGTCGGACGACCAAGCGGCCAATTCCTCTTCGGCCCGCGCGACCTCGTGCTGCAACTGCCGCTGCGCATCGTCCAGCTCCGCGACGCTCTCTTCCAGGGCCGCCCTGCGACTCGCCGTGTGTTCCAGGGCGCGCAGGCACGACTCGGCATGGACAAGGAGCGGCCTCAGTTCGCTCGCCTCGGAGTCTGTCGGTTGCGTCTGCCCGCAGACGACCAGGGCGTTGCGCAGATTGCTACGTGCGGTCTCGCGGCTGCGTTGAAGCGCATCTGTTTTCCCGCGCAGTTCGTCGCCTCGTGCCGCCTTGTCACGGAGCAGCGATGCCTTCGCCCGCCAGGCCGACATCTCACGGGGAGAAAGCGGCGCGATGCCACTGGGGTTCCAGGCGTCTTTCCACGACTGGTCCAGCCCTGCACGCCTGTCCGCGACGTCTTCCAACCTTGCCTCGGCGTCTATTGTTCGTGTCTGGCAGGCATTGAGCTTGGCTTGCGCAGTCGCCTGATCATGCACGCGCTGGGATTCGCGGCGAAGCCGATCGGCGATCTCATCGGCGCCCGTGATTTTTTCCTCGAAGACGTCAGCTAGGGGCTGCCCGTCGGCATAGGCATGAGACTCAATAGTGAGGTCTTCGCCATCGATCCATTGCCGCCTTAGGAGTCGCCACCCCTGGTCCCGCCGATCGCGGGCAGTCTGCAACTCTCTCTCGGTGGGCACCTCACCGGCCAGGCGCAGCGCCTGAAGCGACTCTTGCATTCGCCGTTGCTCCTCCAGGGCCTCGGCGATCGAATCCTCCAAACCGCGCTGCTCGTCCTCGATCGCCTGGAAGGCATCGCTAAACCGCTGCAAGGTCTCCTCGCCCGGCAGTGGCGCTCGCACGAGATCCGAAAGAGTACGCGTCCAGAGTCCGAGAGACGCTAGATCGCGCTGAGATGCCGCTTCATGGTGGACACGCTCTGCATTCGCCTCATCGATGGCGCTGTCGATATCACCGGTTCGGCGCGCGGCGTCCAACGCTTGCTGCAGCACCTCGAAGGAGATCGGCGGCGGCAATTCAGAAAGCTCGTCGCGCTTCGCTGCCAGCTTGGCCGCGGCGCCTTCCCGACTCTCGCGCGCCTTTTTTTCTGCCAACTCCAGGGCTTCCTGACGCCCACCGAGCTCGGTCGCGCGACGGCGACGACCAAGCATCGGCCGCAGCTTCTCGACGTCGTCGAGTGAGAGATCGGCGCCGATCTCTGCGAATCGCTGCCGCGCCTGCTCGACCAATGTGACACGCCTTTCCATCAGACCGGGCCTGTCACGGGCCGCTTTACGATCGCCCCCGAGCCGATCCCGTAGCTCGTCGATGGCATCCGCTTCGGCCAACAGCGCTTCCGAGACTTGCAAACCGGCCGCGTCTTCGCGCAGCCCTTCGAGCCGCGATTTGGCCGTCGAACGACCTTCGGCTGCCAGTCTGCGCTTTGACAGCGCCTTTTCTCGGCGCCGTCCAAAGTCATCTTCGAGAGCCGGCACATCGCCGAGGCCGGCGAGCCGACCCTGGATCTGACGCCGTCTGGCCAGCCCCGGTAGAGAACGGCGGACGCGCTCAAGTGTGCTTCGGCGCTTTTCGGCCTCGGCCAGCTTGGCATCGATGTCGTTCAGGCGCTCAATGGCCGTGTTGACGGCCTTGCGTGCGTCGTCCCAATTGCGCGCCGACAGGGACACCTCGCGTTGTTGCCGCTCGATCTCCGCGAGCCTACTCAGTGCGGCGTTGACCAAGGGTTTCGACGCCCGCGGCGCGAACAGTGACTGAGCCTCCTGATCCAGGCTCCCCAACAAGGAATGCACGGCAGTGCTGCCAAGGCCTGTCCCGAACAGCGCCTCGGCCTCTCGACCACGCTCGTCGAGCAGCGCACGACCACCGCTGACGAGCGCCTCGTGGTCGATCCCGAACAGTCGTTCGAACAATGGCTCAGCAACTCCGCCGAGGAGCCGCGAGAGTCTTTCCTCGGCGATCGGGTCGCCGTTCGCATCGAGGAGCGTGTTCTTTCGCCCTTTGCGGCGATAACACTGGAGTTCGCTCCCATCCGCACCGCGGAACCGGCCGCCGACTCTCAGCTCCGTCTTGTCATGCCGAAAGTCATCCTGGGTTCGCGTCGGAACACCGTAAAGTAGAGCCCGCAAGGCACGCAACGCCGAACTCTTTCCGGCCTCGTTTGGCCCGAATACCAGGTGGAGCCCTTCGCTGCCCGCGCTCAGGTCCAGGTGGCGATCCGTGAACGGACCATAGGCGCGCAGATCCAGACCGAGCAGCTTCACTCGGCGCGCTCCTCACGCAAGAGCCGCTCCAGCAGGAGGGCCTTGACGTCTTCGAGACACGCGCGGATAGACTCCGGTCGCGCGGGATCGAAGGCGTCCGATCCCGCGCGGAGGTCGACCGGGAGTTTGGTGCTCAGGTCCTCGACTTCGCCAACCAGCTTCGAGAGGCGAGCGGTATCCAGCTCCAGATCGCGGATGGAGCGAAGCAGTCCGCCAAAGGCGTCGTCACGAGCGATTGCCGCGTCTTCAGACTCCGCCCGCCGCGTATCAAACACCACCTTCTCGATCCAAAGATCCCCTGACCCGATCTGGCCCGCGATCGATCGACACTCGTTAATGACCTGCTCGCGCGCCGCACGCAGCCTGGTGTGAACGGCGCAGGCACCCTCGAACCGCAAGCGCGCCGCAACCAGCCTGCCCTCGGCGTCGGCAACCGCATCGGCGAGCGCATGGCCCGCGAGGTCGTAGATGTCATCCAGGGTCTTCACTTCAGTCGCATCCACGGAGCAGATCGACCACCGCACGACGTCCAAGGGACGGTGCTCCACCGCAACCACGGTGCCTGCCTCGACGGTAACCAGCGAGCAGCCTTTGGATCCCGTCTCCCGCGCATGCCGACCCTGGGTATTGCCCGGAAAGACAACCCACGGGTCCTCAAGGACCACCTCGCGCTTGTGCACATGGCCCAGCGCCCAATACTGGTAGCCGCGCGATCGCAGGCCGTCCAGTCCGCAGGGGGCATAGACTTGATGCCCGGGTCGCCCGTCCAGCGAGGTGTGCAGCAGGCCGATGTTGAACAGATCGGAATGCGCCAGCGGATAGCCCTGGCTGAGATCATCCGTCACCGCCCTGGTCGGGAATCCTTGTCCGTGAATGGCGACGCCATGGTCTTCCAATAGGACGGTCTCGGCGGCTCGGGTACTGAATATCCGGGCATTTTGCGGCGGCCGGAGCGTCTTCGTGATCTGACTCGCGGCGTCGTGGTTGCCTGCCACGATGTAGGCCGGAATGCCGGCATCCTGCAAGCGAGACATCTGCCGCGTGAAGAACAGGCCGGTGTTGTAGTCCTTCCAGTCGCCGTCGTAGAGATCGCCGGCCAGCAACACAAAGGCGACTCCCTCGTCGATGGCCAATTGGATCAGGTTTTCGAAGGCCCGGCGCGTTGCACCTCGGATCTCCTCCATCGGCGCGCCTTCGTAGCGTTCGAGACCACGAAGCGGGCTATCGAGGTGAATGTCAGCCGCGTGAATGAATTTCACCGCTGGAGCCGTGCGCTACGCTTTATGGTTGTGTGACGGCGGCACCAAGGCCACCGAGGTTCCGATCGCAACATAGTCCCTTGGACACGCTTTACCGTTGACTGCGCTGACCAGACCCCACCGCGTTGCGCCATCACCGTGCGCCGGCGCACATGGCCAGCAGTCCATCGAGTTCGGCCTCATCAAAGCCAGCGCGGCGGCGGTCTGGCAGGTTCAGCGGGCAGCGCACCTGGCCTCGGAAGTGTTCCCGAATCAGGTCCAGGTAAGTCTCCCGGGGCTCAAGACCGCGCTCGTCGCACAGCCATCGGAACCAGCGACTGCCGATGGCGACATGGCCAACCTCGTCGCGCAGGATGATGCCCAAACGCACCGCGCTGTCGTCGTCGCCGACCGCGCGAAGACGATCGATCATGCCGGGCGTCACATCCAGGCCGCGCGCTTCCAGTACCCGCGGTACCAGGGCCATGCGCTGGAGCGGATCGCCTGCCGTCTGCCGGGCCATCTGCCAGAGGCCGTCGTGGGCGACGAAATCACCATAATCATGACCGAGAGCCTGCAGGCGTTCACGCATCAGGCTGAAATGATAGGCCTCCTCGTCCGCGACCCGCATCCAGTCGGCATAGAAATCGGCCGGCATCCCAGGAAACCGCAGCAGCGCATCGAGCGCCAGGTTGATGGCGTTGAACTCGATGTGGGCCACCGCGTGGATGAGCGCCGCCCGGCCACGCTGATCTTTGAGTCCGCGCTTCGGCAACTGCCGCGGGGCGACCAAGAATGGTCTTTCGGGCCGCCCAGGTGTCTCCGGCAGCGCCGGATAGGCTGCATTCAGAGGCGCCTTGGCGGCCCGAAATCGAGACGCCAGCGCTCGCGTGTTGCGCACCTTGCGCGTTGGATCGCCTTCCATAAGGCAGGCAAGGGCTTGGTCGAAAAAGGCCGGATGGGACATGAACGGACTAACAACCAGTAGGTCTAAGGTTTTTACCGACGCTCGTCACGCTGTGGGTTATTTGACATCGCGACTTTCCCGGACATGGGTTATTCTTCATCTATCGGTAATCCATAGATAACTAAATCAATACCCATCCGTCGCGCTGGGAGGACGATCCAATGATGAAATTCTGCGCCGAATGCAACTCCTCGCCCCTGCCCTTCGTCATGGTGGCGCTGATCGCCGGTATCCTCGGCTTCATCACCTGGCTGACCTTGGGCCTGTCGTACCCTGAGCCAATGTTTCGCCTAGGCGGCGCCATTGTCGTGTTTCTCGCCGTCGGCGGCACAATGCTGCACTACGTCCTCAGTTGCCTGCGCCGACACTGCAATCATCGGGCGCGTTTCGCGGGCAAACAGGCTTCCGACAGCCGTGATTCAGCCGCCGGTCTTGACCGTCGCGACCTGATTGCGCAAATAGACCGGTAAGGCGCGCGTAGCACAGACGGTCTCACCGCGCCGATAGGCGTCCGCGGCGAGGGGGAGGATGTCACGGGCCTGACAAACACCCTCGGCATCAATGCCGGTCACGGCGTCGCCCAGTCGACTACCCAGTCGCCGCATCAACTGCTCGCGATATAGACCCCAGCCGCTGCCGGCGCCGAACCAAGCAGCTTGCATGCTGGGCAAGGCAATATCTTCAGGGGCGCAAACGCTGTCGTCGAACAGCGGGCGCATGAGCCCGGCGTCATCGGCCTGATAGACGCCCCAGTAGAGCTCGCCCATCCGCGCATCGAAGGCACAGAGCACTTGCCCCGTCTCGTGCACACGAAGGCAGCCTTGCGCCAGCGTGGCGAGGGTCGAGACGCCCACCACCGGCAAGTCGGCCGCAAAGGCCGCGCCCTGAATCACCGCCGTGGCGATTCGAAGCCCCGTGAATGACCCTGGGCCCCGACCAAAGGCCAGCGCATCGAGATCGGCAACCACTAGCCCGCGCTCCCGCAGCAAGGCGTCCATCATTGCCAAGATCAGCTCCGCGTGGCGACGCGGTGCATCCTCGATGCGCTCCGATATCACCCCGTCGCACACCAATGCAGCGGAACATGCGGACCCCGAGGTCTCTATGGCAAGCAGCTTCATCGCAAGCACTCTTGATCAAACGCGAGAGACAGTTTGGAACGCATTAGAACAAAATCCAATCGGAAAGCAGGCGAGGGTCAGTCAAGCGCGCAAGTGCTTATCGACGAAGCGCCAAGGGCGGGCGGCATATAAGCCAGGAATCTGCCGGCGCCCCTGGCACTTCACCTTCAATGCGCCTCAGGGTCGCCCGCGCGGACAGCAGCGTCGCGAAAGAACGCGCGCACGTCGTCGATCTCGCGCGTGCGCAGCATCGGCGGCAGGCTATCGAGGAACACCTTGCCGTAGCCGCGGCCGAGAAGCCGAGGGTCGCAAACCACCAGCACGCCGCGGTCGGCGGCATCGCGAATGAGCCGCCCGGCCCCCTGCTTCAGCGCAATGACCGCCTGCGGCAACTGATAATCCCGAAACGGGTTGTCACCCTTGCGCCTCAGCGCATCGAGCCGCGCCTGCAGAATCGGATCGGCCGGAGACGCGAATGGCAAGCGGTCGATGACTACGCACGAGAGCGCGTCGCCACGCACGTCGACCCCCTCCCAGAAGCTGGAGGTCCCCAGCAGCACGGCGTTACCGAGCGAACGGAAGCGCTCGATCAGCTCGGCTCGCGGCGCACTGCCCTGCACCAGCATTGGATATTCGATGCGGCTATCGAGCAGCATCGCCGCCTCACGCAAGGCACGATGACTGGTGAACAACAGAAAGGTGCGCCCTCGGCTGGTCTCGATGAGCGCTCGGGCCAGCTCGGCGACCCGGGCGCCGAAACCGGAATCGGCCGGATCGGGCATGCCACGCGGCACGAACAGCAGCGCCTGCCGCGGATAGTCGAAGGGGCTGTCCCAGCACGCCGTGCCGGCGGCGTCGTCCGCACCAACCTGACGGGCGAAGTGCTCGAACGAGCCGCTCACGGCTAGCGTTGCCGACGTGAACACCCATGCGCACGCGTGCCGTGCTCGATAGGCCCGAAAGATGTCGGCGACGTCCAGCGGCGTCTGATTGAGCCGAAAGCCCTGCCCGCGCACCTCCAGCCAACGCACCTTGGCATCGTCGTCAGCACCGCTCAGCGCTTGTAAAGCGGTACGCAGCACCTTGGCACGCAACAGACAATGGTCCAGGCCCTTGCCGCGCCCGGAGACCGCGTCCAACGCGGCAGCCAGCTCAGCGATCTCCTGTTCGAGCGCCGACAAGGCATCCTGGCGCTCGGGACTGCGTTCGATCTCCTGCCAGGCCGCCCGTCGATCCTGCCCGCCGAGAGCCCCGCGCATCCGGTGCACAGCCGGGCGCAGTCGCTCCAGCATCGCGGGTATCTCGGGCATGTCGCCAGCCTCGCGCATGTATTCGTCGGCCGTGTCGCGCGCCAACTCCAACACCTGTCGGCTGCTGACGGTCAGCCCGAAGAAGGCCGCGGCCACCTCGGGCAACTGGTGCGCCTCATCGACGATCACGCAGTCGGCGCCCGGCAGCACCTCGCCGAAGCCCTCCTCGCGCAGGGCCATGTCCGCGCACAGCAGGTGGTGATTGATGACGACCATGTCGGCCTCCTGCGCACGCCGCCGCGCCTCCAACAGGTGGCAACTGCCCAAGGACGGGCACGTCTGGCCTAGACAATTGTCGGCGGTGGAGGTCACCACAGGCCACACCGGCGCGTCCTCCGGCAATGCCAGCTCGGCGATATCGCCGCTGCGTGTAGCGGCGGACCAGGCGTCGACACGGAACAGATCGCGTCGCACCTCCGGACGTTGCGACGACTGCTTTTGCAACGCGAGATCGAGCCGATGCCGGCACAGATAATTGGCGCGCCCTTTCAGCAGGGCCACCCGAACCGGTTGGCCGAGCGCAGCGCGAATAACCGGGATATCCCTGTGAAAGAGCTGATCCTGCAGATTGCGCGTACCGGTTGAGACGATGACTTTGCGACCGCTGGCAAGCGCAGGCACCAGATAGGCGAAGGTCTTACCCGTGCCAGTGCCAGCCTCGCAGATGAGAATCCCGCTGCCCGCGATGGTCCGATAGACAGCCGCGGACATGGCCTGCTGCTGAGGCCGGTGCCTGAATCCGGCAAGCCGCGCAGCAAGCAGGCCACCATCGCCAAGAATCTCATCGACGACATCGGCAGTCGCTTCAGTCATCTGGATTGCGGACCCCTCACTCACCGCCACGGACTGTTCCATCCGTCCAACTCAGGCGCCAGCTCGAGCGAGCGGGGTTGGAGTGCGGGACGCGCTGGCCCAAAGACAAAGGTTGCGGCCGATGTGCCGAGAGCGGTGTGCCGAAGAGACGACGTCCTGGCGTCTGCGCGTCAGCCGCCACCCGCCATGCGCTCGGCCTCGAGTGCGCCCTGGATGTCGCCGCTCTGCCGGCGCACGGTCGCAATGATGTCCCAGTTGTTTTGCTTCAGTTGCGCTTGATCTCCGGCCAGCGCGTTGGAACGGGCTGCAAAGTTGCCCGCCTGTGAACCCAGACCCTGCTCAAGGCGGACGCGCGCTAGCCGATTCCATAGATAGGCGCCCTGCGGCTCGATGCGCAACGCGCGCTCCAGGGTTGCCGCGGCGCCGGCATAATCGCCGGTCTGGCGCTGCTGCTCGGCGCGCCGGGATAGCGAATCAACGGCTGGCGGCATACCGGCGGGCGCCAACGCGGACGACGGCGGCGCAGCACTCGCCACCTCGGGCGCCGGCGGAGCTGGCGGCGGGGTAGCCGGCGTGGGCACCGGGGCTGCCGCGGGCGGCGCCGGTTGCGAGGCCGCGGGCGCTGGCGTCTGCGCGGTCACCGGCTGCGCTGGTGCAGTCGGTGCTGTGGCAGCAGCGGGCGCTGCTGCCTTCGTCGAGGGCGTCTGCGCCGCCGCTTGAGCCGGCGCCTCCGACCCGCTGGCGCCGGTGGTTGGCGCCGGCGGTGCGGGTTTGGGTGCCGGATCGGGGATCGATTCCGGCGGCGTATAGGCATACACCTGGGTCGGCCGAGGTTCGGCGGGCTTCGGTGCGGGCGCCTTTGGCGCCGTGTCCGCCTCGACCATAGCCTCCACCGGCTTCGCGGCGGTGCTCGACTCGACGACTGGCGCTGGCGGCCCGCTGCGCTCCGGAATGGCACAGGCGGCCAACGACAGCGGGATCAAAGTCACGAGGACGATTCGAATCATGGCTCAATTCCCGTAGAAGTCGCTCATGAAAGGACTGACTGTGCGCTCCGACTCACGGCGTTTCGGCTCCGATTTGGGTACGGTGCCTGACGGTTCCTGGGCAATCACCGGCTCTTGCTGGTCAGCATCGACGCGCGCCACGACCTTGGGGCCTTCACCACCACCGCCGCCTCCGTTCCCGCCGCAAGCGCCGACGTAGTCTCGGCTGAACGGAATACCGGAGCCGCCGCAGGCACTGGCAATCACGACGCTGTCGGGCGGACTCAGGTTCAGCGGCTGGCTTTCGATGTCGGCCATGATGTCGCCCCAAAGCCGAAGCGCGCCAGTGGAGCCGCTGAGCTTGGTGGGCTTATTGTCGTCTCGACCGACCCAGGCCACCACCACCCGGTCGCCGCTGAAGCCGGCGAACCAACTATCGCGCATGTCATTGGTGGTGCCGGTCTTGCCGGCAACGACCAAACTCGACGGCAAACGCTGATTCAGCCAGGTGGCCGTGCCCTGCTTGACCACCTGACGCATGGCCCATTGCGTGAGATAGGCCGCATCGTCGCCGACCACCGGCTCGACCGCCAGCGGATAGCGATTCAACGGACGACCAGACGAGTCCAGCACCTCGCGAATGGTGCGCAGCGGCGCACGAAAGCCGCCGGCGGCGATGGTCTGGTAGACCTGCGCCACCTCGATCGGCGGCAGCGACACCGAGCCGAGCAGCATCGCCGGTACCTTGTCGATATCGCGGACCGCGCCGAGACGATGCAGCATCTCGGCGACATGATCGATGCCGAGTTCCAGCCCCAGATTGACCGTCGCCAGGTTGTAGGACTTGGCCAAGGCACGGTACAGCGGCACCGAACCGTGCAACCGATGATCGTAGTTCTGCGGCCGCCACAGTTCACCGCCGGCGCGCAGCGAGACTGGCTTGTCCGCGATGGACGTCACCAGCGAGTAGCGCTCGGGCTGGGCCAGCGCGGTGAGATAGATGACTGGCTTGATCAGCGAGCCGATCGGGCGAACCGCGTCCAGCGCACGGTTGAAGCCGGCATAGTCCGGATCGCGACCGCCAACCAGCGCCAGCACCTCGCCCTGGGCGACCGAGGTGACCACCGCCGCCGTCTCCAAGGTACCGAGCGAGAACCCGCGTTCTTTGTCCAAAGTGGGCAGACGCTTGCGCACGGCCTGCTCGACATCGGCCTGGGCCAAGGGGTCGAGCGTCGTGAAGATGTGCAGGCCCTCTGAGCGCAGATCCTCCTCGCGATAGTCGCGTTGCAGCTGTCGGCGTACGAGTTGGATGAAGGCCGGATAATCGCCGCTGGGCTGCGCCCCGCCTGCACGCAGCCCAAGCGGGGCTTGCTTGGCAAGCTGCGCATCAGCCTGCGAGATGATCTGGTGATGCGCCATCAGGTCGATGACTAGATTGCGCCGCTCCAGCACCCTGTCGGGATGACGCTGCGGATTGAACTCGGATGGGCCCTTCAGGATGCCGACCAGCATCGCCGTCTCAGGGATGCCGAGTTCGTCGAGACCGCGATCGAAGTAGAACTGGCTCGCAAGGCCGAAGCCGTGGATACCGCGATTGCCGTCCTGACCCATGTACACCTCGTTGGCATAGGTGGTCAGGATCTCATCCTTTGAATAGTGCAGCTCGAGCAGGACGGCCATGTAGGCCTCGTTGAGCTTGCGTTCGAGCGTGCGGTCCTGAGTCAGATAGAAGTTCTTGACCAACTGCTGGGTCAGCGTGCTGGCGCCCTGCACGGTGCGCCCGGCGCTCAAGTTCTCCAACGCGGCGCGGGCGATGCCCTTTGGATCGATGCCAAGGTGCTGATAGAACTTCCGATCCTCAACCGCGAGCAGCGTCTTGACCAGGCGCGGCGGCAACTGCTCACGCCGTAACAGCACGCGGTCCTCATTGTGAGTCGGATAGATGCTCGCGATGAGCGCCGGGTCCAGCCGCACCAGTGCCAGCGAGACGCCGTTGGTTGCGTCGACCAGATCCGTGACGACGTCGTTTTGGATGGTCAAGACGAACTGGCGCTCTGGCTCGGCGCCGTCCCAGAATCGAAACTCCCGGCTGCGGATCACGACCCGCTGTTGCTCCGCGTGCCAGGTTCCTGGCCGACTGACGGCCGAGTCGCTGCGATAACCAAGTCGCTCCATCTCACCGGCCAATTGCTCCGTGCTCAGCGGACGGCCGACATAGAGTTCGAGCGGCCTGGCATAGACGCGTGCCGGCAGCGCCCAGCGCTTGCCCTCGAATTTGGCCCGCACGACCTTGTCGAGATGCATGCCGTAGAGACCCGCCGCCAGACCGGCAGCAAGGACGATGAGAAAGCTCCAGCGGAACAGCATCCACCACAGGCCGCCGCCGCGTCCGCGGCGTCTTTGGTGGCGGCCCGTGGCGGGTGATTGTCTCGAAATCTTAGGCATGCGGGGGGCGGTGCGATGAGAATCGCTTAACAGTATAGGGCGTTAGCCTCGACAAAGGGGTGTCCCAAGGCCGACGGATTGGCGCCGGCAGGGGTGTCAGAGAGCGTGCGACGGCGGACCATCATAACCGGATATGTTACCGCGAATAAGAACACCGCTCGCGCTTCGTTGGCGAGATCTCGAGCAGTCGAGAAATTCTTGTCTCATCCGACTGATATCGGCCGCGAGACAGTGCGGCCGATTGTCGCATTCGTAGTGCCTTGTGCGACTCAGCTCTTGACCCCGACACCGCGGTCGAGCAGGTATAGGCTGAAGTAGCCAAGCAGGGCGATGAACGCAACGATGATGCCGAACGCGACCAGCATCGGGATGTCGCTGACACCCGAGAGTCCGAATCGGAAGGCATTGACCATATAGAGCACCGGATTCGCCAAGGAGACGGTCTGCCAGAACGGTGGCAGCAACTCGATGGAATAGAACACGCCGCCGAGGTAGGTCAGCGGCGTCAGCACGAAGGTGGGGACGATCGAGATGTCGTCGAAGCTGTTCGCGTAGATGGCGTTGATGAAGCCGCCCAATGCGAACAGGACCGACGTCATCACGCACACCAATAGCATGATGGGCCAGCTATAAACGGTCAGCTCTGTAAACAGCATCGCGACGACCATGACCACCAGGCCGACTGTCAGTCCACGCGCGACCCCGCCGGAGACATAGCCGGCGAGGATGACCCAGCTCGGCGCTGGCGACACCAGCAGTTCCTCGACATAGCGCGAGAACTTGCTGCTGTAGAACGACGAGACGACGTTGCTGTAGGAGTTGGTAATGACACCCATCAGCACCAGCCCAGGCACGATGAAGTCCATGTAGGCGAGGCCGCCCATGGTGCCGATCCGCTCGCCGATCAGGCGTCCGAAGATCACGAAATACAAGGTCGTGGTGATGGCGGACGGGAGAATGGTCTGCACCCAGATACGCGAGAAGCGCAGCACCTCCTTGTTGAGCAGGGTCGCGTAGGTGACCCAATAGCGGTGCCAGCGGCCCCTGTCAGTGCTGATCGGCTCGATCGTCGTCGAGTCGGCTCGCGCGGGGTCGGTGTTCATGCGGCGCGCGCGCGACGCTTGTCGACTATGTCCAGGAAGAGCTTTTCCAACCGGTTCTGCTTGTTACGCATGCTGAGCACCTCGATTCCATGTCGGGACAGCGCCTCGAACAACGCATTGATGCTGTACTCGCGGCTGATCTGCACTTCCAGCGTGCTGTCGTCGATGTGCTCGAGCACAAAACCATCGAGCACCGGCAAGGTCATCGCTGGCGCCTTCAGGTTGAGCACGAAGGTCTCGGCATCGAGCGCCGCAAGCAGTGTCACCGTGTCCGACACGGCCTCGATGCAGCCATGGTCGATGATGGCGACCGTGCGGCAGAGACTCTCGGCTTCTTCCAGATAGTGCGTAGTCAGGATGATGGTCGTGCCGCCGGCGTTCAGCTCGCGCAGATACTCCCACATGCTGCGGCGGATCTCGATATCGACGCCGGCGGTAGGCTCATCGAGGATCAGCAGCCGAGGACGGTGGACCAATGCCCGGGCGATCATCAGACGCCGCTTCATGCCGCCGGACAGCAGCCGCATTTCGCTCTTGCGGCGGCCCCAGAGATCGAGCTTGCGCAGATAGAATTCGGCGCGCTCGCGCGCCTCCGCACGCGGGATGCCGAAGTAACCGGCCTGATTGATCACCACCTCCGCCACCGGCAGGAACAGATTGAAGTTGAACTCTTGCGGTACGACGCCTAGCAGCGATTTTACTTGCTCGGGTTCGCGGTCGAGGTCGTGACCGAACACCTCGACACTGCCGGCAGTCTTGTTCACCAGCGACGTCAGAATGCCGATCAGCGTGGACTTGCCAGCGCCGTTTGGCCCCAGCAACGCAAAGAAGTCGCCTTCATCGACCGTCAGATCGACCCCCTTCAGGGCCTCGAATCCGTTGCGGTAGGTCTTGCGGAGCTGACGGGCGACGAGCGCGGGCATAAGGATTGGCGGGATGAAAACGGGCTGGCCGACGGCGGCGAGGGCGTAAGCTATCGGCTGTCCTCGTGCTTTGCAACCCGAGCCGCCATCGATCGAACTGCGGCTTACTCTTCTGCGACCGCCGAACGCGGGCTCCAGTACACCGAAAACTCAGGCGTTGGCCGATCCCGCCCCGCGCGAGCGCAGTCCTTGCAGCAACAGCGGATCGCGTGATGCACTGAGGAAGGCGATGATCAGACCACCGTAGAACAGGATCGAGCCCGGCAGCAGGGCCGACAGACTCCAGAGCCAGACCAAGGCGCCGGCAGACAGCCCCAGCCCGGCCGCATAGCCAAGCAACCGACGCCCATGCACAGGACCACGCAGGCGCCGTAGCACCAAGGCCGCGGCAGCCGCCAGGATCAGCCCCTTGATCGCGACCATGCCATGCAGCAAGCGCAACAGCCCAGGCTCGATGGCGACTGGCCGCGCAAGCAGCAGCGTAATGAGCAAGCCGGCGACAGCGCCAAGCGCGACACCGCCGAGCAACAGGCCCCGCGAGGCGGCACTCGGCAGCAGCGATGCATCCGGCTGCGCCAGACCGGAGGCCGCCGAGAGTTGGTCGGAAAGCAATCTCGCCATGTCGTCACCTTTTCAGACAGGAATCATGTGGGGTTCGGTAAAGCTAATCCGCTGAGTCGGCTCGCGCAACTCGCCGCGCTGGCCGGAACCGAAACCAAAGCCTTAAAATTCGAGTTACCATGGCCGACGCAACGCTTGATCCCCTGCCGATCTCCGCCGCACCGACACTGACGGCGTTGCTCGGTCGTTATGGCCTCGCTCTGCATTCGCTCAAAGCCGACGATGCCATCCCAGGCAGCTTCTGGGGCGACCCGGAGGCGGGGCTCATCGGCAACCGCGTGTTCGTGCGTTGCGATACGCCGCTGCATTCGGTCCTGCACGAGGCCTGTCACTTCGTCTGTATGGACAGCATGCGACGGTCGCGACTGCACACCGATGCCGGCGGCGATGATGCCGAGGAGGACGCGGTCTGCTATCTTCAGATCGTCCTCGCCGATCATCTGCCCGGTGTTGGGCAAGAGCGAATGTGCGCGGACATGGATGCCTGGGGCTATAGCTTTCGGCTCGGCTCGGCGAAGGCGTGGTTCCAACAGGACGCCGAGGATGCGCGTGCGTGGCTGATCCAATTCGCCGTGCTGATGACCGACGGCACGCCGACCTGGTCAGCGCGCGAGTGACGCGCCACGCGACCCGCGTCAGTCTCCGATTCAGTCATGCTCTAGTCCAAGGGAGTCGCCATCATGCAGCAGTTCAGCTTCTTGCCGCTCATCCTGACCACTTCCGTGTTGCTGCTCTCAACGCAGCCGGCGAGCGCATGGACACCCTCCACAGAGCCGGCGGTCGGCGAGGGCGAGAGTATGCCTAGCATGCCGGTCATGCCCGGCTACCCGCTGCCCGATTACCAGGCTTACCCGAGCAGGCCGCCGATGGGATATGGCCCGCCGGCCTATCCGCGGCCACCGATGCCCTACGGCGCGCCCGCGGGCATCGAGAGCGGGGGCGGCAGCGTCGCGCTCGAATTCGCCGGCATGCGTCTGACCCAGGATCGCAACGACGATGCATATACGCTCGACATCGAACTCGGCGACGTCGAGCCATCGCAGGTGCGCATCGAACCCATGGGGTCTGCACTGGTCATCATCAGCGAGCAGTCCGCCCAGTCCAGGCGCGAAGAGCGCTTTGCCGACGGTCGAGGATTCAGCCGCAGCTTCAGCTACTCCAGCGGACGTATGACGAAACGGCTGCCCGTGCCCCCCGACGGCGATCTTTCAGCGATGCAGCGCGAAGACAGCGAAGGCCGGGTCCGCATCCTGATCCCGCGCGTCGCAATGCCCAGCCCAGCCCCTCAAGGCCCCTCCTCCACACCCGTGCAGCCGCGGAAGGAGCAACAGTGAGCCACCAGCCCTTCGAAACACCGCAACAGACCGAGGACGCCTTCTACGACGCCCTCGAGGAGCGCAACATCGACCTGATGATGCGCGTCTGGGACGACTCGCCGGATATCGCGCTGCTGCTGCCGATGCAGCCCTTCATCGCCGGCGGCCAGGTGCGCAACGCCATCCGCGATCTGCTGCGCAGCGATGTCCCGCTCGATATCCAGGTCAGCCATCTGCACTGGGTCGAGATTGGCGATATCGCCATTCACTACGTTGAAGAACGCAACAACGCCGCCGGTCCGCCTGGCGCCGCGGTGCCGCTGTTCGCGACCAACGTCTTCCGCCGCCGCGCCGGAGCTGGCTGGAACATGATACTGCATCAAAATGCCCCGCCCGCCGCGCCGCCAGCACCACCAGGGGCGATGCCGCCCCGGCCCTGAGCCACTCTGCTCAAGCGCCGTCGGCAACGAGTGACCCTTTGAGAGCGATACGCGTCCGATTGCAGACCCTTGGCTGCCGCCTGAACGAGTCGGAACTCGAGACTTGGGCACGGCAATTTCAGCAGCGCGGCTATCGCGTTGCAGGGGACGGCGAAGCGGCCGATCTGGTGGTCGTCAATACTTGCGCGGTGACAGGCGATGCCGTGCGCAAGTCCAGGAAACTGCTGAGCCGTGCCCAACGCGAGAATCCGCGCGCGCGGCTGGTGGTCAGCGGCTGCGCCGCATCGCTCGATGACCAAGACCTTGGCGAGACCGGCATCGACCTAGTCGTGCCGAACGCCGATAAGGACCGGCTGGTCGAGATCGCGGCCCGCGAGCTGGCCCTGCCGCTGATGCCGGCCACGGCCGCGGAGCCGGCCGCGGCGGCCGTCTTCGCCCGCGGCCGCCAGCGCGCCTTCATCAAGATTCAAGACGGTTGCCGCTATCAGTGCACCTTCTGCGTGACCACCCGCGCACGCGGCGAGGAGCGCAGCCGCCCGGCGGCGGAGATCTGCGAGGAGATCAACGCCCTGACCGCGGGCGGTATTCAAGAAATCGTGCTGACCGGCGTGCATGCCGGCGGCTACGGCAGCGACCTGGGCGACAGCCTGAGCGGGCTGCTTGATCGCCTGCTTCGCGAGACCGAGATCCCGCGTATTCGCCTCGGCTCACTCGAGCCCTGGGACCTGCCGGATGCATTTTGGCGCCTGTTTGAAGACCAGCGCCTGATGCCGCACCTGCACCTACCACTGCAAAGCGGCGCCGACAGCGTGCTCAAGCGTATGGCACGTCGCTGCAAACGTGCCGAATTTGCGCGACTGATCGACAACGCCCGCGTCGCGATGCCGGACTTCAATGTCACCACCGATATCATCGTCGGCTTTCCGGGCGAGACCGACGACGAGTGGCGCCAGACCATGGACTTCGTGCAGCGCATCGGCTTTGGTCGTCTGCACATCTTCGCCTACTCACCCCGTGCCGGCACCCGTGCCGCGGACATGCCCGATCAGATCCCGCTCGAGGTCAAGCGTGCCCGCTCAGGCGAACTGCACGCGCTCGGACAGCGGATGAAGCAGGCGCTGCTCAAGGCCAACCTCGGCCGTACGCGGTCGATCTTGGTGGAAGGCGTTCGCGCTGACGAGAGCGGCGCGTACGCGGCCGGATACACGCCCAATTACCTGCCGGTCCGCCTGCGCGGAGCCAATACCAGCCTGGTCAACAAAAGGGTCCTGGTGCGGCTCGAATCACTGACCGGCGACGGCGAGGCAATCAACGCAAGCCCGCTCCAGTAGCGGCATTTAACGAGAAACGACCGCGCTGAAGGCAGGCAGCAGCCCTCAATAGCCGCTTTGCATCGCTGCCGCTTGCTGCCGATCGAGTTCATCGGCAACGTAGGCGAGCGACAGACCCATCTCACGTGTCCAGGTCAGTTCCAGCCGCCATCCCTCCGGCACCTTCCACACATGGGCGGCCAGCCCCTCGCCACGGCGGATCGCGATCTGCTTGCGGCTCGACGTCCTCGCATGCACCGGGAACTGGCTGCGATCCTCACCCTCGCCATACTTCTCGCGCAGCAACTGATACAGCTCCTCGTAGCGTAGTTGCGAGGCAATCCGATAGCGCCGCTGCACCTTGTAGATACGCGACCGCCAGGCCAACACATAGATGCGCTCAGGTCCTTCGTAATAGATCAAGGCCACCCGCTCGCCGTCCTCCTGGCGCAATGCCGGTGGTGATTGTTGAGCCAACAGGTTGACGTCACCGCCGAGGCAATAGCGGTTGAATACGAGCTTTAGGCAGGGTTGTTGCGCCGCGACCGGCGACCACAGCAACGCACCGATCAGCATCACCATCAATACCTGCAGCCAGGCCACCGGCATTGCGAGCAATCCCCGTTGGCGGCCGGCGGCCGGCTGATGCACAGCACCTCTGAAACTCGCGCCGGCAGCTGCGCCGGCACCAAGCCATTGCCTCTTGGCTCGCATACGTCTTCATCTTGTTGTCTTGGCGAACGTAGGCAGAGGATACCCTATACGAGGCAGGGACAAGCTTCGAGTTACCCGGGCCAAGGTTTGTTTGGGGAGACCACCGCGCCGGGCTCTCTCAGATCGTTAGCTGTCGCTCCAGCCGGCTGCCTTATGGCTGCCGTCGCAAAAGGGCTTGTTCTTGGATGCGCCGCAGCGGCATAGAAACGCCTTCTCCCCCTGCCAGGCGACACGGCCGCTGCCGGCGCGGATGGTCAGATTGCCCTCCAGCATCAACGGGCCCTTCGGGATCGCCCTGACACGCAGCGGGCCGCCGGCATTGACGAGCCCCGGGCCCTTTTCGCCGACTGCGCCGAAGTCCTCGAAACCGGCCGTGAGGTGGCTGTTGTCGCAGAAGGGCTTGTTGCCGGACGCACCGCAGCGGCAGAGCGCGGCGCGAAAGCGGACGCCGGGCATATCGGCCGGTGCACCGTCGATGTCCAGGTCGCCGGTGACATAGAGCGGGCCGTTGTAGACGACGCTGACGGTATTCTCGCCGGGCGCCTGCTCCGGCTCGCCGGACTTGTCGGTGTAGCTCAGCGCACCGCTCGGACAGCGTTCGCAGACCTCGCGGACATCGGCTTTGCCAACCTCATCCGGCATGCACCAGGGGTCGCGTCCGCCCTCGAACAGGGTGTTGGCGGCACCGCCGCACTCGCCGACGTGGATGCACAGGCGCTTGTCCCAGTGCACATCGATCTCGGCGCCGGGGAAATCAAAGATGGGCTTGCTGCTCATGGTCTTCTCCCAGTTGGTTCAGAGTCCAAAAATAAAATTAATTGCTAGAAAGAAAACAAGCGGACGACAAGGGCGTCTTATCCGCAACCGCCTCAACCGTTCAGGGCAGATCGAACAGCAGCACCTCGGCGTCGACCAAACCGTCAAGACGCAACATTTCCCCGGTGATATGGGCCGCGTCGCCGCCTTGCAGCAGGTGGTCATTGATGCGCAGTTCGCCGCGTGCAACCTGCACGTAGGCTTGGCGGTCGGCGGCGAGCGGGTACTCGAGCGTGCTGCCTTCATCAAGCAGGGCGCCGAAGAGCAGCGCATCCTGGTGCGCGGCGATGGAGCCATCGCGGCCATCCGGAGACACTAGCAGTGCCAAACGGTTGCGCCGCGCGCTCTCCGGGAAATGTTGCTGACCGTAGCCGGGCTCGACACCAATTTCGTTCGGCAGCAGCCAGATCTGCAGCAGATGCACGGGTTCATCGCTGGAGGCGTTGTACTCGCTGTGGCGCACGCCGGTGCCGGCACTCATGTATTGGACATCTCCGGGGGCTATGGTGGAACCGTTGCCCATGCTGTCTTTGTGCGCGAGCGCGCCTTCCAGCACGTAGGTGACGATCTCCATGTCCTCGTGGCCGTGGGTCGGGAAACCGCCGCCGGGCGCGATACGGTCTTCGTTGATCACGCGCAGGTTCGAGATGCCCATGTGCGCGGGATCCTGGTAGCTTGAGAACGAGAAGGTGTGATAGGTATCGAGCCAGCCATGGTTGACATGGCCGCGCTCGGCGGAAGGTCGGATCTTGATCATAGTAAAGAAGGTCGAGGTTAGAGGGGCGAGTGTCGAGTGCCTGTGCACGTACGCGGATAGCGCCAGGCTACTTTCCTTTTGGGGCGGCGGCGCAGCTATGGAAGAGGCCGGGCCGCGCGCGCGAGCGCACACGAGGGAACTCGTAACCGGTCTTTCGTCACTCGATATCGATCCACACAGGGCAATGATCCGAGGGCCTGTCGAGCGAGCGAATCGCGTAGTCGATATCGGCGTCGCGCAACCGCTCGCGCACCGGCGCGGTAACCAGGATCAGGTCGATGCGCAGCCCACGCTTCGGATCGCGCTCGAAGGCGCGCGAGCGGTAATCGAACCAGCTAAAGCGGTCATCGACGTCCGGGTGAGCTACGCGATAGGCGTCGAACAAGCCCCATTTCATTAGGCTGTCGAGCCATTCGCGCTCCTCCGGCAGGAAGCTGCATTTCCCGCTCCTCAGCCAACGCTTGGCGTTGTCCGGCCCGATGCCGATATCGAGATCCAGCGGTGCGACGTTCATGTCGCCCATCAGCACCAGGTTCTGCTCGGGGCTGAAGTGCTGTTGCAGATAGACCGCTAGGTCGGCGTAGAAGCGACGCTTGCCCGGAAACTTGGTGGGATGATCACGACTTTCGCCTTGCGGGAAATAACCGTTGATGATGATCAGATCCTGACCATCCGGCAATTGAAAGACGCCCGTGATGGCGCGGCGCTGGGCCTCGTCCTCGTCGGTCGGAAAGCCCTTGATCAGCGCCCGCGGTGCTTGCTTGCTCAGCAGCGCGACGCCGTAGTGGCCCTTTTGACCATGGTAGTTCGGCAGCCAGCCCATTGACTCGACCATCTCGACCGGAAACGCCTCGTCCGCCACCTTCGATTCCTGGATGCCGATCACATCCGGATCATGGCGCTCCTTCAGCGCCTCCAGCTGATGCGGCCGGGCGCGTATACCATTGATATTGAAGGATACAAGCTTGGTCATCAGTAAGGTCTCTGCGTCAACATAGGGATGGCGCCGCTCTCAATGGCCGAGATCGCCTAAACGACCTCGCGCGTCTCCCGCGCGCCCATCTCACGGCCGTGCTCATAGGCCTTGCCCCAGGGAAGGTGTTCCTGATCTCGCGCCAGCTCGTACGGATCGGGCGCGATGACCGCATCGACTCGCTCACCATAGCCTAGCTCGCGCAGGACCGCTGCCATGCCATTGGCATAGCCGCGGTTGTACCAGAGCTGCGGGTCGTCCTGACGGTCGAGATAACCCTCGGAATCCGCGCTCAGCTCGGCCAACAAATCGAACAACTGGTGAAGGATTTCAGGATCGGGCATCGGGGCGTGTCCTGGCCGGTCGAGGGCGAGCAGGCTAGCACGGCCGTTGTCGGCGCTCCAACCGATCAACCACCCTGCGCACATCCGCTCCACTTACGCGGGAACAAGCTCTGCAGTGTGCCGGAGCGGTGCAGCACCGCTACCCCCAACGCAAAACCGCCATAGCGCACCAGCACCTGGCCCGGCCGACAGTCGCCGGTCTGACCCAGGCCTGGCGTCAGTGGCTCACGACGCAGATAGGCGCCGAGCTGAACGCGGGTCAGGTCGAGCCGATTGCGCGTGACATAGGGACCTAACAGCAGTGCACCGCCGGTGGTGAGCTTGGCCGGGCGAATGTTGGTGCGATGGAAGAATAACCCGCTGCCTTGAGCGGTCGGGGCCGCCGGCGGTTCATGATCGGCGGCAGCGAGGTGCAGGCCGCGGCGCGTCTGGCGATGGATGCGGTAATGCCGCCGTAGCCGATCACCGAGCCCATAGTGCGCGTCGAGACCGTCGATCCATTGTTCGTCGTCGAGCTCCAATCCGTGCCGCGCGACCTCGGTCTCCGGCGACGGACACGGCAGCGCGGTCTCGGGCGCCTTTTTCAGCGCTGCGACGAAGAACCCGCCGGTATCATTAAGGTGCGGCCAGATTCGCAGACAGCGGGCCAAACTGGGGTCGAGCACCCGCCCCTGCCAGCGCGTGACGCCGGAGCTAATGACCAGGCCCTCGACGCTGACCGGCAACAGCCTGAGGCTGCCGGCCGCCGCCTCCAATGCCTCCGCCACGATCAGCTCGTTCTCCTCGGGCGCGAAGGTGCAGGTGGAATAGATGACAAGCCCGTCGGGCCGGCACAGCTGAACGGCCTTTCGCAAGAGCGCCCGCTGACGGGCAACCATGCGGGCACTGCGCGCACCGAGTTCGCCCCTGCCCAGCTTCGCCGCCAGGCTCGGGTTGCGCCGCAAGGTCCCCTCGCTGGAACAGGGTGCATCGACGAGAATGCGGTCGAAGCTGCCCGCCGCGGCCGGATAGTTGCTGCCGTCGCACCAGGTGGTGCTGACGTTGATCGCACCGAGCCGGTCCAGGTTGCCCTGCAATGCAGCGAGTCGTTGCGGCGAAAAGTCGTTGGCGACGACAGTGCCGCGATCCCCGAGGGCGAGCGCAATCTGCGCGGTCTTGCCGCCCGGTGCAGCGCATAGATCCAGCACGCGCGAGACGGGTGCAGCCTGACCGGACGACAGGCCCATCAGCATCACCGGCAACTGCGACACGGCCTCCTGGGCATGCGCCAGACCGGCGCAATACCACCAGTGCTGCCCGGCCTTGAAGCCCGGAGGCAGCAATAGCGCACGGCCGAGTGCCGGATGATCGAGCCAGGGCACAGGGTCCGCGCGGATGCCTTGGTCGCTGAGCAGCGCGGCCAAGCCCTCGCCATCGATACGCGCGGGGTTGTTCCAGATGCAGGTCGGCAGCGGACGCATCAGCGCGTCGATGAAACCGCGCCAGTCATCGACGAACTCACCGAACAAGGGTCCGTAGCGCGCGAGCGCGACCTCCAGATCGGACCGATGCGACGGCCGGTCTATGAGTCTATCCAGAGGCTTGTTCAGCGGGCCATTCATTGGCCGGGCCGCCGCCACTAGCGCCGCCCCAGTCGGCGCCGCTCCAGGCGCATGACCATGTCGCCAAGGATGGCCTGATACAGACCATCGCCGAGCACCTTATCCTCGATACCGCCGTCCAGGTTTGGATTGTCGTTGACCTCGATGACGACGGCGCCGCGGGCGGTCGACTTGACGTCGACGCCGTAGAGCCCGTCGCCGATCAGGTTCGCGGCCCGCAGCGCCACGCGCAACACATCCTTAGGCGCCTGTTCGACCGCAATGGTATCGAAACCGCCCTCGTCGCGGCGATCACCGTCGTGGCGCACGATCTGCCAATGATCGCGGCTCATGAAATACTTACAGGCAAACAGCGGCCGCCGCCCGAGTATACCGATACGCCAGTCGAACTCTGTGTACAGATACTCCTGGGCCAGGATCAGGTCCGATTCACGCAGCAGTCGCTGCGCGATCTGTTTCAGCTCGCTGCGGTCCGCGGCCTTGAAGACGCCGCGCGAAAACGACCCCTCCGGAATCTTCAACACCACTGGGTAGCCGATCGCGGCCTCCACATCCAGCAGTGTCTCCCGGCGCAGAATCAGGGTGCGCGGACGCGGTACCCGGTTTGCACCCAGCAATTCCGCCAGGAATACCTTGTTGGTGCAGCGCAGGATGGAATCCGGGTCATCGATGACCACCATGCCCTCACTGTCGGCCTTCTTCGCGAAGCGGAAGGTATGGTGACCGATGCGCGTCGTTTCGCGGATGAGCAGCGCGTCGTATTCGGCCAGGCGGCCGAAGTCCCTGCGCTGAATCAGCTCGACGTTCACGCCGAGCGCCTTGCCCGCCTGCTGAAATCGGCGCAGTGCCAATGGATTCGAAGGCGGCAGCTCCTCTTCCGGATCATGCAGGACGGCGAGATCGTAGCGGGAGTGCAGCCGCGCGCGGGGCTGCCGCCAACGCTGCGACAGATACCACTCCAACGCGGTCAAGAAGTCCTGCTCCTGCTCAGAACCGAGGCCCTGTAGGGGCAAGGCCCTGACGGCGGCGATATGCCAACCGCGGAGTCCGCTGTCTGAGTGCTTCAGGTCGACGCGCAATGCCGGACAGCGGAAGGTCTCGAAGATCTCACGCGCAAACGGTTGCAGCTCGCGCGTCGCGCATTGCCCAAAAAAGATGGTCAGATCATAGGCAGCCGGTATGGCGCCGCCGCGATGTTTGCCCAACAGACGCTGAACACGCTGATTGAGCTCATCGGTGACCAGCCCATAGATGCCGCGGCTGGACAGCTCCTGCAGTGTGCGTACGCTCGGCACGACCTTGTGCCCACGTGCCTCCGCCAACAGTGAACAGTAGTAGCCAATGCTCAGATAACGGTAACCGCGGCAGAGATTGACCACGCGCAGCCGGCGCTTGGGCGAGAAGGTCTCGCCGCCGCCCAGATAGTCACGTGCGGTGACCACGGGAAGCCGCGGAAAATCCGGCTTCCAGTCGGCCGCCTGCTCGACCAACACCACATGTTCAGCCATGACGACCCTCGTCCGCCGCCAGCGATATCAGCACGACGGCCTGAAGTCCGACGCGTCCATAACGCGCCATGCGCCGAAATTCTGCTAGTTGGATCGGCATGTTCATCGAGTCCATCGGCGTCTCGCCGCGATCGTAGTCAACGTAAGGGTCATGTACATACACGAAACGCTCATCGAAGCCGGTGACCACAACCCAGTGGGGGAATTTTTCGGCATAGATCCGATAGCTGCTGATCAGTACCAGCGGCACGGCACCGGCGTCGAAGCGGGCCGCCAGCTGTTCCAGGCCGAGTGCCTCATAGGTCACGGGGATGCCGAGCCGTTCGACCTCTGCCAACATATCCTCATGCACTAGGCGCATGACCTCCTTTTTTTCTGGGCTGCGCACCGAGTCGACCAGCGGCACGCCTCGATCATTCACGTACACCTCGGCTCGGTAGCCGCGGCTGTGCGCCGCCAAGGCCAGGCCGAACGGACCGCAGCCGCCGTGACCCGAGGTCATGAACACGGTGGTTGCCTCGCGCCAGATGCGCAGCTCCAAGGTCCGGTCCAGACTCAGCTCCGGTGACAAGGCCTGCATCGCCATCATCAACGACGAGGCACCGCAGGTGAAATCGAGCGTCTGCTCGTAGAAGGGCACCCGTGCCGGTGCCTGCCGAACGTAGGGCGCGAGCTGCTTCTCATAGCGCAGCGCCTCCATACGGTCTTCGTAGTAGTCGGACAAGGCGCCGAAACGGCGGTAGCCGAGCCCCTCGAACAGCCGCTGCGAGGGGACATTGTCGCGACGGATCTCCAACCGGAGATAGGCCCGCTCGGCGTCCCAGGTGGCCTGCTCCGCGGCCTCGACCAACGCCCGCCCAACGCCCTGCCCGCGCGCCGGCGCGGCGACGGCAATGGAGTACAACCGCGCTACCGAGGTCGCGCGGTTGAACAGTACCAGCACGTAACCGAGCAGCGCGGCAATCGCGAGCACCCCGGGGGCACCGCCGCTCGCCGCCGGCGTTGCCGCGGCGACCAGCATGACCGCCTGCGCCCGCGCCAGCATGTAGCGGAACTGCCGCCGCGTCAGGCGGTCGCTGCTGAAACTGGCATTCTCCAGTGCGAGCAGCCCGTCGAGGTCAGCGGCAACGGCCGGCCGGATATGAAAACTGCTCATGGCGCCGCCTGGCGGCGATAGGGTTCCTGCAGAGGAGTCAGCGGAGGACTTTTCCGACTGAGGGCATGCAGGCTTTCTGACTTCAAAGTGACATCGCAACCAGACAGTTGACGCCTAAATTTCGCTCAAGCGGCGCTCCAGCTCGCGCGGGCTTCGCGCGCGCCGCATGTCGGCGTATGCTGACCGAAACGCGCCTACCGCCCGCAATCGCCAGACGCGGCGCGGCGGAATGATATACCAGCGGAGCGATTCCATGCCCCAACTCTCTCGCCAAACCGCCCCGACGCTGCGGACCATGCTCGAGGGCCTTATCGCCACGCCCTCTGTGAGCAGCGTCACGCCGGATTGGGATCAGAGCAACCAGCCGTTGCTGGCGCTGCTGGCCGGCTGGCTCGCTGATGCCGGTTTCCGGGTCGAAACGCTCGAGATACCCGGGCATCCGGGCAAGGCCAACCTGGTGGCCACGCTCGGCCGCGGCCCGGGCGGCCTGGTGCTGTCCGGTCATGCCGATACCGTGCCCTTCGATGCCCATCTCTGGCAGCACGACCCGCTCAAGCTCAGCGAGGATTCCGGGCGCTTCTACGGACTCGGAACGGCGGACATGAAGGCCTTCTTCGCGCTCGCCATCGAGGCCGCGCGCGGACTCTCGGCGGCCGAGCTCCAACGGCCGTTGATCATCCTTGCCACCGCCGACGAGGAGTCGGCCATGCACGGTGCCCGCGCCTTGGTCGACGCCGGCCACCCTCTTGGCCGCTATGCCGTCATCGGCGAGCCCACCGGATTGCGGCCCGTGCGCATGCACAAGGGCGTCATGGGCGAGGCGGTACGGCTCACCGGCAGGAGCGGACATGCCAGCGACCCACGCCTCGGCAACAACGCGCTGGAGGGCATGCACGAGGTGCTGACCGCGGTGCTTGCCTGGCGCGATGAGTTACAACGGCGCTACAACAATCCTGCCTTTCCGGTCGCATTTCCAACCGTCAACCCAGGCCATATCCACGGCGGCGACAACCCCAACCGCATCTGCGGCTTCTGCGAGCTGCACCTCGACCTGCGCGTGCTGCCGGGGCTCGACCCTGCCGAGCTGCGCGGCGAGCTGACGGGCCTTGTCGCCACGGTCGCGGACCGGCGGGGTTTGGGCTGGGAGGTGGCGCCGCTGTTCGCCAGCATCCCGCCGGCCGAGACATCGGCAGGCTCGGCCATCGTCCGTGCGGCCGAGTCCCTGACCGGGCACGCCGCCGAGGCGGTGAGCTTCGGCACCGAGGCGCCGTTCTTCAATCAGCTCGGCATGGAGACGGTCGTGCTCGGTCCGGGCGACATCGGCCAGGCGCACCAGCCGGACGAGTTTCTAGCACTGGAGCGTATCGATCCAACCCTGGGCTTGCTGAAGGGGCTGATCCGGCAGTTTTGCATTGAGGGGAGAGCCTGACGACTTCCAGTCGCTGATCGACGCTCAAGCTCGCCTGAGGCCTTGGCGACAGCCGAAACCCTGCCGGGCACTGATCAATCTCGCCGCTTGACGCGGTGATCGCGCGCAGCGCGCCCGCCGCCGGTTGCCGGTCCCGCCACGGACGGGCGTTTTGGCTTGGTCGGCCGCGGCGGCGGCAGGTCGGCCAGCGCCATCAAGCTGGTCAGTTCCTCATCGTCGAGTTCGCGCCATTGACCGGGCAGCGGGCGGGCGCCGAGGATGACATTTCCGAAACGCACGCGCTTGAGGCGGCTGACGTCGCAGCCCACCGCCTCCCACAGCCGCCGCACCTCGCGGTTGCGGCCCTCGCAGAGCAGCACGTGGAACCACTGGTTCGAGCCGGTGCCGCCGGACTCAACGATTTCCTCGAAGCGTGCCGGACCGTCTTCCAAGTCGACGCCATGCACTAGCTGCTCCAGCGTCGCGTCGGCGACCGGACCGCGAATGCGCACCGCATACTCGCGTTCGACCCGGCGCGACGGATGCATCAGCCGGTTCGCCAGCTCGCCGTGATTGGTGACCAGCAGCAGCCCGGCGGTGTTCAGATCGAGCCGACCGACCGCGATCCAACGGCCCTCCCGGATCCCCGGCAGCCGCCGGAAGATGGTCGGCCGTCCCTCCGGGTCGCGGCGGGTAACCACCTCACCCTCCGGCTTGTGGTAAACCAGCACCTTGGGCCCTGACTCGCGCACCGAGCGGCGTTTGACATCCTTGCCGTCGACCCGGATGCGGTCGGCAGGCAGAACGCGGTCGCCGAGCTTGGCCAGTTGTCCGTTGACGCGCACACGACCGTTGCTGATCCAACCCTCGATCTCGCGCCGCGAGCCGAGACCGGCCTCCGCAAGCACCTTTTGCACCCGCACGGGCTCGCCGGCAACGGCGGCCCGAGGCGGTCGGCGCCCCGGCCCTGCTCCCGCTACTTTTCCCGGTCTGGGCCCCGATCTTGTTCCGGGTCCTGATCCCGCTCTGGGTCCCGATTTAGGCCGATCGTTCATCGTCATCCCCATCACCTGGCCTGTCTTCTGCCGCACGCTCTTGCTCGCGCTCATCTGGCGCCACGGCGGAACCCGCCGAATCCTCGGCTGCCGCCGTCTGCTGCTCCGCAACGGCATGCTCCGACGGCACGCCCGACGACGATGGCGCCAGCCTCACCGGCGGCGGACCGTCCTCGTCGGCCGATTGGTCTTCCTCCAGCCCAAGCGCCGCGCCGAAGAATGCCGGATCGCGGATCTCTGCCAGCGGCGGCAGGTCGTTCAATGAACGCAGGCCAAAGTAGTCGAGGAAGCGTCTGGTGGTCGCGAACAGCGCCGGGCGTCCCGGCACGTCGCGATGGCCGACGACGCGCACCCATTCGCGCTCGGTCAGTGTCTTGACGATCTGTGTGCTGACCGCGACACCGCGTATCTCTTCGATCTCGCCGCGGGTGATCGGCTGACGATAAGCAATCAGCGCCAAGGTCTCGAGCAGCGCACGCGAGTAGCGGGCCGGCTTCTCCTCCCACAGCCGCCCGACCCAAGGCGCCACGTCCCGGCACACCTGGATACGCCAACCGCCGGCCACCTCCACCAGCTCGATTCCTCGACCCTGGTAATCATCAGCAAGCGCGGCGAACGCATCGCTGATGTCGCCGCGCCGCGGACGCTGTTGTTCCGGATACAGCGATAAAATCTGATCCAGTGTCAGCGGACCTCCGGCCGCCATCAGCGCCCCTTCGACCACCTGCTTGACCGGCGGCGTCAACAGCGTCAGCGCGTTCAGATGGCTGACGCCCGCGCTCGGGCGCTGGTCGTCGCCGCGATCGACGCCGCTCACTGTTCCAGCTCCCGCAGACGCACGTGAATGGGGGCGAATGGCTCGGACTGCACCAGCTCCAGCGTGGCCGCCTTGACCAGTTCGAGGATGGCAAGAAAGCTGACGACGACACCCTGGCGCCCCTCGCCGAGGTCGAACAGCTCGACGAATCGCACGAAGCCGCCGCGTTGCACGCGCTCGAGCACCTGGGACATGCGCTCGCGCAAGGACAAGGACTCGCGTTCGATGCGATGACTGCTGAACAGGTCGGCCCGCTTGAGCACATCGCGCAATGCCAGCAGCACCTCGGTCAGCTCGACCGTCGGCGGGATACGCGGCACATGCCCCGCAGGTACATCCGCCTGCACCGGGAAGCAATCCCGCTCCAGCCGAGGCAGGCCGTCCAACTCGAGCGCGGCCTGCTTGAAACGCTCGTATTCCTGCAACCGACGCACCAGCTCGGCGCGCGGGTCGACCTCGTCGTCGTCGTCACTCGGGGGGCGCGGCAGCAGCATGCGCGACTTGATCTCGCAGAGCACCGCGGCCATCACCAGATACTCGGCGGCCAATTCCAGCTTCAGATCCTTCATCAGCTCGACGTACTCCATGTACTGGCTGGTGATCTGGGCAATGGGAATATCCAGAACATCCAGATTTTGGCGGCGGATCAGATAAAGCAGCAGATCGAGCGGTCCCTCGAATGCGTCGAGGAAGACCTCCAGCGCGTCCGGCGGGATGTAGAGGTCTTGCGGCAGGTTCAAATAGGGCGCGCCCTGCACCTTCGCAAAGGGCGCCGCCACCGTTTCCCGCGGCGGGGCGGCCTCCGCGCTCTGTTCGTCGATAGTCTGCATCCGAAGCCGGCTCAGCCCTGCGTCAGCGACATTGCGAGACGGACTTCATCCATGGTCTCGCGGGCGACGTCGCGGGCGCGCTCGCAGCCCTCGTTGATGGCCGAGCGCACCACCTCGGGCTCCGCCTCCAGCTCGCGCGCGCGCGCCTGGATAGGCGCCAACTCGGCACGCACGGCGTCGACGATCGGCTGCTTGCACTCCAGACAGCCGATGCCGGCCGAGCGGCAGCCCTGCTGCACCCAATCCTTGGTGGACTCGTCCGAGTAGACCTCATGAAACTGCCAGACCGGGCAAACCGCCGGATTGCCGGGGTCGGTGCGGCGCACGCGCGCCGGGTCGGTGGGCATGGTGCGCAGCTTCTTTTCCACCTCGCCCGGATCATCGCGCAGCGCGATGGTGTTGCCATAGGACTTGGACATCTTCTGTCCGTCGAGACCAGGCATCTTGGCGGCGCGCGTCAGCAAGGGCTGCGGCTCGGGCAGGATCACACGACCACCCCCCTCCAGGTAGCCGAACAGCCGCTCGCGGTCGCCAAGCGTGATGTTGCCCTGGCTCTCCAGCAGCGCGCGGGCGACATCAAGGGCCTCCTGATCGCCCTGCTCCTGGTAGCGGCGCCTGAGCTTGTCGAACATCTTGGCGTTCTTCTTGCCCATCTTGCGCTTGGCCTGCTCGGCCTTCTCTTCGAAGTCAGCCTCGCGGCCGTAGATATGGTTGAACCGACGCGCGATCTCGCGGGTCATCTCCACATGCGCGACCTGGTCTTCACCGACCGGCACCTGCCCGGCCTTATAGATAAGGATGTCCGCGCTCTGCAGCAGCGGATAGCCGAGGAAGCCGTAGGTCGCGAGATCCTTCTCCTTCAGCTTCTCCTGCTGGTCCTTGTAGCTCGGAACGCGCTCTAGCCAGCCGAGCGGCGTGATCATCGACAGCAGCAGGTGGAGCTCGGCATGTTCCGGCACGCGCGACTGGATGAACAGAGTCGCCGATCCGGCACTGACGCCGGAGGCCAGCCAGTCCACGACCATGTCATAGGTGGCCTGGGGGATATTCGACGGGTCCTCGTAGTCGGTGGTCAGCGCATGCCAATCAGCGACGAAGAAGAAGCACTCGAATTCATGCTGCAGCTCGATCCAATTCTTCAGCACACCGTGATAATGGCCGAGATGCAGTTTGCCGGTCGGACGCATGCCGGACAGGACACGCGCGTGTTGAGCAGAGACAGTGGTCAAGATCGATTCCTTATCGAGGTTCGGATGAGTTGTCATCGAGTGGACAGGCGCCGCCAGCCCGGCGCGGCGCGCACCGCGTCCCGGTGGATTCAGAGCGGGAAACGGTCACGCACCAGCGCCGAGGCCGGCATCGCGGTCAGCACGCCGCTGACCACTGGCCGCAGCGCCGCACCGAGCAGCCCCGGCGGCTGGCCGTTGGGCAGAAACAGCAACGCAAGCAGAATCACGATTCCGTAAGGCTCCAGTCGCGAAAAGCCGAGTGCGAGACGCCGTGGAAGCATCGCGTTGAGGATACGGCCGCCGTCCAGCGGCAGCAACGGGAAAAGGTTCAGCGCCATCAGGAATAGATTGATCAGAATGCCGATCACACAGAGCTCGACGAACACATAGAGCGCCGCGGCGGGAATCGGCACGACCAGCACGATCAGCGCCATCAGCTTGACCGCGAGCCCCCAGCCGATGGCCATCAACAGGTTTGCGCCCGGGCCGGCGATGGCGACTAGCGCCATGTCCCAACGCGGGTCGTGCAGCCGCCGCCAGTCCACCGGCACTGGCTTGGCCCAGCCGAAGAGAAACGGGACACCCACCAGCGTCTTCGAGCTGACGAAGATGATCAGCGGCACCAACAGAGTGCCGACCGGGTCGATATGCTTGATCGGGTTGAAGGTCACGCGTCCGAGCAGCAAGGCGGTCGGATCGCCGCGCTTGCTCGCCACCCAGCCGTGTGCGGCCTCATGCACGGTGATCGCAAACAACACGGGCACCGCCACAACGACGATCATCAGCAGTGTTTCGGAAAGACTTTCCATCACTAGTCAGGGCCTGGTGGCGGCGCGGCCCGGGAAGGATCACGCGGTAAAAGATGGGTCCGCTGCCCCCTGCAAAACCCCGGCGGCGAGCGCCGCGCTGCGGCATCGATGGACGTCGCTGGAATCGCGCTGATCGGGACCGCGTGCTGGCTCAGCCGTCGAACAACGCGGTATCGCCCTTGCCGGCACGCACCACCACTGGAGGATCCTGGGTCATATCCACGACGGTGGTCGGTTCGGTACCGCAGTGACCGCCGTCGATGACCAGATCGACGCAATGGCCGATCGTCTCGCGGATCTCATAGGGGTCGTTCAAGGGCACATGGTCGCCCGGCAGGATCAGCGTGGTACTCAGGATGGGTTGATCGAGCTCTGCAAGCAGTTCGCGGACGATCGGCGCATCCGGCACGCGAATACCGATGGTACGGCGTTTAGGATGGAGCAATCGCCGCGGAACCTGTTTCGTTGCCTGGTAGATGAAGGTATAGGGACCGGGAGTCAACGACTTCAGCTGACGGTAGGCGATGTTGTCGATGCGCGCATAGCTCGCGATCTCGGACAGATCGCGACAAACCAGCGTGAAGTTGTGCTTATCGTCGACGCGACGGACCATACGAATGCGATCGAGCGCGCTCTTCTCGCCGATCTGACAACCCAGCGCATAGCTGGAGTCGGTCGGGTAGACCACCACGCCCCCAGCGCGGAATACATCGGCCGCGCGCGAGATGAGCCGTGGCTGCGGATTGTCGGGATGGATCTCGAGGTAGATGCTCATGGGCGCTCAGCACATGATCGGGGCACACCCGCCTGCCGCACACGCGTTCAACATCAACGACCCCGCCGCCTAGGCCGCGGCTCGCGCGGCCAATCGATCCCCTGGTCGCCCCGCCAGCCGCTCGGCGTTGCGTCCAAAGTGCGAGAGCGCCCAAAGCGGTGTGCATCCGTCGGGCAACGGCGGCAGCCGACCGAGTTCGATCCACGGATTGTCCGGTCCGTGATAATCAGAGCCGGCAGACGCCAGCAAGCGGTTCTCGGCGGCATGCCGCGCGAAGACGAAGTAGTCGTCTCGGCTATGGCTGCCCGAGACCACCTCCAGGGCGCGTCCGCCGCATTCGCGAAACTCGCCGATCAGCCGCAGCATCTTGCTGCGGGTGAAGCCATAGCGTGCCGGATGCGCGATCACCGCGTGACCACCGGCGGCGCGAATCCAGTCCACCGCCTCGCCCAACGTGGTCCAGTCGCCAGCGACATGGCCTGGCTTGCCTGTGACCAGGAAACGCTTGAAGACGTCCCGCAGGTCTCGCGCGGCGCCGCGCTCGACCAGAAAACGGGCGAAATGCGTGCGGCCCACCAAGCCGCCCTTGGCGTAGGAGCGCGCGCCCTCCAGCGCACCCTCTAGTCCAGCCTTCGCCAGGCGGCGACCAATCTCCTCGGCGCGCCAGTCGCGGTAGTTGCGCAGGCCCTGGAGCCCCTCTTGCAGTCGCTCGCAGGCTGGATCGACATCCAGACCGACGATATGCACGGTACGGCCGCCCCAGGTCACCGAGATCTCGACGCCGGGGATGAGTCTCAGATCGGCGGCGTCCGCCGCGCGCAGTGCCTCGCCGATGCCGGCGAGCGTGTCGTGGTCGGTCAAGGCCAGTGTCTCAATGCCGGCGGCGTCGGCGCGGGCGACCAGCTCGCTCGGCGTCAGCGTGCCGTCGGAGGCCGTCGAATGGGTGTGCAGGTCGGGCGTCTTGAACATCGCGCTATTCTAACCGATCGGCGTCCCCACGCTGACCTCGTTTGCAGGTTTTCGCTGCATCGGACGAGTCTTGGCTGTTAGACTTCGGCCGTTATGCTTCCGGCTACCGATCCAGTCGACGCCTTGGGCCGCGAGCGGCGGCTGCATTGAGCCCGGCACCCATTCAAGATCGCACACCCGCGTCGCGCACAGACGGTCTCACCGAGTGAGCACATGAAGTTCCTGGTCGATTTCTTTCCGGTCATCCTGTTCTTTGTCGTCTACAAGCTATACGGCATCTATGTGGCAACGGTCGTCGCCATCGCCGCCTCGGCAGCGCAGGTCGCATGGTTCCGCATTCGGCACAAGCGCACCGAGCGCATGCACTTGGTGACCCTCGTGCTGCTGGCCGTGTTCGGCGGTCTGACGCTGGCGCTCCGCGATCCCATCTTCGTGATGTGGAAGCCAACCTTGGTCAACTGGCTGTTCGCCGTCGCCTTCCTCGGCAGCCAGTTCATCGGCGAAAAGACCCTGGTCGAGCGGATGATGAGCCAGGCCATAGAGGTTCCGCGGCAGATCTGGCGGCGGCTGAACCTTGCCTGGGTCGGCTTCTTCCTGGTCTCCGGCCTCGCCAACCTCTATGTGGTGTACTTCGGCAGCGGTTTCTTCGAGGCGAAACAGGCGCTGATCCAGGCCACCGGCGAGTCGGAGATCGATCTCGCACACTGTGCCGAGCTGTTCGCTGGCGCCCAGACCGGCGCGCAGCTCGCACTCTGTGAGACCGCCCATGCCAGCGAGGCCCTCTGGGTCAATTTCAAGCTGTTCGGTATGATGGGTTTGACGATCGTCTTCGTCATCGCCCAGGCCTTCTACCTCGCCCGTCATATTCGTGACGATGCCGATCAGGATCAGGCAGGCGACCGGGGCAGCAAGGACAAGACCACCGCCACGCCTTGACGCGGAGGAAGACGGCCGCGGCAAGCAACCGCGGCGCCCTCGTTTCCCCCCGCGCCGAGCACAGAGACAGAACCACCATGCTTTATGCGATCATTGCCCAAGACAGCTCCGGCAGCCTCAGTGCTCGGCGCGCGGCCCGACCGGAGCACCTGAAGCGCCTGCAAGCACTCCAGGCAGAGGGCCGGCTGCTGCTCGCTGGACCGCACCCGGCCATCGATGCCCCCGAACCCGGCGAGGCAGGCTTCACCGGCTCGCTGATCGTCGCCGAGTTCGACGATCAACAAGCCGCCGAGACCTGGGCCGATGCCGATCCATACCGCATCGCCGGCGTCTATGAAGACGTGCAAGTCAAGCCGTTCCTCAAGGTCTTTCCGGCCTAACCGATGGGGCGGCGCGAAGCCCGTAACAGATGTCGATTCAAGCCGGCTTAACTTGAAAACATGCTCGTGCAGACCTGATCCAAATAACCCGACCCCGGACGACTCATCCCGGACAACGCATCTCAGACGAAGGAAACCCAAATGAAAACAGCTCTCGCCTTGTCTCTGTTGTTCACCGCGACCGCCGGCGCCCTGCCCGCCGCCGCGCAAGACGCGGCAGCAACAGGCGACACGACCATCGCCACTGTCAACGGACAGCCCTATGCACTGGACCTGTTCCGTGTGTTCTACACACAGCGCTTGCAGGAAACCGGGCAACAAAACGCGCCGGCCTTCCAAGAGCAGGCATTCAACGAGTTCCTGAGCACTATCGTCGCCTCTCAGGAGGGCGAGAAGCGCAAGCTCGCCGACGACGCCAACGTAGAGACGGCGCTGCAGATGCAACGCATGATGATCATGTCCAACGCCGCGCTACAGGACATCGCCAACGAAACCGAGGTGAGCGAGGACGACCTGCAGCAGGCCTACGAGCAGTTCACGGAGCAGGCCAAGCGCACCGAGTACAAGGCGCGCCACATCCTGGTCGACGATCAGGCCAAGGCCGAGGAATTGATCAAGCAGGTTGACGAATCCAAGGGCAAGGACTTCGAAAAGCTCGCGAAGGAGAACTCACTCGGACCGACCGCCGAGAAGGGTGGCGATCTCGGTTGGTTCGACGCGCGGCAGATGGTCAAGCCGTTCTCCGACGCGGTCAGCGCAATGGAGCCTGGCAGCTGGACAGAGCAACCGGTGCAGACGCAATTCGGCTGGCACGTGATCTTGCTCGAAGAGACGCGCACCGCTGAGCCGCCGACCATGGAGGAAGCCAAGCCCAACCTGGAGGCGGCGGTTAAGCGCCAGAAGGTTGCCGAGAAGCTGGCAGAGCTGCGCGAGAATGCCGACCTGGAGCTCAACACCGACGTCGTCAAGATGAAGGATGAAGACGAGCCCGCGGCCGAATAGAGCTTCGGCACACTAGGTGCGGACTGCCGCGCCTAGGCAGGGCAATGACCGCAAGCGACGAGTTTCGAGGGCAAGAATCTATCGCGAAAACCGGAAGGAGCTCGCTGGTCAGTGCTCGCAGACGCTGGTAACGGGCCGCCCCTGCAAGGGCTGCGGTGGCCGCGCATTCGGCCCGACCAACTGCGCGAGATAGCGTAGGTCGGGCGTGTCGACCTCCAAGGCTTGGTGCATCACATACCAGCGCACACCCTCGGTACAGGGCGGACTGGTCAGCGAACCGATGTAGGTGAAGTAGTCCTTCCGCGTCGGCAGCAGAAACAGCGGATTGACACCGACGTTGCGTCCGCGATAGCTCTTCCCTGCGACCGTTGGCGCGTGTTCCAGGATGCGCTTGAAGATGCGGTTTGAGCGCCGCCCGGCCTCGATCGGTACCGACACCACCGCGATGTCACCGCGATTGTTGCCGTGGATCAGCTGAAGCTCGGCATCGGCCACACGCCCATCGATGATGTGCTCGGCCGGCACATGGAAGCGCAGCTCCACCAGCTCGTAGCTGAGCCCGTCGATCACCAAAAAACTGCCGCGGTCATATCCCAGCCGCAGCGCCTTGCCGTCGTTGGTGGCATAGAGAGAGCCGCTGCGGTAGCGAAAGCGCAGTGGCTCGCAGGGTGCGCCGAGCGTGGCCGCCGTCTGTATAGCAATCGGCGACTGACTGCTGCCATTGGCGCATAGGGCATATCCGGCCGCCAGATCCCCCCAACGCTCCGGACCCTTCTCGCCGTGATAGGCCCATTGCTTCCCGGCCTCGCCTGAGTCGGCATTGAGCGAGCGTTCCCAGGCGGACTCGGAGGCCCCCGGGAGCAGCAGCAACAGGGGCACAGCGACCCTGAGTGTCGATGTCAACGCAGTCATGTCGTGTCTCGCGCTCCAGTCATCCCAGTCAGGTCATCCCAGCCGGCGCCCCAGTCGTGTGATCCCAACGGCCTTGTTCAGGTCGGCGTCGAACAGCGCCGCTTCATGCTAATCATCGCTGTCGGTCTTCTTCCTAGTACCCGACCCGAGGCCGGCTATCGGCACGACCTGCGCCGACTGCGGCTGATCCGCATAGTAGGGACGCTCACCGCCGCGTCCCTCGGCATCGGCCAGTTCCTTTTCCCGTGCGGAGATCAGGGCAAGGCACTGACGAACGTCTTCGATTGTAGTCTGCGAGAGCGGATGCTTCATTCCCGGCGGCGGCGTGACATCCTTGATGATGGCGGCAAGCGTCTTGCGCATGGCAATGAGGATACGTTGATCTTTGGACAGCTCTGACATCTGATCAGCCTATTTCTGTTTTGCGAGCAGCGGTACGCTGCGGTCCCTCCGGGAGATCGGGGCACAACCCCTATAATCCAGCAGGGAATCGCGCTGAACTGGCGCTGAACTGGCGCTGAACTGGCGCTCGCTCAGTCAGCGCCGATCAGAGCGGCGAGTTCGGCCTCGTTCAGCACCTGAATGCCCAAGGACCGCGCCTTGTCGAGCTTGGAGCCGGCATCGCTGCCGGCGAGCACGAAGCTCGTGTTGCCGGAGACGCTGCCGGTCACCTTCGCGCCCAGCGCCTGCAGCTCGGCCTTGATCTGGTCACGCGGTCGGCCGAGGGTGCCGGTGATGACGACGGTCTTGCCTGCCAATGGCTGTTCGACTCCTCCAGGCCCTGATGCGCCCGTCCCCGCGCCGGCGGACGCCGCGCGCGGCTGTTCACATTCGATGCCACCGAGCGCCGGGTCCAGCAGTCTGTCGATGACCTCCCGGTTGTGCGCTTGGGCGAAGAAGGCCGATATGTGTGCGGCGACAATGGGTCCAACCCCTTCGATCACACTGCGCTCGCCCCCGCGCAGCTCCAATGGCGTCGCCGAACGCAGCGCATCGATGGAGGCAAAGCACTCGCCGATGCCTCGTGCGGCATCCTCGCCCAGCCCACGAATGCCGAGTCCCGCGAGCCAGATCGAGAGGTCAGCGTCCGGCGCCGCCTGCGGATGCTTGGCGAGCCAGTCGAGCAGTGCCGCGGCGGTCTTCTCGCCGACACCGCGCACGCCGCGCTGCACAAAGTCCTCGGGCCGCGCCGCCATCAAAGGGGCAAGATCTCCGAAGTGCTCGGCCAGCGCCGCGGCCGTGGCCTCCCCGACCTCGCGGATACCAAGCGCGTAGATGAATCGTGCCAAGGTCGTTCGGCGGCTGCGTTCCAGCGCGTCGAGCAGATTTCGCGCGGACTTCTCACCCATACGCTCCAAGCCGGCATAGTCTTCGAATCCAAGCCGATACAGGTCCGACGGGTCCTTTACCAGATCCTGATCCACGAGCTGTTCGATGAGCTTGTCGCCCAGCCCGTCGATGTCCATGGCGCGCCGGGAGGCGAAGTGCTTGAGCGCCTCCTTACGCTGGGCAGCACAGAACAGGCCGCCGCTGCAGCGCGCCACAGCCTCCCCATCGGCGCGAACCACGTCGGAGCCGCAGACCGGGCAATACGCCGGCAGCTCGACCGGCACAGTCCCCTCGGGTCGGCGCGACGCGATCACGGCCACCACCTCTGGGATCACGTCTCCAGCGCGGCGCACGATGACGCTGTCACCGACACGCACATCCTTGCGGTGCACCTCATCGATGTTGTGCAGCGTGGCGTTGGAGACGGTGACACCGGCCAGGTCCACCGGCTCCAAGCGGGCCACGGGCGTCACGGCACCGGTCCGGCCGACCTGGAACTCCACCGCACGCACGAGCGTCTGCTCTTCCCGCGCCGGGTACTTGAAGGCAATGGCCCACACGGGATCGCGCGCGCGGAAGCCGAGGCGCCGCTGGGCGTCGAGCTCGTCGACCTTGAACACGACGCCGTCGATTTCATAATCGAAGCGCTCGCGCCGTTCGCGGACATCGCGCTGGTAGCCGATGCAGCCCTCGGCGCCCTGCACCACCCGGGATTCCGGAGATACCCGCAGGCCCCATTCGCGAAAAGCGGCCATGGCGCCGCTCTGGGTATCAGCGAGGGTACCGCCCTCGACCGCCCCGAAGCCATAGCAGAACATGGTCAGCGGCCGGCTCGCCGTGATCCTTGGGTCGAGCTGCCGAAGGCTGCCAGCAGCGGCGTTGCGCGGGTTCTTGAACGGGGTTTGACCCGCTTCCAGCATCTGCTCGTTGAGCCGCTTGAAGGCCGCCAGCGGCAGGTAGATCTCACCGCGCACCTCCAACAAGTCTGGCCAGCCATGCCCCTGCAGCCGCAAGGGCACGGCGCCGATAGTGCGCACCTGGGCGCTGACATCCTCGCCAACACGGCCATCGCCGCGTGTCGCGGCACGGGTCAGCAGGCCGTGCTCGTACAGCAGACTGATCGCGAGGCCGTCGAGCTTCGGCTCGGCGACGTAGCCGATGGTGTCGAGGCCGAGGTCTTGGCGCACGCGCCGATCGAAGGCGCGCAGATCGTCTTCGGTCGTGGCATTACCGAGCGACAGCATCGGAACCCGATGGCGTGCCTCGGCGAAGCGCTCGGCGGGCTCGCCGCCCACGCGCTGAGTCGGCGAATCTGGCCTGCGCAGCTCCGGGTAGTGTTGCTCGAGCGCCTGCAGCTCGCGGAACAGTCGATCGTACTCGGCATCCGGGATCTCCGGATCATCGAGCACATAGTAGCGGTAGTTGTGATCGGTCAGCTCAAGGCGCAGCGTTTCGGCGCGGCGCGCGGCCTCGTCCGGCGCCGTCATTCAGTGTCGCTGTCGCTCGCGTCGGCGTCCAGCAGCGCCAGCACCTGGCCGCGCAGCAGCTTGGCACGCTCCACGGTCAGGGGGACGCGTCCCCGCTCCTCGACCTCGCCGCCGAGCTCCTCGGCCAAGGTGCGGGCGGCATGCAGCATCTCGTCGTAGACCATGATGTCGCTTGGGTCGCCTGCGAACTGCGCGAACAGCGCCAGTCCAGGCGTCTCGAAATCATCCATTGCGTCGACCGGAAAGTCGCCCGGCTTGACCAGATTGGCCATGCTGAACAGCGGCGTACGCTCGGGATCATCGGTTGCCGGGCGATGGAAGATGTTCATGTCGCCGAGGACCAGCTTGCAGCGCCGCGCGACCGCGATGACATCGTCGCCAGCGAATGCATCGCCGGTGGTCACCACATAGAGCTGAATCAGCAGCTCCGGCGCAGCGCCCGCGTCGGCCTCTGCGTGCTCGGGCGCGGCCCGGGAGAGGGAATCGTCCTCCGTCGCGGCCGGCCCCGACGCCTCATCGGCATCATCGGCATCATCGGCGAATCGATCATCGTCCTCTTCCGACCAGTCGTCCGACCAATCACCTTCGGCACCGAAGCCGGATTTACCTGCCTCGTCCGTCTCCAGCGGCCCCAGGTTGGGCTCGCGTTTGTCGGCGACGAAGGTGTCCCAGTCATCGTCCTTGTCTGTTCGGGCGCGCGCACGCTCCCTCTCCCACAGGAACAAGCCGAGCAGGAAGACAGCTCCAACGATAATCAGGATCAGGCGCAGTGTGCTGGAATCCATCCGGGCCTCGACATCTGGGTTGAACTTAGGGTCGTTCCGCGCCGAAGTATATCAGTGGCAACCGGTATCGCGCGTCTCAGGAAGTGACGTCGCGCGCTGTCGGCTGCTTTTTGGCTCGATGTCTTTCGATATCGGCCAACTTGAAGCCGTGCGAACAGGCTTAACCAAGCGTCCGCTCCGCTTGAACGCCCTCGCCCCTCGTCACTCGTCACTTGCTCAAGACACCATCCGCGCCGCCGCCTCCACATCCACCGAGACCAGCCGCGACACGCCGGGCTCGTGCATGGTGACGCCGATCAGGTGATCGGCAATCTCCATCGTGACCTTGTTGTGGGTGATGAAGATGAACTGGACCTGATCGGACATCGAGCGCACCAGCTCGCAGAAGCGGGTGACGTTGGCGTCATCGAGTGGCGCATCCACCTCGTCCAACATGCAAAAGGGCGCCGGATTGAGCTGAAAGATCGCGAACACCAGCGCCACGGCCGTCAGCGCCTTCTCGCCGCCGGAGAGCAGATGGATACTGGAATTCCGTTTGCCGGGCGGGCGCGCCATGATGGTCACGCCCGTCTCCAGCAGGTCGTCGCCAGTCAACTCCAGATAGGCGTGCCCGCCGCCGAAGACGCGCGGGAACAGCTGCTGCAGGCCGTGGTTGATGCGGTCGAAGGTGTCTTTGAAGCGGTTGCGGGTCTCGCGATCGATCTTGCGGATCGCTGCCTCCAAGGTTTCCAGCGAGGTGTTGATGTCGGCGTATTGCTGATCCAAGTACCGCATGCGCTCGGACTGCTCGTTGAACTCGTCGATGGCCGCCAGGTTGATATTACCCAGGCGCTGGACGCGACCACGGACCTGCGCCAACTCGGAGTCCCAGGCATCCGCTGCGGCGCTGTCGTCGAGGTCGGCGAGCAGCGCGGCCGGCGCCGCTTCGTGCTCCGCCAACTGCTCCTCGAGGGTGCGCCGGCGCACCAGCAGCTCTTGGCGCTCGAGACGCTTGGCATCGAGCGCCCGCTGCGCCTCGCTTGCCTGCTGTTCTAGCCGCTGGCGCTGCTGCTCCGCGCCGCGCACGGCCTGGTCCAGCTGTTCCATGCGGTTGCGCGCGGCGGTCAGCTCCGCCTCGACATCGAGGCGCAGGCCCAGTTGCTCTTCGAGCTGCTCGCGCTGCTCGGCCATCGGCTCGGCATCCTGCTCAAGCGCCTCGAGCAGCTCGGCGCGACGCTCCGCCAGGCTGTCGAGCTGCGTCCGCGCCCGCTTCAGCGACGCATTCAGGGCGTCGCGTGAGGCGCGCCGCGTCTCGATGGCAAGCTCCAGGCGCTGCCGCTCGTCGCGCAGCCGGCTCTCCTCGGCACGCGTGGCGGTCACCTCGGCGCGCAGCGTATCGCGCTCCGCGGCGAGCGCATCGCGCTGCCCGCCCAGCGTCTCGGTCTCCTCCAAGGCCAGGTGCAGGCGCTCGCGGGCGACCTCGATCTCTTCGATCGCCTCGGCGCGGGCCTCGGCCAGCTCACGCTGTTCCTTGTCGAGTGTGGCGCGACGCTCGGTCAGATGCTCGAGGCGCGAGCGCCCGGCACCCAGCTCGGCATCCAGCGCGGCACGCTCGCGACTCAGACGCGCCACGCGCTCTAAGGCATCCTCGCGCTCCTGCTCCAGCTCCTGGCGGCGCTCGGAGAGTCCATCCTGCTGCTCACTCAGGTCGACGATGACCTGCTCCAGCTCGTCCATCGCCGACTGTAACGACCTCAGCTCCTCGGCGCGGCCGATACTGCCGCTGCCGCGGGCGCCTTGGGCCGGCGATCGCACCCAGTCGCGGCCAACAATGATGCCGTCGCGGGTCACGATACGCCCGCCCGCATGCAGCACGTCTCGGCGCCGCAGGGCGTCGGCGAGGTCCTCCGCGACCGCAACCCCGGCAAGCAGGCTCGCCAATGGCCAGGGGCAGCGCAGATGCGCCAGCAGCTGATCGGGGCCGTCGGCCTGGGCGGTCTCTGACGCGGCCTCGGACGCGGTCGCGAGCAAGGTCACCGGGCCGCAATCGAGCAGCGGTGCGATGCGCTCCAGGTCCTGCACGCAGAGTGCGCCGAGCAGCTCGTCGAGCACCGCCTCGGCGGCCCGCTCCCAGCCGGCATCCACCTCGAGACTGTCCAGCAGACGCGGGACATCCTGCAGCTCGTGCCGCTCGATCCAGTCCGCGACTGCGTCGTCGCCGCCCTCCAATGCGGCATCCTGTAGCGCCTCCAAAGACGCCTGCCGGCCTCGACTGGTCTGCAGCTCGGTGCGCGCCGCGTCCAGCCGACCGCTAACCGCATGACGCTCATCGCCGAGTACACGTAGGGCGTCGGCGGCACCGGCCTGATCGTCGGCAGCGGCCGCAATCTGCTCATCCAAACCCTCGGAGCGCTCTTCCAACGCCTCCAGCCGACGCACCAGCTCGACAGTGTCGAGGCGCCCTAATTCCTGCTCTACCCGCCCCTCGCGCTGGGCGTCCTGGGCAAGGCGCTGCTCCAGATTGTTGATACGTCCGCGCTCGGACTGCGCCTGCTGGGTCGGCTGGGCGATCTGATCCTGTAGGTCATCCCACTGCGCCTGCCAGTCGTCCAGGCGCTGCTCGGCTACCGACAGGCGCTCGCCGGCCGCCTCGAATGCCTCGGAAACCGCCCGCAAGCGCGGCAGATCGCGCTCGAGGTCGACATCGAGACTGGACAGCTGGGTCTGGTCGCGCTCCAGATGCGATTCGGCATCGTCCAGTTCCCGCCGTACCCGGCCGAGCTCGCTCTCCTGACGGGCGCGGTTCTCCTTGGCGAACTGGATCGCCTGCTCCAGTCGGGCGATCTCCGAGCCGACCGCGTAATAGCGCCCCTGCACGCCGTTGAAACCGTCGGAGGCATCAGCGAAGGCGTCGCGCTGCGCCTCGATGTCGGCCTCGACGCCGCGCTGCTCGGCACGCTTGGCCTCTAGCGCAACCTCCAGCTCGCCAAGCACGCGCTCGCGGGCGCCGATGTCGCGGTCGAGATCGCGCCAGCGCAGCGCCGTCAGCTGATCCTCGAGGCGCCGCTCGTCGGCCTTGAGCGCGCGGTACTTCTCGGCCGCGGCCGCCTGGCGCTCCAAATGATGGAGCTGCTTGGCGACCTCGTCGCGCAGATCGTTCAGGCGTTCCAGGTTCTCCCGCGTGTGGCGCATGCGGTTCTCGGTCTCGCGCCGCCGCTCCTTGTACTTGGAGATGCCAGCGGCCTCCTCGATGAACAGACGCAGCTCATCGGGTCTGGCCTCGATGAAGCGCGAGATCATGCCCTGCTCGATGATCGCGTAGCTACGCGGGCCGAGGCCGGTGCCGAGGAACAGGTCCTGGATGTCGCGCCGGCGGCAGCGGGCGCCGTTCATGAAGTATTGCGACTGGCCGTCGCGCGAGACCTGGCGCTTGACGGCGATCTGGTTGAAGGCCGCGAACTGACCGCCGGCGCCGCCGTCGTCGTTGTCGAAGGTCAGCTCGATGCTGGCGATGCCGACCGGCTTGCGCCCGGAGCTGCCGTTGAAGATGACGTCGGCCATCGACTCGCCGCGCAGCATCTTGGCCGAACTCTCGCCCATGACCCAGCGCACGGCGTCGATGACATTGGACTTGCCGCAACCATTCGGCCCAACCACGCCGGCCAGGTTGCTCGGGAACAGGACGGTCGTCGGATCGACAAAGGACTTGAACCCGGCGAGCTTGATCTTCTCGAGGCGCATCAGAGGGTCCGCTCGCTGCCCTGGCCATGCGCTCGCGCGGACCGCCGGAGCAGCGTCGCCGCTGCGGCAAGACTCTGCCTCATCGTCCTTTGCTCAGTTTCATCGGCGCTATTCCAGGTCATCAAGGCGGGAAAGATACGCAAGCACCCCGCATGGAACAAGCATCGGCGACGTATCGGGACCGACTGGCGAGGCGAGAAGAGACCCCTGAGCCTGATCCAAGCTTGTCGCGTACGGGGCACGGCCAGGGCCAAGGGCCGAGGTGATGCTTAAGATATTTCGACTAGGGGCGCCCTCCTCCGGACGATGAGTACAGAGCGGATCGCCTGGTAAACTCGCTAGACGCGGCTGGAGCCATGGTCTCCCTGGAGGGCGCCCGAGCGGAGATGATTGAGCACCGCCCTTGCCACTTTTTTCTGATGCTTCCTCAACCAAAGAGCCGCCGGCCGCTGGGCCGGCGCTCGAGACTGGAGACCAACGCATGACCACAGCGCCGAGCAAGACGCTCGAAACCTTTGCCAATCCGCAGCCGGGGCGCGACTATACGGTGCGCATCCGGGTGCCTGAGTTCACCTGTCTGTGCCCCAAGACCGGGCAACCGGATTTCGCCGAGCTGACGCTGGAATACATCCCCGAGACGCTCTGCGTGGAGCTTAAGTCGCTGAAACTCTATGTCTGGTCGTTCCGCGATCAGGGCGGCTTTCATGAGGACGTCAGCAACCGAATCCTGACCGACCTGGTCACGGCGACCCAACCGCGCTTCATGCGCCTGACGGCCGATTTCAATGTGCGCGGCGGCATCTACACCACCGTGGTCGTCGAGCATCGCGCGGAGGGCTGGACCCCGCCGCCGCGCGTGCAGCTGCCCTGACGCAGGGCTCCGAGTGAACCCACGACGCGATCGCTCATCCGCCCTGTCGCCGGCCGGAAAGCGTGCGCGCTTCGGCATCGGCGTCGATATCGGCACCTCGGGCTGCCGCGCCATCGTGCTCGACGCCGTCGGTGATCGAATCGCCGAGGCGCGGGTGCCGCTTCCCGAGCCAGTCAGACGCACTGACGGCGGCGTCGAACAGTCGCCTAAACTCTGGTGGGATGCGGTGCTGGAACTGCTCAGGCGCATCGCGCCCGCGGTCGCCGGCCTGCCCGGTGGCAGGCTGTGCCTGGATGCAACCTCGGCAACCATGTTGCTCGCCCGGTCAGACGGCACGCCGCTGGGACCAGCGCTGATGTACAGCGACAGCCGCTCGATTGACGAGGCACGGATCGTCGCCAACGTCGCACCAGCCACCTCCGCCGCCCGCGGCGCCAGCTCCAGTCTCGCGAAGCTGCTGTATCTCGCAAAACAGCATCGGCCGGCCGAGCCCGTGTTCGCGTTGCACCAGGCGGACTGGGCCATCGGGCGCCTTACCGGCCGGCTGGCGAATCGACGGATGCAGGGTCCGCCAGGCCGATCAGGGTATACCGGTGCTGATTGTCCGGCAGATTCCACCAGCGCGCAGGCCGACACCGATTGGAACAACGGGCTGAAGCTCGGCTTCGACCCCGCCACCGAACGCTGGCCTGCCTGGATGCATGCCTTGCTGCCAGCGGATGTGCTGCTGCCCGTGGTCCACGCCCCCGGCGCACCGCTGGCGGTGATCGACAATGAGATCGCCAAGGGAACCGGCCTGCCGGATGACCTGATTATCTGCGCCGGCACCACCGATAGCACCGCCGCGGTCGTCGCCACAGGCGCCGATCGGCCGGGCGACGCGGTCACCAGTCTGGGCAGCACCCTGGTCCTCAAGATCGTCAGCGGGCATCCGGTCGCCGCGGCCGAGTATGGCGTCTACAGCCATCGCATCGGCGACCGCTGGCTCGCCGGCGGCGCATCCAACAGCGGCGGCGCGGTGCTCAGACACTTTTTCTCAGACCAACAAATCGACCGCTTGATGCCGCAGATCGATCCGGCGACCGAGTCTGGTCTCGACTACTATCCGCTGCTTGCCGCGGGCGAGCGCTTTCCCATCGCTGATCCGGCGCTGCAGCCACGCCTGCAGCCGCGCCCGCGAAGCGACGCCCACTTCCTGCATGGTCTGCTGGAGGGCATCGCCCGCATAGAACGCGACGGCTACCGGCGCCTAACCGAGCTTGGCGCAACATCACCCCATCGCGTCCTCACCGCCGGCGGCGGTGCGCGCAACCGCCAGTGGTTGAAAATGCGTCAGCGCCTGCTCGGCATCCCCGTGCTCGCCGCCGAGGAACAGGAAGCGGCCTTCGGGGCGGCCATTTTGGCCCTGCACCCCCGCGGCGACCGCTGACGATAGGCCACCTATCTCGCACGGCAGGGCAGCGCATTTGCCGTCAGTTATCTCGGCAGCTTGCGCTGGTCAGTCGATCGCGTTGTGCTATGGTTCAGCGCCAGTTTGTGTGCCAAGTCGCAATCCAGTTCGCTGTCCGTGTCACTTGAGACGGTGCACGCTATCCTTGAGCGCGACGATGCTGTTTCGAAGCGCAACCTCTTACCGCTGGACCGAGAACTGCCCCGCCCGTGCTCGACGCAGGACGCTACAAGGCGAATTTCACCAAGGGCGGGCTGATGGTGCCGGAGAGCCGCATCGTCGCCGACCTGCTGCTCCGGGGCATTGATGACCGCGGTTGGAAGCAGGCCATCGAGCACGAGAACGTCCTCGCCAAGCGCTCCCCGACCACGGCATCGACCGAAGCCGCCCTCATCCGCAGCCGGCTGCGAACCCTCTCAGACGATCTCTGGCGACTGATCCGCGACGGCAGCAAGCCGGTTGCGACCCATGCCGTGTTGGCCGCGACCGTCAACTACTCCCCATTGTTCGGCGACTTCCTTGATCTGGTCGTCCGCGACCTGTACCGGCGCTTCGAGTCGACCTTGAAGCCGCAGCATTGGGATCAGTACGTCGAGGACTGCCACACCCGTGACCCCGGCATGCCCGACTGGACCGCGGCCACACTGGACAAGCTGCGCTCACGGGCCTTCAGGATGCTATCCGATGCGGGCTATCTGGCCGACACCCGCACCCGGTCGCTGCAGCCGATGCGCGTCTGCCCGGAGGTGGTGCGGGCGCTCAAGGACGCCGGCGAGCACTACGCCTTGCGCTGCCTCCAGGTCGGCAGCCCGGAGGAGACGCCGTGAGCACGGACTTCAACCAGCGCCTGGACAAGATCCTCGGCCGCATCACCTCGGACGACTTCCTGCACGGCCGCGGTCTCGGCAACGAGATCCCGTTCTACGCCTTCGACTATCCGCCCGAGCACGAGCTTGCGGTGCGCGGGCACATCCGCTTCCTGCTGGAGCAGATCCCCAAGCGCCGGCCTGCGTTGCGCGTCGCCCACATCAACCTGTTCGAGCTGATGATCGGCCACCTCAAGGACCGCGGCTTCTACGACAAGGCCCTCGCGCTGCAAAAGCAAAAGGGCGACGAGGCCCTGCGCAAGGCACTGGCCGCACCGCTCGATCCCGCCAAGCTGGCGGGCGTGCTGGTCGAGCAGGTCGACCCAAAGAGCCAGGACCTGGTGCTGATCTCCGGCATCGGCAGCGCTTACCCGCTGCTGCGCACGCACAACCTGCTGAACAACCTGCATCACCGCATGGGCAGCACGCCGCTGCTGCTGTTCTATCCCGGCGTGTACGACGGCCAGTCGCTTCGCCTGTTCGGCCTGTTGCCGGACAAACCCTATTACAGGGCGTTTCGGTTGGTGGGGGGAGAGAAGTGAGGAAGTGAAGAAGTGAGGAAGTGGGGAGGAAACCGAGGAGTGCGTGCATTCGTTGTCTAACCACGATACAAGGGGCCACATCAGAGAGCTTGCCATGACCCATCTGGCAACGTGTTGACTCGTCGTCCTCCGAACTCTCTCCTGCCCCGCCTCTCAACTTCTTTAACTTCCCCACTTCTTAACTTCCCGGCTTCTTCAAAATGCTCATCAAAGACCTCTTCACCAAACCGGTCGACCGCCCCATCAACGGCGTCATCAAGGCCGACCAGGACGATGCCGCGTCGGTCTGGCAGGAGCTGGACGAGTATGTCGTCACCAAGGAGCTGGACATCCACTTCCGCCGCTTCTTCGGCGCCTTCCTCGACGCGCTCGACAACGCCGGCGACCCGCGTGTCCTCGGCCTCATCGGTGTCTGGATCTCCGGCTTCTTCGGCTCGGGCAAGTCGCACTTCCTGAAGATCCTCTCCTACCTGCTGGAGAACCGGGAGATCAGCTACCAGGGCCAGACGCGCCGGGCGATTGATTTTTTCGACGGCAAGATCCAGGACGCCATGCTCGCCGGCGACATCAAGCGCGCCGTCAACACCGGTGCCGACGTCATCCTGTTCAACATCGACAGCAAGGCCGACAGCGGCAGCGGGCGCGATGCGATCCTGCGCGTGTTCCTGAAGGTCTTCAACGAGAAGCTCGGCTACAGCGGCGACCATCCGCACGTCGCCGAGATGGAGCGCCGGCTCGACGGGCTCGGCAAGCTGGCCGACTTCAAGGCCGCCTTCCATGCCGTCGCCGGTGCCGACTGGGAGCAGGAGCGCGACGGCTACAGCTTCTATTTCGATGCGATCATCGCAGGCCCTCGCCGACGCCCTCGGCATGAGCCCCGACGGCGCCCGCGCCTGGTTCGACAAGGCCGAGAGCGACTTCGATTCGCTGCTCACGGTCGAGAACTTTGCCGGCTGGGTGAAGGCGTACCTGGACAGCCGCGGCCCCGACCACCGCATCCTCTTCCTGGTCGACGAGGTCGGCCAGTTCATCGGCCAGGACACGCACCTGATGCTGAGCCTGCAGACCATCGTCGAGAACCTCGGCACCGCCTGCGGCGGCCGCGCCTGGGTCGTGGTCACCTCGCAGGAGGACATCGACGCCATCATCGGCGAGGTCCGCGCCTCCCGCGCCAACGACTTCTCCAAGATCCAGGGCCGCTTCAAGACCCGCCTGTCGCTGTCCAGCGGCAACGTCGACGAGGTCATCCAAAAGCGCCTGCTCAGCAAGACCGATGCGGCCCGCGCCGAGCTGACGGGCCTCTACGGCGGCAGCGCGGACATCCTGAAGAACCAGCTCAGCTTCAGCAACGTCGGCATGACCTTCAAGCCCTATGCCGACGCCCAGGACTTCGCCGCCGTCTACCCCTTCGCGCCCTACCAGTTCCAACTGGTGCAGAAGGTGTTCGAGGCCATCCGCCGCCACGGCGTCACCGGCCTGCACCTGGCGCGCGGCGAGCGCTCCATGCTCGATGCCTTCCAGTCCGCCGCGGTCCAGCTGGCCGATGCCGAGACCGACGCCCTGGTGCCGCTGTATCGCTTCTACCCCGCCATCGAGAGCTTCCTCGAAGGCATCGTCAAGTCCACCATCGACAACGCCGAGGCCAACGACAAGCTCGACCCGTTCGACGCGCTGGTGCTGAAGACCCTGTTCCTGATCCGCTATGTCGACGAGATCCGCGGCAATGTCGACAACCTGGTCACGCTGTTCGTCGACCGCATCGACGCCGACCGCCTGGCGCTGCGCCACCGGATCGAGGCCAGCCTGCAGCGGCTGGAGAAGGAGACCCTGGTCGGGCGCAACGGCGAGGACTTCTTCTTCCTCACCAACGAGGAGCGCGACGTCAGCCGCGAGATCAAGGACGTGGACCTCAGCCCCGCCGAGGAGACCAAGTTCCTCGCCGAGCTGCTGTTCGAGGACGTGCTCAAGGGCCAGCGCAAGCACCGCTTCCCGGACAACAACAAGGACTTCGGCCTGACCCGCCTGTGCGATCTGCACCCCCACGGCACCCGCACCGACGGCGACCTGGTGCTGTCCGTCATCACGCCGCTGGCCGACGACTACGCGCTCTACGACGAGGCCCGGTGCATCCTCAACAGCTCAGCCGACGGCGGTGCGCTGATCGTCCGGCTCGACGACGACAAGACCCTGGCACGCGAGGTCCGCACCCACATCCAGACCGACAAGTACATCGGCCGCAAGAGCGACGGCACCGCCTCCCACACCACCCAGCGCATCCTGCGCGAGCGTTACGAGGAGAACCGCGAGCGCCGCCAGCGCCTGGTGCGCCAACTGGAGCAGCTCTGCAAGGAGGCGGCCTTGTACGCCGCCGGCCAGCCCGTGCAGAGCAAGGCCGGCACCGCCGCCAACGCCGTCGCCGACGGCCTCAACTACCTGGTCCGCAACAGCTTCAACAAGCTCGGCTATCTGACCCACCTGTCCGCCAATCCCCAGGCCGAGATCAAGGCCGTGCTCAGCGCCACGGACGTGGACGACCTCGGCTTCTCGCTGGAGGCGGGCCAGGGCAACCTGCAGGCCATCACGGAGCTGGCCCAGCACATCGAGTTGGCCGCCAGCGCCAACCGCCAGATCGTGCTCGAAGACCTGGTGCAGGAGCGCTTCGGCCGCCGCCCCTACGGCTGGCCGGAATGGGAGGTGGTGCTGCTGGTGGCGCGCCTGGTGCGCCGCGGCGACATCAGCCTGGTCATGGACGGCGGCGTGCTCACCCCCGACAAGGCCTTCGAGGCCATCACCTCGCCGAGCAAGTGGCGGCGCACCACCGTCGTCAAGCGCAAGACCGTGGACAGCGGCAAGCTGCAACAGGCCCGCCTGCTGGCCAAGGACGTGTTCGGCAACATCGCGCCGGACGGCGAGGATGCGCTGGATGCCCATCTCCGCGACCAGTTGGGTCGCTGGCGCACTGATCTGAGCAGCTACAAGACCCTGACCGACACCGGCAACTACCCCGGCGGCGAGCCCATTGCCGATGCCCTCGGCGTCATCAACAAGCTGCTGGCCGAGACCGAGAGCTTCGGCCTGATCGCCAGTTTCCTGGAGCGCAAGGCCGACCTGCTGGACCTCTCCGACGATGTCCACGAGCTGCGCAACTTCTACGACCATCAGCGCCAGACCTGGGACAAGCTGCGCCAGGCCGAGGCCCGCTTCCAGCCCAACCGCGGCTGGCTCGATCAGGACGACGTCGCGGCCAAAGCGCTGACCCGCATCCAGCAGATCCTCACCGCCCCGGCCCCCTACGGCCTGGTGAAGGAGGCCGAGGGCCTGATCCAGACCATCGAGCAGGTCAACGACGCCCTGGTCGCCGAGCACCGTGACCAGGTGCGCCCGGCCATTGAGGCCCAGCTCGACAAGGTCCAGGTGGAACTGGACGACGCCAAGGCCGACGGCGATCTGCGCAACCAGTGCCTGTATCCGCTCCAGCAGCTCAAGGCGCGCATCGAGACCCAGACCAGCATCGCCCACATCGCCCAGGCCAAGTCCAACGCCGTCGATCTGGCCGACGCGGCATTCACCAGGATCGAGGCCTGGGCGAAGGCGCAGCAAAAGCCGGCCACCGGCGAAAACGTCAACGAAAAGCCATCCAAGCCCTACGTGAAGCCCCGGCGCGTCATCCAGGCCGCTGCACTCACACCGAAGCCCTACCTGGAGACCCAGGACGACATCGACGCCTACCTCGACAAGCTGCGCACCGCGCTGGAAAAGGTCATCGCCGACGGTGATCGCATCGAGGTCCGGTGACTCTGGTCCTATCAGGCGACTACGATGCGGATATACCTTGATAATTGCGCCTTCAACAGGCCGTTCGACACGCAGCGTCAGATCCGGATTCGACTCGAAGCGGAGGCCAAACTCTATCTTCAGGACAAGATCAGGAGCGGCAGCATCGAACTCGTCTGGTCCTACATCCTCGACCTAGAAAACGATCAGAACCCGTTTCGGGAAAGACGGGTCGCGGTGGCCCGCTGGGCGAGCCTTGCGACCGTCGATATCGCAGAATCCCCGGCGGTCATCGAGCGCGCCAAGCAGCTTGGCCGTCTGGGCATCAAGGCCAAGGATGCCCTGCATGTCGCATCTGCAATCGAGGGAGAGGCAGACTACTTTGTGACAACCGATGACAAGCTGCTCAAGAAACTGCGCGATGTCCGCGAGTGCCGCGCAATCACTCCAATCGACCTACTGGCAAAAATCGATGACCACGATGACTGATACCGAACTAAGGGTGAGGGGTGTCCAGGCATTGATCGATGCACTGGGCGAAGTCGACGCCGAGAAGTTCATCGCCCTGATGGCCCGAGAGCCGTTCGACTACACCGAGTGGCAGAGGCAGTTATGGCCCGAGATGAGCGTCGAAGCGCTGAGCCAGACAGCCATGGCAAGGCGTTCGCGGGTACAGGCAAAGCGCGACACCCGAAGCGAGGGCGCGAAGACTCCGGAATGAAAACCACGGTCACCTACACCGTCGAGCATTACGGCAAGCTCTATGTCATCGAGAACGTGCCAGCACGCGTCTGCCAGGAGACCGGCGAGGAATATTTCGCTCCAGAAACCGTCGAGCACATTCAGGCCATCATCGCTGGCAGTGCGACCCCAGTGCGAGTAATCGAAGCTCCGGTTTACGACTATGTTTGAGTTAGTGGTTAGTGGTGAGTGGTTAGACGGGAAGTTGGGAAGTTGGGAATTAAAGAAGCTGGGTCACCCTTCTTCACTTCGTCACTTCGTCACTTCCTCCATGCAAACCAACAAGTTCAAGGCCTATGCCCGCCCTTCCGGGCCCGCCGACAAGGGTAGCGAGAGAGCGGACGTGATGAGCGCGGCTAGCGCATCCGACTGGGCAAATGAGATTGAGGATGCCTTTGGGCTGTGCAGGTCCGATAGGTCAGTCACTGACGCGCAGATGGAGCAGGCAATCAAGGACAGTTCCTGTCAAGCGCATCAACTCAACCCGGAGCGCCAGCAATGATCGAGCTTAGAGTCATCAAAGTAGGGGCCTCGCTTGGCGTGCAACTGCCACAGGAGTTCCTGAGCCGTCTGCAACTCACTGACGGCGACCGCGTGATCCTTACCGAATCCCCCGAAGGCGGTTACCGGCTCACAGCCTACGATCCGGAGCTCGAGCAACAACTGCAGCTCGCCGAGGATGGCATGCGCCGCTACAGCAAGACACTCGAAACCTTGGCCAAATGATGGAGCCGATCTGGCTGCGGTCAGATGCGGTGATCGCCATTCACGAGCGACTGCTCGCCGATCATGGCGGCCCAACGGGCCTGCGCGACGCTGGCTTGCTCGACTCGGCCCTCGCCCGACCAAGACAGGTTCTGGCGTATGAAGAGCCCGACCTTTGTGCGCTTGCAGCGGCTTACGCCTTCGGCATCATCCGGAATCATCCGTTCGTGGACGGCAACAAGCGCGTCGCGTTCATGTCGGCCTATGTGTTTCTCGCCCGCAATGGTCTCACCCTAACCGCTATCGAGGCCGGTGCGACCCAAGCTGTTCTGCAGCTTGCCGCCGGCGATATGCCCGAAGAGCAGTTCGCGCAGTGGCTCAGGGACAACACCGCAGCGGACAACGAAGCGCAAGCAAACTAACCACTAACCACTAACCACTTCTTCTCTTCTTCACTTCCCCACTTCCCCACTTCTTCACTTCCTCAATGCAGACCAACAAGCTCAAGACCTACGCCCCCAAGGCCCGCCGCGACTTCATCGCCGCCGTCACCCGCCGCGCCGCCGCCTTCGGACTGACCGCCAGGGAGATCAAGCCCAACCGGGAAGAGGGCGAGCTGGTCTTCATCGAGGGGCAGGCGTACCCGAAGGCCGTGGGCCGCCAGCGCCAGCGCCTCGTCGAGCGCATCCGGCAGCAGGGCTTCGAGCAGGTCATGGAGGCGGCCGCCTACACCTGGTTCAACCGCTTCGCCGCCATCCGCTTCATGGAGCTGCACGGCTATCTGGATCACAGCTTCCGCGTGCTGAGCCACCCGGCGAATGGTGCGGTGCCAGAGATCCTGGAGCAGGCCCAGCACGTCGAGCTGCCGGGCCTGGACCGCGAGCGCGTCATCGCGCTGAAGATGGACGGCACCCGCGACGAGGAGCTGTACCGCGAGCTGCTGCTCGCCCAGTGCCGCGCCCTGCACCAGGCGATGCCCTTCCTGTTCGAGCCGGTGGACGACGAGACCGAGCTGCTGCTGCCGGACCGCCTGCTGCAGACCGACTCCCTGATCCGCGAGCTGGTCACCGCCATCCCCGAGGCCGACTGGCAGGAGATCGAGATCATCGGCTGGCTCTACCAGTTCTACATCTCCGAGAAGAAGGACCAGGTCATCGGCAAGGTGGTGAAGAGCGAGGACATCCCCGCCGCCACCCAGCTCTTCACCCCCAACTGGATCGTCAAGTACATGGTCCAGAACTCGCTCGGGGCGCAGTGGCTCGCGACCTACCCGGACTCGCCCGCTCAAGGCGCAGATGGACTACTACATCGAGCCCGCCGAGCAGACCCCGGAGGTCCAGGCCCAGCTCGACGCCATCACGCCGAAGAGCCTCAACCCCGAGGAGCTGACCCTGATGGACCCGGCCTGCGGCTCCGGGCACATCCTGGTGGAGGCCTACGAGCTGTTCAAGGCCATCTACCTGGAGCGCGGCTATCGGCTGCGCGACATCCCGCGGCTGATCCTGGAGAAGAACCTCTACGGGCTGGACATCGACGGGCGCGCGGCGCAGTTGGCCGGGCTTCGCGCTGATGATGAAGGCGCGGGCGGATGATCGGCGGCTGTTGGAGCGGGGGGTGACGCTCAATGTGATGGCGCTGGTGGACAGCGCGGGGTTCGATGCGGAGGCGGCTGGCGAAGGGGTGGAGCTTGCCGACTACGGGCTGAAGCCGGGGGACCTCACGGAGCTGAAGCGGCTGTTCGAGCACGCGACGACGTTTGGGTCGTTGATTCAGGTGCCGGAGGGGCTGGCGGAGAAGCTGCCGGCGCTGAAGCAGCTGAGCGAGGCGACCAGCCAGGACCTCTTTGTGTCGGAGGCGCTCAAGCGTTTGGGGCCGCTGGTGCGGCAGGCCGAGCTGCTGGCGGCGCAGTACGACGCGGTGGTGGCGAATCCGCCGTATATGGGCAGCAAGTTACTAATGTCCTGCGCTAAAGACAGTTCGCCAACAACTGCTCTACAGCTGACGCAAAGACGATCTATTTGCGTGCTTTCATCGAGCGCAGACATAGCTCTAGCGAGAGCGGCTGGCACATGTCGGAATGATCACGATGCCGAATTGGATGTTCCTGTCGTCATTCGAGCAGATTGCGCGAGACGATCTATCAGCGAAACGACCCATTCAACCCATGGCTCATCATGGCAGAGGCGTTTGGGGCATTCGGACTTCGGAGTTGCAGCTCTTCGTCTTAGAACGCACGTGTCGATCATGCGTACGAACGCGGCGATTCTTTCGGCTTCTCGAAAGCCGAGGCGAGTGCAAGCAACGAAGAGCTGAGGCCGTTCGCAAGCGAATGCGGTGGTTCTAGCGATGCGACACGCAGACTGATTTCAAGAAGATTCCGGGCAGCCCTGTTGCCTACTGGGTCAGCGACGCGGTTCGCAGCGCATTTCGACCGATGGCACTGCGCTCGGCGCGAACATGCTCGTCGACAAGGAATGGCAACCGGTGACAACGACCGATTTGTGCGGCATGGCCCGAAGTGCATTTCGAACGTATCGGCTTCTGGTTCGCAAGGAGAGCGAGGCGCTGCGAGCGCCTGAATGGTTTCCCTACAACAAAGGTGGCGACTATTCGGAAATGGTATGGCAACAACGACGTTCGTGGTGAATTGGGAGAACGACGGAGCAGGCCTTAGAGAATTCAGACTACTGAGGTCGGAATGCAGGTCTGTGATCTCAAGAATCTCGAATAGCTATATTTCGGCAGGCGATCACTTGGTCCACCATTATCAGTCGCCACTGCTCTCGATGCGAGGTATTCCGATGCGGGCTTTATTTGATACGATGGGCCCGTCGCATTTCCAGTCAAAGACGATGCAGCTCTGGTTGATTCTGGGCTTGCTCAACTCGCAAGCTCGTACGTTGATCTTCATGAAGGTCTGAATCCAACACTGAACTGCAAGCTCGGAGACATGGCAAGACTTCCGTTCGACTCGGCAGATCGGACGAACAAGGCACGATAGACGCAACTGCGAAGAATGCTGATCGCGTTAGCAAAGATGACTGGAACGCCTACGAACGCTCCTGGGACTTCCAATCCCTCCCCATCCTGACGGCCTCCTCCGATCCCACCCCCACCCTCGAATCCAGCTACACCGCCTGGATCACCCAGAACCGCGACACCATCGCCGAGATGAAGCGCCTCGAAGAGGAGAACAACCGCCTCTTCATCGACGCCTACGGCCTGCAGGACGAGCTGACGCCCGACGTCCCCATCGAGCAGATCACGCTCACGGTCAACCCCGCCTACCGCTACGGCAAGAAGCTGTCGGATGACGAGTGGTCGGTGGAGGAGGGCTTTCCGGAGGAGCTGGAGACCCGCTTCCGCGAGGACACCATGCAGGAGCTGGTCTCCTACGCCATCGGCTGCACGATGGGCCGCTACAGCCTGGACGAGCCGGGCCTGATCTACGCCCACAGCGGCAACGTCGGCTTCGACCCCAGCCGCTACCAGCACCTTCCCGGCCGACGCCGACGGCATCATCCCGATCACCGACACCGACTGGTTCGACGACGACGCCACCCACCGCGTGCGTCGAGTTCATCTCGGTGGCCTGGGACAAGGCGCACCTGGAAGAGAATCTCACGTTCCTGGCCGACAACCTCTCGCCCAAGAAGGGCGAGTCCAGCCGCGACACCATCCGCCGCTACCTGGCGGACAAGTTCTTCAAGGACCACCTGCAGACCTACAAGAAGCGCCCGATCTACTGGCTGCTTCTCCAGCGGCAAGCAGAAGGCCTTCCAGTGCCTGGTCTACCTGCACCGCTACCACGAGGGCACCCTGGCCCGCATGCGCATGGAGTACGTCGTGCCGCTGCAGAGCAAGATGGCCGCCCGCATCGACGCGCTGGCCGACGACATCGAGGCCGCCAGCAGCAGCGCCCAGGCCAAGCGCCTGCAGAAGGAGCGCGACAAGCTCACCAAGCAGCTCGACGAGCTGCGCCGCTACGACGAGCAGCTCCGCCACTACGCCGACCAGCGCATCGCGCTGGACCTCGACGACGGCGTCAAGGTCAACTACGGCAAGTTCGGCGACCTGCTCGCCGAGGTGAAGGCGGTGACCGGCAAGAGCGCGGACTAGGCGGCCGCCCACTCACCATGCATCGCTATCCACACACCATGACCATCGCAGAGATCATCTATGCGCATAGCCGTCGGCTTGCCGAGCAAGCCGCTGTCGATGCCCTAAGCTATATCGAGTTCTTAGAACATCGCTATGGTGTTCGGCCAGCCGCTGAGGCCGAACAGGACGATACCGAGGCATTTCTTGCGGCTGTCGCTGGAGGATTGAGTGCCGACTTTCCGGACGATATCGCCGACCATGAATCGTCACAAATCAAATGAAGAGACTCAACCATGGCGCTATTCATCGATAGCCTTGAAGTCCGCGGGTTCAGGGCCTTTACCGATCTAAAGATCGACTCGCTCGGCAAGGTCAATCTGATTACCGGGAAGAACAATTGCGGTAAGTCGACCTTGCTGGAGGCCGTCAGAATGCTCGCCACGGGCGGGGCACTCAGAACGATCTTCGATATCCTCGATTACCGGGAGGAGCTCGGTTCCGCCAATGAATCCGAACGCACCTATCAACCGGAGGATTTGTCGCCATTCTGTAATCTCTTCACCGGTTTTCCAAACTTGGCGTCGGGTGGGGAAGGATTCACTATCGCGGCCAGCGGGGCGCGCCCTGAGGCCATTTCCAAAATCGAGGCCAACATTCATTGGTTCGTCCGGAAGATGGATGCCGGGACGTCGGGTCTCAGATTTGAACCTGCCGCCGACGATCTTTTCGATGAGATAGATGCCTTCCCTGCTTTGGATCTCGATATTTCGGGACGCAAGCGCGTTGTGCCGCTGGACCGGCTGCGACGCCGTACACCGATGCGTGCTGACGCCGATATTAGCCCTGCCCCTTGCGTCTACCTCGATCCCTTCAGCTCCCGCTCGACCAGTCAGATGGGGGCGCTTCGGGATGCGATTGCGCTGACCGACGTGGAGCAGGAAATCGTCAAGGCACTGAGACTGGTCTCCGAAGACATACAGGCGGTGCAAATGGTCGGTGGAGACGAACGCTGGGCTCATGGACGCACGGCCATCGCAAAGAGTGCCCGTTATACGTCACCAGTGCCTTTGAAGACCTTCGGCGACGGCGTCAATCGGCTGTTCGGCATCATCCTGTCGCTCTGTAATGCAAGAAACGGCGTTCTGTTGGTCGATGAAATCGAAAACGGTCTGCACTACTCGGTACAAAGCGACATCAGGCGCACCCTGTTTCGACTGGCGCGGGACTTAAACGTGCAGGTCTTTGCCACCTCGCATAGCTGGGATTGTGTCCGCGCCTTCCAGGAGGCCGCCCAGGAAAGCCCGGAAGCCGGCGTCCTCGTCCGCCTTGCCAACCACAACGACAAGATCGTTCCGACCCTGTTCTCTGAGCACGAGTTGGCAATCGTGACGCGTGATCAGATCGAGGTAAGGTAAGAGATGCCCGGCAAACGCGTATTAATGGTGGAAGGGGCGGATGACGAACATGTGGTCAAGCACATTTGCGGGAGAAGCCTCGGAAACATCGAAATCATTCGTCAATATGGCGGAAAAGCCCCCTTGCTCGAAGGGATCGGTGCCCGGCTCAAGGAAAGTGATATCGCCGCGCTGGGCGTCCTGATCGACGCCGATACCGATCTTCAATCGAGCTGGCAGGCGGTGACCGACCGACTGCGCCAAGCGGGCTACAACCAACTCCCGGCTCTGCCTGTGCCGGAAGGCACGGTCATTCCCGCGCCGGGCGATTTGCTCTTGCCGCGAGTCGGCATCTGGTTGATGCCGGACAATCGGCTACCGGGCATTCTCGAGGACTTTGTGGCGTTTCTCGTGCCGCCCGCCGATCCGCTGTTCGCGCATGTTGAGGCTTCCATTGACCAGATTCCGCCGGGACAACGCCGGTTCGACGAACTGAAGCGGCCGAAGGCGACGATTCACACCTGGCTTGCATGGCAGCAGGAACCTGGAAAGCCACTGGGCCAAGCGATCTCCGCGCGGTATCTCGACCCCCATTTGCCCGGCGCCGATACCTTTGCCCAATGGCTGCAACGCCTTTTCTTCTCAGCATGAAATCCAACAAGAAGCTCATCGAAGTCAGCCTGCCGCTGGAAGCCATCAACAAGGCGTCGGCGCAGGCGGTGATTTCGCGCAGATGGTGGAAGATCCTTCCAGCTACGCCGATCTGCTGCGCGGTGACGCCAAGAGACTGTGAAAGTATTGGCTGTAGGGACAGAAGATACAAGGGTGGACCTTGTTCGCAGATCGGGCGCAGCGCATCCACCATTTAGCGGCAGTAACGCATTGATTTATCTACCGCTCGCCCATCGCAGACGGGTTAATCGAGCCACCACCTACCAACCAACGAGCGTCGCCCCCATGCAACCCATTCGCATCATCTACGAAGACACACCGGATTCGATTCCAGTTCCTGAGCAGCTCCGCCACCGGAAAACCGAGATCATTCTGTGGCCACTTGAAGATCAAGCGTCGTCAAAGGAGTCGACCTCCGACGCAGACAGCCGTCAACGCAAGCCTGGTAGTGCGCGTGGCAAGTTCACCATCATCGCTGACGACGATGAACACCTTGACGACTTCAAGGACTATATGTCGTGAGGCTGTTGCTGGATACGCACACGTTCCTGTGGTTCATCCTTCGATCCCTACGGCGTGACGCGTCTCTGGTAGCGGCATCCTGACGCATGGATACGCAACGCATTACCGCCGCTCTGAACGAACGCTTCCAGCCGACGGCCATCGCCTGGTCTTCTGGCACGACCCCGAGCGCGAGTTCGAGGAGGTCTGTCGGCGAGCTTGCCCTGGACGGCGTCGTCGCTGCTGCGCCTCGACGAGCACCCCGCACTGGCCGTCAAGGTCCGCCTGGAGCAGGAGGACCCGACCGGACGCTACCTGCTCTACGCCCCGTTCGAGCCGCCGGCACCGGACCAGGACTGGCTGCTCGACATGCGCCTGTACGGCGCGAGCTTCAGCGCCGACCGGGCCTCGATGCTGCTCGCCGACCTCGGACTCACCCAGCAGTCGCTGCGCCAGCACCTCGGCCGAGCGGGCCAAGTTCTTCGCCAGCCGGGACCGGCTGGAGCGCCTGAAGAAGCTCGTCACCCCCTCGGACACCGAGTTGGACATCGACCGCAAGATCATCGCGGTGCTGGCCAAGGCCGATCAGCCGGAGTTCTTCAACGTCCTGATCTCGCTGTTCGACGCGCTGCCCGACGGGATGCTCGACGAGCCGCCGTCCGCCTGGGCGGAGATGGAAAAGTACGGTGTGCAGGATGCGTTCTGGGATCTCGCGGCGAGCCACTTCGGCTACCGGGACGACGCGCCGAGCCTCAAGAACCTGCTGATCCGGCTCCTGGTCTCGGACCTGGACCACGCCTGCCGCGCCCCGCTGCCGGAGGGCCTGAAGCACCTCGTGCTGTCGCGACAGGGCACCGCCAACGCGGTGGTCTGCCTGGCCCAGTGGCGCGACAGCAGCACCCGCGGGCCGTCCTACGAGGCGCTGTCCACCGCGGTGGCCGAGGCCATCAAGCTGGAGCAGCATCTCGGCGCGCTGGAGATCGAGGACCTGGCGGAGGTGAAGACCTTCCTGCTGGTGGAGAAGGCCATCGCCAGCCGACTGCGCGACCGGGTGCTGGAGACCGCGGACCTGATCAAGCCCGAGGCCATCCGCGACATCGCCGCGCGCAGGCAGGACGGTTACTGGGCATCCGCGGGACTGCCCGACACAGCGTCGGCCCCGCGCCGCGCGCTGCATGCCGTCTACGAGGCCCTGCAGGTCGGGGCCGACCTCCTCGCGCTGCGCAACGATCAGGCCGGTGCGCTGCACCAGCCGGATGCGAAGGCGTTGTTCTCCGCCTACACCGGCAGCCTGTACCGCTTCGACCAGTGCTACCGTCACTTCTGCGAGGCCGCGGACTACGCCGAGTCCCGCGACTGGGACGTGCTGAAGTCCCTGCGCAAGCGGATCGAGCAGGCCTACGGCACGGGCTTCCTCGCCGAGCTGGCGCTGGCCTGGAACACGCACCTGGAGGGCGGGCTGCTCGGGCTGTGGCGGCTCGACGGCGTGCCCAATCAACAGGGCTTCTTCGAGCGCGAGGTGGCGCCGGTGCTGGCCAAGGGACCGGACCGCCGGGTCTTCGTCATCATCAGCGACGCCTTCCGCTACGAGGCCGCGCAGGAGCTGGCCTCGCAGCTGAACGGCAAGTACCGCATCGACGCCGAGCTGTCGGCGCAGCTCGGGGTGCTGCCGTCCTACACCGCGCTCGGCATGGCGGCGCTGCTGCCGCACAAGGTGCTGGCCTACGACGAGGGGGGCACGATCCGGCTCGACGGCCTGCCGTGCGCCTCGCTGGAGCAGCGCTCCAAGGTGCTGGCGTCGGTGCAGGGCGTCGCGGTCAGGGCCGAGGACCTGATGGCCATGAAGAAGGACGAGGGCCGCGCCTTCGTCAAACCCTACCGGGTGGTCTACATCTATCACGACCAGGTGGACGCGGTCGGCGACAAGGCGTCCACCGAGGGGCACACCTTCGCCGCCGTGCGCAAGGCCATCGAGGAGCTGAGCGACCTGGTGGGCAAGGTCGTCGACAGCCTGAACGGCAACCACGTCCTGATCACGGCCGACCATGGCTTCCTGTTCCAGGAGACGCCGCTCGGGGAGACCGACAAGAGCAGCCTCGCCGCCAAGCCAACCGGCACCGTGCTGGCCAAGAAGCGGTATCTGCTGGGCCGCAACCTGCCCGAGGACGACAAGGCCTTCCATGGCTCCACGGCGACGACCGCCGGGGCCGCGGGCGACATGGAGTTCTGGGTGCCGAAGGGCGCCAACCGCTTCCACTTCGTCGGCGGCTCGCGCTTCGTCCACGGCGGGGCCATGCCGCAGGAGATCGCGGTGCCCGTCATCCGCGTTCTCCACGTCAAAGAGGGCGGCAAGGCGGCCAAGACCAAGACCCGCACCGTCGGCGTCAGCGTGCTCGGCAGCAACTTCAAGATCACCACCAACCGCCACCGCTTCCAGCTCATCCAGACCGAGCCGGTCGGCGAGCGGGTCAAGCCGCTGACGCTGAAGGTCGGCATCTACGACGGCGACGACCCCGTCACCAACGTCGAGACCGTCACCTTCGACAGCACCTCCCCCGACATGAACCAGTGGAAGAAGACCCTGAGCCTGACCCTGGAGGGGCGCCGCTTCGACAGCAAGCGCGTCTACCAGTTGATCCTGCGCGACGCCGAGACGGGCGTGGAGGAGGCGCGGTTGGACGTGGTGATCGATTTGGCGTTCAGTAATGATTTTTGAAGAAGTGGATAGTGGATAGTGGATAGTGAAGTAGTGGATAGGTTGAGAGTGGTGTCGGTGGGCATTCAAGATTACCGGGAGTTGATCGTTTGGCAGAAGGCGATGGACCTTGTGATCGAGGTCTACCGGTTAACGCGCGCCTTTCCGCGGGAAGAGTTGTACGGCCTGACGAACCAGATTCGTCGGGCTGCGGTGTCGATTCCGTCGAATATCGCAGAAGGTCAGGCGCGTCAGTCGAAAGCGGATTTCCGGAACTTCCTGTCGATCGCGCGGGCATCAAGGGCCGAGGTCGAAACCCAACTCACGATCGCTGTAAGGCTTCAGTATGCAACGGAGGCAGAAACGAAATTGGCATTTTCGCTGCTCACAGAGATCCAAAAGATGCTCGCCGTCCTGCTCAAGCGTCTCCAGTGAAATGCTCCCGGTGCTATCCACTATTCGCTATCCACTATCCACTATCCACTAAAAATGCTAGACACGCTCCTCAACCGCCACTTCGCCGGCAAGGTGGTCCGCAAGGACCTGACCAAGCTGATCAAGGAAGGGGCGAACGTGCCCGTCTACGTGCTGGAGTACCTGCTCGGCATGTACTGCGCCTCCGACGACGAGGCGATCATCCGCGACGGCCTGGAGACGGTGAAGACCATCCTCGCCGAGAACTACGTGCGCCCGGACGAGGCGGAGAAGGTCAAGTCGAAGATCAAGGAGCGCGGCAGCTACAAGGTCATCGACAAGGTGACGGTGCGCCTGAACGAGAAGCGTGACGTCTACGAGGCCCTGCTGTCGAACCTGGGCATCAAGGACGCCGAGATCTCCGGCAGCTACGTCAAGCAGTTCGAGAAGCTGCTGGTCGGTGGCATCTGGTGCATCGTCACCGTGCACTACTTCTTTGAAGAGGGCAGCAAGGGCTCGCCGTTCAGCATCGGCGACCTGAAGCCGATCCAGATGCCGAACATGGACCTGGAGGCGCTGTTCGAGGGGCGCCGGGGCTTCACCGAGCCGCAGTGGATCGACGTGCTGTGCCGCTCCACCGGCATGGAGCCGGCGAATCTGGACGAGCGGGTCAAGTGGCACCTGCTGGCGCGGATGATTCCGTTCGTCGAGAACAACTACAACTGCTGCGAGCTGGGACCGCGCGGCACCGGCAAGAGCCACATCTACAAGGAGATCAGCCCGAACAGCATCCTGATCTCCGGCGGCCAGACCACGGTGGCCAACCTGTTCTACAACATGGCCCGCCGCACCGTCGGCCTGGTCGGGCCTGTGGGACCTGGTGGCCTTCGACGAGGTGGCCGGCATCTCGTTCAAGGACAAGGACGGGGTGCAGATCATGAAGGACTTCATGGCCTCCGGCTCCTTCGCCCGCGGCAAGGACGCCATCCAGGCCTCCGCCAGCATGGTCTTCGTCGGCAACATCAACCAGCCGGTGGACACGCTGGTGAAGACCAGCCATCTGCTGGCGCCCTTCCCGGAGAGCATGATCGACTCGGCCTTCTTCGATCGCTTCCACGCCTACATCCCCGGCTGGGAGGTGCCGAAGATGCGCCCGGAGTTCTTCACCAACCAGTACGGCCTGATCACGGACTATCTGGCCGAGTTCATGCGCGAGATGCGCAAGCGCAACTTCTCCGACGCCGTCGACCGCTGGTTCAAGCTCGGCCGGGACCTGAACCAGCGCGACACCATCGCCGTGCGCCGCACCGCGTCCGGGCTGCTCAAGCTGCTGTATCCCGCCGGCGACTACGACAAGGAGGCGGTCCGCCGCTGCCTGGAGTACGCGCTGGAGACCCGCCGTCGGGTCAAGGAGCAGCTGAAGAAGATCGGCGGCATGGAGTTCTTCGACGTGCACTTCTCCTACATCGATCAGGAGACGATGGAGGAGACCTTCGTCAGCGTGCCCGAGCAGGGCGGCGACAAGCTGATCCCGGACGGACCGATGAACCCCGGCGTGCTGCACACCATCGCCACCGGCAGCGGCGGCCACCTGGGGCTGTATCGGCTGGAGACCCAGACCACGGCGGGAAACGGCAAGTTCAACGTCTCCGGACTGGGATCGAGCAGCGCCGCCAAGGAGTCGGTCAAGGTCGCCTTCGACTACTTCAAGGCCAACCTGAGCCGCGTCAGTGGCCTGACCAAGGCCGGCGACCACGACTACCACCTGCATACGGTCGAACTGCACAACACCGGCGCCACCAAGGCCATGACCCTGCCGAGCTTCGTCGCGCTCTGCTCCGGCGTGCTAGCGAAGCCTGTCCAGCCCCAGCTCGTCGTCCTCGGCGACATGAGCCTCGGCGGCAGCGTGATCCCGGTGGAGAACCTGGCCGAATGCCTGCAGGTCGCCTTCGACTCCGGCGCCAAGCGCATCCTGCTGCCGATGGCCAGCGTCGGCGACATCCCCAGCATCCCCGGCGAGCTGTTCGCCAAGTTCCAGACCTCGTTCTACGCCGACCCGGTGGATGCGGTGTTCAAGGCGTTGGGGGCCGACTAACGGCAAAGGCGGCCGGCTCGCCGCGTTTGAGGGGCTGGCTAAGAGTGCTCTTCAGCGCTTGCGAAGCTCGCACAGCGAGAAGGAGATCTCGAGGACGACCAATAGGTTGCCGTCCTGCCCGAGGCCCCGGCGTAGATGCCTAGCGAAGCCCGGACGTACAGCCAACCGAGTCGATGATCATCACGACGAATTGCCGCCGCTTGGTGCCTTTATGGTGACGCAAATACAAACGGCTTAGCCGATATCGATCTAAGCCGATGTTTTTATTGGTGCGCCCTGCAGGGTTCGAACCTGCGACCACCTGATTAAAAGTCAGATGCTCTACCAGCTGAGCTAAGGGCGCGATATTTTTTAAGCCGTTAAGTTTAGCGGATTGACGGCCACTGTGAAAGCAGCCGGATGCTGTTCTCTTGACCTGTCGTGCTTGGCCATTGCTTGAAGGCTCGGAACCAACTGTCGTCACTGGCTCCATCGGCTGAACCTAGAAACGACGGTTGTCCGCTTCGCACGCCGGGGCTGCTGGCGGATGTGCGATCGGCGTCGACGTCAGCGGTATCTGGTCGGGTCGGGCACGCCGGCGGCGCGGAAACCCTCGGCGCGCAATCGGCAGGCATCGCAACGTCCGCAGGCACGGCCTTGCTGGTCGGCTTGGTAGCAGGAGACGGTCTCGCCGTAATCGACACCGAGGGCGATACCGCGGCGGATGATATCGGCCTTGGACAGGTCGATGAGTGGAGTCTGGATGCGCACTGGCGCCCCTTCGACCGCGGCCTTGGTTGCGACCTTGGCCAGTTCCTGAAAGCTGTTGATAAAGGCGGGGCGGCAATCCGGATAGCCCGAGTAGTCGACGGCGTTGACGCCGATAAAGATATCCCGAGCGCCGATCACCTCGGCCTGGCCGAGCGCCAATGCCAACAGCACCGTATTGCGTGCCGGGACGTAGGTGACCGGGATGCCCTCGCCCGGCTGTTCCGGCACCGCAATGCCGGCGTCGGTGAGTGCCGACCCGCCAATGGCATCGAGACCGATACGCACGATGGAGTGGCCAACCACCGCGTATGACTGCCCGACGCGCCGAGCGGCCTCGAGTTCGGCTCGGTGTCGTTGGCCGTAGTCGACGCTGAGAGCATGGCAGGCGAACCCTTCCTCGGCGGCAATGGCGAGCGCGGTCACCGAGTCGAGGCCGCCGGAAAGCAGCACAACGGCAACGGGCTTGGGGGTCTCGATCATCGGTTTTGCATGCTATCTCGGCCGCTCAGGGCAAAGCTTGGACGAAACTGCGACACAGCTCCCATGCGCTTGGTTTGCTATTGGAAGATACCGGGTGCGTAGCCTAAGCTCAATGGTAAGGGGCAGCTCCTTGACGCGCGTCGGGCAACCGATTGCACCAGGCGCCGGGAGCGAATCGTCAGGGTGCGCGTTCCGCTGAAGTCATGTCATCACGCACAGAGGCCATCGCGGCTGAACTCCGACAGATCCGCGGCGCAACCGCCGAAGACATCGCCGTCTTGATGGTGCCGTTGATCCGCGCTATCGAGGACGGCCGAGCCAGCTGGGAACAAGGCCCCGACGGCATCCCGGTGGCCAGCATGGCCAATAGCCTGGCACAGCTCGCTGCCCAATTGGGCGACATGGAAACCGCGGTAGCCATCGCCAGCCTGCAGACCGATATCGAGGCGTTGACAGCAGATGAACGCTCACCAGCGCGAGCGGCTGGTGACCATGGCGCACCAACCCCGCACAGCGGCACCACCAAGCCGCAGCCCGATCTCGATGCCCGCTCCGAGCGCGATTCTTCCGAGAAACGCAGCAATGGCCTCGCCGGACCGACGCTGAAGCTGCTGGCCTTGCTCGGTCTAGGCGCCCTGACCTACGCGGCCTACTTGGCTATTGACCGCCATCCGCAGACGGAAGCGACAAGCGTTGGCATGGAAATAGCGCCCGGGCCGGTCGAGGCCGGCACCAAAGGACGCCAGGGCGAGTCGATCGCCTTGTGGTGGATGGGCGCGGCCCCGCTCGATCGGGCGGCGGACGATCAGCAGCAATCACCGATGACCCCCTCGGCAGCCCCCCCTTCCCAACCGGCCGCCCTGGGCACAAGCGAGTCTGACCCTAATCCCGATAACGGCAGCGAGTCCGGTGACAGGTCGCCGAAATCGCCGCCGAGCCGTGTTCAAGCGTCCGTCGGGCCAGCCGGGAGTGATGAACTGCCGCCGTCAGCGGCGCCCTCCCGGCGGGAGCAGTATCGGCGATTCATCGATCAGGATGTCCTGTTGACAGACGGCAATGGCGCGCAGCACCCGGGAACGCTGACCGCCATCAACGCCGACGGCGTGACACTGCGCACGCAGGTGTTGATGTTCGGCGAGCCAATCATCGCGCATCGGCTGTTTCTGTTCGACAGCATTGCCGACATTCGGAGCGATAGCCGGAGCGACTGAATGCATGCAACACGCGCTGCCAGCCCGATCTGCCAGCGGCTGATATGCTCCGCTCGCCGGCAATCCAATACAACTTGAACTCTCGTGCCGCACAGACCGTCCCCGGCTGGGTTGGCCCCATCACCGCACGCTGAATCACAGTCGAGATCCACGATGTCCAGACCAAAACTCGTCAACTACGCCATCCTCATTCGTTTGTTGACGATGTCCATCGTCTGGCTGTTGCTGCTGGTGTGGTTCCTGAACGCCTATCGGCTGCCGTGCAACGGTGCCTTGGGTTTTCTGGCGGCACTGAGTGCGACGCTCTTGTTGGCCGGCACCGAGCGTGCCTACTTTCGCCGTCGGGCCTTGTTCAATGAGTGCCTGCAACAGGAAGGCCGCCTGTTCCGCATCCTGCACAACCGCATACTGATGACGCTGCGCGAGATTGTCTTCGCGGTCTTGCTCGCGCTGCTGCTGTTGATCGGCGCCCTAGCATTCGAGCCCAGACAGTGGTCTCTGTTGTTGGCGGACGTCTTGTTGCTGAGCCTCGTCATCCCGCGTCTGACACTGGCCATGACCAATGAGGTGTGCGACGCGTGCCGCCATGCGCTGGCTAGACAATGGGCGTTGTGGCTCAGCGTCCTGCTGCTGTGGGGAGAGGCGGTGATGATGCTCTTCCTGTTCCCGCCGGAGGACTACATCGGCATGCGCTGGCAGGAGGTGGTTACCTACGGCGTCAACATGCCCGATGTTCACTGCGCCTGGCTGGCCTCAGCGGCCGAGATCTACCGCATGGGGCAAGCGCTCGCCATCTGGGCGGCCCAGAACGCCTCGCGCGTCTCGCACGACCCCACGCAATCAGTGATGGTGTGGGTCGGTTTCTCGGTGATGTTCGGACTCACCTTCCTGATGGCGCTGGCCATCAGCCGTGCCTTTGTCGGTGTCATGGCGCGCCCCTGGGAGATGTGGCGGTCATTGTCCGCGCCGAGATCCAGTCCAACAGTGGCGCACCAGGCCGATTCGGACCGACATTGAACCTGTGCGTCCGACAACAAGCCGGATTCTGTATCGCTCGCCTTAGGCGATTTCTGTCAAATCTCATACCAGCTGACTTGTCTTGACGCCCGCCTTCCGTGTCGCCCCGCCAGTCACATAGCTCGGCTATGCTCCTGCTGGTGCTCCTTGAAGGCGAACCTGAATCCGGCGTCATCTGGTACGAGATTTTCCGGCAATCGCCTTAAAGCAGAGAAGCTTCGCGCTCGACCATCGCGTCTCGTCGACTATTGGCCCGGATAAGCTAGGGGACCGCCCGGTCCGAGCGGCCAGCCGGCGGCGACCCACGATCCGAGCAGCAGCGCCCAGACCGGCGCGAACACCAGAGTGTAAGGCAGCATGAGGGCCAGCAGTGTCCCGATGCCGGCGTCCGCCCGATAGCGCTGAACGAAGGCGAGGACGATCACCAGATAGGGGTTGAACGGCGTGATGCCGTTGGTCACCGAATCGCCGACCCGATAGGCGGCTTGGGTCAGTTCCGGGCTGATGCCGACCTGCATGAACATGGGCACGAAGACAGGGGCGAAGAAGGCGTACTTGGCAGACGCCGAGCCCATGATCAGATTGCCCAGCATGACCAAGGCGATGAAGGCCAGCACCAAGGCGGTGGTCGGCAGCGCCAGCGCCGCCAGCCAGCTGCCGCCGGCGATTGCCAACATCTCACCGAGTCGCGAGTGACCAAAGCAGGCGATGAATTGCGCGGCAAAGAACGCGAGCACGATATAGGGCCCCATGCTCTTCATGGTCTCGCCCATCATCGCCACGGCATCCCGGTCGTCGCGGATGCTGCCGGCGCCAACGCCATAGGCGACCCCGATGCCGACGAAGACGATCAGCAGCAGCGGCACCAACACCTCCATCCAGCGCGGGAAGTGCACCCCCTGCCCCGCCAGCGGCGCACCCGGAATCAGCACCGAGGCGAGAATCACGGCCATGATCGCGAGCAGGGTCAGCCCCGCCAGCCGCAGTCCGCGGTTCTCTGCTGACCGGTCGGCCGGCGGCGCATCCGCGCTGCTGCCGGCCGCGGGCCGCTCCAGCCGCGGCTCGACCAGCCACAGGGTCACCGCGGCGCCGATCGCGGTCAGCACGAGCGTGGAGGCGATCATGAACCACCAATTGGCACTGATCGAGACGCGGTAGTCGGGATCGATCAGACCCGCGCCGGCAGTCGACAGCCCTGCCAGCAAGGGGTCCAGGCCGGTCAGGAACAGATTGGCCGAGAAACCGCAGGTGACGCCGGCGGTCACTGCGGCGATACCAGCGAGCGGCGAACGACCGGCGGCCAAAAAGAGCGCCCCGGCGAGCGGCGGCAGCACGACGTAGCCGGCATCCAAGGCGAGCGACGACAGGATGCCGACCAGCACCGTGGCCGGCACCAGCAGCCGCCGCGGAGAGGCGGCCAACAGACGCCGCAGCACCACCGGCAGCAGTCCCGAACGCTCGGCGACCCCGATGCCGAGCAGGCCGACCAGCACCAGCCCGAGCGGCGGGAAGCTGACGAAGTTCTCGACCATGTTCGACAGCAGCCACCAAAGACCGTCGCTGCCGAGCAGGCTGACCGGAACGATGGTCTCAATGACGGTCGCGCCATCCTCCACCAGGCTTCGCTGCACCTGCCAACCGAGCCTGACGGCAAGCTCCGACAACAGCATCAATGCCAGTGTGCCGATCAGAAACAGGCTTGCCGGGTCCGGCAAACGGTTGCCGACACGTTCGATGCTATCTAGCCAGGCGCCCTGTCTGCTCATGCCCTCGTCTCCACCCTGATTTCAGCCACGCCGCTTGCCGCCGAGCGTCATCTTGTGCTGCTCGATCTGGGGCGACGCGAAGAAGTCGCGCATGGCCAAGGCCGTGATGCGAATACGCTCTTCCTGATGCGGATAGGCCGCGATCTGGGCCGCAACCCAGTCCTCCAGCGCCTGTTCCAGCGTTTCGCCGGTGAAGACGAATACCTGATCTGAAAAAGCTGTCATCGAAGGGGAAGCGACACCTTTCTGCTGTCGAGTGTGAGGCTAAAGCGCAGGGGCTTGGCTCCCGGACCCGTTATCGGCGAGTCAACTACCAGTTGCCGCGGCCGCGCCGCTCTTGGTAGAACCTGGGCATGACGCTTACCATACCCGACTCCAGCGCGCATTTGCTCGGCATTGCCGGGCTATTCCTCGGCAGCGATACTGCGTTGTCCGTCCAGCCGCTTGGGGCCGGGCTGATCAATTCGACCTTCCAGGTAGATCAGGCCAAAGGCAGCTATGTGCTCCAGCGCATCAACCCGCATGTCTTCCCTGCCCCAGAGCTGATCATGCGCAATCTGGCGCAGCTGCAGGCGTTGGCCGACGCTCGCCCCGAGTTCGGTGTGCGGCTGCCGACGCTGATCATGGCCAGCGACGGACGCCCGTTCGTGCGGGACCTCGACGGCAGCCTCTGGCGTCTGATGCAGCGGGTCCACCCAAGCCGCGTCCTCGACAGGGTGCAGACGCCGAAGCAGGCCTCAGAGATCGGCCGGATGCTCGGGCGCTTTCATCGGCTTGCGGCTGAGCTGGACCCCCAGTGTCTGCATATCACGCTGCCCGGCTTCCACGACACGCCCAGCTATATGGCAGCGCTCGATGCCGCGCTGACCGAAACCGGCGCCGCGGATGCGGCGCCTGCCGCGGTGCTCGACTTCATTTCCGAGCGTCGAGCACTGGCGACAGTGATGGAGGTCGCGCTACTCGAAGCCAAGACCAGACTGCGGGTGATCCATGGCGACCCCAAGATCGACAACCTGCTGTTCGCGCACGACGCCGACCGTGCGCTCTGTCTGATCGACCTGGATACGGTCCAGCCCGGCCTGATCCATCACGACATCGCCGACTGTCTGCGCTCCTGCTGCAATCGGCGCGGAGAATCGGCCGCCGCGGACGCCCCTGTGCAGTTCGATCTCGCCGTCTGCGCCGCCATTCTCGGCGCCTATGCCGAGCAGATCGGCGACCTCTTGTCATCTGCCGAGCTGGATCTGATGCTCGATGCCGCGAGATTGATCCCGTTCGAACTCGGTATCCGCTTCCTGACCGATCATCTGCAGGGAGATCGCTATTTTCGCGTTCGGCAGCGCGGCGACAACCTCCTCAAGGCGCGCGTCCAGTTCGACTTGGTGGCGGACATCGAGCGAAAGGCGGAGGACATTACTAAGATCATCGCGCGCAGCTTCCTCCGCGGCGACCTTCGATGAGCAGACGAGCGCGTGGTCGCGCGCACTCACCCATTGTCCGTGACGACGCCGAGGACCTCGCCCGCGTCTGCATGCTGCTCGACCGGCTGCACGCGGCATTTGCGCGGATCGGCAATCCGCGCGCAGAATCGATCGGCGAGCTGCGGGAAGGGTTCAGGACCGATCCCGCGGCGGCCTGGCGCGAGATCGACAGCAATGCCTGGTGGGCGGGCGCAGGATCGCTGGCCGCCGACTGTATGGCCGACAATCCCGGCCTGCCCGCCGAGCAATGGCAGGCCGAGGTCAGGGCACTGCGTGAGCTGCTGATCGACATCGGCACGCTGCTGCGCGAGCGCGGCGACACCAATCCGGGGCTGGAATCCTGGCTGCTGGCCTTCCAAAACTGGAACGACTCCGAGGTCTGATACGGCTGGCCGATGCGACCGTCGGCTGGGCCATCAAACGCCATCAATGGCTGCAATACCGAGCAAAATTTATGAAAAACAGGTCTTTAAGGACAATTCTACCCGCCGTCGCCGCCATCGCCCTAACCGGCTGCGGCGGCAATCTGGTCGCCCCGGAAGGCTCGGCGAGCAACGCCTTTCTCGACCAGGTTGACGCCAACTGCGGCAACTTGAACATCGGCAGCCAACCGATCCGCTATCTGCTCAGCGGCCAAGGCAACGACACCTATTTCATCGACCAGACGAGTAAGCTCTCGGCGGGCGAGATCGACAGGTCCACCTACACCAACGACATCAACAGCTTCTATCCGGCTGGCGCGAACAGCCGCGCGCTGGACTGCATCTTCGCTCAGCTCGACGGAGGCTGAGACCGAGCCTCTTTACTCGAACTAAGCGCGCGAAGAACGCATTGCCGGCCTGTTCGAGCGCTACGGCGGCGGTTTCATCCTGCTTGCGCGCTTTCTCGATGGCCCGCGCCAGCACCGGTATCAATCGAGCACCAGCTTTCGGCCGAACGGATGCGGCATGGCCTGGTGCTCGACGGGCACGGCCCATAGCACCGGAAAGCTGGGGCGATAGTCGGCCGGGCCGTCCAGATCGGTCAGGAACACGCCCATGTCCGGCGCGTGGCGCTCGGCCTCATGCAGCAGCGGCGTAAAGTCGGTGCCGCCGCCGCCCTGAAACCGAACCTCGCGCAGGTTCGAACGGCCGGGCTCGAAGTGATCGACCGCGCTAACATGATCGTCGCCGACGATGACGACGATGCCCGCCTCCAAGCGCCGCGTAATGGCCTCGATCTCGGCGGCGAAGCGCGCCAGCAGGGGCTCGTCGATCGAGCCCGAGACATCGACCATGACCGCGAGCCGAGCGACCGCCTTGCTGGCGGTGACACCGGGCTCCCAGGGCATACGCAGGCTGCCGACACGGCCCTGGTTGGCCAGGTAGGAGCGCGCCGGACGCGACCATGACAGATCAGGGCGTTGCGACAGGGCACGCACGAGCTGGGTGCGCAGCAGCTGCTCCCAAGGCGTGCGCACCTTGGGCAGGTCGGCGATCAGCGCGCGCAGCATCGAGTGGGCGCCGTCACCGGCATGCGCGCGCGTGATGCGCTCGCGCCACTCACGTGCCTGCTCGGCCTCCTGTTCCGGGTGCGCGCTGTCGGCCGCCGGCAACAGGTCGCGTACGATGCTGGAGCCGGCCAGCCGCGCGCGCGCCGAGCGCGGACCGTCTTCGCGCGCCACCGGCCGGCCCTGGTCACCCTGCTGCTCACCGCCCTGCCCGCCTTCGCGTTCGCTGGCCTGCTCGCGCCCGGCGCCGCGCCGTGAACCCGCGACGCGACCGCGCGAGCGGCGGTCGTCGATGGCGCGATAGAGACGTTCCAAGTCCCATTCCAGCAGCGACTTCTCGACGCCTTGCCTAAGGTCCAGCGCGGTCGCCAACAAGTCCTCCAGCAGGATCGAGCCCTGCGGCAACTCCAGCCAGCTCAGATGGCTCAGGGTGCTGTTGACGATGGCGTCCGCACAGATGTTATAGAGATGCGCGTCGACCTCGCCGATCAGCCGGCTCAACGCCGCCCGGCGTTGCGGATGCTGGAGCGCGACGTGCAGCACCTGGTGCGCGACCAGACCCACCTGCACCGGCAGCGTCAGCGTCTCGAATGCGGGGCCGTAGAAGATGGTAGCGCCGTCATTGGCGGCCAGATCGGAGCCGACAACCTCGGCGTCGTCGACATCGCGGTGATGGACCCACAGCGCCAGGCCGCCGGTGGAGGGCGCGAACTCCACCATCCGCTGAATGGCGCGCGTGGCGCGGTGCTGATGCACGGCGCCGCCGGCCTTCTTGCCACCGCTTGCCTCAGGCGGCCGCTTGCTCATCCTGCTCGCGCTGCTCGGCGTACCCTCGGTAGACCGGGCTCTCCAAGACCGCGCCCTCCAAACCGCGCTCTAGCGCCTTTTGGAACAGCAACTCCATGCACAGCGTCTGCGCCTCGCGGATCGGCAGCGGCTCGGGGCTGTCGATATCGGGCAGCTGATCGACAATCTCCAAGGCCCTGGCCATGCGCTGCTCGTCGGTCGCAACCGCCAACAGCGCATAGATCATGCCGTAGAGTCCGTCGAGCGTCGTCGGCAGCAGCGCGGCGGTAGCATCGCCGGGCTCGGCATCCAGCAACCGCAGCACATCGGCGCCGGCCTGGATCTCGCGCAGGACGCCGAAGAACTCGGCCGCGTTGGCCGCACCGATGCGCCCCTGCACGAACACGCGTTTGCCTGACTCCGAGAGGTTCGACTTCAGCACGTTGGAGATGTCCTCCCAGCCGCGCGGGCTGGCGCCGACCAAATGGTCGTTCGCCAGCTGGCTGTGCGTATCGTCGAGCTTGTCCGGCCGCACCTTGAGGTAGGCCATGATCTCGGGCGCAAAGTCGTTGGACAGCGCATGGTCGAGGAAGGCGTCGATCACGGTCTGGACATTGAAGTGAAACATGCGATCCGCCAGCGCCGTGCCCATGTCATGGCTGACGGCGCCGTGGAATGCGGCATTGCCGGCGGCCACCACGAGCCAGCCGTCCGGCAGCTGGTATTGGCCGACCCGGCGATCGAGGATCAGCGAATAGGCCGAGATCTGCAGTCGCTGATCGGCGGCGGTCAGCTCGTCCAGAAAAAGGATCCCCTCGGTCTGGGTCTCGCTTGGCAGAAACTCCGGCGGAAACCAGACCGTCTGCTCGCGGCGGTCGTCGGCGTAGATGGCGCCGCGGATATCCACCGGCTCGATGGTGGTCAGACGCAAGTCGATCAGCGGCGCGTCGAAATGCTCGGCAACCTGGCGCACGATCGACGACTTGCCGACACCGCGCGTGCCCCACAACATCGATGCGCGCTGCCGCAGTGTCCCGTCCGCGTACTGCTCGATCAGCGCCTGCTTGGCCGCCGCGATCGACACCGGCGGAATATTCATTGGATTGCCTTGCAACGGATGCTCCTAGAGGGGGGGCGTCTCGAGTAACAAGTTTCGAGCGCCGAGGTTTCTACCTCGATGGAGAGAGGGGTCGATGTCCAGGGCGCGCGATGCTGACCTTGATTGCACATTTTGGCGCAGGTCGTCGCTCGCGAACCCCTTGCCAATCAGGTTTCCGCCTCGGCGGGCTTTGGCCGCGCGCCAATCGCCTTGGCAAGGCCTCGCGGCGCCTTGTCGGCGGTCGGTACGATCCAGTCGCGGTACACCAGTGGGCGCGGCACGGGCGGAATCTCGATACGCGGAATCTCGCGCATCATGAAAAAACCGACCAGCATGATCGGCGGTGCGTGGAAGATAAGCATGCGCAGAATTGAGTCGTCGTCCATTCTCAGAAACTGCACGGCCGGGGTCACCGCGAGGATCAGCAGACCCACCAGCAACGGAATGCCGCGCTGAAAGCTGACTCGCCAGCGCGCACGCCGGAAGCGGTCGTGGAATTGCTGCGGCGGTTGCTGCAGCGTCCGAGCCAGGTGTTTGACCGTGCGCGCCAGCTTGTGCTCGATATCGGCGGTGCGCGCGGGCTCGCTGCCGGCGACGCGGATGCCGCCCCGCCAATAGCTGACGAACTCGCGCAGCGGCCGCCAGTCCCAGCCCAGCACGGCGATGAGATCCTCGGGAATCTTGAGCTTGGAGCCGGGATCGACGGTCAGCTTGACCTCGACCGCCGGGCCGCCCAGACGGTCGGCCTTCAGCGCCAGCGTCGCATCGGCAATACGTGCGGCCGCCTCGACGAAGATCGGCCGCGGCAGGCCGGCGCTGTCGTCCTCGTCGCTGGTCCCGGACTCCGCGGACTCCGCGGCGAGATCGGCCGAGGAGTCGCCTTCCTTGCGCAACGAGCGGACGCGATCCACGAGTCCGTCGACGGCCTCACCCGCGGTGGCGGCGGCCTTGCTCGGCAAACCCGCGGCGGCAGGGACCGCGATGATGTAGCTGCGAGCCACCGGAATGCGATCGTAAACGCGAAACTGCCGCTGCACAGGCAGCGCCTCCATCTGTTCCAGCAGCAGATCGAGGTCCTTGCCTTCGGTAACGACCGTCGACAGCAGGCCTGTTTGGTCCGCGACCTGACGCTCCAGCCGATAGCCTCGGCTGCTGGACGCGTCGAGCGTCAGGCGTGCTTGCAGATCGATCGGCAGGTCCTCGGTTGCCGCGTGCTCGAACGGCTTGAACGCCAACAGCCGCTCCTCGCGCCGACTGGCGGTCATGTCGGCGTGCAGCCCGCGCCGCGTGAAGGGCGCCATCAGGGTCAAAATCTCGTGATGCGTCAGCGGCTTCGCGGTCTGCTTGTAGCCGTGATGGATGGGCTCCGGAAGCAGACGTGGCCGATCGTGCTTGATACGGATTCGGGTCATGGGCTTTCCGTCCTCTGCTCAGGGCGTCAAAGTCGGCGTCGGTGGCGAACTCGAAGGCATCAGCGCTCGACAAGGGGCGGGATGCGTCCTATCGTGCGCCGCGGCCAATCGGCTGCATCATGCGGCGGCGTGGCGTGCGACACTCCGCCGTATCGCCCTCGTGTCGCCATCAATGGGGCTCCGTTGATTAAGGCGCACATTGTCCAGATTTTGACTAGCACTAACCGGACAGGACCCAAGCAAGCAATCGATGTCTGAACGAATCGCGGTCATTGGAAGCGGTATCGCCGGCCTCGCCAGCGCCTGGCTGCTGGCTCAACGGTACGACGTCACCTTGATCGAGCGCAACGACTACATCGGTGGGCATACCCACACCATTGATGTGCCTGAGGCTGACCGCACGCTGCCGATCGACACCGGCTTTATCGTCTACAACGAGCCAAACTATCCGCTACTGACCCGCCTGTTCGATCGCCTCGGTGTCGCGACCCGCGACGGCGATATGTCATTCTCGGCGTCCATAGGACCAGGCCGCATCGAGTACTGCGGCGACAACCTCAGCACCGTCTTCGCGCAGCGGACCAACCTACTCAATCCGCGGTTCCTAAGGATGCTGGCCGACATGCTGCGCTTCAACCGACGCTGCCGGTCGCTGCTGGCTGGCCCCGGGTTCGACGGTCTGAGCATTGGCGAGTTCCTCGACCGTGAGCGGCTCGGACAGGGCTTCCGCACAGACTATCTGCTGCCGATGGCTGCCGCCATCTGGTCCTGTCCGACACGCACCATGATGTCCTTTCCGGCCGAGAGCCTTGCCCGCTTCTTCAGCAACCATGGACTGCTGAGCGTTATCCAGCGGCCACTGTGGCGGACCGTGGTCGGCGGCAGCCACAGCTACGTGAAGCGCATTCTCGGCGACCTGGGTCCGGACCGCGTGGTGATGGACGCCGCCGAGTACGTGAGTCGCCGCGCGGACGCCGTCGAGGTCAAGCTGCGCTCCGGCGCGAGTCTGAGCTTCGACAAGATCGTGCTCGCCTGTCACGCCGACCAGGCCCTGGCCCTGCTCGCACAGCCAAGCGCCGACGAGTCGGCGCTGCTCAGCCGTTTCCGCTATCAACCGAATCAGACCTATCTGCACACCGACCGCGCCCTGATGCCGCAGCGGCGGGCTGTCTGGGCCTCCTGGAATTACCTCGCTGCTGAACCGGCCGCCGGACCTGAGGACGACGCCCGTGCCGTTTCGGTCAGCTACTGGATGAACCGCTTACAAGGCCTCGACAGCGAGACTGACTATCTGGTGTCATTGAACCCGTTGCAGCCGCCCGACCCGAAGCAGGTGATCGCCGAAATGACCTACGACCACCCGGTCTTCGACCAAGCCGCGATGGACGCGCAACAGCAGCTCCATCGATTGCAGGGCCGGGATCGTATCTGGTTTTGCGGCAGCTACTTCGGCTATGGCTTCCACGAGGACGCCCTGCGCGCGGCGGTGGACGCTGCAACCCGCCTCGGCGCCGACACCGACTGGCTGACCGGCGCCGAGCGGAATAAGAGAGGCGCGGCGCCCGATGCGCTGCCGGCCCTGGACGCGGCCGTCTGATGACGCAGCAGCGAGCATCCGCCGATCACGCGCCTGGAGCGAGCCCGCATCGCATCTATTTCACCAAGGTCATGCACCGGCGGATGTTTCCGGTGCGCTACCACTTCGACTATCGCGTCTTCAGCCTGCTGCTTGACATCGATGCGCTCGACCGGCTACCAAGTTTGATCGCGCCCGGCGGATTCCATTTCTTTCGCTTCCAGTCGAAGGACCATGGGCCGCGCGACGGCTCTGCGCTGCGGCCATGGGCCGAGCGGCTGCTGCGCGAGCGCGGGATCGAGCTGGATGGCGGCCGCATCCGTCTGTTTTGCTTTCCGCGCGTGCTCGGATACGGCTTCAATCCATTGAGCCTGTGGTATTGCGAACATCGCGACGGCACGCTGCGGGCGGTGATCGCCGAGGTCAGCAACACCTTTGGCGAGCACCACTGCTACCTGCTCGCCAACGCCGGACAGCCGATCGATTGGCCACTGCGCGACAGCGCCGACAAATGCTTCCACGTCTCACCGCTGATGGACTTGCAGGGCAGCTATCGCTTCCGCCTGTCGCGACCGGATACGCACATTGCCGTGCTCATCCGGCAATTCGACGCGCAGGGGCGGCTCAAGCTGGTGGCTACCCAGTCCGGCCGCGGCGAGCCGCTCACCAACGGTGCCCTTTGGCGCGCCTTCCGCAGCATGCCGCTGATGACCTTCAAGGTCATGGCCGCAATCCATTGGCAGGCGCTCAAGATCTGGCTCGCCGGCGCACGCTATTTCCCGAAACCCGAGCCGCCCCACCAAGAGGTGACCTGATGGCAAGTGATAAGACCGCGGAAGCCGCGCTGTCCCGCACCAGACTGCCGGCGCTGCAGCCGGTCCGACATCTGTTCGACCGCCTCTACCGCGGGCACTTGCGTATCCGCATCGGCGAGCACGCGCACGAGATGCACGGCGCCGAAGCCGGGCCGAGTGGCGAGATACGCCTGCTCAAGCCGCTGAGCTTCGCTCGCCGTATTGCCACCCGCGGCCACGTCGGGCTTGGCGAATCCTACATGGCCGGGGATTGGGACAGCCCAGACCCAACTGCCCTGCTGCACGCGCTGGCGACCAACCAGGCCGCCTTCAGCAGTCACTGGGAGGGCAGCAGGATGCACCGGCTGCTGTCGCCGTTGCGGCACCGCCGCCGCTCGAACACCAAGACCGGCAGCCGGCGGAATATCGCCCATCACTACGACGTCGGCAACGATTTCTACCGATTGTGGCTCGATCCGAGCATGACCTACTCGTCGGGCGTGCGCGAGCGTGACACCGACGGCCTGGATCAGATGCAGCGGAACAAGTACCGACGTCTGTTAGACATGCTGGATGCCGAGCCAGGCCAGCACCTGTTGGAGATCGGTTGCGGCTGGGGTGCATTCGCCCGCCAGGCCGCAAGCGACGGACTGCGGCTCACCGGCCTGACCCTGTCCGAGGAACAGCTTGCCTGGGCACGCCAGGCGATCGCGGGTACGGCGCTGGAGTCCAGCATCGAGCTTCGGCTGCAGGACTACCGCGACGTCGAAGGCCAATTCGATCACATCGTCTCCATCGAAATGTTCGAGGCGGTCGGCGAGCGCTACTGGCCGACCTACATGCAGACCCTGCGCCGCTGCCTGCGTCCGGGCGGCAGGGCCGCGCTGCAGGTCATCACCATCGACGACGGTCTGTTCGACGACTACAAGTCGGACCCTGATTTCATCCAACACTACATCTTCCCGGGCGGCATGCTGCCGACGGTGGATCGTTTCGACAGCGCCGCGGCGGATGCCGGTTTCGAGGTGTCGCAACGGACCTTCCACGGGCTCGACTACGCCCACACGCTGGCGCTTTGGCGCGAGCGCTTCGACCAGCGCCTCGATGAGGTGCGCGCGCTCGGCTACGACGATCGCTTCATCCGCATGTGGCGTTACTATCTCAGCTATTGCGAGGCCGGCTTCCTCGACGACCGCATCAACGTCATGCAGGTAGCGCTGACGCGGGGCGACGGCGGCTGACCGCCGAGCGCACAATTGCTGCAAAGCTCGCGGGCTGTCTTGCCTGGCTAACTGCAATTGATGTCGGCCGCGCTGCTGACGCGGGTGCGGCCGGCTCCGCTGATGACAATCTTGCGTGGCTTCGCGACCTCAGGGCTTCGCGCGGCGTCGTCGCGCGCCCTATCGCGCGCATCGCAAAAGCTCAGGCTGCCGCCGGCAGCGGCGTTCAGTGAGCCGTCGTCGGTGAAGCTGTAGCGGCTAACGTTGGACTTGATCTTGATGCCGGCAACGCCGCGCTCGAACCGCAGCACCTCGCCGCTCGTGACGTCGATCACCGCGTAACCCTGGGCCCAGCCCTTGGTGCCGCCAACGCAGCCGCCGTCCAGGTCACTCGCGTCCACCGCGCAGACGACGACCTCGCTCGCGCGCACGATGGCCTCTGAGCGGGCAAAGCCAAGGTGCCCGAGCATGGCGTTGACCTCGGCGGTGCGGGTGTTGTGCGTCACCAGTTGCGTCAACCCGGGCACACCCAGCGTGAGCACGGCAAGCAGCACACCGAGGGCCACCATCAGCTCGATCAGCGTCACGCCCGACATTGATCCCTGGCCCCGCCCGTCGTCCATCGCACAGCCTCCAAACTGGCCACTGCCTCGGAAGCGCCGGCCACGCGCCGGTCAGGCAGCAACGCCAGCAATACGCTCCAGGGCCTGCTCCAGATTGTCTCGGCTGGTCGCAATCGAGATGCGCACGCAACCATCCAAACCGAACGCGGAGCCGGGCACGAGCGCAACGCCCGCGTGCTCGATCAGATACTCGGCGAGTTCCAGATCGTTGCTGACGCCGTCGAGGCGCTCGATCAGCCCTTGCACCGTCGGGAAGACGTAGAAGGTGCCGTCGGTCGGCAGGCAATCGACGCCTGGAATCCGATTCAAGGCCTCGACGACGAAATCGTGCCGCTCCTTGAACGCCGTCAGCATCTCGCCGATGCAGTCCTGCGGTCCGTCCAACGCCGCCTGAGCGGCCACCTGTGAGATCGACGTCGGGTTCGACGTGCTCTGCGACTGGATCTTCTTCATCGCCTTGATCACCTGCTCCGGCCCGCCGGCATAGCCGATTCGCCACCCGGTCATCGAGTAGGCCTTGGAGACGCCGTTCAGCACCAGCGTGCGCGGCGCCAGATCCGGACAGGCATTGACGATGTTGACGAAGGGCGTCGCGGTGTCCCAGCGGATGTGCTCGTACATATCATCGGTGGCGATCAGCGCGCTCGGGTACTCGCGCAGCACATCACCGAGGGCGGCGAGTTCGTCATGCGTATAGGCCATGCCGGTCGGGTTCGACGGGCTATTGATGACGACCAAGCGCGTACGCTCGGACATCGCCGACTCGAGCTGGTCGGCGGTGATTTTGAAGCGCCGATCAGCACCGGCATGCACCAGCACCGGCTCGGCGCCGGCCAAGAGCACCATGTCGGGATAGGACACCCAATAGGGTGCCGGAATCACCACCTCGTCGCCTGGATCGAGCACCGCCTGGGCGAGGTTGAAGAAGCTCTGCTTGCCGCCGCAGGAGACCAGGATCTGCTCCGGCCGGTAGTCGAGGCCATTGTCACGCTGATACTTGGCGATGATGGCCCGCTTGAGCTCCGGCGTGCCGTCGACCGCCGTGTACTTGGTGAAGCCGTCGCGAATGGCGCCGATCGCGGCCTCTTTGATGTGGTCCGGGGTGTCGAAATCCGGCTCGCCGGCGCCAAGTCCGATCACATCCTTGCCGGCGGCACGTAGTTCCTTGGCGCGGGCGGTGATGGCGAGGGTCGCCGAGGGCTTCACGGACTGGACGCGGGCGGAGAGCTTGATGGTCATCGGTGTCGTCTGCTATGGGCCTGGTGGAGTTGGTGAGATTTAAACGAGAATCGCGTAACGAGGGTGGGCTCGCCGATCACTTGGCTTTTGCCGCGCGATGCCCGAATAATAGCCAATCCCCGCCGCCTGGGCATCCCGTTAACCCATGTCGGCAAGCGGACCAGGAACCAATGTCCAAGCCCTTTGAACTCGTCTGTGACTTTCAGCCCGCCGGCGATCAGCCGGAGGCCATCCGGCGGCTGGTCGAGGGGCTGCGCGACGGCGAGGCCGGCATGACCCTGCTCGGCGTCACCGGCTCGGGCAAGACCTTCACCATCGCCAACGTCATCGAGCGCGTGCAGCGCCCCACCCTGCTGCTGGCGCCGAACAAGACCCTCGCCGCCCAGCTATACGGCGAGATGCGCGATTTCTTCCCGCACAACGCGGTGGAATATTTCGTTTCCTACTACGACTACTACCAGCCGGAGGCCTACGTGCCGGCCTCCGACACCTACATCGAGAAGGACGCCTCGATCAACGAGCACATCGAGCAGATGCGCCTGTCCGCGACCAAGGCGCTGCTGGAGCGTCCGGACGTCATTCTAGTAGCGACGGTGTCGAGCATTTATGGTCTCGGCGATCCGGAGGCCTACCTAAAAATGGTGCTGCACCTGTCGCGCGGCGACATCATCGACCAACGCGCCATGCTGCGGCGGCTGGCGGCATTGCAATACAGACGCAATGAGATCGAACTCTCACGCGGCAGCTATCGCGTGCGCGGCGATGTCATCGACATCTATCCGGCCGAGTCAGACGATGAAGCGGTGCGCGTCGAGTTGTTCGACGACGAGATCGAGGCGCTGTCGCTGTTCGACCCGCTAACCGGCGAGGTCAAGTTCAAGGTTCCGCGCTATACGGTCTTCCCGAAGACCCATTACGCCACCCCGCGCGAGGTCGTACTGAATGCCGTCGAGCAGATCAAGGACGAGTTGCGCGACCGGCTGCAATGGCTGCGCGAGCAGGACAAGTTGGTCGAGGCACAGCGTCTGGAGCAACGCACCATCTTCGACCTTGAGATGATGGTCGAGGTCGGCTACTGCTCAGGTATCGAGAATTACAGCCGTTATCTGTCCGGGCGCGGTGCGGGCGAGCCGCCGCCGACGCTGTTCGACTATCTGCCGGCCAACGCGCTGCTGGTCATCGACGAGAGCCATGTCACCGTGCCTCAACTCGGCGGCATGTATCGCGGCGATCGTTCACGCAAGGAGAACCTGGTCGAGTACGGCTTCCGGCTGCCCTCCGCGCTGGATAACCGGCCAATGCGCTTCGACGAGTTCGAGGCGAAGCAGCCGCAGGTAATCTACGTCTCGGCCACACCGCGCGACTACGAGGCACAGCACTCCGGCGCCGTTATCGAGCAGGTGGTCCGGCCAACCGGCCTGGTGGACCCGCAGGTCGAGGTGCGCCCGGCGCTCTCGCAGGTGGACGACCTGTTGTCGGAGATTCACCTGCGCGTCGAGCAGGGCGAGCGCGTACTCGCGACCACGCTGACCAAACGCATGGCCGAGGACCTGACCGAGTATCTCGGCGAGCATGGCGTGCGCGTGCGCTATCTGCACTCGGACATCGACACCGTGGAGCGCGTCGAGATTATTCGGGACTTGAGATTGGGTGAATTCGATGTGCTGGTCGGTATCAACCTGCTGCGCGAGGGGCTGGATATGCCGGAGGTGTCGCTGGTGGCCATCCTGGACGCCGATAAGGAGGGTTTTCTGCGCTCCGAGGGCTCACTGATCCAGACCATCGGCCGCGCCGCGCGCAACGCCAACGGCAAGGCCATCCTTTACGCGGACGAGATCACCGGCTCGATGCGCCGCGCTATCGACGAGACCGAGCGCCGCCGCGCCAAGCAGGTCGAGCACAACGCGGCGCTCGGCATCACGCCGCAGACCATCCGCAAGGCGGTTGCCGACATCATGGAGGCGCATACACCAGGGGCTCCGATGAAGGCGCGCGACTACGCCAAGGTGGCCGAGCAGATTGCGGAGTATGCCGACCTGACACCGACGCAAATGGCAAAGAAGGTGAAGGCCCTGGAGAAACAGATGTACAAGGCGGCAAAGGATCTCGAGTTCGAGCGCGCGGCCGCGATTCGCGATCAGATCAAGGAGCTGCGCGGGCGCGGGCTTGCGGCTTGAGCCGTAGGAAACCGTAACCCTCGGAGACCGGCTCGGCCGCCTGCGTGGCCGACGACTCGAACTCACCCGCCCATTCGCCACCGGTTGCCCCGGCGCTCAGCGCAACAACAAAGTCGGTATCTTGGCCGAGCGCAGCAGATCGGAGGTCTTGCTGCCGAACAGCAGGCTGCGCAGCGGAGAGTGAGCGTAGGCGCCCATGATCAGGATGTCGATGTCCTGCTCTTGGGCGTAGCGGGCGATGATGCGCTCGGCGTCGCCGGGGATCATGGTAGCCGGGGCGTCGATGCCGGCGGCCTCCAGCGTGGTCTTGGCCCAGTCGAGCTGCTTGGCGGCGTCCTTACGCTCTTTGCCCGACATCAGCAGGTGCACCGGTAGGCCCTGAAAAAGCGGGCTGGTGGCGAGCATCTCGACGCCCTTGCGGGTGACGGCCTTGCCGTCGAAGGCGACCATGGCGCGCTTGGGCTCCTTGAAGCCCTCGGTAACGGCGAGGATAGGCCGATGCAGGGCGCGCACCATCTGCTCCACGTTGCGGCCCAAGTCCCGCTGCGTGGTCTCCGCCGACTCGCCACGTCGGCCGAGCACAAACAGCCGCACCCCTTCGGCCTGCTCGACCAGGGTTTGCTCCAGGGCGCCCCGGCGCTGGCGGATGTCCGGGGCCTCGATGCCGGCGGCGATGGCGCGCTCGCGCAGCCGGTTCAGGAATAACCGCCCCTGTTCACGGGCGCTACGGCTGCGGGCCTCGTCCTCCGCGGAGAGCTTGGTGAGCAGCGTCTCCTGGGCACCGATGCCGATAGCGCCGCTGTGGTCATTGCCGATGGCAACCTCGGGATGGCGGTCGAGGATGTGCAGGAACTCCAGCGGGGCGTCCATCCGGCCCGCGGCCCAGGCGGCGTAATCGGCGACATAGTCGGCGAAATGGGATTGGTCGACGCAGGCGAGAACCCTGTTTTCGGTATTCATGGGTTGTCCGTTCTCATCGGTTGTCTCCCATCAGTGATCCATCAGCCGCTCGACGGCGTCCGGCTTATCGTGCACCGCGAAGCGGTCGATCAGGGTCGCACTGGCCTCGTTAAGGCCGATGACCTCCACCTCGGTGCCCTCGCGGCGGAATTTCATTACGACCTTGTCAAGCGCCGTGACGGCGGTGATGTCCCAGAAATGGGCGCGGCTGACGTCGATGCGGACCTTCTCGATGACCTCTTTGAAATCGAAGGCGGCGACAAAGCGTTCGGCGGACGCGAAGAACACCTGGCCGATGATCTGGTAGGAGCGCATACGGCCCTCGTCCTCGGACTTGGAGCCGACGTACAGCACCTGCCCGACCTTGTGCGCAAAGAAGAACCCGGTCACCAGCACACCGGCCAATACACCCTGGGCCAGGTCATGGGTGGCCACAACGACGATGACCGTGACGATCATCTCGGTGCTGAAGCTCTTGGGATTGCGGCGCAGGTTCCAGATCGAGGCCCAGTTGAAGGTGCCAATGGAGACCATGATCATTACCGCTACAAGCGCGGCCATGGGGATCATCGCCACCCAGTCGCCCAGGAACACGACCATGATCAGCAGGAAAATACCGGCCGATAGCGTCGACAGCCGACCGCGTCCGCCCGACTTCACGTTGATCACCGACTGGCCGATCATCGCGCAACCAGCCATGCCACCGACACAGCCGGAGGCGATGTTGGCGAGGCCCTGGCCGACGCATTCGCGACGCTTGTTGCTGGGGGAGTCGGTCAGGTCGTCGACGATGGCCGCGGTCATCATCGACTCCAGGAGGCCAACCATCGCCATGGTCGCCGAGAACGGCAGGATGATCTGCAGCGTCTCCAGGTTCAAGGGCACGTCCGGCAGCAAGAACACCGGCAGGCTGTCCGGCAGCTCGCCCATGTCGCCGACGGTGCGGATGTCGAACTCCAAGAAGATGACCGCGATGGTCAGCACGACGATGGTCACCAACGGCGACGGGATCGCCTTGGTGAGGTACGGGAAGCCGTAGATGATCACCAGCCCGGCGGCCACGACGGCATAGACCTCCCAGCCCATGCCGACCAGTTCCGGCAGCTGTGCCATGAAGATCAGGATGGCCAGGGCGTTGACAAAGCCGGTGATCACCGAGCGCGACACGAAGCGCATCAGCACCGCCAGATTCAGCCAGCCGGCGACGATCTGCAGTACACCGGTCAGCAGGGTCGCGGCGAGCAGATACTGCAGGCCGTGCTCCTTTACCAGCACCACCATGAGCACCGCCATGGCGCCGGTGGCGGCCGATATCATGCCCGGCCGTCCACCAGTGAAGGCAATCACCGTGGCGATGCAGAAGGACGCGTACAGGCCGACCTTTGGGTCGACACCGGCGATGATGGAGAAGGCGATGGCCTCCGGGATCAGCGCCAGCGCGACGGCTAGGCCGGCGAGCAGGTCATTGCGGACGTTGGACAGCCAGTCCTGTTGCAGGGAGTTCATGGGGGACGGGTTCCATTGGTGGATGCGGCGGGGCTGGGAGCAACGCGGCATTGTGAGCGCTGGTATCGAACTCGCGCCGCGCGCAGCCAAGGCGGCGCCGGCGCTGTGAGCCGGGAGTGTCGCCGTCGATGCTATCCCCCGGTGGGGCTGCGCCCATCTGAGCGGAGGCCGCGAGATTACCCAGTGCAGCCGATTGGGGCAAACCGGGCCGCGCACCAGACGGGCGACACAGCGGCCTGCAGGCCCAAAGCACCACCACTATCGAATCAGCGCTTCAGCCGGGGCTGGTCGCGGGCTCTGCCATGGCGGCATCGGGGTTGGACTCGGCGATCTCATCCGAGCGCAACCAGAGCGCCAGCAGTAGTGCCACCGAGAAGCCCAACACTGCCGCGACCACGACAGCCGGCCAGCCGAGCCAATTCCAGAACGGGCCGAGATAAAAGCCGCCGATGCTGGCGCCGACATAATAGAACACGAGGTACAGTGATGAGGCGCTGGCGCGGGCGCGGGTCGCATGTCGGCTTACCCAGCCGGCCGCTTGCGCATGGGCCAGGAAAAAGCCGAATGCATTCAGCAGCAGGCCCGCGACGATCGCCGCCAGGCTTGGGATCAGCGTCAGCAGCGTCCCCAGCATCAGCAGACCGATACCCATCACCATGGTCAGCGGCTGCGAGCCGCCGCACAGCAGTCGACCCGAGGCTGATGGCCTTCAAACACCGCTATCCAGGGCTGCGCCTGAGCGTTCAGGAGGCTGGCACCCGCAGCCTTCAGCGCATGATCCGCAACGGTGAACTCGACCTCGGCGTCGTGGTCGCAGATCAGCCCGGCCTGGATCTGGAAGTGCGTCCATTCCTGCGCGAGGAGATGGTCGTCTGCGCACCGGTGGACCATGTGCTCGCCGGCTGCGCCGGCGTATCGCTGGCGCAATTGTTTGAACACGAACTGGTCGTCTCCAGCCCCGGCTATTTCCTGCGCGAATTCGTCGACCGGTGCGCCGGTGAACTTGGCAAGGAGCCGCGCATCGCCTTCGAGACCAATCTGATCCCGTTGGCCAAGGCCATCGTGCGCCAGGGCTTCGGCGTCACTACGGTGCTGCGCATGGTGGTGGATCCGCAGCGTGATCGGGATTTGGCCGCGATCCCGTTCGACCCGCCCCGCTTTCTCGAACTGTCCCTAGCCTGGCGGCGTAACGCTTATCTGCCGCTTGCCAATCGGGCGTTTGTCGAGTTCGTACTCGAACAGACCACCCGTGATGCGCGTTAGCTTGGCGCGTCTTCAGCGCCTGTCGATGATCCGCCGCATGGCGCGCTGCACGCGGTTCACCGGGACGGCAAAGCCGATGCCGACATTGCCGCCATAGGGACCAATCAGGGCGGTGTTGATGCCAACCACCTCGCCGGCCAGATTGATCAAGGGTCCGCCGGAGTTGCCTGGGTTGATGGAGGCATCGGTCTGTATGAGTTCGCCAAGATCGGCCTCCTCGATACCGGTACGACCAAGCGCGCTGACGATGCCGGAGGTGACCGTCTGACTGAGCCCGAAGGGGTTGCCGATGGCGATGACGAAGTCGCCAACCTCCAGGTCATCGGAGTTACCGAAGCGCAGCCGTGGCGCGCTCACCGGCTTGATACGCAGCACCGCGATGTCGGTGCCCTGGTCTCTGCCGACCAGACGCGCGCTCAAGCTGCGGCCGGTCAGCAGCGTGACCGTGATCTGGTTGGCATCTTCTGTCAGGTGAGCGTTCGTCAACACCAGCCCACGGCGGGCATCGATGATGATGCCCGAGCCCTCGCTCTGACGTTCCTGTACTTCGGACGGATCGGGCAGGACCAGGTCGAAACGTTCCAGAAACTCACGCAACGCCGGGTCGGCGAGGAACGGATGGTCCTCGAAGCTGACCTCGGACAGAACCGAGACGCTGACCACCGCGGGCGTGATATCGCGCAGCAGCGGCGCCAGCGACGGGTATCCACCTTTGCCCTTACTCTTACGATACGGGAACTCCGCGCCGGACACTGTGCTGGATGCCGGGGTGGAGGTCGACGTTGGGCCGGCGGACAGCGGCACGCCCGCGGTGCAGGCGGAGAGCGCGACCAGTGCGGACAGCGCCAAGGCCACCGCCCAGCAGGCGCGATGGCCGAAACAGCCCCGCCGCCTACTGTGCTTTACCGCGGCGGCGCTGCTCGTTCTAGCATGCTCCCCGCCGGGGGCTCGCCACGCGCGAGGCTGCGGACAACGCGGATGGTGTTTCATGCAGCGCCGTCCAAGGCCCAATCTCCGACGCGCTGAGCGGCTCCTCGTGTCCCCATCAGTAACGCGCCAATGTCGGCGCGCTAGCCAGGGCGCTTGCCACCTGTAGCCGAAAACCGTAGTCGACCGGTTGATTGATCAGCAGGCTGAACGGCACCCAATCGCCGCCGCGGCGCACCCATCCGGCATAGCAGCTGACCCCGCGCAGCGTGCCGGTCTTGGCGCGCACGTTCGGGTTGCCATCTTGTTGCGATACCAAACGCCGGTAAGGCTCCATGGCGTCGAGCACGTCGACCAACTGGCGGCCGCTGAGACGGTTGCCGCGGGACAGCCCGGCGCCATCCTCGATGGCAAAGTCGCGCCAGCCGAACTTGTTGCGCGCCCAACGCTCTGTTTCGCGTTGTGCGCGTGCCATACTGGTGCTGCCGCCCTGCTCCCCGAGCATCAGAAACAGGCTGTTGGCGACGAAGTTGGTGGAGTACTCCAGCATGTTCGCCACCACCGTCTCCAGCGTGCGGCTGTTTCGGTGACTGAGCAGCTTCTCGGCACCGGCCGGCACACGGCCGATGACCACTGGGCCGTTGACGCCGACCCCGGCGCCACGCAGCTTCGCCTCGAACAGCTCGCCGAAGTAATCGAGTGCATTCGCGCGGGTCTTCAGGTTGACCCTGTGCTTGCCGCTCCCCATGGGCGCACCCAGGCGCCGCGCGGTGGCGGTGATCGGTGTCTGCGCCTCCGCACTATTGACGCGGCCGCCAGCGACTTGCACGTTCACCGTATTGAAGTTCACCGCGAGCGCGGTGACCGGCGCATCGTAGGGGTTGTGGCTGGAAGAGCGCCCGGGGATATGATCATCGGCGTCGAACAGGCTGTCATCGAGACCGATGCCGGACACCTCGCGCACGCCGCGCCGCTTCAACGCTTCGACCACCTTGTCGAGCTCTTCGGAGACCAGATAAGGATCGCCGCCGCCCTTGATCCAAAGGCGACCATCCCGGGCGCGGTAGAAATCGGTTGTGAACCGGTGCGACAGGCCCCAGCGCTCGATTGCCGCCAATGCCGTGACCAACTTCATGGTCGACGCCGGCACCATCGGCCGATCAGCATTGCTGGCAATCACCGGCCTGCCCGCTTCCTGCACCAGCAGGCTGGCGTTGGACAGCGCCTTCGCCTGCGCGATGGGATCGGCCGCGGACATACCGGCCGCGAAGAGTAGGAAGAGGCCGCCGAGGCAAACGAGGCCACGAAAGGCGATAAGGGGACGACGCATGCTGTTGCTCCGTGTATCTGCAAGGCACCGAGTTGCGCTTTGGGTGTTGCATCGCGGTCGGTGATCGTCTTGACCCCGCTTGCTCGCTGCATGGCCCCGCGGCGGCGAGCAGCTTAGCACGCCATGCGCAGCCCGACCGTCCCGGCATTTTGCCGTCGGCGCGAACATGCGTGTGCCGGCCGAAGCGGATTGAACGCGGGCGAGAGCGCAGATCTCCTGTCACCCCCGCGCCGATCGCACATCGTCTCTTTAGGCCGCTCGGGTAGACTGCCCGGAAACCTTTTCTAGAAGCGCAATTCGATGCTAAATCCTGACCCGACCTTCCATGACCGCCCAAACTTCGTCGAGACCTCCGATGGGCGCCGCCTCGCCTACTCCGAATATGGCGCACCTGGCGGTCGCCCGGTCATCTACTGCCATGGATTCCCAAGCTCTCGACGCGAGGGGCTTCTGCTGCACACCAACGCCGTCGCCGCCGATGCTCGCATCATCGCCGCCGACCGCCCAGGCTATGGCGACTCCGACCATCAGCCCGGTCGCCGCATCGCCGACTGGAGCGACGACGTTGGGCTGCTCGCCGACCGGCTCGGACTTGACCGCTTTGCCGTCCTCGGGGTCTCCGGCGGCGGTCCATACGCGCTAGCCTGTGCTGAGCACATGCCCGATCGCCTGAGCGGCTGTGCCTTAGTCTGCCCGCTGGGGCCAATCTACATCGACGCCGTGCTCGATCAAATGTACTGGAGTGTCCGCGCCAGCCTGATGATGGGCCGGCAACCGCCGTGGCTCGGCGACATCGTGTTCGGCAGCCCCACCACCGGCGCGCTGCAGCGCTGGCCGAGCCTGGTGGAATCCGTGCGTGGCATTGCCGCGCCGCCGGCCGATCGCGAAGTCCTTGCCGAGCACGACAATGCCGCCATCCTGAATCAAACCATCGCCGACGCCATGCGCAACGGCGCAGAGGGCGCCCGCCTCGACCTGGTGCTCTACAATCATGACTGGCAGCTGGCGTTTGCAACCATCGCCAGCCCGATCAGCATCTGGCACGGCCAGGCCGACGGAACCGTGCCAATCGAACACGCCCGTTGGTACGCCAACAACCTGCCCAACGCCCGCCTGACCGAGCTACCCGGTCACGGACACTACTCCGTCCCGCTGCGCTGCAGCCCGCGAATCCTGGCAACACTGCTCGACGACGGCAGCGGCCATTGACCGGCACGACTGCTGCGCCTATCATCCTGCGTCACGTCACAACATCTACGCAAGGGCGCGTAGCTCAGTGGGAGAGCACTGCCTTCACACGGCAGGGGTCGCTGGTTCGAACCCAGCCGCGCCCACCAATATTGTCAACGGCTTAGGCCGCCCTCCTCGAATTACTTTCAATCCAACGTGACCAGATCGTGACTCGCCACCCCCGCTTGGGGGAGCATTATCCTCGGTCCTTACGTCCAACCGGGCGACTGCTGCGCGAACCTTCTCTGGCGCCAAATGTGCGTACCGTTCCGTCATTCGGATCGTGCTGTGGCCGAGAAGGTCTCTAACCTCGGTCAGCGGCACGCCGGCCGACACCAGCCAGGCTGAACAGGTGTGGCGAAGGTCGCGGATTCGTTGACGATGACGGCCTCAGTTCTCAAGGTGCTTTGCGATCTTGAGTGCATCGTCAACTTCCACTCTAAGCACCAAACCTTGCTTTCGGTCTTTGCATGACCGGGCAGCAGCTGGACCGCCCGCAGATTCTTTGCGTGCGTCGGTAGATCAGCGTCGCCTGGGTGCGGCGCAGCGAGTGGGTGCCATAGTCGGGGATTTGAGCCCAATGAGTGAACCCCAGCCGCGCAGTTTGCTGTTGATCGCGAGATAGACGACCCGAACATGGCGTCAGTCGACCCGGGTTGAGAAGACCAGCGCCCCGTTCGCTCCGCTCAGCACCAGCTCGCCAAACAGGAACTGGAACACCTCGGCTTGTCCCAGTTACTCTAGAAAGGCGTGCTCCTGGGCCATGAGGGGCTCCGGGCAGGCCATGCGCGTGGTCATCAACGGCCCGATCACCAGATTGGTCGCCGATTCGCCTTCACCGACAGACCCCTGGAAGCGGGGCAGCCGGTCGATCCCGAGACCTTGCCGGGGCAAAGGCCAGAGGGGCCTCTTCCGGCAGTGCCTCCCCCGCCTGCCCCGTCCAGCTTGCGCAGCAGCCACGACGTGTCGCCAAGCATTGAGAGTGAGGCGGTCCCGGTTACCTTTACGTCGGTCTCGAGGAGCTTACCGCTGCGGATGCCCCGGCCCAGACGGTTGTAAGTCCGACGGCAGTGGCGGCGACGAGGGCAAGTAGCTGGTCTCTCATTTGTGTTCGCTCCAGAGCAGGTGCGGGCAGCGGTCGAGGTTCATGCACGCGTTGATTGACGTGATCGCGTTGTTCACGGGGAGAATACGAAGCGCTGTTCAGTCGCGTTTTGGCCGGTCAAGCCATGAGGCGAAGGCATACCCGGCCAGCGCATTGCCGATGCCAAGGCCAATCAATACGCCGATACCGATCAGGCGATCCGACAATCCAGGCTGAATGCTCGGCTCGCCGGGGCTGAGCAGCGACAGGAAGGCGATCGTGCCGCCGCCGAGCAACCCGTCCCGCGCCACCCTGAGCGTGCGTCCCTTGGCGCCTGCTGCCCGCCAGCGCAGATACACGGGCACCCGCAGATACACCAGCAGCGCGCAGGCGAGCAGCCCCGAATGGCGCGCGGCTTAGGGGACCTGGGGTCGATGGGTGACGTCGTCGCGGCACCGGTCGGCACGATAGTCGTACACATACCCGGCGTCCAAGCAGCGGTCGACGGCGATCAATTCGCGACCGTAATCCGCGAGCAGCAAGGCGCCCGCACCGGCCAGCAGCAGGCCGAAGTTGCGCCGAAGATTCCTTCAGCACGCGCACGCGGCGTGGCTCCAGCCACCAGCAGGCCATGGTGAGAAAGGTGGCCTCGGAGACGTTGTCGCCACTCCAGATGACAACGGCATCTGCCCGCGCCTCGTCGATACGCACGATCAGCGCCCGCCAGGGTGCCAAGGCGTCGGCGACATCAAGGTCCCAGTCGTCGTAACCACGGAAGCAGTCGCGCATGTAGTCGATGCGCGCTCGACCGTCGTCGAGCGGGCCATGACTCAGGTCATCCGGTATTCCAAGGGCGCTGCCGGGCATGCCGTGAGCGTGGCAGGCGGCGCGCAGACAACCTGCCGCGCTGTCTCCAAGGGCGATGTGGAGGGGCCTTCGCATAACTTTGCCTGTCAATCCACCGAGAAATCGGCCGTCCGCGACTGCGGGAAGCGGCTGAGCGACGAGTACAAGCTCAGCGATTTCCGCCATCAGAGCGCCGAAAAGCTGCCCGGCGAGGGGCACAAGTACGTCGTGAAGGGTGAGACAAAAATCGAAGGCGAGAAGCAGCCCTTCGGGTGCGACGTCGCCGACCGCCACGTGACTGCCATACGCTACGACGGACCGGAGCCGGAGGGCCTGGGCACCTCCGAGAAGCTGGCCATCGGCGCCGTTGCGGCCGGTCTGCACCGCCATCGACACTCGGAGATGAGCAAAGGCGACGGGGATGCGGGCGCGTCCTCCGAGGCGTCCGCCGAGCAGATGAGGTCCTGCAAGAATTCGGTCGCCGAGAAGTTCGCCGAGGCGGCGATGGCCGACATCTCCGTCTCGTCCAAGTCGGGCGGGCCGAACGGCGAGGCTGAAGTCGCGTGGACCGTCAATCTCGGCCGCGCCAAGACCAGTGGGACCTGCAAGGTCTCGGCCGATAGCGAGGTGTTGAAGGTCACGACGACTGGCCACTCTGGGAGTCAGCAGGCCGACGGCGAGTTGGAGCAGGATGGCTTCTACTACGACAAGCACGTCGGCAAGTGGCGCGATGAGGCCGGTGAGATCTGCCACACTTGCACGCCGGAGAACGGGTTTCCGAAACCCCCTAGAAGAATGAGATAAAAAAGAATGAGAAACGCACGATGATTAAGTCGACCAACGTATCCCGTACCGCCATTTTCGTCAGTGCAGCCCTGTCGCTGGGCCTGGCCGGTTGTGCCACCGAGGCCGAACGAATGGCTAAAGAAGCGCTCAAGGGCATCGACACGACCGGTCTGAAGGGCATATGAAACCCCACGGCGCACTCCCAACCTCGGCATTGGCCGCCAAATGCAGATTCGTGGGCGAAACTTGTGCTGGACGGTGCGTATCGCGGTGCCTATGCACCGTGATGTGGCGCACCGAGCGATGCGCTGTGCTGGAGGCGGGCCGGTTGGGCGATTCGAGGCTCAGCTGGCGGGTCCGAGAGATGGGGCGGCGACATCATCCATGGCAGCAGATAACCCTTACCAAGAGTGACTCTTGCCGAACTCGACGCTCGTGTCCGGTTGCGCGACGAGGTTGACGCTGCACGCAATACGGGCGCGGGCTACCCAGGCCTCAACAACTGGCAGAGGCTGGTTAGGGATACTGTCCGCGTAAC
>CAVPHF010000002.1:0-188889 GCA_963704155.1 uncultured Gammaproteobacteria bacterium
TGCCGGAAGGCCGTGGCGAAGTCGCCAGGCCGCTTGAAGCCGATCGCATCGGCGATCTGCTGGATCGGCCGGTCGGTGGTGGCCAACAGCTCCTGGGCATGGACCAGGCGCTGCTCGCGCAGGTACTCGAAGGTGCTCATGCCGAGGTGGGTCTGGAACTCGCGGCCGAGCCGCGCCTGGTTGGTGCCGACGCGGTGCGCCAACGCGGTGAGCGAGGGCGGGTCGGCCATCTCGTCGCGCAGGATGTCGATGGCGCGGTAGACGAGACGCAAGCCGGGCTGATCCGCATCCCGACGATGCGCGTGCTCGCGGCCGGCGGGGGTCGCCTGCCCCTCGCCGGGCGGCTCGACCTGCTCGGCCATGCGCGCGAACAGGTGCCGCTGTTGCAGGTGCGCGCTGACTCGCGCCAGCACCTCGCGATGGTCGAAGGGCTTGGTGATGTAGTCCACGCAGCCGGCCTCGAAGCCTTGGAGCTTCTCCGCCGTATCGCACAGCGCGGTGAGAAAGATGACCGGGATGGCGCGGGTCGCGGGGTCCGCCTTCAGACGCCGGCAGGTCTCGTAGCCGTCCCAGCCGGGCATTCGGATGTCCAGCAGGATCAGGTCGGGGCGGCCCTGCTCGGCCTTGCGCAGACCATCGGCCCCGTCGCGGGCGATCAGGGTCTCGAAGCCGAGGGCATTCAGCGCGGCGACGATGGCCCGGATCTGGACGGGCTCGTCGTCGATGATGAGGATTGTGGCCGAGTGGCGCTGCGTTTCGGCTGACATTCGCTGCTCCCTCGCGGTGCGGGAAAGGCAAGAAGCGAGACCTGAACGTAGTCTACGCCTTCTTGCCGGCGGCGACCGCGCCCATGCGCTGAACAGGATAAAGGTCGATCAGCGGGTCGTCGGTCATCAGCAGCAGCGGCTCAGTGCGCGCCTGGGCGATCAGCAGGCGGTCGAACGGATCGCGATGATGAGCCGGCAAGTGACGGACGGCAGCGGCATGGACGGCGGCTATCGGCAGCTCGCGAAAGCCGGTTTCCAGTGCGGCGCGATGGACCGCATCCGGCTCTACGTCGAAGTCCGGGCGGTCGAGGGCGCGCTTGATCGCGATCTCCCAGATGTTGACGGCGCTGAAGAAGACCTGGTGCTCGGGCGATTCCAGCACGTCCCTGCACGCCGCATCGAGTCGCGCGGGCTGCAATAGGGCCCACAGCAGGATGTGGGTGTCGGTCAGCACCCGCATCAGCGGCCCTCGACGGCGTCGATGAACTCATCCGGGGTCTCCGGGATCGGCGGCGCATGCTCGTCGGGCAGCTTGAAGCGGCCCTCCAGGCGGCCGAGCACACGCCGCTGGGGTGCGTCACCGACCAGCACCAGGCGGACGATCGGCTTGCCCGCGCGGGCGATGACGGCCTCGCCGCCGGCCTCCACCTGCTCGATGAGCCGAGACAGCTGTGACTTGGCCTCGTGGATGTTGAACTGCGTCTGCATGGTTGGTCTCTGGTTAGCTAAGCGGAGGATAGCCTTGCACGGCTGCCGCGACAAGGGTGGCGGCGCCAGCCGGCCTAGTGGGAGCGCCGACTCACTGGGAGCGCCGGCTTTCTAGCCGGCTCGCCGTCGACGCGGCTCGATGCCGCGTTGACGGCGTTAGGGCGGTTGGTATGTCACCATCCGTCGAGGTACAGATCAACCGCCGCAGATCGCGCGCTGGGGGCATCGAGCCCCCAGCGCGCGAAGCCGGCTGGAAAGCCGGCGCTCCCAAGTTCAGCCGGCGCCGTCGAACGAATCCGGCGCTGCCGAAGGGCCAATCGGCCGCATTCTTCGCCAGCCCCGCTTTGACCGGGTTGTGATCGATGTAGCGCGTCACCGCGGCCAAGTGGGCGTCATCGCGGATGTAGCGGTCGTAGTAGTCCCGCTGCCAGAACGCCCCGCTGCGGCCGAGCAGTGAATTCGCCCGTCGGGCCGTGAAGCCTTTCCAAGACTGCACGACGCCGGGCAGCGGAAAGCTGCGCTTGGTCTCGATCAACGCGTGGGTGTGATTCGGCATCACGACCCAGGCCAGGAGCCGATAGCGCGCGCCGTCGAAATGGAGTAGGGCATCTTGGACCTGGGTGGCGATCTCTGGCCGGCGCAGCCAGCAGGCGCCGTGGCCCGCATCCAGATAGGCCTCGATGCGCCGGTAACGCTCAGCCTCGTCATCGGCGGTCTCTGCCGCGAGGCGATGCAGGACCGCCGCCGGCAGCGAATCGCTCAAGCGAAAGGTGATGAATTGGAGTAGACCCGGCTGATCCAGATGCGGCAGATAGCCGCGGGAATGCCAACCCTTTGGCTCGACCATGCGCTTGGCTCCTGTTTGCTGGGCTGGGAGGGCTGGCCGACTGGGCGGCCGACTGGGAGCATCGGCTTTCTCAGCCGGCTCGCCGTCGACGCGGCTCGATGCCGCGGCGACGGCGTCAGGGCGGTCGGTCTATCACCACCCGTTGCGGCACGGGGCGACCGCCGCAGATCGCGCGCTGGGGGCATCGAGCCCCCAGCGCGCGAGGCCGGCTGGAAAGCCGGCGCTCCCGGTAAAGCCGGCGCTCCCATTCTAGCCGGCGTCACGCCTCCGGTCGCGTTATGATCCCGGCAGCCCTGCCGGCTGGAGCCGATCCCTGCCGATCGCCCGCCGCGAGCGACGTCAACCGAGCACCGGCCTCGCCGGGAACCGCGACAAACAATCAGACGACGTGTATCCGACTAGAGCACTTCCGCTATTGCTGACGCTGCTGTGCTGGCTGCCCGCGCTCCAGGCCGCCGCGGGCCAGCGTGTCGAGCTGACGCAGTCAGAACAAGACTGGCTAGCCGCCAATCCGCGCATCCTTCTCGGCAGCGACGCCGGCTGGCGCCCCTTCGTGTGGCGCGAGAATGACGGCAGCGCCGCCGGCATCGAGGCCGATTTGATCGCGCGCATCAACGCCTTGACCGGGGCCAATATCCAGCTGGTCTTGGGCGAGTGGGCCGACATGGTGGCGCGCGCCGAGGCTGGCGAGCTGCATGGCCTGGCGGCCTCCGCCCGCCATGCCGAGCGAGCGAAGCGCTTCCTGTTCAGCGCCAGTCCCTACAGCACGCACAAGTTCATCTTCACGCGCCCGGGCCGCCCGATCGCGTCGATGGATGACCTGTCGGGGCGGCGCGTCGGCGTGCTGCGCGGCAACCTGTCCGACCTGAAGCTGCTCGACGCCTGGCCGGCCATCGTCCAGGTGGAGTTCGACAGCCCCTTGGCGCTGGCGGTCGCGGTGCAGAATGGCGAGGTGGATGCGGCCATCTCCAGCGCCAACATGCAGTGGATCGCGACCGAGAACATGCTGCCGGACCTGCACCTCGCGTTTGCGGTGCCCGGCAGCAAGCTCGACCTGCGCTATTCCATCCTCAAACAGCATGCTCCGCTGCTCGGCATCATCGACAAGGCGCTGAAGGCCATCGACCCGGTCGAGATGATGGAGATCCTGCGCAAGTGGGGCAACGAGGAACAGCCCAACATCACCCTCAGCGAGGATGAGCGCGCCTGGCTCGCGAAGAAGCACAGCGTCCGCGTGCGTATCGGCGAGCACCCACCATGGGAGATCAACAAGCCCGGCGCCGATGGCATGGCGGTCGACTACCTGCGCGTCATCGCCGAGCTGTTCGACATCGATTTCCGCTTCATTCCCGCCAATGACTCCTGGGCCGAGGGGTTCGAGGACATGGCCGGGGCGCACCGTCACTACGATTTGCTACCGGCCGCCAAACGGACCGACGAACGTTTGGCGACACTGGCCATGAGCGAGGACTACCTGTCGTCGCCCTGGACGATCTTCACGCGCAAGGACACACAGGACATTCACACGGTGAACGACCTGCGCGGAAGGACAGTCGCCGTCGAACGTGGCTATGTCATGCACGGCCTGTTGGAAGGCGCTGAACCCGCCATCGACTTGTCCGTCAAGGACAGCACCAAAGACGCGCTGCTGGCCGTGTCGACCGGCGCTGCCGATGCCTATGTCGGCAACCTTCTGGTCACCGATTACCTGATGCAGGCCGAAGGCATCACCAATCTCAGGATCGCCGGCCCCACCCCCTTCGGCGAGCACAAGCAGGCGATGGTCACGCGCAAGGAATGGGCCCCGCTGATTTCGCTCATCGACAAGGGACTGAACGCCATCACGGCTGACCAGCACATCGCCATTCGTCAGCACTGGCTGACCTCGGTGGCCAACCGTGGGATGCCGGCACCGCTGGATCTCAGCGACGAAGAACGTGCCTGGATCGCGGCCAATCCGACCATCCGGGTCGGTGCCTACCCGCTGCCGCCCTACATCCAGGAGCAGAACGGCCGGGTGGACGGTTATCTGGTCGAGCTGATGCGGGCCATCGCGGCACGCGCCGGGCTGCGCGCCGAGTTTCACTTCCTGACGCTGGCGCAGGTGAAGGAAGGCACCGAAGGGGGCACGCTCGACGTCTCTCTGGCGGTGAATCCGACCCCGGAGCGCGCGCGTGTCCTGTTCTTTTCCAAAGGGACTGTCGAGTTCACCCTGAGCATCTTCGCCCGTAAGGAGGCCCGGGATATCAAGGACGTGGAATCCCTGGCCGGCAAGATCCTGGCGACGTATCCCGGCTATTCCTGGAACGAGCGGTTTCCCGAGTATCTGCCGGAGACGCGGATCATCACCGCGACCGACGTCGAAGGGATGTTCCGCCTGGTCGCGACCGGCCAGGCGGACGCCGCTATCAGCGAGACAGAGTCCGGCAAGGCCCTGCTGCGCCGCGCGCTCCTCACCGATGTCGAGCCCAAGGCGACTGCCGTGTTCGATGGCCAACGCAGCCGTCGCGGGCACTATTTCGGGGTCAGCAGGCGAGCGCCGCTGCTGGCGTCGATTCTGGACAAGTCATTCGCGGCGATGCCGGAAGCCGAAAAGCAGCGCATCTGGGAGCGCTGGTTCGCGCGGGAGGCCAACGCGGGCAAGGTCGATCTCAACGCCGAGGACCGGGCCTACCTGGATGCCACGGTGTTTCGCCGTGCCCATGCCTCGGCGTGGATGCCGTTCGACTTCGCCGATGCCGACGGCGCGCCGACGGGCGTCGCCGAGGACTACTGGAGGCTGATCCGCGACAAGCTCGGCCTGCGCGAGACCGGTGCCGGGCGCCGGCCCTTCGGCGACATCCTGGCGGCCATGGAGCGGGGCGACACCGACCTCTACGCCGCCACTACGCGCACTGCCGACCGCGAGCGCTTCGCCCTGTTCTCCGACCCCTACGAGCGCTATCCCATCGCCATCGCCGGCGCGGCCGACGCGGGGTTGTTCCCCGGTACCGCGTCTCTGGACGGGCGGCGCGTCGCCGTGGGCCGGGACTACAGCGCCTACCATCTGCTGAAGGCCCACTCCCCGGGGATCGAGTTCGTCCTGGTCGAGAATACGCGCGCGGCCCTGGAGGCGGTCGCGGCCGGCAGGGCCGAGGCCGCGGTCGACATCCTGCCGGTGCTGCACCAGCAGATCGAGGCCTTCCCGCCGGGGCGGGTGAAGCTGGTCGGGGTCACCGACGTCCAATTCCCGCTGCAAGTGATGGTCAGCCGGCGCAATGCCCCGCTGCTCCCGCTGATCAACCGCGCCATCGCCGCCATCACCCCGGAGGAGCGCGCCGCGATCCACAACAAGTGGCTGCTGCGCCAGGTGGTCACCGCGCCCGACTATACCCTGTTGTGGCAGGTGCTGGCGGCGGCGCTGCTGGTCCTGGCGACCATCCTGTATTGGAATCACCGGCTGCGGCGGGAGGTGTGGCGCCGCAAGCAGGCAGAGGCCGAATCGCTGCACGCGAAGGAGATGGCGGACCGGGCCAACCGCGCCAAGGGCGACTTCCTGGCCAATATGAGCCATGAGATCCGCACGCCGCTGAACGCCGTCATCGGACTCACCCACCTGTCGCTGGAGACCGATCCCGCGCCGGCGCTGCGCGAGTACCTGGGTAAGATCGACCTCTCGGCGCGCACCCTACTGGCGCTGATCAACGACATCCTCGACCTGTCCCGCATCGAGGCCGACAAGCTGCAGCCGCGCCAGGAGCCGCTGGAGCTGGACACGGTCCTCGCGCGGGTACGGGCGACGGTGGAGCAGCAGGCTGCCAACAAAGGGTTGACGCTGCGCATCGAAGGGCCGGCGGAACCGGTTGGCACGCTGCTCGGTGATGGACTGCGCCTGATCCAGGTGCTGCTCAACCTGGTCGGCAACGCGGTCAAGTTCACCGCCCAGGGCAGAGTGTCGCTGGCCGTCTGGGTGGAGGACGAGAATGAGCGCGAGCTGCAGTTGACGTTCGCGGTCACCGACACCGGCATCGGCATTCCCGAGGAGCGCCGTGCCGACCTGTTCGATGCCTTCACGCAAATCGACACCGCGAGCACCCGCGGTCATGGCGGCGCCGGTCTGGGACTCGCGATCAGCGCGCGCCTGGTCGCGCTGATGGGCGGTCGGCTGGAGGTGGAGTCCATCGAGGGCAAGGGTAGCTGCTTCTGGTTCAGCCTGGTGCTCCCCCGCGCCGCGGAAGCGGTCGAACAGGAGGCGTTACCGGCACCGGCACTGGAGGCCCTGCGCGGTGTCCGCGTGCTGGTGGCCGAGGACGACCCGGTGAGCCAGCTGCTGGCGCGCGAACTGCTGCAGCGACGCGGCGCGGTGGTCACCCTGGCCGCCACCGGTACTGAGGCCGTCGCGGCGGCGGCTCGACATGATTTCGACCTCGTGCTCATGGACGTGCGCATGCCGGAGATGGACGGACTGGAGGCGTGTCGGCGCATCCGCGCGCTACCGAACGGCGGGCTGCCCATCGTCGCCCTGACCGCTAATGCCCTGACCGGGGAGCGCGAGCGTTGTCTGGCGGCAGGCATGGACGGCTACCTCACCAAGCCGCTGGAGCAGGAGACCCTCTACGCCGAGCTCTGCCGCTGGCTGCGACTGACCGCCGGCGAGCGCGACCTCCCGCAGCCGGCGCCCGCCGTCGCCGCGCGGCCCGCGCTGCCCGGTTTCGACGCGCCCAAGGTGTGGCACTGGCTGGACCAGGCGCCGGACGCCTGGCGCGGCATGGTGCGGGCCTTCGTCGGCGAATACCCCGCAACGGCAACCGCCATCCGCACGGCCCTGGACGCCGGGGATCGGACTCGCGCGGGCGAGCAGCTGCATCGCCTGCGCGGGGCCGCGGGCGCGCTCGGCGCCGAGGCGCTGACCGAGTCGGCAGGACGGCTGGAGGCGGCACTGGCGAACGACGGACCCGTCGATGCCGGCCTGCGTGCCGACTTCTTCGCTAGCGCCGAGGCCACCCTAGCCGTGCTCATAGGGCAGGAGAAGGCGGCGGTAGACGCGGCATCCGTCGAATGCGCCGAGTCAGGGTGCGCGGAGCGGAGCCAGCGCTTGCGTGAATTGGAAGGCCTGCTCGAGGCCGGCAATACCCGCGCCCTGGACCACCTGCCCTGGCTGGCGGGTTGGGTCGGTGCCGAAGCGCCGAGGGATGCACAGGAACTGCTCCGGCAGATCGAGGCGCTGGACTTCCCGGCGGCCCTGGAGACCCTGCGCGGGCTGCAGGAGGGCGTTTTCGCCAACCAGCGCTGAGCAACGCGGTCCAATCCCGAGCGCCCCGCGGCACGCCTCGGCCCCACAGGAATAGACGGCGAAAACACGAATCTCACCGCGTGCCCGATAGCTGTCACCACGTCCCTTATCGCCGCACAGATCGCCGCCGTAGTGGTCGGCTTCACAGCCCTGAGCACGTTCACCTTCGTGGCGGGGGCTCCGCCAATGCCGCAGATGTGACCCTCCCGCAGCGGACGTATTGGCCTGTGTGACCGCAGACCGCTTCCAGCCACTGTCCTGAAGTAGATGGACAACTGGTAGCAACTGGTGCCGATACGATCGGTCAATCCTCTAGTCACCGCGGGTGTCTGCTTCTTCGTGTGGAGGCCTAGTTCTACTTCGTCACATTCCCAACGTGTCGACGACTCACTCAAGCTGTTGTTTCGCCTTGGCTGAATCGATGGATGCTTGGCGCCTGGCGTGTCGCACCTCCAACTGGCGGATGAGTTCGCAGAGGTCGACGTCGCGGCGTGGGAGTAGATGAGCCAGGAGGGTCTCGACATCGGCGCAGCTGAGCAGTGGATAGGTGTCGCGTGCGGCGAGGCGTTCCTGGAGCATGAACAGCATGGCCATCATCACCAGCGCCATGTGGTGGTGCCAAGCGCGCCAGCCGCGAGCCTGGTAATGGTCGAGGCCCGCCTGCCCCTTGCCATCCTGAAACGCCCGCTCGACCCAGTAGCGCTGCCCTTGCATCCGCGCCAGGCGCTTCACTGGGGTCGCTGCCGGCGCGTTGCTCAGACTGTACTTGATCTCCTCGCGGGCCATGACTTCGCGGCGCACGAGCAGATGCCAACAGCGTGCTTGAGCCTCCTGGCCATCCCACAGCCACACCTGTCGATGCAGCACATCAACGCGCAGTTCGCCTTTGGTGCTGTCGCGCAGGCGCACGTGCCGCCAAGCCGATTCGGGCTGTGACTGCGCCCAGGCATCGACCCGCGTCGGCTCGGTTTGCGCGATCCGTCGCGTGCGTTTGCGCCCCCGTCCCGGCGGTGACGAGGGTACCTGCGGGCGCGGATCGTCCAAATCGATCACCTGATCCTTGTGCACATCGGCCACGAAGGTCTCGCCCTCGTCGGCGAGGGCGCGCAACAACGCCGGCTCCTTGCCATAGCCGCCGTCCATGCCGACCCAGCGGAAGCGCACGCCAAGGCGACGGTTGTCGCGCACCATCTCCAGCGCCAGCTGTGACTTGCTGTTCACTTGCCGCGCCGCCTCCGGCACCCCGGCCGCCTCGCACCGCTTGGCATCCTCCACCGAACACCTGGGCAGAGACAGCCGCGTGTCAATCAGCGTCGCTGAGGCGCCGCGGCTCAACGCCGCAAACACCCCCACCTGGCAGGTGTCGACCTTGCCCAGGCGCCCATTCCATTGCCGCGCCACCCCCACCGAGTGGCGCCCCTTCTTGGTGATGGCGCTTTCATCGATCAGCAGCGCGCTCCTCGGCGTGCCACCGAGCCACCCATCGGCCGTCAAGGCCACCTGATCGAGCACCGCGCGCTCGTCCCAGGTGGAATTGGACAGGACATGCTGCAGCACCTGATCGTCGCTCTCCGGCACCACCTCGGCCATCCGCTCCATGTTCTTGCGTTGTGCCTGCATCAGGCCGCTCAGGTACTGCTTCGACTGCAGGCCGACATCGCGCGTGCGCCAGCGAAAGTGATCGGCAAAGCCGTCACAGAAGGCACGAAAGCGCTGACCCACCGCCGCCAGTGGGCTTCGCTCATCACAAATCCTCGTCTCAGGTGTTGATTGCTGGTGGGCTGCAGCTCATCCTGGTCGCCGCTTGAAGGTCGTCTTCTCGTGTCCAGAATTTTACAATGATTGCCACGCAATCAGATACTTAAATCTGACAAAGTAGAACTAGGCACTATCCCGTCTGTTAGTGACCGCTATAGGCGTTCCAGGAGGCGCTCGGGTCGGTGTCCCTTGGGCGGCAGCTCGTGGGACTCACCGGCCGGTGGCGACGCCGCGTCCATGATCATCCAGCCATCTACAAGACGCTCGCGACAAGCCCCCTTCCGCCTCCGCGTGGCGGGAACCAAACATTTTTCGAGGAAGGCGGTTACGTCCGCTCTGGGTCGTCAGCTGTCGCCCAGGCCCAATTGGAACCAGCGTCGGGTTAGTGACCGCAAGCTGCCGGTAGTCTCGCAGTCGTCGCGTGTCCTTCATGCATCGATGAGGATCTTCCATGCACGCCTCTAACGGTGAGGCAATGTGGTGAGACTAGCAGTTAGGCTTGGTTCTGGAGGATGGTGCGGGCGTGATTACCGCGGAGGTGACCCTGCCCGACGACCCCGCGCCGTCGGAGCCAATTCCCGAGCGTTTCTGGTTGCCGGAGCAAATGCGCCAAGCGTGGAAGGACGCCTGGGATCGCTGGTTCGCGAGGGCGGATGATTGCTACAGGACGATAACTTCTCCGTACCTCGCAACCGGAGAGATCGACGAATAGGTGCCGCTGTACCTTCGCTAGCAGTCGTCCTCGAAGTCGCCGGCGGGGCCTCCAGCCGCAGTGTTGCGCGCAACGGCAGGTGATCCGAGGCAACGCTGGTCAGTCTGGTCCGGATAACAGCCGAGTCCTGTAATCGCAGCCTGCCGCCGAACCATAGGCGGTCCAGCGCCAGCAAAGGCCAGCCGGACGGGAATGTCGCGCGCGCCGGCACGGGTTCGAGGCGTGCATCGATCGCGCGCAGTCGTCGCGAACGACACCACCATTCGTTGAAATCGCCCATCAGGACAAGCGCGCCGCCTTCGGGCGGTCGTTGCAATCGCTCGTCGATGTACTCGACTAGGCGTGCAAACTGCCAGCGCCGCTCTGCGATGCTCAGTCCCAGATGTGTCGCAAGACACCAGAAGTCACCCAAGCCATCTGAGGCTGGCCCGACAACGGCGCCTGCCGGTGCCTCAATTCGGGCTTCGATGAGGCCCCTTGGCTCTCTACCCTGCCAGCTCAGTTGGTGTGCACGGTGGGCCCTGACCGGCAGCCGGCTCAGCAGCAGATTGCCGTAGCTGCTGAACTCGGAGCGCATGGTGGTGCCGAGCAGCGGCTCATAGCCGGCGCGCTGAAGCTGTTCCAGCAGGCCGATCTGTCCAGCCGGCGCCCGCGACAGCGTCTCGACCTCCTGGAGTGCGATGACATCGGCATCCAACTCCATGACCGCACTGGCGATGCGTTGATGGTCGGTCTGCCCGTCGCGGCCGAGCCCCCGATGGATGTTGTAGGTCGCGACGCTGAAGAGGCAGTCCGGCTCAGTCATCTTTGGCCAGCATGCGCCGTCCGAACCAGGCCAAACCGCCAACCGCGAGCACGCCGACGAGTACCAGCGCAACCGCACGCAGATCGGCTTTCTGTACGAGCGACAGCAGGCCTTCGGCGAAGAGCGACATGGCAAAGATCGCCGGCGCTATGCCTATGGCCGTTCCAATCAGAAAATCCCTGATTCCCAGATGCGTGGCACCGGCAAAAAGGTTGATTACCGCAAAGGGCGCGATGGGCACAATGCGCACCGTGACGACGGTGAGGATGCCGTGTCGCGCCAAGCGGCGGCTCAGGCGTCCGAGACCGCCATCGGCTAAGCGTTCGACGGCAGGGCGTCCGAGGTAGTGCCCGAGCGCATAGCCAGCCAGGGCCGCGGCGACCGACCCAATCCATGCGACCAAGGCGCCGGTCACCGATCCGAAGACGACGGCAGAGACCAGGATCAGCAGCGTGACCGGCACCGCGACCAGGGCGGCGCCGACGAAGGCGGCGATCGCGGCGACGGGTCCCCAGGGCGTATTGCTTAGTTGCTGCACCTTGCTCGCCAAGGCGTTCGGATCCAGCCATTCGCCGAGCGCGGTCCACCGCCAGGCGGCCGCTAACGCAATGAACAGGACGATCAGACCGATACCGACCACGAGGCGCCAGCGCACATGCGGCAAGTGTTCGTCACCGCCGACGACCGCTTCGGTGACCAACGCCGGGTCGATCGGCCCGTCGGGATCGATGAGCCGCTCGTCCGGCAACTGGCGTTCCCACTCGGGGTCGACCCGGCCCTCAAGATCGGCGAGCCGCAACGGCGGTGGCTCCTCGGCGGACGCCTGCGCCCGTCGCAGCTGTTCGATCGCCTGGATCGGGCCGCCTCCCTCAGCGGCGGCGACGCGCTCGGCCTGCGCGAGCTGCTCGGGCGTGACGGACAGGAACATGCCCAGCAGCCGATGTCGCAGCGCGCGAATCGCGTCGATTGTCGCTTGTTGCTCGGCGGCGATACAGAGGTCACATTCACTATCGAGACCCATGGACCGATTGCTGAGGTTCGATGAACCGATGCGCAGCACGCGGTCGTCTACGATCATCAGCTTGGCGTGGACCATAAGGCAGCCGTCGGACAGGCCGAGGACATCCGGGTAGTAGACCCGCATGCGGCCATGTTGATCGGCATCGCGAAGCCGCGCTAGCACGCGCGCCCGCAGGATGTCCATGGTGTGCTGTTCGAGCCAGCCGCCCGTCTCGCGGGGCAGGACGATGATGACCTGCGGACCGGCGGCGCCCGCAAGCGAGCGACAGAGGGCATCGCGGACGCTGCGCGAGCTCAGATATTGATTCTCGATGTAGATCAGCGTCTGCGCACGCTCGATCAAATCCAGGTAAAGCTGCTCGACCTCACGCACCTCGGCACGACCAGCGAAGGCCGGCAGGGTGCGTGCGATCGCAACCGGCTGTCGATGCAGCAACGGGTCGACGGCAGGTGGCCAGACGGAGCGCCGGTCTAACTCGTCCGGGATAGCGGCAAGCCTGTCTTGGGTCGCCCAGCACCAGCGATCGTTGAACAGCGCCATCAACGCCTTGGCCGCCTCGCCGTCGACCAGCATCTGAAGATCGTGGAAGGGCGGATAGGCATCGCCGTCGTGGGTGACGCGTCGCCGCTCCTTGGCAGCATGTGCCCGGGTATCCCAGCGCCAACGGCCGAGATCGAACCCGCCGCAGAAGGCGAGCTGCCCGTCGACGATGACCAGCTTCTGATGCTGACTCGCCGTGGGCGGATGCTGATCGTCTTGAACGAAATGCAGCCGTTCATGCTGTTCCCAGGGATTGTCGATGGGAAAGAGCGCCTCGCGCTCCAAGGCATAGATGGACGCGAAATCCCAAAGCAGGACGTAGACATGAAGATCGGGATGCTGCTCGAGAAGCGTGATCAAGAGTTCGGCGAGTCGCGTGGGATGACCGTCGTCGACCGGATCGCGGACCAACTCCAGCGCGCTGTGGATGTCCCACCCGGCGATCGCGATGCAGTGGCGGGCCTGCATCATGGCGCCGCGTACGGCGCTGAAGTACGCCTCGCCATCAATCAGTACGGCCAGCCGTTCGGCCTGCGCGATGCGCCAGCAATTGCTTCCCGTCTCCAGCACGGACGCGAGCCGCAGCGCCCCGCCGTCGCTCGCCGGTGCTGCTCGAGCTTTCCGGCTGGTCTCGTGACTCATCTTGGGAGATTCGCTGCTCAGGGCTGATTCTCCTACTTGCTAGACGCCTCGATCCAAGGCGATGCTGCTAGGGACGGCTGCCCAAACCGGCGTAATCAAGCACTTCTACGCGGACTCGCCACGCGAGAGGATCACAGGGGCCGCAGAGTCAAAGCCAGAGAGGAGCCACAGGGTCTCTCCGGTAACACTCGCGTAAACGGGCGGAGCATCGCCGCCAGCCACCGCTTGGGTGGTCATGCGGCCAACGCGGAAAACTCGGCGATTGGATAAAGGGCGGGGTTGGCTTCGCTCCTCACGCACATCGGAGCTGGGCTGATCTTGGCCGAGCGGCCAAGATCAGCTTCCATCCGTCTAGTGAGCGGAAGAAGCGCCTTCGGCTCCTATGCCGGTCTGCGCGCGCACATACTGCGGCAGGAAGGCTGCCTTTTCTCTCGCCGCAGACTCACTCTTGTCGGTCACCGAGAAGAACCAGGTGGCAACGAAGGCGGCGGTTACGGAGAACAGAGCCGGATACTTATACGGGAAGATCGGCTCTGCGTTCCCGATTACGTCTACCCAAACGATCGGGCCGATAATCACGAGCACGACTGCCGTGGTCAAGCCGATGAAGCCGCCGATAACGGCCCCCCGGGTGGTCAATCCTTTCCACAGCATCGACAGCAGCAACACCGGGAAGTTGGCACTGGCGGCAATGGCAAAGGCCAACCCGACCATGTAGGCGATGTTTTGCTTCTCGAAGGCGATGCCGACGGTGATGGCGATGACGCCCAGCAAGATCGTCGCCATGCGCGAGACCATCACTTCCTTCTGCTCAGATCCCTTGCCCTTGCAGATGATGTGCGCGTAGAGGTCGTGGGAGATGGCGGAGGCGCCCGCCAGGGTCAGCCCGGCGACGACGGCCAGGATGGTGGCGAAGGCCACGGCCGAGATGAAGCCCATGAAGAGGTTGCCACCGACCACACTCGATAGATGCACGGCCGCCATGTTGTTGCCGCCGAAGATCTTCCCATCGGCATCCAGGAACTCCGGATTCTGGCTGACCAGCACGATGGCGCAAAAGCCGATGATAAAGACCACGAGGAAGAAGTACCCGACGAAGCCCGTGGCATAGAAAACGGAACGTCGGGCCTGCTTGGCATCCGGCACCGTGAAGAAGCGCATCAGGATATGCGGCAGACCGGCGGTACCAAACATCAGGGCCATGCCAAGGGAGATTGCCGACACCGGGTCAGGGAGCAGCCCTCCCGGCTCCATCAGCTTGAGTCCGTCCGGGTGCATCGCCGTCGCCTGCCTGAACAGGTTCTCCAGGCTGAAATCGAAGTGGGACATGGCCAGTAGCATGAGGCCGGTGCCACCGGTGAGCAGCAACCCGGCCTTGATGATCTGAACCCAGGTGGTGGCGAGCATGCCGCCGAAGGTGACGTAAAGGACCATGAGGACGCCGACGATGACGACAGCGACAGGGTAAGGCAGGCCGAACAGGAGTTGGATGAGCTTGCCGGAACCGACCATCTGCGCGACCAGATACAGGGTCACCGTGGCCAGGGTGCCGCAGGCGGCCAGGGCGCGAACGGGCGTCTGTTGCAGCCGGTAGGAAGCGACATCCGCGAAGGTATACTTGCCGAGGTTGCGCAGCTTTTCGGCCATCAGGAACAGGATGAACGGCCAGCCGACGAGGAAGCCCACGGTATAGACGAGCCCGTCGTAGCCCTTGAGAAACACCAGCCCGGAGATACCGAGGAAGGTGGCCGCGGACATATAGTCGCCGGCAATGGCCAAGCCATTCTGAAAGCCCGTAATACCACCGCCCGCGGTGTAGAACTCCTTCGCCGTTCTGGTTCTGCGCGCTGCCCAGTAGGTGATGGACAGGGTACCGGCCACGAACAGCAGGAACATGACGATCGCCGACATGTTCACCGGGCGCTTGACCGCTTCACCCTCGATCGCCCCCGCCGCCACCGCCGCACCGACCGCAAGCATGGCGGCCAGAGACACAAAAGCGATAATCAGACTGGTCTTTCTCATGTGCCCGACACCTCTCGCACGATCCTGTCGGTCAGTTCGTCGTACACGTTATTGGCTCGATTGACATACAAGCCCGTCATCAGCCAGCTCATCAGGATAATGCCTGCCCCGATGGGGATGCCGATGGTGATCACCGAGTCGCTGCTGATCGGCGTGCCGAACACGCTGGGGTTGAAGGCGATGACGAGAATATAGGTGTAGTAAACGACAAGAACGATGATCGCCAGGCTCCAGGCGAGACGATTGCGGCGTTTGACGAGTTCCTGGAACTGCGGACTATCTTGGATTCTTTGCGCCAGCTCTGGGTGCATTCAGGCCATCCTCATTTTGATTGGAATATGAAGAAGTTCGTGCTTCTTCCATCTATTTTTTGAGGGCGCAAACCCGATCTGCCTCACGTCCAGGTCGGCGCCGACTCAATTGGTTCTTGCGCACGGCAATGAGCGCCGAGGTACTCGCCGGCGTACTTGATCCTCCTCTTTCTGCTTAATGATCGCGGTGGCAGAGACGCCTCCGAGCCAGATGACGAACCGCGGACAGGGTGCAATGAGCAGCAAGCGAATGCCGGAGCGCGCAGCCAGCTCTTATGGAAATTCGCCCGCGCGCCGACTCTACTCGACGGAAAACACAGCTACAACGGAAATTCCTAGCCAGTATTCAAGGTTTTGGTCGACCGCAAGGACCAGATGCTCGATATACGGTGCTGACCGCGGCGCAGGCCGGTACACTCGCCGGCTTCCGTTCCTCAACTTCACTGACCTCGGAGGCGCCAATGAAACGCTTTCTGCCGCTCGCCGCATTCGTCCTGTTCTCGACGCCCTTGATCGCGGTCGGCGCCGATGGCCTGGTTAGCGTCCAGAGCCCTCTGTCCGCCAAGAACACCATGGACCGGGTGCAGGAGACCGCCGAACAGCGCGGGCTCAAGGTGTTTGCTCGCATCGATCACGCCGCTGGCGCGGCCAAGGTAGGCAAGGAACTGCCGCCGACCGAGCTGTTGATCTTCGGCAACCCGAAGGGCGGAACGCCGTTCATGGAGTGCGCGCAAACCGTTGCCGTCGACCTGCCGCTCAAGGTCTTAGTTTGGCAAGACGCCGACGGTCAGGTCTGGCTCGGCTACAACGACCCCGCCTATATCGCCGCGCGCCATGGCGTACCGGACTGCCCATCGGTGGCGATGCTGAGCAAGGCGCTGGCCGGTCTCGCAGCGGCGAGCATTGCGCCTTAGGCGGTTGCTGTCGAATGCTGTGTTCGGCCGGGCCCAATGCGGTGGGTGCGGCGATCGCACCAGCGCGCTGCGGCTAGCCCAGCCAGGCGTGCTTTGCTGTCATCATGGCGCGCTAACCTCCGCGGTATCGAGGTCAAGGAGCCGAAACACCCATGAACCTGCCTTTTCCAGAACATCCGCTACGCGACGAAGTCACCGCCGAACTGCATGCGCGCACCTTCGAGCCCGTGCGCGCGCCGGCACGGGTCGCGCACATCGCCTATCTATCCGGCGAGCGGGGTGGCGGGCGAAACGTGCGCCATCTGCTGCGTCTGCTCGCTCACTTCAAAGTGCCAGCGCCGTCGGACCTCGGTCAGCAGTTTTTCGTCGACATCGGCGGGCTGCGGCTGCGTTGGGAACGGCATACGGAGTTCGTCACCGTCAGCTTCTCGCGCGAGGGGGTATTCGAGCAGCCGTTCTCCGAGTCGTTGCTGGACCAACTGCCGGCGGACTGGCTGCGCGATCTCCCGGGCGAGGTGGTCTCCGCGGTCATGCTCGCGCTGGAGCCGCGCAACCAGCCCGACCATAGTCCCGGCGAACTCACAGCGCTCTTCGCGGGTAACCCGGTCATCGGCGCCGAGGTGGCGGGCGGTGCCGGTATCGCGTGGACGGACATGCGCATCCACCAGGACGGCTACGGCCGCATCCTGGTCCGCGACCTGAACCTGTCGGAAGCGCAGGCGGGACGACTGGTCAAACGCATTCTGGACGTGAATGCCTATCGCGTAATGGCGCTGCTCGGTCTGCCGCCCGCGCGACAGGCAGCGATCACGCTCACCGATGCCGAGCAGCGGCTGGCGGACGTGGCCGCGCGCATGACTGCCGGCAACGATCGGCTGGACGCGACGCAAGGTCACACTGCGCCGCCGCCGGAGCGCGCGCTCTTGGCAGAATTGACCGCGCTGGCCGCGGAAGTGGAATCGCTCGCGGCACAAACGGCATCGCGCTTCGACGCATCCGTGGCCTACTACCAGGTGGTGTTGAAGCGGCTGGAGCAATTGCGGCAGCAGCGCATCCAGGGTCTACAAACCTTCACCGAATTCCTCGACGCCCGTCTCGCGCCCGCTGTCGCCACCTGCCAGGCCGCGGCGCAACGCCAGCAACACCTAGCCGAACGCGCGGCACGCATGACGGCACTGCTGCGTGCCCGGGTCGAACTCCAGCTGCAGGAACAAAACCGCAGCCTGCTCGACTCCATGGACCGGCGCGCCAAGCTCCAGCTGCGCCTGCAAGAGACCGTCGAAGGCCTGTCGGTTGTCGCGATCAGCTACTACGGGCTTGGCCTGGTGGGCTATCTGCTGAAGGGCTTGGAGGTCAGCGGCTGGCCGATCAGTCCGACCCTTGGTATTGCCATCGCCCTGCCGCTGGTCGTCGGCGCGGCCTGGTTCGGGCTCAAGCGGACCAAACGCAGGCTGATGCAAGAGAAAGACTGAGGCGATCCCTGTCGCTCGGGGCCGTAGGCGCGAGACGTCGATGCCGGCTGGTGGCGGTGTGCTGTTGCCGCTCATGGCGCTTGCGATTCTTGCACCTTGCGCCTTGACCCGATCTTCAGCGACCGCTAGCCTGATGCGCGGTGCTGCCGGCCGGCAGCTGCGGCGGCGTCGTCTTCGGTCACGAGCTTGTCTCGTGGCGGTCCGACATGCTGATCGCCGCCCCTAAAAAACCGAATCTCAAGGCAAATAACCGCGTCGCTCGTGTTGTACTTCTTCGTCATGTTCGCGGTGCTCTTCGGCTTCTGGCTGCTGCTCTCCGGCTACTGGGACAGCACACTGCTGCTGATGCTGGGTCTGGTGTCGTCGCTGTTGTCGGCGTGGATTGGCGCGCGACTCGAGCAGCCCGGCCGCCGCGGCTACAGCCTCCGCATGGTGCTGCGGCTGCCGCGCTACATGGTTTGGCTGGTGGGCGAGATCGTCAAGTCCAACCTCGATGTGGTGCGGCGGATCTGGCACCCGCACACCGATCCGATCAGCCCGGTGATCGGGCGCCTGCCCCTGAGCCAGGTAACGCGTCTGGGCAAGACCATCTACGCGAACTCGATTACGCTGACGCCGGGCACCGTCGCGATCGAGGTCACCGATGACGAGATCCTGGTCCATGCGCTGACCGAGTCGGCGTTCGCCGACCTGGCCGGCGGCGACATGGACAGGCGGGTCACTTGGGCCGAAGGGAGGCGCGGCTGATGTTTGCCGCGGCCGCAGCGGGCATTCTGGTCGTCATGGGCCTAGCGCTGGTGCGTGCCTTCCTTGGGCCGACCATCTGCGATCGGATCCTCGCGGTCAATATGGTCGGCACAAAGACGGTGCTCTTGATCGCCGTTTACGGCTTTCTCACCGCAAGGCCCGACTTTCTCGACATTGCGCTCACCTACGCGCTGATCAATTTCATCGGCGTCATCGCCGCGCTCAAGTTCATCGAGCGCACCGTCGACAGCGCCAAACCGCCGCGGCCGGGCGAGCTGTGATCGCCATCCTTCTAGATCTGGTCAGCATCGCGCTGATGATCGGCGGCGTCTTCCTCGGTATCTCGGGCGCCGTCGGCGTGCTGCGCTTCCCGGACTTCTTCACGCGGCTGCATGCCGCTGGCGTCACCGACACGCTGAGCGCGGGTATGATCCTGACCGCGCTGATGGTGCAGTCCGGCCTGACGCTCATCACCGTGAAGCTGATCTTCATCCTGCTGTTCCTCTTGTACACCAGCCCCGTCGCCAGCCATGCCTTGGCCCGCGCGGCCGTGCGCGCGGGCTTCAAGCCGACCGGTGCGAAGGAAGGAGACCCGACATCGCACAACTGATCGACATCGTGCTGCTGGCCTTTCTGGTCGCAACCGCCATCGCCATCGTGCGTGTGCGGAGTCTGTTCGCGGTGGTGATGCTCTCTGGCATCTACAGCCTGACCACGGCCGGCGTCTTCATCATCCTCGATGCCGTCGATGTCGCCTTCACCGAGGCGGCGGTGGCCGCGGGCGTATCGACCATGCTGATGCTGAGCACGCTGGCGCTGACCGGTCACAAGCAGGCGCGCTCAGAGCGCTCTCCGGTGCTGCCGCTGACGGTGGTGACACTCACCGGCATCGTGCTGCTCTGGGGCACCGTTGACATGCCGCGCTTCGGCGACCCGCAGGCGCCGGTGCACCGCCATGTTGCACCGCGCTATATCCAGGACTCGCCGAACGAGGTCGGCGTGCCAAACATGGTCACCTCGGTGCTGGCCAGCTACCGCGGCTTCGATACCCTCGGTGAGACCGTAGTCGTCTTCACGGCGGGGATCGGCGTGCTGGCCCTGCTCGGCATCGGCCGGCGGCGACCTAGGACCGGGGGCGGCGATACCGCCGAGGAAGGCGAGCGCCCGAGAGACGACCATGAATGACGATATCGTGCTGACAGTGATCGGCAAACTGCTGATCCCGTTCATCCTGCTGTTTGCGCTCTATGTGCAGTTCCATGGCGACTTTGGTCCCGGCGGCGGCTTCCAGGCCGGCGTCATCTTCGCCGCCGGCATCATCCTCTACGCACTGACCAACGGCAGCGCGGCGGCGATGCGCCTGGTGCCGCCCGGGCTGCTTGCGCCGCTGGCTGCCCTCGGCGTGCTGATCTACGGCGGCGTCGGCGTGGCCACCATGCTGCTTGGCGGCCATTTTCTGAACTACAGCGTCCTCGCCCATGACGCCGTCCACGGCCAGCACTACGGCATTATTCTGATCGAACTCGGTGTCGGCGTGACCGTGGCCGCGGTGATGCTGCTGATCTTCTTCGCGTTCATTTCGAGGGAGGGCTGACGTGGACTGGATCGGCCAGTACAACTACTACGTGGTCTTCTTCCTGATGATGACCGGCTTCTATGTCGTCGTCGCCCACGGCAACCTCGTCAAGAAGATCGTCGGACTGAACATCTTCCAGACCTCGGTGTTCCTGCTCTATATCTCGATGGGCAAGGTCCAGGACGGCACCGCGCCGATCGTGCTCGAGGACAGCACGGTGTATTCCAACCCGCTGCCTCATGTCCTGATCCTGACCGCGATCGTCGTCGGGGTGGCGACCACGGCTCTGGGGCTGGCTCTGGTCGTGCGCATCAAGGAGGCCTACGGCACGGTCGAGGAAGACGAGATCCGCGAACGGGACGACGACGCGTGATTGCCGACAATCTGCCCGCGCTGCTGGTGGTGCTGCCGCTGCTCGGGGCGCCGCTCTGTCTGCTGCTCGGGCGCGGCCGCTGGGCCTGGGCGCTGGCGACGCTGGTCAGCTGGGCCGTGCTCGCGATCAGCATCGCGCTGCTGTGGCAGGTGCGCGACGGCGCCGAGCTGCACTACGCCTTCGGCGACTGGGAGCCGCCTTGGGGCATCGACTATGTCGTCGACCGCTTTGGCGCCTATGTGCTGCTGATCGTGTCCCTGATCGGCGCCGTGGTCATGCCCTATGCCTGGCGCAGCGTCAGGGCCGAGCTGGCGCCGCGGCTGCAGCCGCTGTTCTTCACGCTGTTGCTGCTCTGCCTCGCCGGTCTGCTCGGCATCGTCATCACTGGCGATGCCTTCAATCTGTTCGTGTTGCTCGAGATCTCCTCGCTGTCGACCTATGCGCTGATCAGCCTTGGCCGCGACCGCCGGGCTCTGACCGCGGCCTATCAGTATCTGATCATGGGCACCATCGGTGCCACCTTCTACCTGATTGGTATCGGTCTGCTCTATATGCTGACCGGCACGCTGAACATGGCCGATCTGGCGGTGCGTATCCCCGAGCTGTCAGGCTCCAGCACCTTGCACACGGCGTTCGCATTCATCACCGTCGGCCTGGCGCTGAAGCTCGCGATGTTCCCGCTGCACCTGTGGCTGCCGAACGCCTATGCCTACTCGCCGTCGGTGGTCACCGCATTCCTCGCGGCCACCGCGACCAAGGTCGCGTTGTACGCGATGATCCGCTTCATCTACTCGGTATTCGGTACCGAGTTCACCTTCAACGAAATGCACATCCAGCTGCTGCTGCTGCCACTGGCAGCGGCCGGCATCTTGATCGGCTCCGTCGTGGCCGTATTCCAGCACGGCGTCAAGCGCATGCATGCCTACTCGTCGGTCGCGCAGATCGGTTACATGCTGCTCGGCATCGGGCTGATGAATGTCACCGGCCTGACGGCAACGCTGCTGCACCTGTTCAATCATGCGCTGATCAAGGGCGCGCTCTTCCTTGCCATCGGCGCACTGTCGTATCGGCTCGGCGCCACGCGCCTGTCGGCACTTGCCGGCATCGCCCGGCAGATGCCCTGGACCATGGCTGCCTTCGTCGTCGCCGGTCTCAGCCTGATCGGCGTGCCCGGCACGGTCGGCTTCGTGTCCAAGTGGTACCTGATCCTGGCGGCTCTCGAGAACGGCTGGTGGCTCGTCGTCGTGCTGGTCATCGTCGGGTCGCTGATCGCCGTGGTCTATATCGGGCGGGTGATCGAGGTTGCCTATTTCGGCGAGCGTCCAGCGGATGCGCCGACGGTTGCCGAGGCGCCACTGGCGCTGCTGATCCCGATCTGGATCATGGTCGCCGCCAACCTGTACTTCGGCATCGAGACCAGCCTCACCGTCGGCTTGGCAACCGAGATCTCTGCCGGTCTGATCGGTGCCGGCGGGGTGGCGCCATGAACCCCAATAACTCGTCTTGGTGGTGCTGGCCATGGAGCCAGGCATGAGCCCGCACATGGACTGGGACGCGCTGCGCATGGTGCTGGCCCTGGCGCTACCGCTGGTCGGCGCCCTCGGCATCTGGGCCGCCGGGCGCCGGCCAGATCTGCGCGAGGGCGTGACCCTGGTCACCGCGTCGCTGCTGTTCCTCGTCGTCGCGAGCCTGGTGCCGGCCGTGCTCGCCGGCGCCAGACCGGAGCTGGTTTTGGCCGAGCCCTTTCCGGGCATCACCATCGGCTTCCGACTGGAGCCCCTCGGCATGCTGTTCGCCGGCGTTGCGTCGCTGCTGTGGCCGATCAACTCCATCTATTCCATCGGCTACATGCGCGGCAATGCCGAGCAGCACCAGACCCGCTTCTACGTCTTCTTTGCCATCGCATTGTTCGCGACCATGGGCATCGCCTTTGCCGCGAATCTGTTCACGCTGTTCCTGTTCTACGAGCTGCTGACGCTGTCCACCTATCCGCTGGTCACGCACAAGGGCAATGACACCGCCCGCTCCGGCGGCCGGGTCTATCTCGGCATCCTGATCGCGACATCCATCGGCCTGCTGCTGCCGGCAATCATCTGGACCTGGGCCCTGACCGGCAGCACTCGAGTTCATCCCCGGCGGTCTGCTCGCGAACATTGGCGGGGCACTGCCGCCGGCGATGCTCGGGCTGTTGCTCTTCATGTTCATGTACGGCATCGGCAAGGCGGCGCTGATGCCCGTGCATCGCTGGCTGCCGGCGGCGATGGTCGCGCCGACGCCGGTCAGTGCGCTGCTGCATGCGGTGGCCGTGGTCAAGGCCGGCGTCTTCACCGTCGTCAAGGTCATCGTCTACATCTTCGGCGTCGAGACCCTGCAGGGGCTGCCGGCGGCGGAGTTGCTGCTCTATGTCGCCGGCTTCACCATCGTGGTCGCGTCGGTGATCGCGCTGCGGCAGGACAATTTGAAACGGCGCCTGGCCTATTCCACCGTCAGCCAGCTGTCTTATGTCGTGCTTGGTGCGGCGCTGTTGGCACCGCTGTCGCTAATCGGCGCGGCGCTGCACATTGCCGCCCATGCCTTCGGCAAGATCACGCTCTTCTTTGCCGCCGGCGCCATCTATACCGCGGCGCACAAGACCGAGGTCTCGCAGCTGCGCGGCATCGGCTGGCGAATGCCCTGGACCATGAGCGCGTTCGCGATCGGATCGCTGTCGATGATCGGCGTGCCGCCGGCGGCCGGGTTCATCTCCAAGTGGTACATGCTCGGCGGCGCCTTCGATACCGGACAGTTCATCGCGATCGGCGTCATTGTGCTGTCGACACTGCTGAACGCGGCCTATTTCGCGCCCATCGTGTTCCGCGCTCTTCGCCCGGCCCGCCGCGGATGACGGGCCCGCCGACCACGGCGAGGCGCCGCTGCCCATGGTGATCGCGCTGACGGTGACGGCGGTGCTGACGCTGGGGCTGTTCCTGTTCCACCAGGTACCCCTGTCGCTGGCCGGGCAGATGCTCGCCTTACCCGGCAGCGGCACCTGAGGAGAAGAAAAGATGACCGAGCGCCCGCACTGGCTCTACCGCTCCGAGAACCTGCCCAAGCTATGGGCGCTGCTGATCCTGATCTTGGCACTGGTGCTGCTGCCGGACCTGTTCCTGCACCACCACGCCCACTTCCCGACGCTCGGCTTTCAAGCTGGATACGCGCATCGGCTTCTTTGCCTGGTACGGCTTCGTCACCTGCGCGGCCATGGTCGCGGGGGCCAAGATCCTCGGCATCTTCCTGAAGCGCCCGGACGACTATTACGATGACTGAACTCGCGCTGCCGCCGGCGCTGGTCATGGTGCTGGGGGCCTTCCTGCTCCCCTTCCTGCACAATAAGGCCCGCCGACGCCTGCTGCTCGGTCTGCCGCTGCTGACATTGCTGCTGGTCTGGCTGGTGCCGGAGCAGGCCGGACTGCGGATACCCTTGCTTGGTTTGGAGCTGAGCCCGGCCCATGCCACCGCCGAAGGCCGGCTGTTCGCGACCGTATTCGCGCTGATGGCGGCGGTCGGCGGCCTCTATGCGCTCGGCAGCGGTGCCCGCACCCTGGAACTGGTCGCTGCCTATGTCTACGCCGGTTCGGCGATCGGCGTCACCTTCGCCGGCGATCTGCTGACGCTGTTCATCTTCTGGGAGCTGATGGCGATTGGCTCCACCGCCGTGATCTTCGCCGCCAACACCGAGGCCGCAGGCCGCGCCGCCTTTCGCTATCTGCTCGTGCACCTGCTCGGCGGCGTCGTGCTGATGGCCGGCATCATCGCCCACTGGACCGCCACCGGCAGCCTTGCCGTGGAGACCCTGGAAGCGAACACCCTGGGCACGGTGCTGATCCTGATCGGCATCCTGGTCAACGCCGGCGCGCCGCCGTTGTCGGCCTGGATCGCCGACGCCTATCCCGAGGCGTCGCCGAGCGGCACCGTGTTCCTGTCCGCGTTCACCACCAAGACCGCGGTGTTCGCGCTCCTTGTCATGTTCCCAGGCACCGAGATCCTGATTTGGATCGGCCTGTACATGGTCTTCTACGGAATCATCTACGCGCTGCTCGAAAACGACATGCGCCGCATTCTGGCGTACAGCATCGTCAACCAGGTCGGCTTCATGGTCTGCGCTATCGGCATCGGCACCGATCTGGCGCTCAACGGCGCCGCCGCCCATGCCTTCGCGCACATCATCTACAAGGCCTTGCTGCTGATGTCCGCCGGCAGCGTGCTGCTGATGACCGGCAAGCGCAAGTGCACCGACCTGGGCGGGCTCTTCCAGAGCATGCCGCGAACGGCCATGCACGGCATCATCGGCGCGCTCGCGATCTCCGCCTTTCCGTTCACGTCCGGCTTCGTGACCAAGTCACTGGAGACCGCCGCGGCCGCCAACGAAGGCCTGCTCGTGGTCTGGATGCTGCTGCTCGCCGCCTCCGCAGGCGTCTTCCTGCATGCCGGCATCAAGTTTCCGTGGTTCGTGTTCTTTCAGAAGGACTCGGGCCTGCGCCCGCCGGAGCCGCCGGCGGCGATGCGCTGGGCCATGGTCGCGTTCTCATTCCTTTGCATCGCGCTGGGCCTCTTCCCACAGCCGCTCTATGCGATCCTGCCCTATCCGGTCGACTACCAGCCCTACACGCTCGAGCATGTCCTCAGCCAGCTCCAGCTGCTGCTGTTCTCCGGCTTCGCCTTCTTCGTGCTGCTCAGTCAGATGCGCCGCACGCTCACCATCAGCCTCGACTTCGACTGGTTCTATCGCAAGTTCCTGCACCAGCTCGCCGATGAGTTTACGCTGCGCACCGCACGCGCCCGCGCGGAGCTGGAGGATCGTGCCTATAGCCGTGTCCGCGCCCTGCTCGCCAACCTGTACAAGCATCACGGCCCGCATGGCATCCTCGCCCGCAGCTCGCCGACCGGCAGCATGGTGCTCTGGGTTGCGCTGATGCTCGGTTGTACCTTGCTGCTCTACATTTTCTAACCCAACTGTTCCTCGGACCGACTCGGCAGGCAGCGTGCTGGCGCCGATGTGCGGCGCGTCACGGTTCTGATCGACTCGCGTCCTCGGCAGCAGGGGCAGGATCGAGGCGGTTCCCCAGCAAGGCGCCAACACGATCCCCGATCCATTGGAACATCACATAGAGCCCCGGAATCAGCAGGATGCCGAACAGGGTCGCGGCGAGCATGCCGCCGAGCACCGTAAATCCTAAGTGCACACGGGCATTGGCGCCGGCACCGGTGGCGAGCACCAGCGGCAGCAGGCCGACGATGAAGGCAATCGCCGTCATCAGCACGGCACGAAAGCGCATGCGGGCGCCGGACAAGGCCGCGTCATAGAGGCTCGAGCCCGCCTCGCGCTGTTCCTTGGCGAACTCCACGATCAGGATCGCGTTCTTGGCCGCCAGGCCGATCAGCAGCACCAGGCCGATCTGGGTGTAGAGGTCGTTGTCGAGCCCAACGGCCGTGAGCGCGAGCGCGGCGCCCAGCACAGCAACGGTGACCGACGCCAGCACCGCGAAGGGGATGGCCCAGCTCTCGTACAGGGCCACTAGGAACAGATAGCCGAACAGCACCGCGAGGCCGAAGATCGCGATCTCGCCGCCTGCGCTCTGCTGCGCCTGCTGGTAGGACATGGCGGTCCACTCATAGGTATAGCCGTCCGGCAGCGCTTTGGCCGCCGCCTCCTGCATGGCCTGCATGGCGTCGCCGGTGGAGTAACCCGCCGCCGGCGTGCCGTTGATGGCCGCCGTGAGGAACTGGTTGTAGCGGAACATCAGGTTGGCGCCGAGCTGCTCGCGCACGCTGGCGACCTCAGACAGCGGCACCATGGCGCCGCTGTTGGAGCGCACGTAGGTGGAGCCAATGTCGTCGATCTCGCGCCGCCCCTGCTGCTCGCCCTCCACATTGACCTGGAAGGTGCGCCCCAGGTATGTGAAGTTGTTGACATAGGTGCTGCCGAACACCGACTGCATGGTGTTGAACACCTGCGACACCGGCACATCCAGATACTCGGCCTTGGTGCGGTCCAGATCCAGATAGAGCTGCGGCGTGTTGGCGCTGAAGGTGGAATAGGCCCGAGCGATGCGCGGGTCCTGGTTTGCGGTGGCGAGCAGGCCCTGGAGCACCTGCGTCAGCTCCTCGGCGGACTGGCCGCCCAGGGCCTCCACCTGCATCGCAAATCCGGCGGCGTTGCCGAGCCCGCTGATGGGCGGCGGCGGGAACACCAGTACATTGGCATCGGGCACGGCGTCCAACTTGGCCTTGAGGCCCTGATACAGCCCGCGCAACCGGGTCTCGGGTGTGGTGCGCTCGTCCCAGGGCTCCAGCACGAACACGCCGAGCCCCGAGTTGGATGACGACGAGCTGGTCAGCAGGCTGTAGCCCGCGACCATCAGTACGTTGGCGACGCCGGGGGTGTCGGCCGCGATCTCGCGCATCTTCGCCAGAACCCCTTCGGTGCGCGGCAGCGAGGCGGCATCGGGCAGGCTGACGTCGACAAACAGCACGCCCTGATCTTCGTTCGGCAGGAAGCCCGTGGGCAGGCGCTCAAGCAGCGCGCCGGCACCGAAGCCCACCGCCACCACCAGCAGGCCGGCCACCAGCGAGCGCCGGGCGATCAGCCCGACCACGGAGACATAGCCGTTGCGAGTGCTGTTCAGGCCCTTGTTGAACCAGGCGAAGGGGCCGCGCTTGGGCTCCTTGGGCGTACCGAGGAACAGCGAGGTCAGGACCGGCGACAGGGTCAGCGCGTTGATCGCCGAGATGGCCACCGCCGCGGAGATGGTCACCGCGAACTGGCGGAACAGTTCACCCGTGATGCCGGGCAGGAAGGCCACCGGCGCGAAGATCGCGAACAGCACCAGGGTGGTGGAGACGATGGGCCCGGTCACCTGGTCCATGGCCTTGAGGGTGGCGGCGCGGCGGTCGAGCTTTTCCTCCAGCATGATGCGCTGCACGTTCTCGACCACGACGATGGCGTCGTCCACCACCAGCCCGATGGCCAGCACCACCGCGAACAGACTGATGGTGTTGGCCGAGAAGCCCGCCGCCAGCAGCACGATGAATACGCCGATCAGCGACACCGGGATGGTGACCGCGGGCACGATGGTGGCGCGCAGGTCCTGCAGGAACAGAAACACCACCAGCAGCACGATCACTGCGGTGATGGCCAAGGTGATCAGGATCTCGTGGATGGACGCCCGCACGAAGAGCGTCGAGTCGTACATCACCTGGCCCTCGACCCCATCCGGGAAGCGGCTCTGCAGCCTCTTCAGCTCAGCGCGGACGGCCTCGACGACCTCCAGCGCGTTGGCGCCGGGGGCCTGGTAGATCGCAATCGCCGCGGTGGGCTTGCCGTTGTAGGTCGACGCCGAGCTGTAGTTCTGGGAGCCCAGTTCCACGCGGGCGATATCGCCGATGCGCACGATGCCGCCGTCGGCGCCGGTGCGCACGACGATCTGGCCGAACTCCTCGGGCTCCACCAGCTGACCCTTGGTGACGATGGTGTACTGGAACACCTGATCGTCGGCGACCGGCGCGGCGCCGATCCGACCGAGTGCCGCCTGGATGTTCTGCTGCTGGATTGCGTCGACGACGTCGCTGGGCGTGATGCCAAGCGCCGACATCTTGATCGGGTCCAACCAGATGCGCATGGAATAGTCCAGCGGGCTGAACTGCTTCGCGTTGCCGACGCCGGCGACGCGGGCGAGCTCGTCCTGCACCTGAATAGCGGCAAAGTTTGACAGGAAGAGCGCATCGCGGGACTCGTCCGGTGACGAGACGGTAATGACCAGGAGCAGGTTGGTCGACTCCGCCTGCACCGTCACGCCCAGGTTCTGTACCTGTTGCGGCAGCCTGGCCAGGGCCTGGGAGACCCGGTTCTGGGTGTTGACCTGGGCGATGTCCGGGTCGGTACCGACGGCGAAGGTCACCATCAGGCTGTAGTTGCCGGCACTGTCGGCGGTGGCGGACATGTAGAGCATGTCCTCGACGCCGTTGACCTGTTCTTCGATCGGGCCGCCGACGGTGTCCGTGATGGTCTGGGCATCGGCGCCGGGATAGGTGGCCGTGACCAGGACGACCGGCGGCGTGATGTCCGGATACTGGGCCACCGGGATGGCGCGAATGGCGAGGAGACCCGCCACCACCAGCACGATGGAGACCACGGCCGCGAGCCGCGGCCGGGCGACGAAGACGCCCGAGATGCTCATTGGTCGGCTCCGGCAGAGGCCGCATCACCGGTCGCCTGGTCCTCGCCGCCCTTGCCTGCATCGGCCGGCTCGGCCGAGGAGGATGCAGCGGGCGGCGACTCGGCCTCGGCAACGGGCTTCGGTATGCCAGGCTTGTCCGCGGCCGACTTGGCTGAAGCCGGCTTAGGTTCGGTGGCCGCGCCCTGCCTACTCGGCGCCACCAGCATCCCGGGTTTCACCTTCTGGATGCCGGAGACGATGACCAGTTCCCCCTCGGTGAGGCCGGACGCGACGGCGTATCCGCCGTCGGTCTTGGCGCCGGTCTTGATCTTGCGAAGCTGGACCCGGTTGTCGGTGCCCACCACATACACCTGCTCACCGTCGCGGGTGCGCTGCAGCGCCGCGGCCGGCACCACCGGCAGACTTTGCTTTTGCGCCATTCCCACCAGCGCGGTGATGAACTGCCCCGGCAGCAGCAGCCCCTCGGGGTTCGGGAAGTCCGCATACACCGCCACGGTGCCGGTGCTGGTGTTCACCTGATTGTCGGCGAAGGCGATCGTGCCCGGGTGGGCGTAGCGATCACCGGTGGGCAGGATCAGCTCCGGCACGAACTTGGCGCGGTATTGCTCTGCGCTGGCTTTGCCGATGTTGCCCATGATGCGAACGAACTCGGTGCTCGGGATCGAGAACACGGCACGGATCGGGTCCAGCTGCACCACCGTGGCCAGGGTGCCGCTGTCGGGGCCGACCAGGTTCCCCTGGGTATAGGTGGTGGCGCCGATGCGCCCCTTGATGGGGCTCTTGACGGTGGTGTAGCCAAGATTGATCCGTGCCGTCTCCACCGACGCCGCGGCCTGCTGCTCGCTGGCGGCGGCCTTTTCCACGTCGGCCTTGGCCTCATCGCGCTGCGCCTTGGATTGGTCGAAGGCGGTCTGCGAGGTATCGCCCTTCTTGATCAACACCGACTGGCGCTCGAAGTCCGCCTGCTTGTCCAGCAGCGACGCGGTGGCGCTGTCCGAATCGGCCTTGGCCGCCGCAGCCTGACCCTCGGCGCTGTCGAGTGCCGCCTTGTATTGGGCCTGCTCGATCTGATAGAGCAGCTGACCCGCGTCCACCATCGAGCCCTGCTGGAAGGCAACCTGCTCCAGAAAGCCCTCGACCCGAGCCTTGAACTCCACCGATTGGATCGCTTGTATGTTGCCGATGAAGCGCGAACTCTTGTCTACGGCCTGCATCTCCACGGCGGCCACCACCACGGCTGGCGGCGGGTCTCTCGGTTGTTGCTGGGCCGACGCCACCACCGGCAGCAAGGCTGTCAGTGCCAGCAGGAACGCTTTCTGAGTCAGCAATTCGCTGCGGTCGATAAGTGCTCGGGTGCGTCGTGCTGTGCAATAGACCATGGAACGGAGCTCCTCTGAGAGACAGGCTCCAGGATGCTAGTCGGCTGCCGCCGTCAAGGCGGTGCCAAGGTCGTAATACAGCAGCGTCGTTGCTAGACCCACGATGCCGATCAACAAGAAAGGTCCGAGCAATTTCTTGAACAGGGCCCGGTCGCCGAGCCCAAGCACCAAAAAGAGCTTCATAAAGGTATTGGAGATGGCGCCCAATACCAGGTTGAAGGCCGCCCAGTCGATATGAATCAGGCCCGATGCCTGGAGGCTGCTGACGGAAAAGGCGATGGCGTCGGCGTCGGTCAGTCCGCTGACGATGGCGACGACGGGTAGCCAGGCATCGCCTAGATAGAAGGTTGCCAGGCGCGTGAACATGAGGATGCCCGCAAACACCAAACCGAAGCTGACAGCCGACTTGAGACTGAAGGGGTTGGTAAACTCGACATTGGCGGTGCCCATGTCGGGCTGACGCGATCTGAAGTACAGGATGCCGGCCATCAATGCGCCGGTGATGCCCATCGCCGTCAATGGAACAGCGATGTTCTTCATCAATGCCGGATTGATCACCGCGATCTCCAGCAGCAGGCGCGGAAACATCACCGAACTGGCCAGGATGATCGCCATGGCAAACAGGGAATTGCCGGCGGGGGCCTCGATGCTTCGCCGAGCGAAGCTGAGCGTCGTTACCGTGCTCGAGACCAAGCCTCCGATCAAGCCGGTCAAGCCGATGCCGGCGCCGCTGCCGAGAATCTTGATCAGCACGTAGCCGGCGAAGCTGACGAACGACACCAACACCACGATCAGCCACAGCATGTAGGGGCGAACGGCGGACGCCATCACCTCCAGAAACTCGATACCCAGGCCACCGTCCACGCTCATGTCGGGCCGGACATCGGCCAGCTGACTTCCCAAATAGTCGCCGCTTGCACTCAGGTTCTCCGCGGCTGTGATCCTGACGAAGCCGACACGCGTCCCGTCCGGCTGGGCCACCATCACCCGATCTCCCGAACTCACACGCGCCTCCCCATCGAGTGCGATGTCGACCTGCCCCGTGGTCTGGTCCACCGCCGTCACCGTACCGACCGGATGGGTCAAGAAGGTATCCAACGATTCGCGTGGGAGCACGGGCAGGATGACGAAGGTGATGGTCAGGAACAGCAGCACCGCGCGCATCTCGTGTATTTGCACGCGGGAGCGAAAGCGCTTGATCGCATCCTTTGGAAACAGCACGCCCAGCATCAGGATCGACAGCGCGATGGCCAGCAGTGTGGCCCCTTGCATGATGACGACGCCGAGGAAGAAGGTCAGCACCGCGGCAAGTTCGGTGGTGATGCCGGGGCCGTGGTCGCGCTTGGCCCAGTACGAAGACAACAACATCGAGAGGAATCCGGCGAACCCGGCCAAAATCAGCCAGGATGCCTGGTACTGGATAGCGGCGTAGCTGGAGATGGCGCCGATCAACGAGAACAGGACGAAGTCCCGAATACCAACGGTGGGAATGTCCTCGTCGCGAAGCTCTCGCTCGAGACCGATCAGAAAGCCCAGTAGCGCCGCGAGGCCAAAGTGTGAAAAGAGTTGGATCAGGTCGTCTTGCGGCATTCGGAGTCCCAAAAGGTGGCGATCAGCGTTTCAGTTCCCGACAGTCGTTCGCGTGCGTGCCGATCAGCAGCAGTCAACGGGTTTGCGGGTCGCGAGCCTATGAGAGCAGAAAGCGGCAGTCGACGCGCTGGCATTTACCGACAAAGACTCCGGCGAGGTTTCCTTCTCTTCACCTCACCAGCGTCGACCCAGTTGCGCCGCTCGTGCGAGGAGAAGACACCCCCGACTACGATGCCTCCCAGCCGATCGACACGACCATCGCGCTAAGGCGCTGACCGCGGGCCAGTTCTCCGAGCACGCAGCCCGATCGCTACCAGGGCCGTGATCATGCCCATGTGGCTGGCGCTGGAAGAGTCCAGCACGGCCTTCGGGGCCTTCGGGGCCTTCGGGGCCTTCGGGGCCTTCGGGGCCTTCGGGGCCTTCGGGGCCTTCGAGTGGGCACGCTCTGCCTGCGCCGTGGGCTGAACTACTCCGGGCTCTCGCCGAGCGTCTGATAGTACTGGCGAATGTCCTCGCCGATGGCGGCGGTCACCTTATAGAAGACTTCGTGCGGGATGCAGATCGGGCCCTGGCCCATGTCATCACTGTGGGCGCAGGTCTCGGCCATCAGGCGGTAGAGATAATTGAGGACGAAACGCGGCTGTCTTAGTTTGTCGAGTATACCGAGCAGCTCGCCGCGGTTGATTGAACTATCGAACAACCGGTCGAGTGGATAGGGGTCGCTCGGATCGGCCCGGCAGATCCGCAACCGATCGGACATGATGTCGAAAAGCTGTTTATCGCCCCAGCGGAACGGATAGATGATCTTCTGTTTGTCGAAGCGCGCGATGTTGGCCTTTTCCGACGAGGCCTTGCGTACGGCCTCATATAGCTGACGCGGCAGCAGCATCTTGAAGCTTAGGCTTGGATGCAACTGCAGGATGCGGTTGTTCCACAATGGCCAAACGAAGGCCTCCATTTTCTCCCGATCGCCGTTGATCAGCGAGGGCTCGTCGACCTTGTCCATCACGACCACGATCTGCCGGTAGCCCAGCGCCAGCACGCAGTCGAGGAACTTGGACAAGAACAGGCGCCGCAGGTCATCTTCATCCCGCCAGCCCTTGCGCCTGACGTCCTGGTCCTTCAGATACCCGCGGGGTATGGCCCTCAGCGCCCGTTCGACATCTCGCGCATCGCGATCCCGGACAACGATCTCGCGCGCCGCCGACCGAGCGACACCGCGATAGAACATCGAGACGCCGAGCGGCGCTAGTCCCAACGTAAAGAGACCGCCCAGGAAGCCTTTGAGACCACGACCCATACTCTGGAGCGCGCCGCGTCCCAGCAGTTTCCGGCTCATTGCGGACATGATGCGGTTGTAGCGATCGGGTGGTCCGCTGACATAGAAGGCCATCAGCATCATCAAGTCATGACGCTGATACTGCTCCAGCTGGTCGAGGGGAAGATCGGCGGTCTTCAGTTCGGACAGCAGTGACTCCATCCCGCAGACGAGTATCGCATCGAGATGCTGAGCGAGTTTGAAGTCGTTCAGCGTCACCGCCGCCGTGCGGGTGCGATCCTGCTCTAGCTTTCGCTTGAATGCCTCGAGAAAGCCATTGAAGTCATCATAGCTGAGCAGCAGTATCCGCTCGCTGTGGCCGCTGTTGAAATGCCCGATGTTCTTTTCCAGCGCGAGCCGCAGCGCGGACTTGCCACTGCCCTTGACGCCAAAGATCATCGAAGTGCCGCAGCCGGGCGGATCACCGAAGAACTTGTCCCAAGCCTGATGATTGAAGGTGTAGCCCGCCTCGTTCACAAGATCCTCGAACACCTTGTCGTTCTGCGACTCCTCTTCGATGAAAGGATTGCGGACAAGGCCATGCGACCTCAGAAATTGCGCCATCGCGATAGACATGAAGGGACCTTTCTTGACCTTGGCGGGGTCGGGGTGGAATGAAATCTGTCAGAGCTTCGACGAATGCTCGACCCAAAGGAAGATGACCACCGCGAACGACAGGACCATGACAATCGTCTCGGGCATCAGCGACTTGCTGGCAAACCTGCTCAGTCTATGCTGCAGGTTACAGATGAAACCGCGCTCAGGGAGATTGCGCTTTTGGCATAGGCGCAGCGCGGACCGCGCAAGTAGTCGACGCGCCAGATTGAAAGCGGTGAACAAGAACGTGGCGAGCGCCAGGAGCGCCGCCACAATAAACAGCCAGTTTGGAACATGCGGCATACTACAAGGAAATCCTAGTTGCTTAGACTGGTGCTCGTGCACCACGCTGGCCAACAGACCTTTGGCGCGCGAACCTGCCACAGCTTTAGAGCGATGTCTGCTCAATAAAGCGCAAGCGCTGGTCCGACGCCGCCCGCCGGCGGCCTGACGCAAACACTACCGAGGATGCGAACGCGAGGCGAGCGACGTAAATCGCTGTGGCCTAAACGAGGCCCGATGAGTGTCGGCGCATTATCGCAAAGCTACCGCGGCGAGGGGAGCGCGATCGCGACCGCAACGGATGCTCAACGGGCATCGACCCGGGGAAAGCCGGGCGGGACCCCGGTCGTGTCGGGGCGAAGGAATATGAGCCGACGACCGGATGGCGGCGCGTTCAACCGAGCCGCTCAGCGGGCGCGCGCTCGGCGGCCTGCGGCTGGGCGCCCGCTTCCTGCAGGCCGTCACGCTCGCGGGCCAAGCCGAGAGTCGGTAACGCGTTCTCCGACAGAGGCTCTGTGCGCGACCCTCATCGACCTTACGAGCGCTGCTTGCAACCGCGGTTGATCGCCGATAATGTCTCATGGCCTTTTGCCGGGCGCCTTGCTCGGTTCTGGTTGGCGGTGCCGGCGACCACCACCGCCGCCTTTCGCGGTGCCGTTGCGCGATTGGATCTCCCAGCCCTGTTTCCCGACCGCGAGAGGTGAACGGCAGTTTGAGCGAGCGTGAGCTGAATTACGGAACCTATCTCGGCGCGATCAAGCGCCACAGGCGTCAAGTCAACTTCTCCGCCGTGATCGAGGCGGAACGGCTGCGGCCTCTGCGCCCGCGGCTTCGGGCGGTGGATCTGCATCGGTTGCTGACGCCTTACGTCTCCATCCGACTCTCCGAGCAGCTACGTGCGGTCGTGCCCTTGGCGCTGCTGCTGATCGGCTTTCAGGCGTTGGCGTTGCGCAGCACCTTGCTGAACACCGAGACTGTGGTGCTCGGAATATTGGCGGTCATCATCGGTCTGATGTTCTTCATGGAGGGGGTCAAGCGCGGCCTGATGCCCTTCGCCGAGAACGTCGGCTTCCATATGCCAGGCCAGATGCATCCGTCGGTACTGCTCGGCTTCAGCCTGCTGCTGGGCGGTGCCGCCACCTTTGCCGAGCCGGCGATCGGGGCGCTGCAGGCGGCGGCGGATGCGATCTCCAGCGAACGCGCGCCCTGGCTGCGGCAATTGCTCGGGCCCTATGTGCTGTGGCTGGTGCTGGCCGTCGCCACCGGCGTCGGCCTCGCCGTGAGCTTGGGCATGCTGCGCCTGATGTTCGGTTGGCGGCTCAAGGTGCTGGTGCTGATGATCGTGCCGCCGACGCTGGCGCTCACCGTCTGGGCCGCGCAGCAGCCGGATCTTGCGCCCATCATCGGTCTCGCCTGGGACTGCGGCGCCATTACGACCGGACCGGTGACAGTGCCGCTGGTGCTGGCGGTCGGTGTCGGCGTGGCCGCGTCCACGGGTCGAAGCGACAACCCCTTGTCGGGCTTTGGCATCGTCACGCTGGCCTCACTGTTCCCGATCGTCGCCGTGCTCGTCGTGGCGATCTATCTGACCGGCCAAGGCGCGGAAGGACTGCTGCCGGTGCAGACAGTCGCGTCCGACAGCTGGTATGCGGAGAGCCCGTTTGCCGAGATCCTCGGCGCCTTTCGGTCCATCGTGCCGCTGCTGTTGCTGCTCGTGCTGGTACAGGTGCTGCTGCTGCGACGCCGCATCCGACAGCGTAATGTGTTTATCTACGGCGTCATGATGGCGATCGCCGGCATGGCCCTGTTCAACCTGGGGCTGACCAGCGGGCTGGTGGCTCTTGGTGAGCAGGCCGGCGTCAATGTGCCCTGGGCCTTCTCGCCGCACTGGCAGACGGGCGCGCCGGCGCTCTATCCGTTCGCGCTCGGCATTTCCGTTACCTTGCTGTTCGCCTTCATGGTGGGGTACGGCGCCACCGTCGCCGAGCCGGCGCTGAATGCGATGGGCATGACGGTGGAGAACCTCACCGATGGCGCCTTCCGCAAGCGCATGCTGATTCACGCGGTGGCGGTCGGTGTCGGCTGCGGCGCGGCACTCGGCGTCAGCCGCATCCTGTTCGATCTGCCGCTTTGGGTGCTGCTGGTCGTGGGTTATACGCTGGCCCTGGGGCTGACGATCCTGTCGCGCGAAGAACTGGTCAACCTGGCTTGGGATAGCGCCGGCGTGACCACTGGACCGGTGACCGTGCCGCTGCTGATGGCCCTGGGCATCGGCTTGGGACACGTCGTCGAGGCCGCCGACGGCTTCGGCATCCTGGCCATGTGCTCAGTGGGTCCCATCGTGTCGGTCTTGGCCACAGGCCTCTGGACCGATGTCAGGGCCGGTCGTCGTTTCACGAGGAGATTGGCATGAGCACTAACAACGAACTGATCGTGCTGACCGGGGTGACGCTGCTCACCGCCGTTGTGCAGCGAGGGACCGCCGACATGGTGGTCAAGGTCGCGATGGAGGCCGGTGCGCAGGGCGCAACGGTGTTCCACGCCCATGGCAGCGGCATTCGCCAGAAGCACCTCGGCGTCTTGGGTCTGACGGTCGACAACGAGAAGGAGATCATCTACATCGTGGTGCCCAACGAGCAGGCGGACCACATCTTCGAGCGCGTATTCGTCACGGCCAAGATGGACACGCCGGGCATGGGCATCCTCTGGCTGACCAGGTTGCAGAAGATGGCCACTTATATACCCCCCGAGATCGCGGCCCGCTTCGGTGTACATACGGAGCGCCGCGAATGAGTGTGCTGGGGCACATCGGCTATGGTGTCGAGAAGAAGTTGATCACGGCGATCGCGCTGAGCGGCCGCGGCTTGGAGCTGATGAAGTTGGTCGAGGAGCAAGAGGGCGTGCTCTCGGTGACCCACCACCATGCGCGCGGCACCGATCCGCGGGGCCGCCGTTCGGGCGCTCTGGTGTGGGTCGAGCGTGATGTGGTGATGGTGCTGGTGGAGGCGCCACATGCCGACGCAATCTTCAATCTGCTGTTCGATGCCGGCCAGCTAGGGGTGTCCCATCAAGGCGTGATCTTCATGGACGAGGTCTGCCGCGGGCATCCGATGATGCCGTTTCCGATTGGGTTCGAGCCCGAGGGGTCGCCGACCTAGCCGAAGAGTTCGAGAGCGCCCAATTTCAGAGCATCTCCGAGGGCCAATCTCAGGGCGCCGGGTATTGACTTCTGCCGCGGTCAAGCGCGGCCGGATCGGTCCCGCACAGATCTCTGTTCGGCTGTTCGCGAAACCGGGCTCGATCCGGAGCTGTTCCCAAGCGAGCCGCTTTATGGCTTCGCGGAGCTGCTCGGCGAGCAGGGGCCGGCCTGATTGCGGGTCCATCCTTCGGCGGGGCAGGCCCATCCCTGCGATAGTTACATCTTCTCAGCCAGATAGGCGCCCAAGTCCATGTCGGTGCCAAGGATGTGCCCAACCAGCCAGCGCTCGAGGTGCTCAATCTCGTCGGCGGAGACGGCCTTGCCTTCAGCGAGAAGTTTGCGTTGCAGCTCCTTGCCGCTCTCGATCAGTTCCTCGTGCTCCGCCTTGTGTGCCGTCAGGCCGTCGTAGCCATACCTCAGCATCAGCCGTTCCTCGTGGCGAAAGTGCCAGGCGGTGCCGGCCATCAGCTCCTCGGTCAGCGCCGCGATATAGTCGTTTGACTCGCGGTCGACGACCGCATGCTTGAGCAGGTTGTAAAGGTCCACGAGCCGGCGGTGATCTTCGTCGATCTCCGGTACCTCGACGCTCAGCGTGCGGTCCCAAACCAAGTCTTTCATGCTGTCCTGCCTCGCCGTGGATCTGTGGTCGTGCTCGATGAAGGCGATTACTGCCTGATCGGGTCCGATCACAGTTTAGCCGGCTTGCCGTTGCGTTAGTATCCCGTCTGCCGGCATTCTGGGCAGGCGCGCGTGCCAAGCCTTATGCGACGACCGGTGTCGGCTCGATGCTATGCCACTGTGACCCTCTCCGTCCGCTTCGATCCAGCAGTCATGCTCATCGTGCCTTTGATCGTCACTCCGGTCCGCTTCCAGCGGCCATCGCGCTGCTGAGGCGCGCAGGATGGACAACATCGGTGCGTGGCAGCGCTCGATTCCGGCCGGGGTCTTGTGTCTCGCACTGCTTATCGGCGTGCGTGTCGGCGTCGCCGATCCGCCCGCCTATCAGCTCAGCATTTCACCTACCGGGGACGAAACGATCGATCAGGCGCTGGCCGATGCCTCCCTGCTCGCCACACTGCGCGACGACGCCCCCGTGGGTGCCTTCGCGCTGATCTCGCGCGCCGAGACCGATGCCGCTCGACTGGAGACCGTGCTCAGGAGTTTCGGTTACTACGACGGCCTGGTCGACATCCGCATCGCCGCGAGCGCCATCGATGACCCGGCGCTGCTGCCGCTGCTCGAGGACCGGCCGCCTGGCACGCCGGTGCCGGTGACTGTCGCCGTCGACACCGGTCCACTTTACCGTCTGGGTCAGGTGCGGCTCGAGGGCCTGTTGCCGGAACAGGTGCGGGCTGCATTCGATCTCCGACCCGGCGACCCGGCGCGCGCCGCGCCGGTGCTGGCGGCCGGAACAGCGGTGTTGACCGCGCTGCTCGAGGATGGCTTCGCGCTGGCTAAGGTGTCGCCACCCGATGCGCTGGTCGATCACGACAGCCGGACCATGGACGTCGTCTATCGTGCGCACCCCGGCCCGCGGCTCGACATCGGCGCGATAACGATCATCGGTCTCGAACGGCTCAGACAGAGCTACGTCCTGCGCCGTCTAGGTCTGGAGCCCGGCGAGCCGTTCAGCCCGAGCCGGCTGGAGGCGGCGCGCGCGGACCTGATGGCAAGCGGCGCACTGGCCTGGGCGCGCCTCACCCCGGGTACGGCGCCCGATGCCCAAGCGCGCCTGCCGCTCACACTGGAGGTCGCCGAACGCCCGCAGCGGGTCGTCCGCTTGGCGGGCGCATACTCGAGCAACGAGGGGGCGACCGTCTCCAGCAGCTGGACGCACCGCAATCTGTTCGGCGGCGCCGAACGCCTGACCTTGCGGGGCGACGTCGGCGAGTTGGCGGCAAACAGCCGGGATGAGCTGAGTTATCTGGCGGAGGCCACGCTGACCATCCCTGACATCTGGTTGCGGGATCTCGATCTGCGCCTGACCCTGGGGGCCGTCAGCGACCACCCCGATGCCTTCGACCGCGATGCCGTGACGGCTGGAGCCGCACTGCAGCGGCGCATCTCGGCCCGGCTCTCCGCCAGCGGGGGTCTGGCCTACGAGCAGTCCCGGGTCGCCCAGGATGGGCCGGCGCGCGATTATCGGCTGTTCTCGCTGCCGCTGATGCTGGATTACGACGGCAGCGACGATTTGCTCGACCCGCGCCACGGCCTGCGTATCGCCGCGCAGCTATCGCCAACACGCGTGCTCGAAGGCGATGCTCAAGGGTTTGTGCTGGGCCGTCTCAGTGCATCGGCCTATCTCAGCCTCGGCGGCCATTCTGCGGTTGAGCTGGCGAGCGAGCGGACGCTGCTGGCCGGGCGCCTGGTCGTCGGCAGCATCGTCGGTGCCGAGCCCGATGCAGTGCCACCGGATTGGCGCTTCTACGCCGGTGGCGGCGGGTCGGTGCGCGGCTATGCATACCAGTCTATCGGACCGCGTACGCCGTCCGGCCAGCCCGCCGGCGGCGACGGGCTGCTGGAAGGCAGCGTGGAGCTTCGGCAGTGGCTGCGGGGCAACTGGGGCATGGTCGCCTTCGCCGATGCCGGAGCGGTCTCAGAGAACGGCATCCCCGGCGCCGGCAGTCTGGCAGTCGGTGTTGGGCTCGGTGTGCGTTACCTGACCCCGGTGGGGCCGGTGCGCGTCGACCTCGCGACACCCCTCGATCGCGACATCGATAACTCGCTGGTGCAGCTCTATATCGGCATCGGCCAGGCCTTTTGATGCACCGGCGCGCATTGCAACTGCTGGCCGGTGTGCTGCTGTCTTCGCTGGTGCTCTCGCTGACGCTGTTGGCCTTGCTGCTTGCGCTCAATACCGAGCCGGGGCGCCGGTTGCTGGCGCAAGCCATCCACCAGGCCAGCGATGGGCGGGTGCAGATCGATGATCTCAGCGGCTGGATGCCGTTCGCGCCGCTTGTCGGGCGCTTGGACGTGCGCGACAGCGACGGCGTATGGCTGACTGTGCAGGACGCCGCGCTGAGTGTCGATGCCAGCGCATTAACGCGCGGCGAGCTCGCCATCAGCGCGCTCACCGCAGGATCGGTCGGCATCATCCGTCTGCCGGCGCGCGATAACGACGCGGCATCCGGCGTCAGCGTGCCGATGCCGATCACGCTTCGGCATTTGAGAATCGAGACGCTCGACCTCGGGCAGGTCATTCCGGACACGCCGCCGCTCACGATTGACGGCAGCCTGCGCTACCTGGGCTCGGGCGACGCCGCCGCCGTGGTGCTGCTGACCGTCGCCGAGCGTCCAGACCGCTATCGATTGAAGCTGATGATCCGCGACGGACAGATCGGTCTTGAGCTGGCCGTGCGCGAGGGCGCAGACGGGCTGCTGTCGAGTCTGGCCGAGGCGCGTGGCCTGCGCCTGCCGCCGAGCCTGTCGGATTGGCGGCTCGATGCAGCAGCGGCCGGGCCGCCCGCGGCGCTGGCGTTGCGCGCCAGGCTGTCGGCCGGCCCTGTGGCCGCCGCGATGAGCGGCTTGATCGACCTAGACAGCCAGGACGCGACGCGGCTGCACCTGGCCGCCGACACCTCGGAGCTGAGCCTGGCGGCGGCCGCAGGTGAGGGCATTGGCTGGCAAGGTCTTGCCATCCGTGCCGATCTGAGCGGACCGCTCGCATCACCGCGAGTCAGCGCCCGTATTGAGGCCGACGGGCTCTCCGCCGGCGATCTCGGTCTCGATGCGCGGCTGCAAGTCGACGGCTTGCTCAACCGGCAGCCATCGCTGAGCGCGCGAGGGGAGATTGGGCTGACTCGGGCGCCGGAGCCATTGGCGGCGCTGGTGGGGCCGGCGGCGCAGGTGTTGTGGGTGGCCCGACAGGAGTCGAATGGCTGGCGGGTCGAAGCCGGAACCATCGAGACGCCGATCGCGCGAGGCGCCGTTCGGGGCATGCTGGGTGCGGACATCCTCGGCCTCGGCTGGACGCTCGGCCTGGCTGAGATAGGCCGGCTTGCGCCCGGCTGGTCGGGCCGAGTGGATGCGCAGGGGAGCTTGACCGGCAGCCCGCGTGCGGCCGAACTGATCGCTGACTTGGCCGCCGAGCTTGGCCTGATCGCTGACCCCGGCGCCGCGGTTGCTGGCCAGCTTTCGGGCCAAGTTGCGGGCCAAGTTGCGGGACGGTTATCGGCCCATGCGAACGCCCAGATGGCCGCCCCGCACGGGCGTATCGATCTCTCGGGAACCTGGGCCGGTCAGCCTCTCAGCCTTGCGTTGCAGGCCGGCCGTGCCGCGGACGCCGGCTGGGCGCTGGTCCTCGACGACAGTCGCTGGGCGAGCCTGTCGGCATCCGGCAGACTGCGATTGGCGGCCGGGGCCGCGCTGCCGCAAGCAGAAGTACGGCTCCGTGTGGAGCAACTGGCCGATCTCGGTCCACCGGTCGCCGCGCTGGCTGCGGTGCTGGGTCGCCCGCCGCTCGATCAAGCGCTCACCGAGTCCTTGGCGGGTCGGCTCGATATCCAGCTGGAGTTGACCGATCGCGGAAGCGCGTTGCTCGACCTCGATGGTCAGTCGCTGAGACTGCCCGCGTCCGTCGAGGCCGAGGCGCTAAGCCTGAGGGCCCGGATCATCGACCCCACCGGTGTCGCCGACACAACTGCGACATTGCAGTTGCGTGGCCTCTCGCGCGGGGACCTTGCCGGGGATCTCAGCTTGAACGCCGCCGGCCCGGTCGCCAACCTAGAAATCGATGCAAATGCTGGGCTGACCACGCCCCAGGGTCCGGCCAGCGTTGCGGCGACGGCCAGGCTCGATGCCGCAGCGCGCCGGCTGACGCTTGAACGCCTGACGGGCGGCACAGCGGCAGACGAGCGGCTGCGCCTGCTGCAGCCGGCGACACTGGACTTCGCCGAGGGTCTCGCGGTGGATCGCCTGCGCGTTGCGCTGGGGCGGGGCACGGTCGTGCTGAACGGACGCTTGCGGCCGCGCCTCGATCTCGAGGCAGCCATCAGCGATCTACCGCTGGAGACGCTCCGTGCTCTGGCGCCTGCTCTGGCCGCTGATTCGGCCCCTGAGCCGGCTCCCGATCTAGCGCCTGAGCGGGCCAGCCGCCCCGCGGTGACGGGTACACTGAATGCGCAAGCCCGCCTGACCGGCACGCCGAGCGCCCCTGTCGGTACTCTGAGCGCCGAGGCCAGCGGCGTGCGCCTGACGATCGGTCCCGGCCGTGGGCTGGCGCCGGCAAAGCTCAGGCTGGCCACAAGTCTGAATCCGACCGACACCGAGATCGACCTGCGAGCCGAGGCCGGCGAATCGTCCAACCTGCGCCTGCGTGGGCAGGTCGCCGGTCCGCTCGCGGCGCCGGGTGCGCTGGCGCTGACGGCCGACGGGCGTGTCGATCTGGCGCTGTTGAATCCCTTGTTGAATGCCGCCGGACGTCAGACGGCCGGACAACTTCTGCTCGATGCGAGCGTCGGCGGCAGCGTCAACGCGCCGCGTCTCGATGGCCGCCTGCGGTTCATCGGCGCCGCGCTGAGCGACCTTCGGCTGGGCATCAACCTCAATGAGGTCGCCGGTGTGCTGACTCTCTCCGGTGAGGAGCTTCGCATTGAGCGCCTGACTGGGCGAGCCGGTGACGGCAGCGTCGCACTGACCGGCAGCCTCGGTATACTCACGCCAGAACTGCCGGTCGATCTGCGCCTGACCGCCGAGCGGGCCGATCTGGTGCAGCTCGACCGGCTGGATGTCAACGCCGATGCCGACCTGACCCTGCGCGGGCTCGCCGGCGATCAGCTGAGCGCCGCCGGCAGCATTCGCTTTGGCCGCTTCGACATTCGCCTGCCGGAGCGCCTGCCGGCAAACATCGCGACGCTGGAGGTACGCGAGCGTGGCACCCCGCGGCGGCAGCGCGTGACGGTGCGCGCGCCTGCCTTTCAGCCTCGGCTGCTGTTCGATCTGCTGCTGTCGGCGCCGCGCACGATCAGGGTCCTCGGTCGCGGCGTCGATGCCGAGCTTGGCGGCGAGCTGCGCCTGCGCGGCAGTCTCCAGCAGCCAGAGATCACCGGCGGCTTCGATCTCGTGCGTGGCGAATACAGCCTGGTCGGGAAGCCGCTGCGCTTCACCCGCGGGCGCATCGCGTTTGAGGGTGCCGCCGGGTTAGAGCCCACGCTCGATCTGGAGGCGCGTGTCAACGCCGCCGGCAGCACCGCGATCTTGGCCGTCCTCGGAACCCCGAGCGCGCCGCGCATCGAGCTGCGCGGCGAGCCGGAGCTGCCGCCCGATGAGGTGCTGTCGCGGCTGTTGTTCGGCACCGCCAGCGGTCGCCTGTCGGCCTGGCAGATTGCGCGCATCGGGCTCGCCGCGACCTCGCTGACCGGCATCGAGAGCGGCGGCCCAGGAATGCTGGAGCGAATACGCGGCGGCCTGGGCCTGGGAAGACTGAGCATCGGCGAAGATCAACGCGGGGACCTGACACTGGAGGCCGGGCGACGCCTGTCCGAGCGCGTCTATCTGGGCGCTCGGCAGGGCACACGTGCTGGCGAGACGCAGGGCGTCTTGCGACTGGATGCGACGCCTCGGATCAGGCTAGAGACCGATATCGGCGCCTCCGGCGGCGCGCGTGCCGGTGCGGCATTCGAGCTGGAATACTGATCCGCACGCTGCCTTGGCCTGCTCCCTTTGAGACAGCCCGACAGGTCAGTTCTGGGTAAAGGCCGCTGCGCCTCCCATGGGCGCACCCGCCGCCTGGCTCTGTTACAGCGTTGGAATAGTCTGACTATCCCGCCGCGTTTTGCCTTGCCAGACACCCCGCGGGACGCACCCTGGGGGCCGTGCAACCGCGGTTTCCAGGTTGAATACACTTGCATTGGGCTACACTTTTCCTACTCGTAGACGCTAGCGCCATCCATGCGTCGCCCAAACTGCCCCCGCAGCTTCTAGCGCACAGCCGAGGTGTCCGATGAGTGACGAGCAATCCACGACCGCCGAAACGGCCTCTGGCCCAAAGACCTGCGCTCGTTGCGGCGCAAGCTTTGTCTGCAAGGTCGATGACCTGCCCCGCTGCCAGTGCGTCAATGTCAGCCTGTCGCCGGGGCTCTTGAATCAGCTCAAGGGGCATTACAGCGACTGTCTGTGCTCCCGCTGCCTGAAGGAACTCGCCGGCAAGGAGCGCGATGGTGACCTGGTGCTGACGGAAGGTGCGGTCTGAGGAGGTCGGGACTCTTTGGCCATCTGTGGCGTCCTGTATCGCGAGTTCGCCACTTTGGCTTTCGAACAGTTGGATTCCCCGTCCGCGGTCGATAGGTTTGGTCGATAAACGGCGATCTTGGGCTAGGTCAAATAGGGCTCTCTGACGAGCCGCAATCGCTACCAAACCCAAGCGCGCTCGATTCCAATTCTTGCTCCGTTTCGAGGCTCAGGCTGGACTTCGCAGCCTTCACCGCCGCCCTTCTGCCCTGTTTTGATCAGCACTTACATCCCGAACGAGCGCTGACAACGTTCCGCGATACCGCGCCCCAAAGGAGACCAATGCCGATGCTCGCCAAGTCAACCGCAAAGGCGCGTTCCACCGCTTCCGCCGTGCCGCCAACCAGTGCCGATGGCACGGCAGCCGAGATCCACTTTCACGATCTGCATCCGGCGCCGGCAGACATGCGAGCCGATGTGCTCAGTGGCCTCGCGTTCGCGCAGAAGCGTCTGGCGCCAAAGTACTTCTACGATGCCGAAGGCTCTCGCATCTTCGACGCGATCTGCGAGCTGGCGGAGTATTACCCGACCCGCACCGAGATCGACATCTTGCGCCGCCACGGGGCGGATATGGCGAAGCGCCTCGGACGGGACGCGCTGCTCATCGAGTTGGGCAGCGGCAGCAGCCTGAAGATTCGCGTCCTGCTGGAGGCCTTGAGGCCCGCGGTCTACATGCCGGTGGACATCTCGAAGGACCATTTGCAGCAGTCCGCAGAGTCCCTGGCCGCGACCTTCCCATCGCTGCAGGTGCATGCCGTTTGTGCCGATTACTCGGTGCCCTTCCAGCTGCCGGTGGACGACCATGAGCATCCGCGCGCGGCCTTTTTTCCCGGCTCGTCCGTTGGCAACTTCGACCCGGCCGATGCCGAGCGCTTCCTGCGCCGAATCGGCGATATGCTGGGTTCGGGTGGACGCCTGCTGGTGGGCGTCGACCTGGTCAAGGATCATCGGCTTTTAGAGGTCGCCTATAATGACGCCGACGGCGTCACCGCCGACTTCAACCTGAATCTGCTGACTCGCATCAATCGCGAATTGGGCGCCGACTTCGATCTGGCCGGCTTCCGCCACCGCGCCTGGTTCAATGCCGAGCTGAGCCGCATCGAGATGCATTTGATCAGCACCCGGGAGCAGCAAGTGTCCGTCGCCGGGCACTGCTTCGCCTTTGCCGAAGGCGAATCGATCCACACCGAATCCTCCTACAAGTACAGTATCGAAGGTTTTCACGCGCTCGCCCGCCGCGCCGGCTTCGAGCCGGAGCAGGTGTGGACCGACGCCGATGCCGACAGCGATCGCGACCCGCTGTTCAGCGTGCACTGCTTGGTATGGCGCGGCTGACCATGCCGCACGAGAGCACTCAATCCGGCCCGAAGCTGATCGGCGAAAACGCTCGGCGCAGCGATGTCGACCAACCTTGGGAACAGGACAATCAGGCTTGGTGGGATTGGTATCTGACGCTGGCCGACAATCTCGATGATCCTGTGGGTAGGTTGCGCGACGCCGACCCGCTGCCGGCGCTTGTCGCCATCGACGAGGCTGCCATCGTCGAAGAATTACGCACGCAATTTTCCGTGTCGCCTGCCGAGCGGGCTTACTTCCGCAGCAATGGCTACGTCAAGCTACGCGGCGTGCTCTCGCCCGCCGCGACCCTACGCCTTCGCCAAGAACTCGTCGAACTGCTCAGTACCACCTTCGACACCGTCCTCGACGGCGGCACCGTGGAGCGCTTTCTCAGTGTGGAGTTGGCGTGGCTGCACAATCGACTGCTGCGCGACTACGTGCTGAGCCCCCGCATCGCAAAGATCGCCGCCGATCTGCTCGATGTGCCGCGCGTGCGTCTCTACCACGACAATGCCATGTCCAAGGAGCCTGGCTGCGGGCGCACCCCGTGGCACTACGACGACCATCACTTTCCGTTGGCTACCCAGGACGTGGTGACGGCCTGGATTCCGGCGCAGCCCATCTCGCTGGCGATGGGGCCACTGGCCTTCGCCCGGCCGATCGACGTCTACAAGCTGGTGGAAGGCATCGCCTTCAACAAGTTCGACACCAGCTACGACCGCCATGTGGCCCAGGTCTTCCGCGACCATGCTGTCGCTGTCGACGACGCGCCCTTCGAGATCGGCGAGGTCAGCTTCCACCACAATCTCTGCTTCCACACGGCCGCCGCGAATCGCACTCGACAAAGCCGCATCGTCCTGGCCAACACCTACTATGCCGACGGCGCACGCGTCGTCAACGCACCAACCATGGTGTCCGGGGACTGGCAGAAGTTCATACCCGATACGGAACCCGGCGACATCGCCGCCAGCGCACTGAACCCGGTCTGCTGGCCGGCGGAGCTACCAACCCATGTCTGATACCTTTGAGCGCAGCTGCGAGCATTGGAGCGAGGCCGGCCGGGCCGAGATGGAGGCCTTCTATGCCCTTGCGACGGTCGACTATCGCCACCTTGCTGAGGCCCTGGACTGGAAGGCCTGGCTGCAAGCGCGGCAGCAACGGGCGGGTGATCGCCCACTGCGTCTGCTGGACGTCGCCTGTGGCTCGGGCAAGTTCCCCAGCGCCTTGGTCCGGCACGCCGACGTCGCTGCGGCCGCGATCCATCCCGTCGACTACGCGCTGCTCGACCCCGCGGCGTTCTCCGTCGCCGAGGCGCGCCGCGCCCTGGCTCCGCCCTTTGTCCCAGGCCGGGAGTACGTCTCGACGCTGCAGGCACTCGACTGCAAGCCCAGGGCCTTCGATATCGTGTGGGCCACGCATGCCCTCTATGCATTGCCGGCCGAGGAGTTGCAGGCGGGCCTGGAGCGCTTCGTACAGGCCGCCGGCGACATCGGCTTCATCGCCCATGCCAGCGCCGATGCGCACTATCTTCGCTTCTATCGCCACTATCTCGACGCCTTTCGGGGCGGCCAAGGCACGCCCTACACCACGGCGGAGCAAATCATCGCGGCGCTGCGGCAAATGGGTGCGACAGTCGAGACGCTGGAGATCAACTATGAGAACGGCGCCCCCTCGGCACAGTGGCAACAGGTCGAGGGCTACTTGCAGCGCTGCGTGTTCGATGATTCCATCAGCCTGCAGCAACTGTTGGACCACCCTATCACCGGCGACTACCTGGCGACCTGTCGGCACGATGACGAGTGGCGATTCGCACAGCGGGTCCAGCTGATCTTTATTCAAGCCACTTAAGGATTGCCTGAGTGCCGCTGCTCGCCCGCCCATTTCGGCAATCAGCAGGGCGAGCGGGGGCAACACACGCGCTCGGCTTCGGCCTACTGCTGACGTTCAGCTCCAGCATCGGCCAAACCTACTTTATCGCGCTGTTCGCCGGTGCGCTGCGGGCGGATCTCGACCTGAGTCACGGCGCCTTCGGCGGGTTGTACACGCTCGCCACGCTAGCGAGCGCACTAATACTGGTGTGGCTTGGCAAGACTGCGGATCGGGTCGATCCAGTCGTGCTCGCGGCCCTGACCTTGGCGGCGCTGGCAGGCTCGGCTCTTTTGTTGGCGGGGGCCGAGTCGGTGCTTTGGCTAGGTATTGGGCTGTTCGGTCTGCGCCTATTCGGCCAAGGCATGTCGAGTCATCTGGCGATGACCTTTGTGGCCCGGTGGTTTGTTCGCGAGCGGGGACGGGCACTGGGTCTTGTCTTCCTCGGCTATCCGGCCGGCGAAGCCCTGTTTCCGATGCTCATGGCCCTCCTGCTGGGACAGTTCACGTGGCGCTGGATCTGGGTCGGCATCGCCATCGCCGTCGTCTTGATCTTGATGCCGGTCATGCTCTGGATGGGGCGCGAAATGCGCAGGCACGGCCTGGTCGAAATGCCAGCTCCCAGCCCGTGCGCGGAACGCCCCCAGGACCGGTCTTGGACACGGGCGCAGGTCTTGCGGGACCCCCGCTTCTACGGATTGCTGCCAGGGCTGTTGGCAGCCCCGTTCGTCATCACCGGGATGTTGTTTCATCAGGTGCATCTGGTCGAGATCAAGGCATGGACGCTGTCGGGCTTTGCCGCCTGCTACCCGCTTTACGCCGCGAGCGCAACGGGCGTCGCGCTCCTCTGCGGTTGGCTCATTGATCGCCACGGGGCAATACGACTCCTGCCTTTCTACCTGCTGCCGCTGGCCGCTGGACTGGCGTTGCTGAGCATCGGTGATTCCATCGCCACGGCGGCCGGGTTTATGGCCTTAATGGGTGCAACCGCAGGCGGGGCTGCGATCCTGTTCGGGGCCGTCTGGGCGGAGCTGTATGGAACGGCACACTTGGGCGCGATTCGTGCGCTGGCCGTGGCCTTGCAGGTCTTGGCAACAGCGCTCGCGCCGGCAACCTTGGGTTGGCTCATCGATCAGGGTATCGGCTTGGATCGACAGGCACCGCTGCTGTCGCTGTTGGTCTGTGCCAGCGCGTTGGGCCTTGCGCTGCTGATGCCGAGCCTGCTGCGCGATCATGCGCCACCAGCGCCGCGACCAAGCTAAGGAACGGTTCACTAATAAGCTGCACAACTCTATCTATTGGTGGACGGAGCGCAATCGGGGTCGGGGTCGGGGTCGCTATCGGAATCGAGAGAGAAGCTGCTTTATGGCATTCGGCCATTAGAAACTCGACGCAAAGCGCGCGGCCATCGAGTATGTCGGTTGGGCCTACCGTTATTGCGAGAAGCTGAAAGGACACCGCAACGCGAAGGATCAACTCGTGCGAAGCTCGGACAGTGTGGCTACGCGGTCCGCGAGGAGCTCGGCGAATACCTGGTCAGCTAGTTCGATACCGATACCGATACCGATTAGATGGCCAGCGACACCCAAGCCGATAGGCTGTTTAACTTATTCTTGCAACGTTACTAAAGGACTCCAAACCATGCAGCAAGTCATCAATCTCGATACGCCCTGGTCGCAGCGCCTCCAGCGAGGTGAGCAGCCCAGCCGGTCGGAGCTGCGTGAGCATCTGCTCGAGGTACACCGGCAGCATCCGGGTTTCACGGAGGCCTGCGCCGCGCGCTGTCGTGACGCGAGTGGTCGCAACAGTTATGAATGGCTGGCCGAGGTCGTGGATCCCGTCCGACATAGAAGGGTGTTGGACCTGGCATGCGGCAGCGGCGCACTGACCGCACTGTGCCATGAGCGCTTCGGTGCACAGGTCAGCCTAATAGGTGTCGACATGAGCGCCGAAGAGTTGGAGCTGGCGCGCCGGCGCGTGCCGGACCCGGCCGTGGAGCTGCGTTACGGCATGGCGCAGGAGATGGCGTTCATTGCCGACCACAGCATTGATCTGGTGATCTGCCATTGGGCCTTGACCTTGATGGACCCGATCGAGCCTGTGCTGGCCGAGCTAAGACGCGTGCTGCGCCCCAACGGCATCCTTGCCGCGATCGTCGATGGCGAGATGTCCACTGCACCCGGCTACGAGGAACTGCATCACCTCATCTATGGCTGGGTGCAGCGTGAGTATCCCGGCTACGGCGAGATCGACCTGGGCGATGCGCGGGTGCGCACGACGGCGGCGCTTAAGGAGTTGGTGGCGAACAGCTTCCCCGGCGCCGACATCCGCATCGAACCGGCGGTGGTGGAGCAGCTCGGGCCCCCGGATGCGCTGGCGCGGGAGGCCGCGGGATTCTTTTATGCGGCCTTCTTGCTGTCGCAACCGTCGCGGACCGAACTGCTGCGCGAGATCACCTCTCTATTCGCGCGTCAAGGACGCGATGGCCTAGGCCGCTTTTCGATGCCTATCAATCGTCTTGTCGTACAGCTCGGTCCTGAGGGCTGAAGGGATCGTCGCGTAGGGGCCACTCCAGCCAGCCCCGGGGCCTGGTCTCGCCCTCGTCTATTTCCGCCCATCACCGGATTCTCTGCTGGCAAACCGCGGCAGCCCAACCCGCCAGCGGATCGCAATGAGGCGCAGCAAAAAGACTGCACCACCGGCAGCCAACGCGGCGAGGGCAGCATCTACCCCGAGCGCGGCCGCGTCGGCGATCAGGAAAACGCGCATCGGCGGTTTGAAGATGCGCGCAAGAAAGAAGGTCGCGAGTGCCGCGGTCAGCGCCGCAATCAAATAGGTCTGATCCGCCACCCAGAACACCGGCCGGTTGAGCAGCAGGTCGCGCAGCGAGCCGCCGCCAAGTGACGCCGCGAGGGCGACGACGACCATACCGAACAGGTCGTAGCGCTTGCGCCCGGCCTCCAGCACGCCCGCGGCGGCCATCATCGCCACTGCGGCGAGACTGATCAGGGGGATCACCGAACCGAGAGAAAGGATCATGGGAATCCTCGTGTCTGTTGGTCAGGCACCGCCTGACGATGGGGGCCGCGGCGGCACCTGTTCAGTCACGCCCATCACCTTAACGAACGCGGCCGCCCCTCGGCTCGACTTCGGTCAACCCGCTAGGATTGTTCCGGTCGTTGCGCTTCTGGAGGGGCGTTTCCTGTTCGGCCGAGCCTGGCCCTGTCCTCTGTTCGTGACGGCGCGTTGCTGGACTCCATGGGCTGCGGACATTACGCATTAGCGCCGCCGCGGATGCGGTTGCGGCGCTGCCCGAAGGCAGGCAGGATGCGCCCGAGCTGCGGCTGCACGCGGCGAGCGTCGGGGCGGCATAGACAACGCGGGAGTGACATGTTTTCCAGACTCAAACATTGGCTGATCTTTCGCCTTGAGCAAATCGTCATGCGCGGCGCGGTTGCTCGCTTTGCGATCATCGTTGGCTTGGTGATCTTCATCTCGGTGGCTGCCGGTACGCTGATTCGTGCGCTTGCGCCGGGTTTCGAATCCACCGCGGACGCCATCTGGTGGGCCTTTCTACGCCTCACCGATCCGGGCTACCTGGGCGACGATGAGGGCGTCGCCATGGCAACGGTTTCGGCCGCCGTCACCGTGCTCGGCTACATCCTGTTCATGGGTGCGCTGGTCGCCATTCTGGTGCAGTGGCTGAACGAGACGCTGAATCGCTTGGAACTCGGTCTGACGCCGATCGCCCTGAAGTCGCACATCGTGCTGCTGGGCTGGACTAGCCGCACACCGGCCATCCTTCAGGAGATCATGATCTCGCAGGACCGGGTCGAGCGCTTTTTGCGTCAGCGCGGCGCCCGCCGCCTGCGGGTCGCAATCCTGGCGGAACAGGCGAACTCCGGCCTGCTGCGGCAGTTGCGGCAACAATTGCTCGATCGCTGGAGCTCGCGTCAGATCATCCTGCGCAGCGGCTCGTCGCTCAAGCTGGAAGCGCTGCGCCGAGTCGACTTCGCACACGCCGCGGTCATCGTCGTCCCGGCGGTGGACACGAGCGCGGGCAGCGCGCTGGACGCCGACGCGCAAACGGTGAAGACGTTAATGACGATGGGTGCGGCGCTTGCGGAGGCTCCCGTGGACGAACTGCCGCTAATGGTCGTGGAAATACAAGACAGCCGCTACATCGCCGGGCTGCGCGCACTGTACCCCGGGCCGCTAGAGGTCATCGCCGGCGACGAAGTGATCGTTCAGCTCATGGTGCAGACGTTACGGCACCCCGGCCTGTCGCATGTCTACGACGAGCTGCTGTCCGATCGAGTGGGCTCGCAAATCTATGTGCGCGACGAGCGCGGGCTGATCGGCGCGACGGTACACGAACTCGCGTACGCGTTTCCCGAGGGCATTCTCCTCGGACTGGTGCGGCCGGATGGGGCCGGCTTCCGGGCGCTATTGAATCCGGCCGATACGCTGCGGCTGGAGCAGGGAGATCGAGTGGTTGTGCTGGCACCGAGTTACGCCGCGGCAGCCCCGCCGGAGCGCCTTGATGCCGCACCGAAGCTGCGCGAGCGGCCGCCCTCGAAACCGCCGCGTGTGGGCAAGCGCCGCGTGCTGTTGCTCGGCTGGAGTCATCTGGTCCCGGCGCTGTTGAGGGAATTTGCCTCCTATCCCGAGGAGTCCTTCGACCTCGACATCGTCTCCGAATTCTCGGCCTCGAAGCGCCAGAAAAGGATCGCGGCCGAAGAAATGCCGAAAGATCGCATCCAGATCCGTCAGCTGGAACTCGACTACACGGTGCCGGCCTTCCTCGAACAGGTCGATCCCGCGGGCTATGACTCCATCTTACTGTTACGCGACGAGCAACATAGGTCCGGCACGGAATCGGATGCGCAGACGGTGCTGGGCTACTTGCTGCTGCGTCAGATCACCGCGGGCGTGCAATCACCGCAGGTGCTGATTGAAGTCGCCGACCCGGAGAATGAACCCTTGTTCGAGCAGCGCCTCGAGAACCAGCATACCGAGACCCTGGTCACGCCACTTGCGGTCAGCCATATGCTTGCGCGGATCGCCATGCGCCGGGAACTCCGCGCCGTGTTCGACGAGCTGTTCAGCTCGGCCGGCTGTGAGATCACTTTTCGCCGCATCGGCGACTACGATCTCGGCGAGGGCGACTACGCCTTCGCCGACATACAGCAGGCCGCCGACGGGCGTGGCGACATCGCCATTGGCATTCGCCAGCACGAACGCAGGCGACACCGAAACGGCGGCGTGCGGATAAATCCGGCTCGCGACGAACGCCTGAAATTGCGTGCAGAGGATGAGTTGATCGTCCTGTCGACTGATGGTTCAACCCAGCAGCTGGCGGTTCAAACTAGCAGCGGCGGTTGACCGCGTTGGGCGCTACTCGCCTCGGCCGCCGGCCGATGGTCGGCGACCAGGACATAGGGATTCGGATCCAAGGTTAGGTAAGGCGTCAGGTGGTGGATACGCTCGACGACATTGCGTCGAAACAGCAGCCGACTGTCGTCGGTGGTCTACGTGGTATAGAGGATGTTGTCCTCCCCGAAGTAGAGCGCGAGCATCGCCTTTCGGAACAGAGTATCCATCGCGATGCCACCGTCGCCCTTGTAATCCGTCAAGTGCAGGTCGTCTTGTGCCGCATCGTCAAGCTCATGGCTTGCGTTCGGCGCGATGACAGGGGCATAGCGCCCGGCACCGGCCTCGACGCCAGCGGCGGCACACTCCTGCTCTCCGGCTGCTATGGCCTGGCGATGGTCCCGGCGATGCTCATAGCCGGGCTCGCTGTCTTCGTGATCGGGCGTTGGGCCATGCTCCAGCGCATCTCGGGCTTCACCGGTGACACGGCCGGCGCCTTGGTCGAGCTGGCAGAGACACTGGTGCTTGTGGTTTGCGTCATCCTGATATGACGGATGCGCCGGGGCTTCGCTGGCGGCCGACAAGGCCTTTCTCGTCTGTGCGCCGCGCAGCGGTCGTGAGCCCACCAGGGCTCAGCCGCGCCGCCGGATACTCGCCGACAGCGCCGCTGAGCGCCCCATGGGTGTCAATCCCGCCATTGCGTGAAGACGTAGTCGCGATCCTCGACCTGGGTATGGCAACCAAAGCAGCCGGCGCCGCCGTCGTCGACGATACGGTCGCTCCGGCTATCGCCGCGCCAGGCCTCGAAGCCCCAGCCGCCGGTATCGGTGTAGCGCTCGCCGTCCTTGACCATCACACCCAGCAGCACGCGATCGCCCTCGGAGGATGCGGCGTCCGCGGTGCGGTATTCCAGCAGGTCGAACACCAGCACAGCACCGTCGGCGAAATCGCCGGTTTCGAGGCCGCGACGGGCGTCGGCATTGGCATAGACATGGTGTATGCCTTCGAACGGTGTCTGCAGCGGATGGCCCGGATGGATCACCATTGACTTGACATGGGTCCAGTCGCGGTAGGGGTCGGGGTAGTCGGGTGCGCCGTCGGCGACCGCAATGGTTGCCGATGCGAGACTCGCGAGAATGAGCAACAGTCCGATCTTCATGGTCGAGTTCTCCTGATGACAGTTCGTTGTGACGGATAGACAGCATAAACGTATCGAGTCGATACTTATTTTCAGGCTAGGCCAAAGCGGCGCTGATGTCAACAAGGTATCGACACGAAACTATAAGGCGCCTAGACTTCCGATCATGGATATCGATGACTATCTCGAACGGCTTTGCGTGCTGCTGCGCAGCACTGACCGTGAGGCAGGCACGCGTTCCGGCCTCCAGCCCGTGCATTGGCAAACGCTCCGCTACCTGGCCGCCTGCAACCGCTATTCAGATACGCCGGCCGGGATCGTCGAGTTCCTCGGGCAGACCAAGGGAAGCGTCTCTCAGAGCATTAAGATCTTGGAAGAAAAGGGGCTGTTGGAGAAGCGCCCGGACGCGTCGGATCGCCGGGTCGTCCACCTGAGGCTGACCGATGAGGCGACCCGCCTCTTGCTGGCAGTCGGACCGGACCAGCGTTTGCGCTCGGTGACTGAACAGCTGCCGATGCCGACGAGAGCGGCCCTAAACGAGGGTCTGAAGCAGTTATTGCAGGCGCTGCAACACGCGAACGGCCGCAGGAGCTTCGGCCTCTGCGCGAGCTGTCGGTTCAATGAGCGCTCCGACGCCGGCTACCGTTGCGGCCTGACGGGTGATCTGTTGTCGGCGCATGACGTTACGCGCATCTGCCGCGAGCATGTGGATGAGGATTGAAGCCGTTATGGAACCCGAAAACGGACATGGGCTAAGTGCCCGAGAACAGGAGCCCCGCCGCAAGAACGACCGTCAGCAGCAGCAGCGAAACGCCTGCCAGGGTCCACTGCCGCAGCGCCAGGTCCAACCGCTCGATTAGCCGTCCGGCGACCGACGCCGCGCGCGAGGGCAATCCCAGGGCTCCGGTCCTGGGACCATCGCGCCAAGGGCCGAAGAGCACCACCAGGGCGACGACCAGCGCCACCGGCCAGAGCCCTGAGGCCAGCCTAGCCCCGCTGAAGGCGCCGACCCAGGCGGAGCCGATCGGCTCAGACGCGAGGGTGCGTCCGATGGCGATGAGATCGAAGACCGCCGCCGGGAGCAGGCCGAGCAGCAGTGCCGCAAGCGCGAGGACCAGGACCACGAGCTGCTGGGACATCCGCGGGGTCGTCGCCAGGGACAGCGCACGGCCGGATCCGGACAGCGCGTTGCCGAGGACCCAAGTCAGATAGGCGGCGGTCAGGAGTCCGCCTGCGTCGAGCACCACAGGCCACCACCAGGCTACGGAGGTTTCGGCTGCGCCCTGCAGCAGCGTTTTAACCAGATAGCCGCCGCTCGGCTGCAGCCCGACCAGGGACAGCCCGGCGAGCGCGAAGCCCAGCACAGTGATCGGCAAGGCGCGTCCGACGCCCCCGAGCCCGCGCACGCGGTCATGCCCGAGGGCCGCCGCGATCAGCCCCGCGGCCAGAAACATGGCCGCCTTGGCGAGTGCGTGAGAGGTGACCTGGAGCGCGCCACCGGTGAGCGCCCAAGTCGGACCCTTGGGCGACGCGGCCAATGGGAATATCAGGAAGAGATAGCCGATCTGGGCGATGGTGGAGTAGGCGACCAGTAACTTGAGCCGGACCTGGGCGAGCGCCAACAGATTGCCCAGCAGGATGGCCGAGGCCCCCAGGATGCCGAGGACCTGCGCCGCCGGCAGCTCCAGCAGCCATGGTGCCAGGTCGAACCAGATTCGCAGGATGACGAAGAAGGATCCCTTGACCACGAGCGCCGAGAGGATCGCGCTCGCCGCGGGCGGTGCACCGGAATGGGCCGGCGGCAGCCACAGATGCAGCGGCAGCAGCGCCGTCTTGGCGAGGAGCCCAACCGTCATCAGTGAGATTGCGGCAAGCACGCCGGCGGGCACCGGGTCCGCGTCCGCCAGTTGCTGCGTCAATAAGCCGATATCCAGCGTGCCATAGGTGCCATAGAAGAGCACGGCGCCAAGCAGATACAGAACCGAGCCGAGGAGCGCGAACAGCAGATAGCGCAGCGCCGCCGCGATGGTCTCGGCGCGCCCGCCCAGACTGACCAGCGGCACCGCCGAGAAGGTCAGCAGTTCCAAGGCGACGAAGAGCGTAAACAGATCCTGGGCAAGGACGACGATGTTGAGTCCACCCCAGACGCCGAACAACAGCAGCCAGAAGGCCAGCGATGTACGTGTCTCTGAGCGGCCCCTTGGGACTCGAAAACTGTCCTGGGCGTAGACGCCAACCGCTCCGATGACGACCGAGCTGGTCAGCAGCAGCATGACCGAAAGCCCATCCGCCTTGAGCGCCACACCCAAGGGGGGCAACCAGCCGCCGAGATTGTAGTGCAGAGGAGCGGCCGTTTCCCTAATGGCCGCGGTGACTGCGGCCGCCGAGGCTAGCCCCAAGGATGACAGCGCGAGCAGGATGCGGCCCGCATAACGCCCGCCTAGGGCCAGCACCAAGAGCAGCCCTACGACCGGCAGCATCAACGGCAGCAACAACAGTGTGCCGCCGAGGTCCACCAGACTCATCAGCAGTCCGGACAACGCAGACTGCAAGGGCGGCTGCATGGGCACTAGGGGGCCTTCCTCGGCGCGGGCGGCGATGCGCCGAACGCATCAGCGTCCAGCGTTGCGCGGTCCGCGGTCTCGGCCAGTCGTAACGCGAGCGCGACGGCAATGGCCGTCGCCGCGAAAGCAACCACTAGGCCGGTGATGACCAGGGCCTGTGGCACGGGGTCGCTGTCGCTGCCGGCACCGGCCGCCGTCAGCAAACCGCCGCCGCGCCTGGCGATGACGCCGAACAGCAGGAAGACACCGCTGCCGATCAGGTTGAACGCAAGCACCTTGCGCAGCGTCCCGGGCTGACATATCAGACCGTAAAGCCCGAGGCCAATCAATCCGGCGGCGCACAAACCGAACAGCGTTGGGTCGCTCAAGACCCGGCCTCCGAGGGAGGCTCAGCGGTTGGAGGCCCGGCGAGCAAGAAGATCAGGGCGACCGCAATCGACAGTGTCAAGACCGTCTCGATGACAATGATCAGCGGCTTGGCATAGTCTTCCGGATAGGCGAGAAAGGCGTCCGCGAGCCAAATGCCGGAGACGCCGATAGCGATGAAGACCAAGGGCCCGAATACAACCGCTAGACGCAACCGCAGGCCGGTCACGCGCGGCGGATAGCGCAGGCCGGCAAGCAATACGAGTGCCCACATTGCGGCGAGCACAGCGGCCGCTTGGAACTTGCCGCCCGGATGATCGGCGCCGATCCAAAGCAGGTGGACGGCGAAGACAATACCGATAGGCGGCAGCAGTTGTGCCAGCAAGGTCAAGGTGCTGCTCGGACGGGCCGGGATCAGAAATCCGGGGCGACCACCCCATGCCTGATCGGCCGCAAGCGACCAAACCGCGATCATTGCCGGCACGAGAACCACCGCCTCCAGCAGCGTATCGATGGCGCGATAGGCGAGCAGCACGGCGGTCACCGGATTGCCGACGCCGGTCTCGGGGAGCGCAGCGGCGACCGGCTGCGCTAGGCTGGGCGCGGGCTCCGGCAACAGGAGTACGATGGCCGCGAGTCCGGCGGCAACCGCCGCGGAGAGGACTCCGGCCAGAAGCCGAAGGGCAAGCCCAGGCTGGGGCCCGCCGGCGACCCCGCCGCGGTCGGGGCCGAGATCGAAACGCGACAGCCGCGCGGCCGCCCCAAGCAATAACAGGCCGGTCAGTCCGCCGCCCAGCGCCGCCTCTGTCAAGGCGACGTCGGCCGCACCAAGGCGCATCCAGACGAGCGCGAGCATCAGCCCGTAGACGACGAAGCCGATCACTGCCCGGTAGCTGGTCTTGGATGCGATGATCCAGCTCGCCAGCGACAGGATCAGCAACACCAGCGCCAGATCCGTGGCCGACGAGATGCTCATGAACCTGGTCCGTCGCGGCGCTCGCGCATGACAGCATCGTGCCAATCAGCCGGCCGGACGGCGCGCGCCAACAGCTGACTGACCGTGCCGCTCGCCAGCAGGGCGAGCAGCCAGACCGCGATCAGCCCGATCCAACCAAGCGGCGAGGCAACCTGCGGCATCAGACCCAGTACGACCAGACCCAGCCCCAGATTGTCGGCGGCGGACAGCGCATGCAGCCGGGCCAGGGTGTCCGGAAAGCGCAGCAGCCCAATTGTTCCAGCCAAAAAGAAAAGCGCGCCGAGACTGACCGCGACAACCGTGAGGCCATTCAGTATGAGGTCCATCCTCAGCCGCCGCTGCGCGGTTCTGTCGAGCCGCGCTTACGACACCCGCGCCATTACCCGCTCCAGTGTCCGAAGTCCGCAGCGCGGCGCCCGTGACGAAACTCACCGAGGCGAAGGCCGTCAGCAGCACCAGCAGGAATGCGAGGTCGCCGATTCCGGCCGTTCGCGTCGCGACGCCAAGCAGCAGCAGCGACGCCACGCCTCCGGTACTGAGCAGCTGTGCGGCCAGTAAGCGATCTGCGTCGCCCGGACCGCGAAGGACGCGGATTAGGCCGACGGCAACGGTGCCGAGTACGAAGGCCGCTGCCGCAAGCAGGAAGTCAGCCATTCTTCCGTCCCTTGCCGCGGAGTCGAAGCAGCAGCGCCTCGTCCCTGGCGAGCCCAGCAGCGATTGGCTGGCTCCGATCCAGGCAATGATAGACCATGCTCCCGTCGGCGTCGGTCCCGACCGAGAGCGTCCCGGGAACCAAGCTGGTCAGCGCGCCGAACACGGCCCGCGTTGTCCCCGGGCTGCTCTGGGCCTTATACGCGACGAACCCAGGTCGCAGCGGCAGGCGAGGGTCGAAGGCGCGGCGCGACACGTCGATACCGGCGACGACTGATTGCCAGAGGAAGCGCGCTACGAGCCGGAGCAGGACGCCCCATCGCAACCGGCCTCCAGGCCGGGTTGGCAGCAACCGCAAGCTCGCCCAGGCGGCCATGCCGGCGGCAAATAGTCCGACGGCGAGATCGCTGGCGAGCGCTGCCGCGGAACTGGGCGCGGTCTGCGCCGCAAGCAAGATCCATAATGCGAATAGGGCGGCCCAGCGAAGCAGCGTGGAGCGGACCCTGACACTGCCGGCCGGCTCGGTCATCGCGTCGCATTCCCGGCGGATGGATCCGGTGAGCGCAGGCTGTCAGCCATTCGCGCCCTCTCGTGCGTCGGCGTCTGCAGAGGATTGCGGCGACCCTTTCAACTCCGGGCCGAGCAAGATCGCGAGCGGACGCGTATGCGGGCTGGCGTCGAGCCCGATGATCAGCGCGGTGGTCAGCGGAACCGCCAGGAACATGCCAACGGTGCCGAACAGCCAGCCCCAGAACAAGAGCGCGATGAACACCGCGAGCGTCGAGATGCCGAGTCCCTTGCCCATGATGCGCGGCTCGATCACGCTACCGATGGTGGTATTGATCAGCAGATAACCGAAGGCGACCACGAGCGCGGTGGCGGGGCCGATCTGCACCAGAGCCAGCAGCACGGCCGGGATCATCATGACGATGTTGCCGACCACCGGGACGAAGTTCAGGAAGAAGGCGAGTACGGCCCAGAGTACGGCGAAGTCGATTCCGAGCGACCACAGCAGCAGCCAGACGAACAAGGCGGTGGCCAGGCTGGTCAGACTCTTGATCTGCATATAGCGGTTGATGTTGGATAACAGCCGCGTCAGTCTGGCCTCGCCAGACTCGCTGAGGTGAAAAGCCGCCTTCAGCTTGGCCGGAATGGCGGGTGCCTCGAGTAGCATGAAGATCACCGCGAGCAGCACCAGCAGGCCGGTTGCGAACAAGCCGCTGGCGTTCGACAGGAGAAAACGGACGCCGGCTGCCGCCTTATTCGGGTCCAGCAGGTCCGGCATCGCCTCGCGTGAGCCGTCGACGCCGACGCCTTCCAGCCAACTGCCGAACTGGTCGCTCAGCAACAGGAAGCGCTCCTGGTAGCTGGGTAGGCTGTCCCTGAATCCTTCCAATGCCCCGGTGGTCACGAGCGCCAGTAGACTGCCAACATCCAACAGGACAAAGGTGATCACCGCCAGCGCGCCCCATTTTGGCACGCCGCGACGACGCATCCAGCGCAGTGCTGGGGTGGCGATGATGGCAATGAACACGGCCAGCAGGATCGGCGACAGGATCGGTGCAGCTGCCTTCAGAAGGCCGATGACCAGCGCCAGCGCACCGGCCACGATGAGGCCGCGTGCCGGTGGGCTGAAGAGGATGTCGGGCTGCATATGGCGGCCTCACTAAACTCGGACGGGCGACACTTGACTAGGCATTCCCGGTCCATGGTGACGCTACCGTTAGTTGGCGCCGATACTGGTGCCGACACCGGCCTTGGCCCAGGAGGAGGGAATGTAGCCCCCTTTGATTCCAGCGACAAGCCCGCATCCCTCGCTCGATAGGGCACGACCAAGCCAAGACTCCGCGTCGCTGCGTGTCTCATCGCAGTCGTCGACGCCGCAGCGAACGCAGCACGATGAAGGCGGCGACGGCGGCGGCAACATGCTTCAGCGTGTGGCCGCTGACGATCTGGCCGAGCGCCAGCAGCTCGTGGTCGAGGCTCTCGGCAAGCTTGGCCAGCGCGTAGGCGGCGAACACCAGATAGAGGTCGCCGCCGCGCGTGTAGCGCGACGGAAAGCGGACCGCGATGGCGAGCAGCATCGCGACCGACAGCGTCTGCAGAACGGCATAGGGCACGACATTGCCGACGCCCGCGCGCTCGGACGTGATCCAGTAGACCACGGTGCCGAGTCCGAGCAAGAGCAGGGGCGGCAGCAGCGCCAGGCCGGCGCGGAGACTGATGCGCTCGACGATCTGCGCGGCCATCAATGACATGAACGCGAGCATCATCGGCAGTCTGTCCCAGAAAAGACGCTCGTTGTCGGGCAGCAGGTGATAATAGGCCGAGCCGAGCGCGGTCAGCGCAACGCCGACGAAGAAGAGTCGGTACGGCCAGCGCTCGATCTGGTGCTCGAATACCGTGCGTCGGTCGGCCGCGGCCATGATCCCGGCGACGCCGACGATCAGGAAGCCGAGGTTGGACGCAACATCGAAGAAATTATCGACGCCGAGCAGCGTCCGGCGGTCCGCGAACTGGTGGTACTCCGCTGGCTGCGGCAGTGCCGGCAGCAGCAAGGCGGCCGCAATGCCGCACGCTGCCAAGCCGACAATCGGCCAGGCGCGCGTCAGCATGCTCGGGTGCACGGTGCCGATTCCGTTGGTCCGATCGCAGTCGTCTGGAGTACCATCCCAGCGGCCGATTCGGGGCCCTTCGTTTCACCACCTTTTTGGAGACTTATCATGCCGGCATCTCGTTCACTTCACGTACGCTCGCCGTTGCTGCCGATGCTCGTAGCGGTCCTGCTGATAGGCGCATCGGCGCAGTCAGCGGCAGCCCTGGAAGAGGGGAATTTCGGCTTCGAGACGACCAAGGACCTCTACACCGTCTGTTCCGCCGACGCTGACAATCCCGCGTATGCATCCGCCCAAGTCGCCTGCACGGCCTTCATCGAGGCAACCATGCAGTATCACGACGCCGTCTCCGATCGCAAGCGCATGAAACGGCTGGTCTGCTACCCGCAGGGCACGTCCATCGCCGACGGTCGCCAAGCCTTCATCAGCTGGGCAGAGAAAAACGCAACCAATGCCCAGCGCATGGGTGAGATGCCGGTCGTCGGCCTCGTGCGTGCGCTGGCCGCCGCCTACCCATGCAAATAAGCGCCGCTTACCCCGCGGCCTATCTCAATCAAACAGGAGAATGACGCTATGAAACCGATAACCAAACTCGTCATGCCGGTGCTGTTGATTGCTGTCGCGGTCCTTCCCGCCTGCGGCACGACCACAGGCAGCCGTGCCGGTAGCGCGGCACTCTTCGGTGCCGCCTCTGGTGCCGCCCTTGGGTCCTTGAGCGCGAACGCCGGTGCCGGCGCGCTGATCGGCGCTGGCGCCGGGGTCCTCGGCGGGTTCCTCTACGACCAACATCAGAAGGGCAACATCGACTGACAGGCCGGTCCGCGGGGATGGCGGTTGTTATCGATCGCCACCCGCTGGCCTAAGGCGATTTCTGTCAAATCGCCTAAGTGCCCGGCTTATCGGCTGGACATCTGCCCCCGACCGTCAGTCTGCTCCTCTGTGCCGCGCCGCGATCGACTATGCGCGGACCGACTATCGCTCCCGAGAACCCCCAGGCGAGGGCCATCATGGAATTACTGGACGGAATACTTCGCATCGATTCGTTTCTTGCCGTCACCATCGGCATCGTGGTGCTGTTCGTCGGCAAACGCCTGAATGAGGGAATCGGCTTCCTGCGCGAGTTTAGTATCCCGGAGCCCGTGACCGGCGGGCTGCTGTTCTCCGTGTTGTTCGGCCTCGCCTATTTCGCTTTCGGTTACGCCATAGAGTTCGAACTGCGGGCCCGTGACGTGCTGCTGGTGTACTTCTTCACCACCATCGGCATCAATGCCAGCGTCCGCGACCTGCTCGCCGGCGGCAAGCCGCTGTTGATCCTGCTCGGCATCACCATCGCGTTCATGCTGGCGCAGAACCTGACCGGTATCGGTGTGGCCTCGTTGTTCGATCTGCCCGCTGCGGTTGGTGTCATCGGCGGCACCGTGTCGCTGATCGGCGGTCATGGCACCACCATCGCGTGGGCGCCGTCCATTGCCGAGGACTTCGGCATCGCGAATGCGATGGAGATCGGCATCGCGAGCGCGACCTTCGGTCTGATACTGGCCAGCCTGATGGGCGGGCCGATTGCCAAGTTCCTGATCAACCGCCACAAGCTGGCCCCGGCGCCGCAGGCAGTCGAAGAGATTCAAGACGTCGGCTTGTCGCAGACCCAGGCGAAGCAAGGCGTCGATTACATGGATTTCCTGGGTGCCGTATTGGCGATCCACCTCTGTATCGTCGTCGGCTACTTCCTGAACGAGGCGATCGCCGGGCTCGGGCTCAAGCTGCCGCTGTTCGTGACCTGTCTGTTTGCCGGCATCATGATTACCAATCTGGTGCCGAAGAGCATGCCGCGACTGACGGGCAAGCCCTGGCCAACGCGAACTGCCGCGATCGCGCTGATTGCCGACATCTCGCTTGGCACCTTCCTCGCCATGTCGCTGATGAGCATGCAGCTGTGGACCCTGATCGACCTTGCCGGGCCGATCTTCGCCATTTTATTGGCCCAGTTCACGCTGGCGGTGACCGTGACCATTCTCGTGCTGTTTCCGCTGATGGGCCGAGACTACGACGCGGCGGTGGTTGCCGCCGGCTTCGGCGGCGTCACGCTCGGCTCGACACCCACCGCCATGGCCAACATGGCCGCTGTGACGAAGCGCTTCGGCGCCTCGCATCGCGCCTTCATTGTTGTGCCCTTGGTGTCCGCGTTCTTTATCGACCTCGTGAACGCCGTGTTAATCCCGTTCTTCCTGCGGTCGTTCTGACTCTCCTTAGCGAGACGCTGATCTATTGGCCATCCTGGCCAAAGATCAGCACCTAACCCGAAAACGCCAATTCCGGGTTCCTTCATTCTCAGCGGCTTAGGCCGCTGCAAACGACGGGGTGTCCTGCCCCGCACGAGAAGCGCTGACTGTTTCGGCGCTTCCCTAGGCTGGATACAGCGGCAACAGCCAGGCGACCATGAACACCGCGATGACCATGACGATCAGTGTCAGCGGCAAGCCGATGCGAATGAAGTCGCCGAAGCTGTAACCACCGGCGGTCGCCACCAGCGTATTGATGGGCGAGATCGGCGTCATGAAGGCCGCGGAGGCGGCCAGCGCGATGATCATCGCGAAGGGGTACGGAGACGCCTCCAGTGCCTCGGCCATGGCCAGACCGATAGGGATCATCAGCACCGCGTTGGCGGTGTTGACGATGAACAGGCCCAGGACCACGGTGACGGCGAAAAGCAGCACGAGTATCGCGTAAGGTCCGGCATCGCCCACTAGTGCCACGAGCCCCTGGGCGGCCATATCGACGCCGCCGGTGCGTTCGAGCGCAAGCGCGAACGGCAACATGCCGACGATCATGACCAAGCTCTTCAAATGGATCGAGCGATAGGCGCTGTCAAGATCGATACAGCCGAACGCCGTCATCAGCACGCAGCCGAGCAGCGCGGCGTGCACGTTCGGCACAACGCCGGTTGCCATCAACGTAATCACCAGTGCCAGTGTTGCGATGGCGAAGGGTGCCTTGCTCGCCGCCGGCAGGACCTCGTCGTACTCGCGCGGAAGGTTCAACACGACCAGATCACGCGCGCCTTTCTGTAGACGCCGGATGGTCCGCCATGGCCCGGCAAGCAACACCGTGTCGCCGACCTTGAGCTTGCGCTCCCGCAGATGGTGCGGCTCCATTGCCTCGCGCTTGCGGCGGATACCAACCATGCTCAGCTCGGATTCGACCAGGCTCTCCGCCTCGGCGACGGTCTTGCGCACGAACTGCGACTCGGCCGGAATAATGACCTCCACCATGCCGACGTCCTGTGCACGGTCGCTGAAGTAGCGCCCGGAGCGCGGCAGCAAGTCGACGCCATACTCGGCAACGATGGCGTCGACATCAGCAATCGGTGCATCGACGTCGATCAGCAGCACGTCGCCAGGCGCAAGATAGGTGTTGGCCGTGCGCGGCAAGAACTTGCGGGCGCGACCCTGTCCACGCTCGATCAAAATGATGCGGGCACCGACCTTATTCGGCAGGTCCATCTCACCGAGGGTGCGACCGAGCAGCGACGAGTTTGGGCGCACGCGGACGCGGTACTCGCGCTCGACCAGTTTGTATTGCTCGACCCAGCGTTTGAGTTTGGGCCGCAGCTGTTGTGCCGAGTCGGCGACCGCATCCTTGGCGAGCCAGCGACGTGCGACCAGCATGTAGAGCACGCTCGCGCACAGGATAGGCACACCGAAGGGCGTGAAGGAGAAGAAGTTGAAACCCTCCGCACCGAAGCGCACCAGCTCGTAGTTGATGATCAGATTCGGCGAGGTCGCCACCAGCGTCATCATGCCGCTGATCAAGGCGGCGTAGGCCATCGGCATCATCAGCTTGCCGGCGGCAATGCCCTTGCGGCTAGCGATACGGAGCACGACCGGGATGAACATCGCCACGACGCCAGTCGAAGACATCACCGAGCCGAGCACGCCGACCGCCAGCATCAGCATGGTCAGCAGCCGCCAAGCACTGTCCCCGCCGCGCGTCGCCAGCCAGTCTCCGATACTCTGCGCCACGCCCGTGCGCGCCAGCGCCTCGCCGATGACGAACATGGCCCCGATCAGCACGATGTTGGGGTTGCTGAAGCCGGCAATCGACTCCTGAACCGTGATCACGCCGGTGAACGGCAACGCCGTCATCATGATGACCGCCACCGCGTCGGCCCGCGGCCGGTTGAACGCGAACATCAGGATGGCGGTGGCAAGGAGCAGTAGGATGGTCAGCAGGTCGGCGGTCATCTACAGTCTCCTTGGAGCGCGGCACAAGCGGCCGCTGGGCGTGATCATTGACCGAGCGCCCGTCGGCGCGAGAGCGCGGAACCTTATTGCAGAAGGCCAAGCGGTGGCAAGCGGGCACGCGGTCGGCAGCGCCGACGCCGGCACGCTCCACGGACGCCAAGCTCCGCCCGACCTGTTTGATTGCTCGTCGCCGGTCGCGCCGCTCCCAGATAGAATCGCGCGGCATCCAGGCTCGAACGCGCTCGCCTACTCCCAGCCGATAAAGGATTTCACTCGATGCACCATCCAGCCGCTTCCCGCGCCCTGCCGGGATCTCTGCTAGCCGTCGCGATCACGGGCGGGCTTTTCGCCGTCCCGGGGGCGATCACGGCGGCACCGGCATCCTCTGTGCTAACGGAATGCGCGCCGATCGTCTCTGATCAGGCGCGCCTCGACTGCTATGACCGCGTCAGCGGCCGCGATGTCATGCCGCTGGCCAGCACGCCGGCATCCGAGCCGATGCAAGCGCCCGCGGCACCGGCATCGAACGGCGGAGCCCCCGGCGCGCGATCGGCCGCGCCAACCCGGGAAGCGGACTCGATGATCGACTCTGCCTGGGGCTTCGAGCCCGGCTCGGAGCGCTACTTAATCGATTTCTACCGGCAAAACTATGTGCTGCTGGCCAACTACACCAACAACATCAACAACCGGCCCTTTTCCCCGATTTTCGAAGCATTGGAGGGTGAGGAGCAGGACTTCGACTCGGTGGAGACGCGCTTCCAGCTCAGCTTCAAGTTTCGCATTTGGGCATCGCATGACCGTCGCTTCGGCCTCTGGGCCGCCTATACGCAGATGAGCCAGTGGCAGGTCTATAACGAGGAGATCTCAAGGCCCTTCCGCGAGACCAACTACCAGCCCGAACTCTTTGCGACCTATCGCCCCAACGTCAGCTTCGCCGGCTTTCATTGGCGGCTGCTGAAGTTCGGCTACGACCATGAGTCGAACGGCCGCTCGGACCCCATCTCGCGCAGTTGGGATCGGCTGATCGCGGAGGTCGGCATCGAACGCGGCGACCTGGCTTTGCTGATCCGCCCGTGGATTCGCATCGATAAAGACGACAGCGACGACGACAACCCCGACATCACGGATTACATGGGGCATGGCGATATCACCGGAATCTACCGATGGCGCGGCCACAGCTTCGCACTGATGGGCCGTGGCAATCTGGCGACCGGCAAGGGTGCTGCGGCGCTCACTTGGACGACGCCGCCGCTGATCGGCCCGTTGCGCGGCTACGTCAGAGGTTTCGCCGGCTACGGCGACAGCCTGATCGACTACAACTGGAATCAGCAGACCATCGGCGCCGGGCTGACGCTGAACAGCCTGCTTTGAGTAAGCCCGCCGGCTCCTCCGCGTCTGCGGTTGCCCCGGCCGCAACCGCGTCGTGCGTCCACCAGGGCTCGTGCGTCCATAGCCGATGATCGCCAATTTCGGTCACCAATTTCGGTCAAAAAAGACGCCCTGCACCAATGACGCTATCGATGCAACGCGCAACTCAGACTTTGCTGGCCGGCCTCATTGGCCTTGCTTGTCTGTCATTGAGCGCATGTCAATCCCTGGCGCCGGTCAAGCCCGAGGCGGCTGCTCGCCAGCTTGATCGTTCGCTCCAGCTGATGACCTCGGCGGACGTCGGTGTGCGCGCGCGGCAAGCGGCGCAGGCGGACTATCGCCGCGCCGTCAACCGCCTGCTGCCGGCCGTGCTGCGGGAGGAGTCTGCACCTGCCATCAGTCTCGCCCCGGCTGATCCGCCGCGCTGGCCGGGTGCGGACGACTTCACCGAGATCACGCCGGTGCATCGCCGGCGAGAGACGACCCCGGCGCTGCATCGCGACGGTCTGGGATCACCGGCGGTCGGCGTGGTACTCCCGAGCGGCCCGAACTCACCCAGACGCGGCTATCGGGTGCCTTTGACGGTGCTCGCGCTGCCAAGTGCGGACGCGGACGAGGCCATTCAGGTCAAGCTGGCGGATCCGACCCGCGTCGATTCGGTCCGTGTCGGTCAGCGCAGCCTGCCCGTTGCGATGGACCTCGACGCCCCACTGGACGCTACGCGCGCGATGGGACCGGACGTCTTCGCGGGCTTTCGTTACCTGTTGCGCGCCAACCGCTTCGGCGGCCGCTCCCGGATCACCTTCCTGCAACCGTTCGACCCGGATAAACGGCCATTGGTGCTGATTCATGGCCTGATGACGACGCCGCGGATGTGGGACAGGCTCGGACGCGAGCTGTTGGCCGATCCGCTGGTGCGCGAGCACTATCAGATCTGGTTCTTCTTCTATCCGACCGCACAGCCGGTGCCCTTGTCGGCGCTGCAATTGCGTGAGGCCTTGGACGAGGCATCAGGCCGTTATGCTGTGCGCAAACCGATGGTGCTGGTCGGCTACAGCATGGGCGGGGTTCTCGCCAGTGCGCAGCTGTCGGGGCTTACGATCGATGATGCCGAGCGGATCTTGCCGGGCGTGTCAGGGCTCCCCGAGGCGAGCCCGGTACGCCAAGCCCTGACGTTCGAGCCGCGGCAAGACGTGAGCCGTGCAGTGTTCATGTTTACACCACACCGCGGCAGCCGCCTGGCATCGCTGAGTCTCACGGCATGGGCAACGCGTCTGATACAGCTTCCGGAATGGGTCAGAAGCGAATTGACCGCGGTTGCCGATACCGTGGTCGGTTTATCCTATGGCACGCTGCCGACCAGCATCCATGGTTTGTCACCGGATTCGCAGTTCCTCCAGAGTCTTGCTGGGGTTGAGCCAAGGGTACCGACGCACTCCATCATTGGCGACCGCGGACGCCGCGGCGATCTCTTGGCCAGCTCCGATGGCGTCGTGCCCTATTCCAGCGCGCATCGGCCGGGGGCGGTCTCTGAGCGCGTGGTGCCGACCGGACACGGCGGTTTCGATCATCCGCAATCGGTCGCCGAGCTGATTCGCATACTGCATCTCGAGCTCGAGACCGACGACGCGTCCTCGAAAGCGCGTTCGCTGGGGGCGCCGCCTCCGGCGCGATGACAGACGCCCGCGCGCCGCCTTTCCATCGGCCGCTGCGGCGAGCATCACGGTTCGCGGTCAGTCTGCGGTCGCCTGCTGCTCGTCTTCCCCGGCCTCGAGTCCGAGCCGCGAGGCCAGCCAGGGGATGCTCCAGCCCTGCAGGACCAGGGATGCGATCACGACCATGAACACGATGTTGAAGAAGTTGGTATCGATTGGGCCTGGGCTGACGACCGGAATGATCGCCAGAAAGATCGGAACGGCACCGAGCAGCCCCACCCAGGAGATGAACACGCGCTCTCTGAGCGAGTACCTGAATGGCGCTAGACTCACGGCAACCGCGAGCGGGCGGGCGATGAAGATCAGGATGAAGGCGACCCCCGCCGCCACGGACGCCTCGGCCAGTAGTTCATGCGGGGTGACGAGCAGGCCGAGCATCAGGAACATCAGGATCTGACTGAGCCAAGCCAGGCTGTCGTGGGTGATGCTCAATTCGACGCGCCGTTCTCCATGCATGCGATGGATCAGCATCAGCCCGCAGAGATAAACGGCCAGGTAGCCGCTGCCGCCGAGCAGTTGAGTTCCCGAAAACAATGCCAGCGCGGCGGCCAAGGCCATCACGGCAAACAACCCATTCGCCAGCGGCAGGCGATTGATCAGCCAGGCCAACGCGATACTGCCGATCTGGTATGCCAGATCGAAGTCGTTGAATTCCAGACCACCAGGTCCGTCCTGCCCCATCAGCATACCGATGGCGAGAAAGACCAGCAGGATGGGCGCCCCGAGACGGGTTGACAGGGGGCTAACGAGGACGCTGATCAGCACCAGGCCGGCGCCGATCAGCATTGAGGGTTCCAGCGAAAGTTCCAAAGGGTCCGATCCGTGATTAGAGGACGCGGCCTATGGAACGACTTGGGCCATGCTGGCGATCAGTCGATATTACCTTTCTGATGCTGGTCCTGCAGAAAGCCACCGAGCGCGCCGGCGCCGGCACCGATCAGTGCGCCGCGGCCGGCGTTGCCGCTGAACGAACCGACCGCGGCGCCGGTCGCAGCACCGATCGCGGCGCCGCTGCCGGCCCGCGAGGTGGTCGTCGTACCGCAACCGGACAGGCTGGCGGCGGTCAGAAGCAGCACTATGGTAAAGCCGAGCAAGCGCTTGTTGTACATATACATTGTCGATGATTCCTGTGAAAGCCGCTCTCGCGGTCTGATTGCATGTGTCGGCGGCGCTACACCTACCCGGCACGCTCTTGTCTACATGACCCGCTCACGCTGCGAAACCTCTTTATGTTACGTCCCGAGGTGATTCTCGGCCAACATTTTTCCTTATCGAGTCGCGCCCGATCGATTGGACGCGCGAGCGCGGTGCAGGTTCCGACCAATCGCGATTGTACACCGGCTGTTTGTACACTGGGCCGTCCCACGCCGTCGGAGGCGGCGCGCTCTGCCAAGGGTTCAGACATTGCCAGTTACTGGCATCGCCGTTAGCATCGCTGCTCCCGTCGGCGCGCTGGAGAAGGGTCCAGTGTCGCCCGCGGGTATCGCCGACGCGTCGCAGAGACGATTAGCCGGGGCCATGCTGAAAAGCAGATCGGCCGGCGTCCCGTCCACCGATCGACAGCCATTTCTTCCGGGTAGGCGTCGAGCGAACTGCTGGGCCCTGATGTCCACGGGAACCTGGCCTATGCGCATCGTCGAAGCCGCCAAATGCGCCGCGCTGTATCTATCCGTTGCCGTTCTCGGCTTCATCGCCGGCTTGCTGCTGCATGGCATGTCCGACGGACCCTACAGCCTGCCCGCCTTGGGCCAGGCGCTCGAGCGTCAGGGCTATAGAGTGCTTGGGCTGCGCATGCCCGGGCACGGCACCGCTCCGGCCGGGCTGCGCACGGTGACCTGGGAGGACATGGCCGCGGCGACGCGCCTCGGCATGGCGCATCTGGCCGAGGCACTGGACGGCGAGCCCGTGCACATCATGGGCTATTCGACCGGCGGCACGCTGGCGGTCGATTACAGCCTCAGTGCACTGGCCGGGGTCGACTCGCCAGTGCCAGCGAGTCTGGTGCTGATATCGCCGGCCATTGGCGTGACGCGGATGGCCCGGCTGACCCGTTGGTTCCACTGGCTTTCACACCTGCCGGGTCTCGAGCAGCTGGCCTGGACCAGTCTGGTGCCCGAGTTCGACCCGTTTAACTACAACGCGTTTTCCGCCAATGCCAGCCTGCAGGTTCACCGGATGACCCGCTCGGTCGCCGAGCGCGTCAGACGGCTCGCCGCGGCCGAGCCGATCGGCGATTTCCCGCCGACGCTTATCTTGTTGACCGCCGTCGACGCCACCGTGTCGCCGGATGCCGTAGTGGATAACTTGCTGAAACATCTGGCTTCCGGCCGCCACGAGATGCTGTTGTACGACATCAACCGCTGCGCGCTGAAGTCGCCGTCGATCGTCGCGAACACGGCACCGGTGGTCGACCGGCTGATGCAGGATGCGACCCTGCCCTTCAGTATCAGCCTGGTCCGCAATGCCTCGCCCAACAGCCGGCAGACCGTGGTCGACCGCAAGCCCGCGTTCGCGGCCGACGCGGCCAGCTCGGAGCCGCTCGATGTCCCCTGGCCCGGTGACGTCATTTCACTCTCTCACGTCGACCTGCCATTTCCTCCGGACGACCCCCTCTATGGCCGTTACCCACCTGAGGTCAATGGCAGTTATTCCTTGGACAACTGGCTATTCGCGGTCAACGCGGCGTCTTGAAATTACCGGCGCAGTGGTTGCTCCGCCTCAGGCACAACCCATTTTACGACTACCAGGAACATCGGGTGCTGAACTGGATCGACAGCGCGAATGGCCGCGATGACCGGTCCCGCTGATGCCGCGCCCAGCCTACAGAGGCGATCGAGATGCTTTCGAAAATCAAGACATTCTTCCAAGACCAGCTGACGCCGACGACGCAGGACACGCCGCAGCAGGCGATGCACCGCCTGCAGCTCGGTGTCGCGGCCTTATTGCTTGAGATGGTGCATGTGGATGGCGTGAAACGGCCCGAGCAGTGCGCAAGGGTGGAGTCCGCTATTCGCGCGCATTTCGATCTCAGCGATGAAGAAACCAATCGTTTGGTCGAGCTTGCCGAGGCCGAGCGCAACGATGCGACAGACTATTTCCAGTTCACGTCGCTAATCAACGGGCAGCACACGCCCGAGCAGAAGGTCGAGCTGGTCGAGCAGCTATGGCGCGTCGCGCTCGCCGACAACGAGCTGCACAGCCACGAAGAGCACCTGGTCAGGAAGATCGCCCAGTTGCTGCACGTGCCGCACAGCGCCTATATTGCCGCGAAGCACCGCGCCGAGGCGGAAATGGGATGACCGCTGGCGCCCTGGCACGACGCTCGCCACGTGCTGGCGGCGCCTGCTGAGGAACAGGATCCAGATGCGTCGCGGATCGTGCCTATCAGTCGGCCGATGTGCGCAAGTGGCCAATCTGCGTCTGCAGCGCGTCGATGACCGGCGCGAGCTTGCGGCGCATCAGGCTGCCGAGGGTGGTCGGGTCGGAGAGTAGCGGGCGGATCAGCCCATAGCCGGCCCCGGAGAGAATTCGCATCGCGACCAAGTCGTCGCGCAGCCGCGGGGCGGCTGCCCGGCAAGTGCAGATGGCCTCCGGCGCCCTGTTGTCATCGACATAGGCCGCTGCCTCTGCGACCAGCTCATCCAGGCCCAGGCGCGGATCACCGTCCGGTCGCAGCAGCGCGAAGTAGTCACGCAAGCAGTCGAACGCGGCGCTGACGACGTCCTGATTCGGGGGCTTTGCGAGCACCGCCGAGATGGTCTTCAGATAGGTCTGCCCCTGTGCGCCGGAGACGCGCAGCAGCAAACGCGCGACCGGGTTTTCGGCCTCGCGCTCGCCGGCCAGTGCATTGGCGAGCCGCTCGGCGTCTGCACGCGGCGGGAGTGGCTGCGGCAGGTCATCGGGCACCGCGTTCAGAAAGCCGAGCAGATAGGCCTGCTTGCGCGCGGACTTGTTCCACAGTGCCTCGCGCTGCGCGGACGCGATCAGCCCGGGTTGCAGCATCAGCCGGATAGACGACGTCATCTTGTCTGTCTCGGTCTCGAACGGCAGATACTCCAGCAGGTAGTCCGCCAGCACCGGCCCCATGCTGCTGGCAACGATGACCGGGTTCTCGAGCATGCGCCGCGCGTTTTCGGCGTCCTCCATGGCCCACCAGGCACGCCGCGACAGCTCTTCGGTCAGGCCAGGCGAGCCGACCGCCGCGACGACCGCCTCGGGCTCGCCGAGCATCAGCAACTGTTCCAGGCTCTCGTCACGCATTTGTCCCATGCGGGTCCAGCGCCGCAGATAGACTGGATAGCCGCCGGGCGAGCCGAGGATGTGACCGGAGATCAGCTCCTTGACCGCGCGTACATATTGCTCGGGCCGGCCGGTGGGGTGCAGCGGCACCTTAGCCTCGCCTTGCTCGGACAGGCCATGGACGACCAGTCTGGACTCATCGATGCGAATCGCCTTCGGCTTGTTCGCGAGCAGGACGTTGAGGCGAAAACTGTCTTCGCTGGAGAGATCCAAGGTCAGGCGTCGGCCGGCGGCTTGTAGTTGGGATCTTTCGGATTAAGGAAGATGAAGTGCGGCTTACCTTCCTCGATCTCGGCATAGTCCATGACCGCGGAATCGAGCAGCGGCACGTCCTCCGGCGCCATGACCAGAGCGATGCCCTCGCTCTGGAAGCGGATATCGTCCTCGCCGATGGAGTCCTCGAAGCCCATTCGGTATTCGATCGAGCCATCGGCCTTCTGCGAGGCGGCCAGGCGTAGCGCCATGCCTTCCGCGTTGCCCTGCTGGGCTGCCTTCAATACTTGTTCGGCTGCTGCCGTCGTCAATTTGAACATGCCTGACATTCCTGATGGGTCTGGTCTATGCCGGCCGCGGCGCCTGAACTGGCTCGGCCGTTGACACTTGCGTCGTCTAAACAGTGGTTCACATAGGGTTCACATATTAGGCGTTCATGATAACGCGGTTGGGCTCTTGGTTGTGCCACTCGCCGGGCAGGCGGCAGTCAGCGCAGGCTCCGGACGCAATCGACAAACCGTGTCGTCCAGTCGACCCCGCCGACATTACGCAGATGTGAATAGCTGGCCAGCAGGTTATTGTGCACGACGCCGTCGTGCCTGCCGTCAATGCCCGAGCCGCGCAGCACCTCATAGGCATAGATCCAGCGCGGGTTGGGCTCGATGAAGGCCGAATGGTGGAATTCGTGCGCCAGGATATCGCCGCTGCCGGACCGCGGCGCCGGCCAGGGAAAGCGGTCTGTCTCGCGCAGACGCACATAGCCGCGGCCCTGCGGGCGCTGATGCATGACGACATCGCGCCCCAGCACGCCGCACATGCGGCAGCTACGCTCGCCCCAATGCAGCCGATCGGACAGGTACATGAGCCCACCGCATTCGGCATAGGCAGGACCGCCGACGGCAATAAAGTCGGCCACGGCCGCGCGCATGGAGGCGTTTGCTTCCAACTCCTGCATTCGGCACTCCGGAAAGCCGCCGCCTATAAACAACGCATCGACCTCCGGCAGCGCCGGGTCGCGGACGGGACTAAAGGGCACCAGTTCGGCGCCGGCACGCTCAAGCGCGACCAGATCGTCCGGATAGTAGAAACCAAAGGCCTCATCGCGGGCGATGCCGATACGCACCAGCCGGCGCTGGATCTGCGCCGACCCTGGCAGACCGTCGGCCGCAGGACCAGGGTCAGGCATCGGTACCCTGGCGGCGATGGACTCGATGCGCTCCATATCGATGTGATCGGCAACAACGGCGCGAATCCGCTCGATGGTGGCGTCCACGGCCCCGGCCTCGTTGCTCGGGATCAGGCCCAGGTGGCGCTCCTCGATGCCGATGGCGTCCATGCGCGGCACCAGCCCGACCACCGGGATGTCGGTGTAGTGCTCGACCACGCGGCGCAGATTCGCCTCATGGCGCCCGCCGCCGACCTTGTTGAGGATGACCCCCGCGATACGCAAGGCGGGGTCGAACGCCTGGTAGCCGAGCAGCAGTGGCGCGATACCGCGCGCCATACCCTGGACGTCGACCACCAGCAACAGGGGTGCGCCGAGCAGCTTGGCCAGCTCGGCGTTGCTGTTGGCGCCGAGCAGGTCGACGCTGTCGAACAGACCGACGTTACCCTCGATGAAGCCGAAGTCGGCGCCCTGGAGCTGGCGCGCGAAGGATGACTTGATGGCATCCGGCGGGGTGGTGTGGTAGTCCAGGTTCAGGCAGGTCCGGCCGGCGGATTCGCTGAGCCAGAGCGGATCGATGTAATCAGGCCCCTTCTTGAACGGCTGCACACGGTGTCCGCGCCGGCGCAGCTCGCGCGTCAGGCCGATGCTGATCGTCGTCTTGCCGGAGGACTTGTGGGTTGCGGACACATAGAGATACGACATCCGAGCAGTGTCCCTCAAGCCGCGCTTCGACGCCAGTCGGCGCGCGAGGCCACGCGTTGATCTTCCTACGGCGAGCCTTTAGATGTGCCGGAGAGAACGGGTCGACGACGGCCCTATCGACTTTGGTTCCGAAAGGTGGACGCGTCGGCGCCGATAGCCCGCCAGAAACTGACCTTCGACAAGGCCCACGCGCGCGTCCATCGCGACTATGCGTTCGCCAGCAAGGACACCGCTCCAGACTACTTCATCAAGCTGACCGGGCTGCTCAAGAATTTTAACTATGCGGCGCCCGATACGCCCGATTACCATCGCCTGCTCGGGGAGATCGATACGCTTGCCGCCGCCGCGGGCTAGGGAAGTCCCGGCAGAGCCTCCCGTGCGCGGAGGGACGCCCGGCCGGACTGTTCAGACAGGGGCGGCTGCCGCGCTGCTGGTTAGTCCGGAGGCCGAATGAATCGGCTTGCTGCGCGGCGCGACTGAACCATTGTGACGTTCTGCGAGCGAAGATATGCTAAACCATGGAACAGGCATGGTTGACGAGCAGATTCTTTGTGCGCTGTTCGATGCTGAATCGACCCTTGTCAATCGCGGAGTCCAATTGCTCCCTATCGAGTCAACTGCCGCCAAGCGGCCGAGGTGATTATGTTCAAGAAAGTAATCGACAACCTGCATGTCGCGAAGATCGATGGTCTCGGCAGCAGCTTCCAGCGCCTGGGCCGAATTGGCGGCTGGTCGCAGGTCGTGCTTGGGTCCTTTCCAGTGATACTGATGCTGTTCGTGTTCACCTTCACCGGCAATGTCACCGGTCCGCGGGCGGGGCTGCCGATCGTCGGGATGTTGACGGTATTGAATCTGCTGGTGCTCATCTTCACCACCTGGTGGTTCTTTCGCTACATCCCTCTGGGTAGGAAGATCGCCGAACCGTCGACGCGTCCCGGCGAGTCCAGCGTTGCCGGGACGGTGTGGACCGGCCTGGTTGCCAGCAGCCTGGGCATCATCTTTTCCCTGACCGTCATGCTGGTCGAGGTCGGACAACTGCTGTTCTACTTCCTCGCCGCGCCGCAAGGTGGCATTCCTACGCTGCAGACGACGCCCTCCTCGGTCGACGGATCCTGGGTCTCCGCCGTCGACCTCGCAAGCCTGATGGCACTGGTGCTGATGCTGGCTGCCGAGGTCATAGCCACCATGCTCGGCATGTGGTTGCTGTTCCGCACCACGCATGTCTATGAGGCGCAGGCGAAGGACACCGCGTAAGCACTGACGGGGCTTGCGTGCCCATGGGGCGTTCGCCTGCCCCGACCACTCCCCCCGCGCGGCGGCGGCGCCGCTGGCGCGGCACCGCCCTGCTGGGGCTGGCGATCATCGCGGCCACGGTGGCGGCCTGGACCTGGTGGGCCGAGCAGCACCCGCGCGACGAGCGACGTCTGCGGGTCCTGGTCCACGATCGACTGGATGACTGGTTTCCCGAGCAGATGGCGCCAGACGACGGCTGGCACGGGCTGCACCAGCGCGTCGCCGGGCACACCGCTTCGCTTACAGTCGTCTTGGTGCATGGCCTGGATGAGCCGGGGGTTATCTGGGACGACTTGATTCCGGCGCTGGAAGCGGCCCGCTTCGATGTCTGGGAGTTTCGTTATCCAAACGATCAAGGACTGGATCGCAGCGCCGCCTATCTGGCCAAGCACTGGCCGACCCTCGATCACAGCCGCCCGGTAGCCCTAGTCGGCCACAGCATGGGCGGGCTGGTGATTCGCGAGTTCGTCGCCCGTTGGCGCCATCCGGTCGATGCCCCGGCACGAGTCGAGGGCGCTGCCGTGGCCGGGGCGCTGCTGGTGGCGACCCCCAATCACGGCTCCGAGTGGGCGCGGCTGCGGGTCTGGCTCGAACTGCGCGACCTGTTACCGAGCGATCGCGGCAAGCGTTTCTCGCTATTCGCCGCGCTGCGCGACGGCACCGGCGAGGCCAAGATCGATCTCCGGCCGGGGAGCGACTTCCTGCGCACGCTGAACGCCCGGCCCTGGCCGCAATCGGTTCCCATTGCGCTGATCGGCGCGCGTCTGGCGGGTCCGGCCGATGAATTTCTCGCGGGCATCGACGAGGCCTCGGCCGAGGTCGATTCGGCAGAGCTGCGGGCTGAGCTGACTGCCTGGTGGTCAACGCTTGGCGCCGGTATCGGCGACGGCGCGGTAAGCCTAAGCTCACTGCAACTCGAGGGCGCGCCCGAGCCCATCATCGTCGAAGGCACGCACCGCACCCTGCTGCGCCGGCTGCTGGCCGGCGACCCACAGCCGCCCGCAATAGCACCGATTCTCGGCATCCTGCATGACTGGGATGCCGCGCTCGAAGCGAGCGACTGAACTTGACCTGTCGTCGACCCCGCGTATAACCTTGCATTCCTCACGGTTTTCACCAACCCGCGCGTCACGGGAGCGGCGGCTACTCGGTCACGCCTGCGCCGAACTCACGCCGGTGACGCTGCACCACTTCGTCGACAGCAGTAGGTCGAAATCATGCACGCCCGCAGCAGTTCCGTTGGCGCATTGCTTCCCATTTTCATTGCAACAAACCTGTCGGCAGACGAGGCCGCCACCCCGGACCAAGTCACCATATTGGAAGCGGTGGTCGTCACGGCTCCCCAGGATGCATCAGTAGGCCGCTCCTTCAGCTTGGGCCCCGCCCAAATCGCACCGCAGCGTGCACGCACCAGTGATACCGCCAAGCTGCTGACCGGCTTACCCGGCGTCAGCGCCTATGGCGCCGGTGGGGTGTCCAGTCTGCCGGTGATCCGCGGCTTGGCGGATGATCGGCTGCGCACCACCGTCGACGGCATGGATCTGGTCGCGTCCTGCCCCAACCACATGAATTCGCCGTTGTCCTACATCGATCCAACCGCGGTGGAAAGCATCGAGGTGTTTGCCGGCGTCACGCCCGTCAGCGTGGGCGGCAACAGCATCGGCGGCACCATTGTCGTCCAGTCCGCGGCGCCGGCGTTCGCCGAGCCGGGCGAGCATCTGGTCAAGGGAGACGCGGGCGCCTTCTACCGCAGCAATGGCGACAACTGGGGCGGAAACCTCTCCGCAACCGCGGCCACCGAGCACCTGAGCGTCAATTACACCGGTGCCTACGCACAGTCCGACAACTACAAGGCCGGCGGCGATTTCAAGGATTACGACTTCACCGGGCGCGCGGGCCATACGCTGGATCTGGATGAGGTCGGTTCCACCGCCTATGAGGCCAGCAATCAGTCAGTGACGCTTGCGTGGACGGATGGCGGCAATCTAGTGGATCTGAGCTACGGGCGGCAGGCCATCCCTTACGAGGGCTTTCCCAACCAGCGGATGGACATGACCGACAATCAAAGCGACCAGTTCAACCTGGGCTACGCCGGCGATCTGGCGTGGGGGACGCTGGCGGCGCGCGCCTACTACGAGCACACCCAGCACGAAATGGATTTCGGCGACGACAAACGCTATTGGTATGGGCCGGGGCAGCCGCCGGCGGGCTCCGGCGGCGGCGCCGCGCTGAACGGGACACCCTGCTCACCGATCGCCGGCGTCAGCATGGTCGACGGCAAGATGGTCGGTTGCGCCGCCGGCATGCCGATGGAGACCGACGGCAAGACCACCGGCTTCAGCGTCAGCGCCGAGATGCCCGTGGGACTCGCAGATCTCGTGCGTCTCGGCGCTGAATATCAGCGCTATCGCCTCAATGACTGGTGGTCGCCGTCCGGTGCGGGTATGTGGCCATACACCTTTTACAACATCAACGATGGGCAACGTGACCGTTACGCGGCGTTCGGCGAATGGGAGATCCGCAGGGACCGCTGGACCCACATCCTCGGTCTGCGCTATGAGGCCGTTCAAACGGATGCAGGCCCGGTAAGCGGCTACAACCTGGCTACGCCGCCGGCCAGCGGCGCCGGCGGCCCGGCAAATCAGACCCGCGATGCCGTACTCTTCAACAACAGCTCTCGCGCCAAGACCGACCACAACTGGGATCTATCGTGGCTCGCCCGCTTCAGCCCGAACGCCGTCCAGAGCTACGAGTTCGGCCTCGGTCAGAAGACACGCTCGCCTAACCTCTACGAACGCTATACCTGGTCCACTTGGCAGATGGTGGCCTTCATGAATAACTTCGTCGGTGACGGCAACGGCTACATCGGCAACCTAGACCTAGAGCCGGAGGTTGCCCGAACGCTGAGCATCACCGCCGACTGGCACGATGCCAACGAGGAACGCTGGGCCGTCCGGATCACGCCCTACTACAGCCATGTGCAGGACTATATCGACGCGGTGCAGTGGGACGCCGAGAAAAACGCCCCGCGCAGCGTACCAGTGGTAGACGATTTCACGGTGCTGAAGTACGTCAACCAGGCCGCTCGACTCTATGGCGTGGATCTCTCGGCGCAATACCTGCTCGCGAGCGGAACCGGCTACGGGGATTTCACCGCCCAAGTCGTTGCGAGCTATGCGAAAGGCGAAAACGACGACACCGGCGACAACCTTTACAACATCATGCCGTTGAATGCCAAACTGACCATGACGCAAACGGTGGGGCATTGGCAAAACACACTGGAGGGCGAGTTCGTGGGCGCCAAGGAAGACACCTCACAGGTTCGCAACGAAATTGAAACCGCCGGCTATGGACTCGCTCACCTGCGCAGCCGCTACGAGAAAAAGGACTGGAGCGTGGAGCTTGGTGTCGAGAATCTGTTCGATCGCTTCCACGACTTGCCGCTGGGCGGCGCCTATGTGGGCCAGGGGACGACCATGACCATCCCGCCCGCGCCCAACCAGCCACAGTGGGGCTCGGCGGTGCCGGGGCCGGGCCGTTCGATTTATACCGCGTTCAACCTCAGGTTTTGATCGGCCGCGGGCCTTTCTCGGCACGTCAAGGACCGACACGCTGAGCGGAGAGCGCAATTTTGATGCCTCGGCGATGCGCATCGAAGCCGAACAAGTGCCGTTTGCGGGCCGGACGTCGCCTTGCTAAGCTCGCGCAGCCAGGCGCCGAGTCGACCTGTTGGCAACCTTTTCTCAATCGCGGAGACAGCAATGAGCGACCTGATCGTGGTGTCCTTTCCGGATGAGCATCTCGCCTTCGAGCTGCGCGCGGAACTGGCGAAGATGCAGAAGTCCTATCTGATCGACATTGAGGACATCGTTGTCGTGACCCGGGACGAGAAAGGCAAGACCAAGCTGCATCAGGCCGTCAACCTGACCGGTGCCGGCGCCGTTGGCGGCGGCTTTTGGGGTCTGCTGATCGGCATGATCTTCCTTAATCCACTGCTCGGCGCGGCAGTTGGCGCTGGCGCTGGCGCCTTATCCGGGCGCTTCGCGGACATTGGTATCAAGGACGATTTCATGAAGGAGCTGGCCGCGACCTTCACGCCCGGATGTTCGGCGGTGTTCGTCTTGGTGCGCAAGGTCACCGGCGACAAGGTGCTCGAGGGACTCTCTTCCTTCAAGGGCAAGGGAAAGGTGCTGCAGACCTCGCTCGAGAAGGACCAAGAGGAGACCCTGCGCGCCTTCCTGGAGACTCAGGCCTAAGGTGTCAGTCCGACCGGAGTAGCCGCGGCCGCTCGCCGTCGGCGTGCGCGGCCGGCGACGGCCGCTTGCGGACCGGGCGGACGCTCAGCGGCGGCCTTGCCCGCGCGCCCGAACGTCATCCAGCAATGACGGCCAATAGCCCATGCCGCATGTACTGACGCAACGATCGGTGCTGGCCTGGGCCTTCTACGACTGGGCCAATTCCGCCTTTGCCACCACCGTGATGGCGGGCTTCTTTCCAGTCTTCTACAGCGCCATCAGCGGCGACCTGTCCGTCCAAGACGCGCAATTCTGGTTCAACGCGGCCTTGTTCGCCGCCAGCTTGTCCATTGCGGTTTCGGCACCAATCCTTGGCGCGGTGGCGGACCGCGGCGGAAGCCGAAAGCGCTTTCTCGCCGTCTTCACCATGCTCGGCATCCTGATGACGGCCGGTCTCGTCTGGGTCCACGCCGGACAGTGGCCGCTCGGCCTCGCCCTCTATGCGCTCGGCACCCTGGGGTTCGCCGGGGCCAATGTCTTCTACGACTCGATGTTGACGGACATCGCGGGCAAAGACGACTTCGACCTGGTGTCGGCGTTCGGCTACGCGCTCGGCTACGTCGGCGGCGGCCTGCTGTTCGCGGTGAATGTGTTGATGGCGCAGCAGCCGGACTGGTTTGGTCTCACCGACGCCGGCGCGGCAATTCGCGCGTCCTTCGTCTCGGTGGCAGTCTGGTGGGCCTTGTTCTCGCTGCCGCTGCTGCTGCTCGTCAAGGAGTCACCGACCGCTGACGCTGCACCGCCGGCGCGCGCGGTGCGCGAGGGGTTGGCGCAACTGAAGCAGACGCTGCGTGAGATTCGCGCCATGCGTGTCATCCTGCTGTTTCTTGCCGCCTATTGGCTCTATATCGACGGCGTCAACACCGTCATCAAGACGGCCGTGTTCTTTGGCGACCGCGTCCTCGGGCTAGACCAGGGCGGACTGGTCACGGCGCTGCTGGTGACCCAGTTCGTCGCCTTTCCAGCGGCGCTGGCGTTTGGCTGGCTGGGCAAGCGGATCGGGCCGCGGCCGGCGATCCTGATCGGGCTCGCGGTCTACCTGATGGCCATCATCTACGCCTGGCGTTTCCTGCAAACCGCGGGGGATTTCTACGCGCTGGCGATCGCCATCGGCCTGGTTCAGGGCGGAGTCCAAAGCCTGTCACGTTCTCTGTATGCGCGCCTGATCCCGGTCGACAAGGCGGCCGAGTTCTTTGGCTTCTTCAACATGGTCGGTAAGTTCGCGACCTTGCTTGGTCCGCTGCTGCTCGCGCTGACCCCGCTGGTCATTCCCGGCGCCGGACCGCGCGACAGCATCCTGTCGCTGTCGCTGCTGTTCATTCCCGGCGCCCTGCTGCTTTGGCGGGTGCAGCCCGAGGTCGGACAGCAGCTGGCCGCGGATCTCGGCACACCCGCGGCAGAACATCGGCCCCCCAGCCCCTAATCTCTCTATCCATGCCCGCCGGCTCAATGATCACCCAGCTCAGAAACCTGTTCCTGCAGGGCATTGCCCTGCTGGCGCCTCTGATCATCACCATCGCCTTGCTGGTCTGGCTCGGCCGCTCGGCGGAGTCGTTCATGGGCGGCCTGCTGCGGCATTTGATGCCGGATGCCTGGTATGTACCAGGCATGGGCCTGCTCGCCGGCATCGGCGTAACCTTGGCCGCCGGCCTGTTGGCGAACCTGTTCCTGGTGCGCTGGCTGCTGAACTGGGCGGAGCGCATCGTCGACCGCATCCCGCTCGTCAAGACGCTGTTCCAGGGCCTGAAGGATGTCGCCCGCTTCTTCGGCCGCAGTGGCGACAAGACGCTCGGGCGCCCAGTGGCCGTCGACATCCACGGCTTGCGGCTGGTCGGATTCGTCATGCAGGAAAGTGCCAGCCTGCCGCCGAGCAAGTCGTCGGGCGAGACGGCGGAACGTGTCGCCGTCTATTTGCCGATGAGCTACCAGGTGGGCGGCTATACCGTCTATGTGAACCCAGACCAAGTGGCTAACCTCGACGTCGGCACCGAGCAAGCGATGCGCGCCGTATTGACCGGCGGCGCGCTCGGCGATCGCTCGCAACCACGGAAGCACAAGGACGAAGAACAGCCAAGCTGACCGCACCGAGGCCAGATCATTGACGCGCAGTATCTGTGCAACGACGGTAGCGATGACCTGAAAGAGTGCAAGAGCGCGCTGGAACCTTCGATTGCACCGACGCCGTCGGTGCACCGCCAGCGCACCGATGATCTGATCCCGCTGCCGAACCGGCAGCGAGATGAAGGCCGCCGGCTCGGACGATGGCCCTTCTTTAGCTGCCCTGATTTGGCATCGGGCTTGCTAATTCCTTTAGTTGCAGACTTGGGAGTTCCAGTCCAAACGCAGCAACGAGGTAGGCGTCGATGACCAAGACCGAGATGAAGACCGCGATCCTGGAGGCAAAGAAGTCCAAGGGGATGACCTGGGAGGCACTGGCCTCTGCCGTCGGCCTATCCCCCGAGTTCACCTGCTCGGCATGTCTGGGCATGAACAGCATGAGCGAGGACAAAGCGAAGGCCTGCGCCGAAACGCTGGGGCTCGGCGCGGATGTGATCGCGGCGTTGCAGGAGTTTCCGATGAAGACCTGGGACCAGGTCGTGCCGACCGATCCGCTCATCTATCGCTGGTATGAGATCGTCGGCGTCTACGGCGAGACGATTAAGGAGCTCATCCACGAGAAGTTCGGCGACGGCATCATGAGCGCGATCGACTTCACGATGGATGTGGACAAGCAGCAAGATCCGAAGGGCGACCGGGTGGTCGTCACATTGAACGGCAAGTTTCTGCCCTACAAATCCTGGTGACGCGACGGCCGCGCGGCAGGTCCGCGCGCTGCCTGGTTATGCTGCGGGCTCGACGCTCTCGAGGGGTCGCTCAGCGCGCGCCGTTCGACGCGCTGGGTGCCATAAATCCCAAAGCCCCTGCCACAGCTCCTCCGTCAACTCCTGGCTAAGCCGGAAGACCTGATCAGTCGAGTCGAGCCAGTCCTGCCGCATAGCGCCGAACCCGAGGCCGGTCTCGAGCCACGACCAAGCCGGAGCCTCTGCAATACCAACTTTGACAGGAACTTGGTAGCGCAGCATGCCGTCGCCCCGATGCTCGGCCACACCACCAAAGCGTTTCGCCAAGGCCCGCATCCCGGCATTCTCGGCCAGCACTTCCACTTCGAAGCGCGCAATGCCCTTGGGCGCCGCTGCCCGCATCAACTGCTCGACCAACGCCTGACCAAGCCCGACCCCCTGAGCATCGTCGACAACGGCGATGGCGAGTTCTGCAGCTTCAGACGGCGCGGGCAGTCTCAGACAACGCGCCATGCCGAGCATAGGTCCCTCCGAGCCATCGTCATTCAAGGCCATGGCCGCAACGGCAATATGGTCATTGCCATCAGTGATGGTCAGAAACTCGAGTTCAGCGTCCGTGAGCGCTTTCTTCACCGCAAAGAAGCGTGTTCGTCTGGACTCGGGCGACAACTGCTCGAAGCATTGCGCGACGCTGTTCTTGTCTTCGGCACGCGGCGCACGTAGTCGATAGCGGCCTCCGTTGCGGAGTCGCTTCTCGCCCAGGGGCGGTCCCGTCGATTGATCACAGATTGCCATCTTAAACATCTCCGGGCGAGGCCTCGTACCAGCGCCATCGGCTATCGGATTCTCCAGCAATCACATTGGTACTTTAACCAACAGACATTGCTGCACTGCACAATAAGATGGACGCAAAGTCGGAAAGTTGCAACCTGCAGTCGATGGAAAATGAGGATATTGCGACGCGAATCTCACGCGCCGACACCGAAGGCGAGGTGTTGCTGGCAGCAGCGCCTCAGTTGCCGATCACGGCCCTGAGCGGCCGAGTTTGCGAATCGAGCCTGTCCGGCAGCGCGGCAACACCAGAAGCCTCTGCCCGCGCGTGCGCGGCCGGGTCCACGGCCACCGGCGCCATGGCCTCGGCGTGCACCTCGCGACTGTGCTCGGCGTCGCGAACGGCGTCGTCGCGCTCGGACAGCTCGCGGGAGCGCGACACCAAGAAGTCGACCAAGTGCGTCCGGATCGGGTAGTAGCCAGGGTCGTGGATGATGCTGGAGCGATCTCGTGGGCGTTCGATGCTGACCTGCACCGATTCGGCCACACGCGCATGCGGGCCATTGGTCATCAGCAGGATGCGGTCGGCGAGCAGGATAGCCTCATCCACGTCGTGCGTGATCATGAACACCGTTTGGTGGGTTTCGGCGCAGATCTTCAAGAGTTCGTCCTGGATGGTGCCGCGCGTGAGGGCATCCAGGGCGCCGAAGGGTTCATCCAAAAGCAGGAGTTGCGGCTGCGTCGCGAAGGCCCGAGCAATGGACACGCGTTGGCGCATGCCGCCAGAGAGCTGGCTTGGCTTGCGCTGCTCGGCACCGTCCTTCAAACCGACCATATGCAGATACTTCAAGCTGTGCTGGCGCACCTGGGCCTTGCTCCAGCCCGGAAAGCGTGCGCGCACGCCGAAGGTGACGTTGGCGAGCGCCGAGCGCCACGGCAGCAGGGAATAATTCTGGAACACGACGCCGCGCTCCAGCGATGGCCCGCGAACCTCCTTACCCGCCATGTACACCTCACCGCCGCTGGCCGAATCGAGGCCGGCCAGCACGTTGAGAATCGTGGACTTGCCGCAACCGGAGTGGCCGATGATGCAGACGAACTCGCCTTTTTCCAGGCCGAAGCTGACGTGATCGAACACCGTCAGCTCCCCATCCTGGCCAGGAAAGCGTTTGGCCAGGTGCCTGACCTCTAGAAAGTGTTGCTCGCTCATGGTCGTCACTCCTGGTACTGGACGAGCCGGCTGGCCGTCGCGAGGGCCATATCCAGCAGCATCCCCACGACACCGATCATCAGGATCGAGAAGATAACGCTGGTGAGGTCCAAATTGTTCCACTCGTTCCAGACGTAGTAGCCGATGCCGGTCCCGCCGACCAGCATCTCGGCGGCGACGATGACCAGCCACGCAATGCCGATACTGATCCGCATGCCGGTCAGGATGGTGGGTGCCGCCGCCGGCAGGATCACCTGGATGGCGGTATTGAACGGCGTCAGCTCATGGGTTCGGGCCACATTGACCCAGTCCTTACGCACCCCGGCGACCCCGAACGCGGTATTGATCAGCATCGGCCAGATGCTGCAGATAAAGATGACGAAGATCGACGAGGTCTCCGAGTCCTTGATGATAAAGAGCGCGAGCGGCATCCAGGCGAGCGGCGAGATGGGCTTGAGGATCTGGATAAACGGGTTAAGCGCCTTGTACATCAACGGCGACATGCCAATCAGGAAGCCCAGCGGGATGGCCACCAGCGCAGCCAACACAAACCCCGTCAGCACCCGCAGGATCGAGTAGCCGAGCTGGATGCCGATACCCTTGTCGTTGGGGCCGGCGTCGTAGAAGGGATTGGACAGCTCCGCCACCGCCAGCCCGATCACGGCGGACGGCGGCGGCACCCTTGCCTCCTGGTCGGCGCCGCCCATCAACATCTCGTATTCGGTGAGATGCTCCGATGCGCCCGGGGGGGTGTTGCTCAGCTCCCACAGCCCGAGAGCCACCACCAGCAGCGCGATCGACAGCAAGGCCGCGCGCAGATTCAAGGATTCCAGCATGGGTCAGGTCCGCTTGATGTCGAAGCTCTGGACGTATTCCTCGGGCTTACTCCAGTCGAACTCCTTACCCATGATCATGTAGTTCTCATAGGTCTTGTCCGGTACTGGGTAGCCAAGCTCGGCCATGTACTTACCGGCGTCGGAGGCCAGATAGACCTGCTCGGCGATGCCCTTGTAGTCGATTTCGCCTTCGACATAGCCCCAACGCTTCATCTGCGTCAGGATCCAGACCGCCATCGAGTGCCAGGGGAAGGGGTCGAAGTCGATGCGGTCCGGAACGTCCTGGATATTGCCTAGCCCGTCGGCGAAACGTCCGGTCAGTACCTGTTCGACCACCGGCACCGGTTGGTTGAGATAGTTCTTCGGCGCAATGGCAGCGGCGATCTCCTTACGGTTCTCGCTCTTCTGCGAATAGTGCGTCGCATCGACGATGGACTTCAGCAGCGCCGCATAGGTGTTCGGCAGCGTGGTCGCGAACTCGTCAGAGCAGGCGAAGGCGCAGCACGGATGCCCGGCCCAGATGTCTTTGGTCAAAATGTGGATGAAGCCGACCTTCTCCCAAACTGCCCGCTGGTTGAAGGGGTCGGGAGATAGGTAACCGTCCAGATTACCGGCACGCAGGTTGGCGACCATCTCCGGCGGCGGCACCACGCGGATCTGGATGTCCTGGTCCGGGTCGAGGCCGTGCTCGGCGACGTAATAGCGCAGCAGGAAGTTATGCATGCTGTAGTCGAAGGGCACGCCGAACTTGAAGCCCTTCCAGTCCTTCGGGTCGCGCTTGTCCTTGTGGTCGACGTGCAGCACGATGGCCTGACCGTTGATGTTCTCGACCGCCGGCATCCGATAGGGCACCGGGCTGGAGCCAGCCCCCATGGTCATGGCCAGCGGCATCGGCGTCAGCATGTGCGAGGCGTCATACTCCTTTGCCAATGATTTGTCCCGCGCCACCGCCCAACCTGCCGTCTTGATGACATCCACGTCCAGGCCGTACTTCTCGTAAAAGCCCAGCGGGTGGGCCATGATGATCGGGGTCGCGCAGGTGATGGGGACAAAACCGACCTTGAGCTTGGTCTTCTCGGGCTTCAACATCTCCTCCTTGACCGCCGCCTTGACCTTGTCCATCGGCAACAGGGTGCCGAGGATACCGGCTAGCGTGCCGCCGCCCACCAAACCGAGGAAGCTGCGTCGGCTGATGTCGTTGTGGCCGAACAGCCCACGCACGATGGCGCTCTCGACCGCGCGATCCATGACCTCGTCCGGGGTGTCGAAAGCGGCCCGACTCGGGGTCGGTGCGAGGCGCCCATTCGATGCGTCGGCGCTGCTGCTAGGGCCTCCGGAGCCTATGGTTGTCAGGCTGTCGGTCAACTCGGTCAGGGAACAGTCATGCCGAGGCGCCTCCGGCACCCGTTTGGTGTCACAGACCGCACAACTGCAGGAAGGACCATGCTGCAGGTCGGTATCGGCATCGAAGGGATTACCCAGGCTTTGGTACGACATCGTATTCCTCAATGTTGGCAGCCAGGGTCTTGGCCCGACCCTTAGCTAGCGAAGACAACAGACGGATGTGCTGGCGGGCTGGTCACCAAGGACAGTCGCCATGGCCTTTGACTAAGCAATCCGCGCGCCAAATCCAGAGGAAACTAATCGGGTTCTGATTCAGCAGGGGCTTGGGCGGAAATACTCCGATCACCAAGACCACGGAATTTCGTGATTTACAATTTTTCGTAGAAGAGCAACGATATTTCGTAGCCGCGATGCCAAAAAACACCGCCAAGAGCGCGCAATGGTCCCGATTCGGCCCAGCCGAGCCGCTGGAGCCGGGGGCCTTCCGCACCCTGTTCGAGTTGCACCCGGACGCGCAGATGCTCTGGGATCCGCTCGGCGACCGAATCATCGAGGCGAACCAACGCGCCTGCACCCTATTGGGGCGTGACAGAAAGAGCCTGCTGGCACTATCCGTCAGTGCGCTGCACCGGGGCGAGCGCGGCGCCTTGGTGGTGTTTACTCAGGCCGTGCTGGAAGCTGGCGAATCCTGGACCAACAGCCTGAGCTGCGAACAGCCGGACGGCTCGCGACTGCCGGTGGAATACAACGCCCGCCGCGTCGGGCTCGCCGCTGGCGACCATCTCCTGGTCAGCGCGCGCGACCTGACGACGGTGCGCCGGCGCGAGCTGCACTCCGATGCCGACGCCTACGTGCGCGGCGGCCTCTCCGAGTGGCGGCAGGTGGAGCGGCTGTTCGCCGACATCGAGTCCGACAACCAGCTCATCCTGCGTGCCGCCGGCGAGGGAATCTACGGGATCGACGCCAATGGTCTGACCACCTTTGTCAATCCGGCCGCGGAACGAATGCTGGGCTTTCGCGCCGCCGAGCTGGTCGGCAAGGGGATGCACGCCAGCATCCATCACAGCCATGCGGATGGCGCGTGTTATCCGGTCGCCGAGTGTCCGATCTACGGTGCCTTCCGCGACGGCGCGGTGCAGCGCCGCGATGACGAGGTATTCTGGCGCCAGGACGGCAGCAGCTTTCCGGTGGAGTACACCAGCACCCCCATCGTCGACCGCGGCCGGCTGATCGGCGCCGTGATCGTGTTCCGAGACATCAGCGAGCGACGCGATGCGGAGGCCCGGTTGCGACACGCGATGAGCGAACTCGAGCAACTGAAGCACCGACTGGAACTGGAGAACGACTACCTCCAGGAAGCGCTCCGGGAAGAAACGAACTACCGCGAGATCGTCGGCCGCAGCCGCGCTATCCGAGAGGTGGTGCGAAAGATCGAGCTGGTCGCCCCCACGGACGCACCGGTCCTGATCACGGGCGAGTCCGGCACCGGCAAGGAGTTGATCGCGCGCGCGCTCCACGGCGCCAGCCGGCGCGGTGACCGGCCGCTGATCCGCGTCAACTGTGCCGCGGTGCCGGCGGACCTGTTCGAGAGCGAGTTCTTCGGCCACGTGCGCGGCGCCTTTACCGGCGCCGTCGCCGACAGAGTGGGTCGATTCGAGCTGGCGGATAAGGGCACGCTATTTCTGGACGAGATTGGCGAGATCCCGCTGGAGCTTCAGGGCAAGTTGCTGCGGGTGCTGCAGGAGGGGCAGTTCGAACGCGTCGGCGACACCCGCACCCGCGGTGTCGACGTGCGCATTGTCGCGGCGACCAACCGCCTGCTCGAGAGGGAAGTGGCCGCCGGACGCTTCCGGGAGGACCTCTTCTATCGGCTCAACGTATTCCCGGTAGAATCGGTGCCGCTGCGCTCGCGACCCGAGGACATCCCGCTGCTGGCTTCGCACTTCCTCGCCAAGATCGGCCGCCGACATGGCCGCAAAGGCCTGCAGCTGAGCCGTGCCGACTGTGAGCGGCTGATGTCCTACACCTGGCCTGGCAACGTTCGCGAGCTGGAGAACCTGATCGAACGTGCCATCATCGTCTCCAACGGCAGCCGTCTGATCATCGATCTCCCCAACGCCGAAACGGCCCGGCTTTCCACACCGCGGCCCATCGCACTGGCAGTGGGTTCGGTCCCGAGCACCGAAACGGAGCGCGTGCAGCAAGAGCGCGCGATGATTATCGCGGCGCTAGAGGCCAGCGGCGGCAAGGTATTCGGCAAGGGCGGCGCCGCCGAACGGCTGGGCATCAGGCCGACGACACTGGCCTCCCGCATCAAACGCCACGGCATCGAACGTCAGCGCACTCATCATCGAGGCTAGAATCCGGCACGCTCGGCGGTCACCAAGACGATGAGACAGCAATCCCCTAGTGCGCAGCCAGCGCGGTGAGACGTTCCGACAGCTCCGCTGGCTCGAGCTCGTCGAGAGACTCCATCAGCGACTGCGTGGCCCGCGTGAGGCCGCCGATGTCGCTGGCGCGAACGCGGTCCTTGACCTCAAGCAGAGAGCCCGGCTGCATGCTGAACTCGCGCAGACCGAGGCCGAGCAACAAGGCCGTGTAGCGGGGGTCGCCGGCCATCTCGCCGCACATGCTGACCTGTGTGCGCGATGCAACGGCGGCATCGATGGTGTACTTGATCAGCCGCAGCACTGCCGGATGCTGTGGGTCATAGAGGTAACTGACGGTGTCGTCGACGCGATCAATAGCCAGCGTGTACTGGATCAGATCATTTGTGCCGATCGACAGGAAATCCAACCGCCGAGCCAGTGCGCCCGCCATCAGCGCCGCGGCCGGGACCTCGACCATGACGCCGATCGGCATCAGCGGATCGAACGCGACGCCTCCACGGCGCATCTCGCGTCGCGTGTCAGCGATCAGCGACAGCACCTCGTCCACCTCGGTCATGCTCGAGATCATCGGAATCATCAGCCGGACAGGGCCATGTGCCGAAACCCGCAGAATGGCTCGCAGCTGAGGAAGGAACAAGGCTGGCTCCTTGAGACACAACCGGATGGCCCGAAGGCCCAACGCCGGGTTCGTGTTCATCGACGGCACTATGCCCGGGGCATGCACCTGCTTGTCCGCACCAAGATCGAGCGTTCGGATCGTCAGCGGGATGCCATCGAGTCCGCGGACGATGTCCAGATAGGTCGCCAGATGCTCTTCTTCGTCCGGAAGCCCGTCCCGATTCATGTATAGAAACTCGGTGCGGTAAAGGCCGACCGCAGCGGCGCCATTGTCGCGCGCGGAGATCGCGTCCTCCGGCAATTCCAGGTTGGCGAGCAACACCACCGGTATGCCGTCGAGACTGACCGAGGGCTCGCGGATCAGCCGCCGCAGTTCAGCGCGGCGGACGTCGGCGCTGGCAAGTCGCTGCTCGTAATACACCAGCGTGGCGTTGTCGGCCTTGGCCAGCACAGCGCCCGTCTCGGCGTTCACGACCACCACCTCGCCATGGCGCAGGTCATGTGTCGCGTTATGCACGCCCATCACGGTGGGGACGTCGAGACTGCGGGCGAGGATAGCGGTGTGCGACATCGGTCCGCCATGCTCGGTGACGAACGCGGCAACGCCACGGTGACGCAGCATGATGGCATCCGCTGGGGTCAGATCCTCGGCGACGATGACGCGCCCGGACAGGTCCGCCGCGGCCAGCGCCTGCACCGGCGGCTCACCGTTGAGAAACACCTGGATCTGGCGCACGACGTGCTCGACGTCGTCGCGCCGCGTGCGCAGATAGGCGTCTTCCATCTCATCGAAGATCTGCACCAGGGTGTCGCGCTGAAGCTGCAAGGCCCAGCCAGCATTGATGGCGCGCTCGCGGATCAGCTCGCGGGTTGCGTCCACCAGCGCCGAGTCGGTGAGCATGAGCAGGTGCGCGTCGATGAATTCGGCGATGTGCACGGGCGTGGACGCTGGAATCTGCGCGCGCACGTGCTCAAGATGACGGCGGGCGCACGAAAGCGCCCCATCCAGGCGCTTCAACTCGCTATCGATCTGGTCTCTGCCGATGCGCTCGGCGGTTGCCACGGGATCGCGCGCGAGCACATAGGCTTTGCCGATGGCGACGGGCCGTGAGCCCCCAACGCCGATCCCGTGGAAGGAGATCGTCATTCGCCCTCCCCGAAGCGGGCGGCGATCAGCGCCTCCAGCGCCTGCATAGCCTCGGCCTCGTCGCTACCGTCGACCTCAATTGCGATATGCGTGCCGCAGGCGGCGGCCAGCATCATGACGCCCATGATGCTCTTGCCATTCACGCGCCTGCCGTTGCGTTCCACCTGCACGCTGCTTTCAAACTCGCTGGCGCGGGTAACGAACTTTGCTGCGGCCCGCGCGTGCAGTCCGAGGCGATTAATGATCTCGATCTCGTGTCGAATCATGGCGTCGACCATTTACGCTGCTCAAGGCGTTTCGAATAACGGCGTGACATACCCAAGCATGCCGCGCCGGTTGCACTCAGTGGGCGGTGGCGTTGCCGGTGCTCGGGCAGCTGAAAACGCCGTCATGGCCACCGCTCAGCGCCTTCTTGGCGATATCGTCGAGTTCGAGGGCCGGATAGTTCAATACACGCACCAGCATGGGAAGATTGACGCCGCTCAGGATACAGACATCGGCGCAGCCGCACAGGCCGTTGGCGATGTTCGCCGGCGTCGAGCCGAAGATGTCCGTGAGCACCAGCACGCCGGCGCCGGAGTCGAGCTCGTCGATGCAGCGCAGTGCCTGGTCGCGCAGCCGGTCGGGGTCGTCGCGCTCGCTGACGGCCAGGGCCTGCGCCGCCAGCGGGCAGCCGCCAAGCATGCGGGTAGCCACCGCCAACAGCTCGTCGCCGATGCGGTTATGTGTGATCAGCAGCAGACCGACGCTCACGGCAACTCCCGATGGCGGACGAGAACCCTGTGTCCATTATCGGCCAGATGTCGACGCAATGCCTCAACCATGTACACCGAACGGTGCTGACCGCCGGTACAACCCACCGCGATGGTTAGATAGCTGCGACCGTCTGTCTCGAAACGCGGGATCCAGCGGTCCAGGAAGGCGATCAGATCAGCGCGCATCTGCGCGACCTCGGTCGATTTCTCCAGGAAGGCGACGACCGGCTCATCGCGGCCGGTCAGCGGCCGTAAGGCCAGCTGCCAGTGCGGATTCGGCAAACAGCGGACATCGAAGACGAAATCGACCCCTTCCGGCACCCCGTTCTTGAAGCCGAAGGACTGCAACAGCACTGACGCGCGCGCGGCACTCGTGCTGCTAAGGTGCTCGCGGACCAGATCGCGCAGTTCATGGACATTGGTGCGGGTCGTGTCGACCTGCGATTCCGCGATTTGGCGCAACGGCTCGAGCAGCCCGCGCTCGTACTGAATGGCCTCTTCCAAAGATCGTTCATCGCCTGTCAGCGGATGCTTTCTGCGCGTCTCGCTGAAGCGCTGAATCAGCGTCTCTGTGTCGGCCTCCAGGAACAGCACGCGGCAGCCGATGCCCTGTTGCCGAAGCTCGCCCATCAGGCGCGGCAGGTCGGCCAGGTGCTCGGGCTGGTTGCGGGCGTCGATGCCGACCGCGGTACCGCCGAACTCGCCCGGCGGACGGTTGCCTGGGTGCAGCAAGCCGAGCGCCAACTCCCGCAACAGAAACAGAGGCAGATTGTCGATGCAGTGATAGCCGATATCCTCGAGCGCATGCAAGGCGACGCTCTTGCCGGCACCGGACAATCCGCTAACGATGATAATATCCATGAATCCAGGGTTGGGAGTAGATCGTTTTTGGCGGATCGTTGGGACTGGATGGCCGCGAATGGCGGGCCGGGTCAAGTGCCCTCGAGACCGCCGGCGACACCGACATGATGTGCTTGCGCGGACACTTGCCGGCCAAACTCTCGAGTATCGGAACCGCTGACAGCGCGCGCCTGGCGCTCGATCAGGTCGGCCCCAGCATCGTAGCCGCGGATGCGCAGGATTTGGTTACGCACAGCCGTCTCCAGCAACACGGCCAGGTTGCGACCCGGCGCGACCGGAAGCGTAATCTCAGGCACCGCAATGCCGAGAATGGTGCGCGTCGACAAGCTGCCGTGAAGACGATCGATGCGCGATAACTCGCTGCTGTTAAAAGACCGCATGGCCACGATGAGGTTCAATGTCTCGCGGTGCCGTACGGCGCCTTCGCCGAACATGGCGCGGATATTCAGGACACCGAGTCCGCGCACCTCGAGAAAATCCCGCAACACCTGCGGGCAGCTGCCATCCAGGTTCTCTGGTGCAATGCGCGCGAACTCCGGCGCGTCATCGGCGATGAGGTGATGCCCGCGCGCAATCATCTCCAGCGCCAACTCACTCTTGCCAATGCCCGGTTCGCCGACCAGCAGCACGCCCATCCCGAGCACTTCGAGGAAAACGCCGTGCACCGTGGTGCGCTCTGCCAGTGCATGTGTCAGGAAGTATTGTAGACGGTCGACGATCTCGACGTCGCTAGCGGATGAACCCAACAGCGTGGTGCCTGTAGCACGCGCAAGCTCGAAAAAAACGGCCTGCGGTTCGATGTCCGCAGCAAAGATGATCGCTGCCGGGCGCGCCGCGTACAAGCGCCCGACGGTCTCGTCGAACGCCGGGGCGCTGAGGTCGGCCAGATGCGCCATTTCCGCCTCGCCCAGCACCTGAAGCCGATTCGGATGGATGCAGTTCAGCGAGCCGACCAGGCTCTGCACCGTCTGCCCACCTGCGTTGCCGAGCAGCGGCAGACAGGTCGCCGGCGGCGGCGTCAGCCATCGCAATCGCAGCCGCGGGCCAACGTGATCGACGAGTCCCTGCAGCGAGTGTACCGGCTTCATCTAGTCGACGGCCGACGGCTCCCAGCCTGCAAGAAGATCGATCAACTGCGCCGAATTCTTGCATTGACGCAGGCGCTTACGCAGGCGGGCCTCGTTGAAGCGTTCCGCAAGGCCAGCCAGCAGTTGCAGATGCCGCTCATCGGCAGCCTCCGGAACCAGCAGCGCGAACGCGAGGTCGACGGGCTGGTCGTCGATGGCGTCGAAGTCGACCGCTTGTCGTAGTTGAATGAAAGCGCCCACCGGCGCCGTAACCTCCTCGACGCGGGCATGCGGAAGTGCGATGCCATGCCCGAGCCCGGTGCTGCCGAGACGCTCGCGCTCGAGCAACCGGTCGAACACGACTTCGGGGCTAAGTGTGGTGCTCGCCTCGGCCAGCAGTTCGCCGAGCGACTCCAGTAGGCGCTTCTTGCTCGCGATATCGCTGCCGCAGCGAACCCGAGCCTCTGTGATCAGATGTGTGGGAAACATCGACAATGGCTCCCGCGGATTGTCTGTTTGATTATTTGTTTCATTGCCCGCAAGCCTATCCAAACCCGTGTCGCAACTAAGGACGACGTACGCCAAATTCAGCAGCGACCAGAGCATTCTACGCCGCTCGTAGCGCAAAAAAAGCCGGAGTCGGCGGCGCCTGACTCCGGCATGCATCAGTGCTCCGGCCGCTGGCGTCCGGAGCGCGAGGTCACGGGCGTCTGGGCTCCTGCGCCAATGGCTCATCGGAAAACGCGTCGCCCAGCGCAGACTCGTCGGCCAAGTCGTGGGCGGCCAGCACGGCGTCCACCTCCGCGCTGGTTTCAACGACACCCTTCTGGCCATTGCCGCGATGGCTCTTACGCTTTTCCTTGTACTTGATGACCTGCCGATCGAGCTTGTCGATGAGCCCGTCGATCGCGGCATACATGTCTTCGTGCACGGCATCCGCGAACACGTTGGCACCATTGATGTGGATAGTTGCCTCGGCCTTCTGACGCAGCTTCTCGACGCTCAAGATGACATGCACGTTGATCACATCGTCGAAATGGCGTTCCAGGCGGTCGAATTTGGTGTCGACGTAGCCCTTCAGCGCTTCAGTGATATCGACGTGATGGCCGGTCAGGTTTATTTGCATAGTGTCACTCCAGTGTTTGCAGGCGCCCGAGGCCGCATCGAAACCTGCTTCGGTCAGGCCAGGCGCTTGCGCTCATTCGAGGGTGGGATACCCATTGCCTCGCGGTACTTGGCGACGGTACGCCTCGCCACGTTGATGCCCTGTTCCGTGAGAATGCCCGCAATCTTGTTGTCGCTCAAGGGTTTGCTTGCTGTTTCCGCGGCCACCAGCTTGCGGATGAAGGCACGGATCGCGGTGGACGAACACTCGCCGCCGGATGCGGTATTGACATGGCTGGAAAAGAAGAACTTGAACTCGAGAGTGCCGCGCGGCGTGTGCATGTACTTCTGCGTGGTCACGCGCGAGACCGTCGATTCATGCAGTTCGAGCGAGTCCGCCACGTCGCGCAAGATCAACGGCTTCATCGCCTCCTCGCCATATTCCAAGAAATCGCGCTGCAGCTCCACAATCTTGCTGGCAACGCGCAGCACCGTATCGTTTCGGCTCGCCAGGCTCTTGATGAACCAGCGCGCCTCTTGCAGATGGCTCTTTAGGCAGCTGTTGTCTGGCGCATCGTCGGCACGTCGGATCAGCTTCGCGTAGCTCGCGTTCACTCTCAGTCTAGGCGTTGTTTCGGAATTCAGCTCGACTTGCCACTCACCGTTGTGCCTGCGCACGATGACATCGGGTATCACATAGTCGGGGCGGATCTCGGCAATCAAGGCCCCCGGCCGCGGATGCATCGAGCGAATCAGCAAGAGCGCCTGCTTCAAGGTCTCCGGGTCCATGCGGCTGTGCCGGCGCAGCTCATCGAGGTCGTTGCGTGACAAGGCCCCGAAGTGGGCATCACAGATCCGAATGGCTTCATCGCGGAACGGCTGGCCCACCGGCAGCTGGCGCAACTGCAGCAGCAGGCACTCCTGCGGGCTGCGCGCACCGACGCCGGTTGGATCGAACGACTGGATGCGGTGCAGCACGGCCTGGACTTCGTCCAGCTCCAGTTCGCTGTCGCCGAGGATCTCGGGCATCTCCTCGATATCGAGCCGCAGATAGCCGTCGGCGTCGATGGCGTCGATCAATGCCTCGGCAACCACCTGGTCGCGCGGTCCCAACTTGGCTAGGTTCAGCTGCCACTGGAGGTGGTCGTGCAGAGTTTGCGGGCGCGATTGCTGGGCGAAGGGGTCGAAGTCGGCATTGCCGTCGCCGCCCTGCCCGCCGGACGCTGGGTAGGGCTCGCTGCTATAGCCATCGGCGGGAAATCTGTCCCCCGAGTCGTTGTCGAAGGTGTCGCCCCAGCTGCTGTCGACCGGCAGGTCGTCCGGCATCGTCGCCTGCTCCGGACGCAGCTCGTTGTCGACCTGGGCATCCAGATTTGGCCGGCGCTCCTCGGCGTCTTCGCGCTCGGCGTTAACCTCCGTGTCCTCCGCTGTCTCCAGCATGAGGTTGGATTCCAGCGCCTCTTGGATCTCACGCTGAAGGTCGAGCGTGGACAGCTGCAACAGCTTGATCGCCTGCTGCAGCTGCGGTGTCATCGTCAGCTGCTGACCCAGGCGGAGTTGTATGGTCTGTTTCATCGAGACCGGGCGGGGGAATGGAACGCAACTTGAATGTGATTCACCCTGATTCTAGCGGAAAAGGCCGGCATTAGGGCGACTCCAGTCACACCGTGGTGGTGTTGCCCAATCCTTGGCAGGCGATGAATGGGTCGCGTCGGCGTGCCAAAGATCCGGTGCGCGCACCTGGCGCCCCAGGCATTAGAGCCGGGGTCGGGCTGGGCTGGGCGTCACAGCCGGAAGTGTTCTCCGAGATAGACCGAGCGCACCCGTGCATTCTGAAGCAGCGCCGAGGGCGCCCCTTCCGCGATGACCTTACCTTCACTGATGATGTATGCGCGGTCGCAAATGTCCAGGGTCTCGCGCACATTGTGGTCGGTGATCAGCACGCCGATGCCGCGTGAACGCAGGTGGCCGATGATGGACTTGATGTCGCCGACCGCAATGGGATCGACACCCGCGAAGGGCTCATCGAGCAGCATGACCTTCGGCTCGACCGCCAGCGCGCGGGCGATCTCCAATCGGCGGCGTTCCCCGCCGGACAGACTCAGCGCCAGCGAGTCTGCCACATGACCGATGCCGAGTTCGTCGAGCAGCTCGTCGCAGCGTTGCCGCTTCTCTGAACGGCCGAGATCGCGGCGGGTCTCCAGTACCGCCATCAGATTCTCGCGCGCGTCGAGCTTGCGGAACACAGAGGGCTCCTGCGCCAGATAGCTCAGGCCACGCCGCGCGCGGGCGTGCATCGGCCGGAGTGTAATGTCCTCGCCGTCGAGCGCAATGTATCCGGCATCGGCCACGATCAGACCGACGATCATGTAGAAACTGGTCGTCTTGCCGGCGCCGTTGGGGCCGAGCAGCCCGACCACATCGCCGGCATCCACGGTGAGACTGACGCCATCGACGACGCGCCGGCGCCGATAGGTCTTGGCCAGCCCGTCGGCGACCAGAGTGGTCATTGTTCCTGCGGCTCGATACGGATCTTCACGCGCTCGCGGCCCTGGGCGCTGGTGCCGGCGGTGACGCGCTCGGTTATTCGGTTGTAGACGATGCGGTCGCTGGCGAAGCGGTCTTCGCCCTGGGTCAGCTCGGCATCGTCGATCAGCGTGAGTTCGTCGCGATCGGCCTCGTATTCCATCCGCAAGGCACGGCCTTTGACCTCATCCGGATCGTCATCCATCTGCTGCCGGTAGCGCGCGGGTTGGCCGACGGCGATGATCTTGCGCGGCTGGCGGTCTGGCTTGTGATGCACCAGCACCTCATCCGCATAGATGCGCATACTGCCTTGCTCTACCTCGACATTGCCGATGTAGAGGCTGATCGACTGCTTGTCGTCCAGCTCGGCCGCGTCGGCCTCGATATACAGCGGCTGCTGTTCGTCGCCCTCCAGCGCTTGCAGCGACGAGGCGTAGGCGAGCATGACTGCCAATAGCCAGAACCGCAACCAGCCTCGCAGCCGGCGTTGCGACAGGCTGCGGTTATCGAAAATCGACGTCATAAGCATTCTCACGGGCTGTCTCACAGGCGGCTCGGGCGCTCATTAGGGTGAACTCTCAGTCGCGGGTGCCACCTTGGGCTCGACCACATCCAACAGCGCCCTGGTGCGGCCGAAGAAGCGCACCCGCAGGTCCTCGCCGAACCACGCCTGCATGCCGTGCACGGCTGTGATCCAGTCTTCGCCGCTCTCGATCTCGACAAAGCGCTCCGTCTCGGCGTAATCGTTGTCCGGCAGCAGCAACATCGCGCTGGTCGTCATGACCACCGGCTCGATGCCGGTCGCACGCGCCCGTTCGGCGCGCACCGCACCTTGCAACAACACCTCGTTTCCGCCTGCAAGCACCCAGCCCTGCTCGGCGCTCAGATGCCAGGGCGGCGCGTTGTCCTCGAGCAGCACCAGCCGCGGCGTTGCGAGTTCGCTGCTGTCGTCGTCGGCGAAGTGTCGCAGCCGCGGCGTTGCGAGCCGACGTTGCGGTCTGCCGAGCGCATCCATGGTCAGCGCCGTCAGATCGTCGACGATGTAATCCGGCGCGCGCTCGGACCTCGGCACAGGAACCGACGTCGGCGGCGCCGAAGACCGGTACCACCAGGCCGCCAGGCCCGCGGCGGCAAGCAGCACGCCGATAAGGAACTCACGCCGGTTCGGCAACACGCCCGTGTCTCGCCGACATCATCGCACGACCGGTCACAAGTAGGCCGCGAGCATCGCATCGAGTTTGCCCTGGGCGCGCAGGATCAGCTCGCAGACATCGCGCGCGGCGCCGCGCCCGCCGGCATGATTGGTCCGCCAATGTGCATGCTCGAGCACCAGCGGATGCGCGTCGGCGACGGCGATGGCGAAGCCGACTCGGCGCATCACCGGTAGGTCGACGACATCGTCGCCGACATAGGCGACCTGGCTGTCGTCGACCGCCAGCGCCGCCTTCAGTTGCTCGTATGCCGGCAGCTTGTCGCGGCAGCCCTGGTGCAAGTGTTCGATGCCGAGACTCTGCATGCGGATGCGAACCACCTCCGAGCGGCGGCCGGTGATGATGGCGATGGTGACCCCGCTATCTCGCAGCATGACCATCCCGTGGCCGTCGCGGGAGTTGAAGGCCTTGTACTCCTGACCGTCGTCTCCCAGGAACAGGCTACCGTCGGTCAGCACCCCATCGACGTCGAAGATGACGACCTTGATCGGCCTGGCAAGTTCAACCGGGTCATGCATCGCTTCATCCCCCCCTGTTGTGCGTCGATCGATCTGTGGTGGACCCGCGCCGGGCAGGATCCCCGCCAGGTCCAGTCGTACGAGCGACTGGGCGAGAAGGAACAGCGACAGCCTTCACTCGGTCGGAACAACCGCCGATGCCTTGCTGATCTCTGGCCGACAATGACCGAGGAATTCAGTATCCGCTCGCCGCGGTATGATACCTCGACCTCACCGGCGAGCCAGCAGACCTGCGCCATCGGCGACACCCGCCTGTCAACATCCACGCACGGTATCGAGCACAGCAGTATGGCGCAGACAATCGATGTCGCCCCGGAGGGATGGTGGGCCTTGGCGGCCGCCGACAGCTTCTTTCCGGAGGATCTACCGGCTGACTGGCGGCTGACATACTATGCCAACACCTTCAATGCCGTGCTGATCCCCGCTTCATACTGGACCGCCGTGCCGGCACGGACACTGGCCGATTGGCGAGCCGATGTCCATCCGGGCTTTCGTTTTTACCTCGAGCGGCCCGGGCAAACGAGGCAGCATCAACTCGATCGCGCCGCCGACGCACTCGGGGACAGCCTGGCCGCGTTCGTTGCCATGCCCCCGGCGTCCGACCCGGAAGCGGCCGCGGCGCTGCTAGACCCGAAAACACCCAGCGAGCAGCGGCGTATCGGATCGGCGCTTCGCTGTCCCAGCGCGCTGAATGGCGACCTGCGCGGCGCGCGCGACTGGCTGCTTGCGCGGATAGCCGTCGCGCCTGGAGACCCTTGGTTCCTGATCCTTCGACAACCGACTGCCCAAGAACTGCAAGGCTGGCGCGACCTGCTCGTGCTGATGGGGCTGACTTGACGGCGCCAGGCAGCCATCGGCAGCACGCGGGCGCCGCTCGGCTTGACGGTCGACAGCCGCGAATCGACAATGTGGCGTTCTTGTCCTGTCCACGCCACCGGCTCTGCAGGGCCGCGATCGCCAGCCAAAGGGCCAGCATCCACGGCCGACACCGCACCACGGCCGAGAAACCGGCCCGCACTCAATGAATCCCGAACCTATGAATACCGGGGCGCGCAGACCAACGCCGGAGCCCGAATTCGAGCCAGCGTCCGATCCAGGCGTCGAGCCGCTGGTCAAGATCAGGGCGCTGCGCTTCTCGCGTCAGGGACGTCGCATTCTCGACGACGTCGATTTGGACATCGCGCGCGGCAAGGTCACCGCGATCATGGGACCTTCCGGTACCGGCAAGACGACGCTGCTGAAGCTGATCAGCGGCCAGCTGACGCCGGACGCCGGATCGGTGATGGTCGACGGGCTGGATGTGCACCGGCTGAGCCGCAGAGACCTGTATCGGCTGCGCACCCGGATGGGGATGCTGTTTCAAAGCGGTGCCCTGCTGACCGATCTCAATGTGTTCGAAAACGTCGCCTATCCGCTGCGCGAGCACGCCCGGCTTCCGGAATCCCTGCTGCACAAGCTGGTCATGATGAAACTGGAGGCGGTGGGCCTGCGCGGCGCCGCCGAGCTGATGCCGAGCCAGCTGTCGGGCGGCATGGCGCGGCGCGTGGCGCTGGCGCGCGCCGTGGCGCTCGACCCGATGATGATCATGTACGACGAGCCTTTCACCGGTCAGGATCCGATCTCAATGGGGGTCCTGGTGTCTCTGATACGCGACCTGAACGACGCCAGCCAACTGACCAGCATCGTCGTGTCGCACGACGTCCGCGAGACCTCCAGCATCGCCGATTACATCTATATCATTGCCAATGGAAGGGTCATGTGTCAGGGCACGCCGCGGCAGGTGGCTGCCGAGCGCTCGGAGTGGGTGCGCCAGTTCATGGATGGGCTGCCGGACGGACCGGTCCATTTCCACTATCCGTCGGCACCGCTCGCGCAGGACCTGCTCGGCGTTATGACGGAAGCCAGTGGCGGAGCCGGAGAAAATGGCCGAGCACCATGATTGACGCACTCGCCAAACTCGGCCGCGCGGGCCTTGCGGCCGTGGCAAGCCTAGGCCGTGCCCATGTCCTGCTGCTCGGCATCCTCGGTGGCACGCCCGCGCTGCTGATGCGGCCGCGGCTGTTGGTCGCCCAACTGTTCGGCGTCGGTGTCCTGTCGCTGCTGATCATCCTGGTCTCAGGGCTGTTCGTCGGCATGGTGCTCGGACTGCAGGGCTACTATGTGCTCTCGCAGTTCGGCGCCGCGGAATCGCTCGGCGTCATGGTTTCGGCGTCGCTGGTCCGCGAACTCGGTCCGGTGGTGACCGCGTTGCTGGTTGCTGGACGCGCCGGCTCGGCACTGACCGCCGAGATTGGGCTGATGAAGGCGACGGAGCAGCTCTCCGGACTCGAAATGATGGCGATCGACCCGATCAAGCGTATCCTCACCCCGCGCTTCTTTGGTGGGCTCATTTCCATGCCGTTGCTGGCGGCGATGTTCAGTGCCGTCGGCATCATCGGTGGCTACTTCGTCGGTGTTGGACTGCTCGGCGTTGACGATGGCGCCTTTTGGAGCCAGATGCAGTCCAAGATCGATTTCCATGAAGACCTGGTCAATGGCGTCATCAAGAGCGTCGTGTTCGGTCTGGTGGTGACCTGGATCGCGCTGTATCAGGGCTACGATGCGACGCCGACCTCGGCCGGCGTCAGCCGCGCCACGACGCGCACCGTGGTGCATTCGGCACTTGCAGTGCTGGGCCTCGATTTTGTTCTCACCGCACTGATGTTTGGAGACTAGGCATGGCGAAGATGCGCATGGTGGAGATCATGGTCGGCGCCTTCATGGCCCTCGGCTTTGTCGCACTGTTCTTTCTGGCGATGAAGGTGAGTAACCTGAGCGCGGCGGCAAGCGGGGACGGCTACACGATCGCTGCGCGGTTCGACAATATCGGCAGCCTCAAGGTCCGCTCACCGGTGAGTATGGCCGGCGTGCGGGTCGGCCGCGTCGAGGCGATTCGGTACGATCAGGACAGCTACCAGGCAGTCGTCAGCATGCGCATCGGGCAGGAGTACGATCGTATCCCGAGCGACACCTTCGCCAACATCTACACGGCAGGACTGCTAGGGGAGCAATACATCGGGCTGGATGTCGGCGGCAGCCCCGACGTGCTGCGCGACGGTGACCAGATCGAACACACCCAATCGGCACTCGTGCTCGAGCAAATGATTGGTCGTTTCTTATTCAGCAAGGCTGAGGAGGGTTCTGAATGACGGCTCGCACTTATCGGATCGAACGCTGCGTTCTGGCGGCAATGGTTGGCGTCATGCTGCTCGCCATCACGCCCTTCGCGGCCGCGCGGGCGGACGATTCCGCGACGCGGCTAGTCGAGCGCACCGCCGAAGACATGCTGAGAACGCTGGAGACCAAGCGCGCGCAGATCGACGCCAACCCGCAACTGATCTACCAGCTAGTGGGCAACAAGCTCGCGCCGCACTTCGACTTCGACATGATCACTCGATCCACGGTCGGCAAGGACTGGAACAAGGCATCCGCATCGCAGAAACAGGCGCTGACCGAAGCCTTTCGCGAGACGCTGGTTCGCACCTACGGTAAGGCCCTGCTGAGATATTCGGGCCAGGAGGTGGTTTATCAGTCCGCCAAGCCGGGCACACGCGCCGACACGGTCGTGGTCCCTACCCAGGTGCGTGCGCCTGGCGCCACGCCGATTCCAATCGACTACCGCATGTATAAGAAAGGCGGCAGCTGGAAGGTCTACGACCTGGTGATCGACAATGTCAGCATGATCTCCAGCTACCGTGGCCAATTCCGCTCCACGATCGGGCGCTCGGGCATCGGCGGCCTGATTGAGGAACTGGAGACGAAGAACTCGCGCGGGGCATGAGCAGTTCCAGCATCAAGGCGCTAAAGCCCCGCCACTGGCGCCTTAGCGGCCCGCTGACGTTGGACAGAGTGGCCGCGCTGGCGGCCGAGGGCAAACGCCTCGCCGCCGCTGCCGAGAAGGCGGCACCGCGCAGTGGCTCCGCCGATGTCCTGGTCGACCTGGCCGCCGTCACCAAAGGCAGCAGTGCCGGCGTTGCGCTGCTGCTTGAGCTGCAGCAGCAGGTCGGTCAAGCGGGGGGGCAGCTGCGCTGGTGCAACGTCCCCGAGGCGCTGTCGCGGATCGCGGAGTTCTCCAACGTCGATGGCCTGCTGGGCTTAGGCTCGAACCCCTCCAGCGCGAGCGATCTAGCACATCCGCCAACGCGTCCATGACCTAGGTGCCGCCGATGCCTGGCTGGACCAAGCGTCTTACCGGTCGCTCGAACCATCACCAAGATAGTCAATGGATAAGATACTGATCACCGGGGGCAAACGCCTCGACGGTGAGGTCCGGGCCTCTGGTGCCAAGAACGCGGCCTTGCCCATACTGGCCGCAACGCTGCTCGCCGAGGGCGAATCGGTGCTCGCCAACGTGCCGCACCTTCGCGATATCACCACGACCATGGAGCTGCTCGGACGCATGGGCGTCGTCCTGACCGTGGACGAACGTATGCGCGTGCACGCCGACGCTACGCACGTGGACCGTTGCGAGGCCCCCTACGACCTGGTCAAGACCATGCGCGCATCCATCCTGGTGCTGGGACCGCTGCTCGCGCGCTTCGGCGAGGCGTCCGTCTCGCTGCCGGGCGGATGCGCGATCGGCGCACGGCCGGTGAACCTGCACATCGATGGCATGCGCGCAATGGGTGCCGAGATCAGCGTCGAGAACGGCTATATCCATGCCCGCGCCGAGCGGCTGCGCGGCGCCCACTACATGATGGATGTCGTCACGGTCACCGGCACCGAGAATCTGATCATGGCCGCGGCACTGGCGGACGGACGCACCGTGCTCGAAAATGCCGCACGCGAGCCGGAGGTCGCGGACCTGGCAAGTTTCCTCAACGGCATGGGCGCGCGCATCGCGGGGGCCGGCACCGACACCATCGTCATCGACGGCGTCGACCGCTTGCACGGCTGCGAATTCAGCGTGCTGCCGGACCGCATCGAGACCGGCACCTATCTGGTCGCTGCCGCCATGACCGGCGGGCGAGTGCGGGTGCGCAAGACCCGCGCCGACCTACTCGACGCGGTGCTCGCAAAATTGCGTGAGTGCGGCGCACGGATCGAGACGGGCGAGGATTGGATTGAACTCGACATGCAGGGCAAGCGTCCGCGCGCCGTCAACATACATACCGCGCCGCACCCGGCTTTTCCGACCGACATGCAGGCGCAGTTCTGCGCCCTAAACAGCATTGCCGAGGGCGTCGCAACGGTCACTGAAACCGTGTTCGAAAACCGCTTCATGCATGCGCTGGAGATGCAGCGCATGGGCGCGGATATTCAGATCGAGGGCAACGTCGCCATCTGCCGCGGCGTCGAGCGCCTGACCGCGGCACCGGTCATGGCAACGGACTTACGCGCGTCGGCCAGCCTGGTGCTAGCGGGATTGGTCGCCGACGGCGAGACCCTAATCGATCGCATCTATCACATCGACCGCGGTTACGACAACATCGAGGAGAAGTTCGCCGCGCTCGGGGCCATGATCCGGCGGGTGCATGCGTGAGGGGCTAGTTGCTCGAGGCGAGCCGCTAGGAGTAGACCTGAGATCTCGACGCGACATCCAAGCGCCTCGCCACTCGAACCTCGAACCTCGAACCTCGAACCTCATTACTTCCGGATCTCTAGCACCTAGCCACTCAATGCTCATGGCGACCGACCAGACACTGACCATCGCATTATCCAAGGGCCGCATCTTCGAGCAGGCAATGCCGCTGCTGGCGGCGGCCGGCATCCAGGCATTGGACGATCCAGAGCGCAGCCGCAAGCTGATTCTCGACACCAACGACCCAAACGTGAAGCTGGTGATCATCCGCGCCAGCGACGTCCCGACCTATGTCCAGTACGGCGCCGCCGACCTCGGCGTGGCCGGTAAGGATGTGCTGATCGAGCACGGTGGCGAGGGCTTGTACGAACCGCTCGATCTGCGCATTGCCAACTGCAGGATGATGGTGGCGGGCAAGCCGGGCGCAGAAGGCCGCGCCGACCGCCGCCGCCTGCGTATCGCGACCAAGTACGTACACTCCGCCGAGCGTTACTTCGCCGCCAAGGGCAAGCAGGTCGAGATCATCAAGCTGTACGGCTCGATGGAACTGGCGCCTTTAGTGGGCCTGGCCGATCTGATCGTCGACCTGGTCGAGAGCGGCAACACGTTGAAGGCCAACGGCCTGGTGCCGCTGGAGCACATCTGCGACATCAGTTCCAGATTGATCGTGAACAAGGCGTCTTGGAAGATGAAGCACGCCTGGGTCACGACACTGCTTGCGGCACTGCGCGGCGCGGTCGACACGCCGGCGGAACATGAGGCGGAGTCCGTCTAGTCAGACCGCACGACATCGGCGCGCCACCTGTCCTATGCTCGTAGGGCGCCGCTCGCTATTTGGAACTTCGTCTCTAGGCTAAAGCAATGGCTGACATCACCCGACTCGCCACCACCGATGCGGACTTCGATCAGCGCCTGCAGGCGCTGCTCGCGTGGGATTCAGTCTCGGACAGACAGGTGCAGCAAACCGTCGATGGCATCATCGATGACGTACGTGCACGCGGCGATGCAGCACTGCTCGATTACACGGCCCGCTTCGACGGCTGGCAGCCGCTCTCGGCGGCTGCGCTGGAGATCCCAGCCGACGGCTTGGCCGATGCGCTGACCGGCATTCCCACCGCACAGCGGCAGGCACTGGAGACCGCCGCCGACCGTATCCGCGCCTATGCCGAACATCAGCGGGTGCAGAGCTGGCAGTATCGGGAGCCGGATGGCACCCTGCTGGGCCAAAAGGTGACGCCGCTGGAGCGGGTGGGCCTGTACGTGCCGGGCGGAAAGGCGGCCTATCCGTCGTCCGTGCTGATGAATGCGATACCGGCCAAGGTGGCCGGCGTGCCGGAGCTGATCATGGTGGTGCCGACGCCGGGCGGCGCGCTGAATCAACTGGTGCTGGCAGCCGCACGCGTCGCCGGCGTCGATCGCGCCTTTGCCGTCGGCGGCGCGCAGGCGGTGGCGGCGCTGGCCTATGGAACAGCATCGATCCCGGCCTGCGACAAGATTGTCGGGCCGGGCAACATCTATGTCGCCACCGCCAAGCGCGCCCTGTTCGGTCAGGTCGGTATCGACATGGTCGCCGGCCCCTCCGAGATCCTGGTGCTGTGCGACGGCGAGACCGATCCTGACTGGATCGCGATGGACCTGTTCTCACAGGCCGAGCACGATGAAGACGCGCAGTCCATCCTGGTCGCCTGGGACGCGGACTTCCTCGAGCGTGTCGAGGCCAGCATCGACAGACTGCTGCCGACCATGGAGCGGCAACCGATCATTGCCGCCGCGCTCGCGGCGCGCGGCGCGCTGATCCTGGCCCGCGATGAACAAGACGCGGCCGATCTGGCCAATCGCATCGCGCCGGAGCACCTGGAGCTGTCGGTCGCCGAGCCTGAGACGCTGGCTGATCAGATTCGCCACGCCGGCGCCATCTTCATGGGCCGCTACACGGCCGAGGCATTGGGCGACTACTGCGCCGGCCCGAACCATGTCCTGCCGACCTCGCGCACCGCCCGTTTCTCGTCCCCGCTCGGCGTCTACGACTTCCAGAAGCGCTCAAGCCTGATCATGGCCTCGCCGCAAGGCGCCGCCACTCTGGCCGAGACCGCGTCGCTGCTAGCCCGCGGCGAGGGTCTGACCGCGCATGCGCGCTCCGCGGAATATCGAAAAGCGAGTGGCGCTGAAAAATGAACGACCTGACCGAGACCCTGATCCGCCCCGAGGTGCGCGCGCTGAGCGCCTATCAGGTCGCCGATAGCGACGGCCTGATCAAGCTGGACGCAATGGAGAATCCCTATCGCTGGCCGGATGGCCTGCGTGAGGAGTGGCTCGGGGCACTGCGCGCCGCCGAACTGAACCGCTATCCAGACCCGCACGGACACGACCTGCAACTAGCGCTGCGCGATGCCATGGGCATCCCGCCCGACATGGCTGTGCTGCTCGGCAACGGCTCCGATGAGCTGATTCAGATGCTAGCGATGGCCGTCGCGGCACCGCGGCCGGACGAGCCGCCGAGGGTGCTGTCGCTGGAGCCCGGTTTCGTCATGTACCGGATGATTGCGCTGTTCGCGCGAATCGACTACGTCGGCGTCGCGCTGCACGCGGACGACTTCAGTATCGACCTGGACGAAACACTGGCCGCCATTGCCCGTGAGCGCCCGGCGCTGGTGTTCATCGCTTACCCGAACAATCCAACCGGCAACCTGTTCGAACGCACGGCCATCGAGCGCATCCTCGAGGCCAGCCCTGGGCTGGTCGTCGTCGACGAGGCCTACGCGCCCTTCACCGACCAGAGCTTTTTGCGCCGACTCGGCGAATGGCCCAACCTGCTGGTCATGCGCACCGTCTCCAAGATGGGGCTCGCCGGCCTGCGCCTGGGCTACTTGGCCGGCCCGCCGGACTGGCTGGCGCAGCTGAACAAGGTGCGCCTGCCCTACAACATCAACGTGCTGACGCAGGCCAGCGCGGCCTTCGCATTGCGCCACCGCGACACCCTCGACCAACAGACCGAGCGCATCCGCGCCGACCGCGCCTCACTGTTCAACGCGTTGAACGAGATCCCGGGGATTTCGGCCTACCCGAGCGATGCCAATTTCATCCTGCTGCGCACCGAGCCCGGCCGCGCCGGCGCCATCTTCGACGGCCTGCTGCAACGCGGCGTGCTGATCAAGAATCTCGACGGCGCCCACCCGCTGCTCGCCCACTGCCTGCGCGTCACGGTCGGCACGTCGGACGAGAACGCGGCGTTTCTCGACGCGCTGCGCGCGGCACTCGCAGACTGCTGAACGCCTCGATCGCCGTGGCCGGCCTTCCGGCCGTGGAGTTGGACGGCGAACTCTGGATGGGCCGAGGGCGCTTTGCGCTGGTCTCGGGCACGGTCCGGCGGCTGCAGTCGGAGTTTGATGCCTGGCGTCCCGGTCGCTATGCACTGTTGGATCTGCCGGGAGTCGGACTGCCGCGCTTCGCCAGCTTCCTGCGTATGGCCGACGAGCTCTAGCGGCCAGCAGCGCCGCCCGTCGACATCTGCCCTTGCTGACGGACGTTCGGGCGATTCCTGTCAAGCGCCTAAATCTGCTGCCGATCCGGCTGCCAGGCGACTTCCAGGCACTTGAGCATATCGCGCCGGCTGATGAAGCCGATAACGCGGCCGCGTTCGACCAGGATACGCAGCGCCTGCAGCACGTCCATCTCCGGCTGCAGCGTCACCAGAGCGCTCGACATGGCCTGTTTGGCGGTCTTGATCTCGAGCATCTGCGCGACCTCGTCGATTTTTGGGTGACAACCAAAGCAAGCATACATCCCGCAGCCTTCGTCAGCTGCGCAAAGGCGTCAAGACCGAACGCATTGTTTGCACCTTGCCCCGATCACCGTTGGGGGGTACCTTTCCCATCATGTAGAACATCCAACATAGAGCATTGCCATGCAAGAAATCGTCTCCATTCGCAACGCAAACCAGCACCTCTCTCGATACCTAGAGCGAGTCGAGCAGGGGACCGAGATCATCATCACCCGGCGCGGTAAGCCCGTCGCACGACTATTGCCGATGGAGAGCAGACCACCCCTCTCCGACGCTCAACAGGCCGCCCGCGAGCGCCTAAGAGAGCGCATGCAACAGGGCTTTGCACTGGGCGGGGCTCGGGTCGACCGTGAGACCCTGCATGAGCGCGGTGTATGACAAAGCAGCGGTTCAGCGTAGACACCAATATTCTCGTCTACAGCATCGACAAGGACGCGGGTACTCGGCATGAACAATCTCGAACCTTGGTAGACGCCTTGGCCGATCGAGATTGCGTGCTGACGTTGCAGGCGTTGGCCGAGTTCTTCCGCGCCGTGACGCGGAAGAACAAGATGCCGGGCGCGGATGCTGCCGCGATGGTGAATGACTGGATGAAACTCTGGCCGGTGGCCGTTGCAGATGGACGCGTCCTAAGCCAGGCCATTGCGTTGAAGAACGATCACGGCTTCGGCTTCTGGGATGCCATGCTGGTGCAGACAGCTCGGACCGCTGGGGTGACTCGACTGCTCACAGAAGACATGCAGGACGGCCGCATGGTGGGCAGGCTGCGCCTAGAAAACCCGTTCAATTCGGATTTCGATCTCGGCCTGGATTGACCTTGAACGGCGGATACTCAGGCCGATCGCCAAAAACTCTCTTACCCGATGGCGCCGTTCTGAGGTCCGGCCTTGAGAAGCACCGCTATGAGCACAGCCTGGCCATTTGACCGGCGGTGCGGCAATGGTGCGCCGAATCACAGCGAGTTGATGGACTCCAGCAGCTCGTGCAGTCCGGACAGCAGCTCCGGGAACAGCACCGGAACCAGGATCAGGGCCGCCGCGGCGAGCTTGCCCCAGAGCGCACCCACGGCGCTGCCGATGGATAGACGGTCACCATGCTGGGTGAACATACGCCCCAACAGCGGATGCTGCTCCAGTTTGACGACCACGTACATGACCAGCGCGAAGGCGATGAAGATCAACAGGACCGCGGCGGTGGTCATCAGCGGCTGCTCGAAGGGCGGGTAGACGGCCATGCCGAGCAGGATGGTCGTCGGTGCGAGGATGGCCGCCCAGGCGCAGCTGCGAACTGCGGTGGTGCCGTAGCGCAGCTCGGCCACCAGGCGCGCCTGCCAGGCATCGAAGTTGCGTGCGGAACCGGCGGCGAAGGGCCAGCCGCCGTCCAGCAGCTGCCGCGTCTGCCAGCGCCAGACCTGGTCGGAATAGGCCAGTGTCGCGGCCAGGTCGCGCCGGCGGAAGTGCAGACTGAACGGCGACTGCGGCAAGGTTTGCAGGTGCGCTGGGCTTGCCCAGCTGACGCCGTCAGCGCCGGCGACAGGCCTGGCCCCCTTTGCCGGCGGCCTGGCGGGAAGGTCAGCGATCGGCAGCAGACAATAGGCGAACAAGGCCAGCCGGCGGTATTCCGACCAGAGTTCAGCGAGAAACCAGATCGCCGCCAACAACAGCAGGTTGTCGAACAGGGCCGCCGGCAAGGGCGAATCCACTGCGGTTGGCAAACCGCTGAACAGCGACAGCATCAGCAGGAAGGCGAGACCCACGGCGACCGCGCCAAGGGCCGACTTTCCTTCCTCGCGCGCCGTCAGCGCCTTTGCCATGGAGGGTGCAGGTTTCGGCAGCATGCGAATGTGGCCGATGGAACGCTGACGCCACAATCTCATTCGCCAGGCGGCGATCAGCGCGACGGCGGAATAGAGCAGGAACAGACCAAGCAAGGCGACCGGGTCACGGCCATGAGGCAGATCCCAGGTGAGGCGCCAGGGCGCGGGCAACCAGATGATCAGGTAGCGCCAGGTCGCGATCAGAACCAACGACATGCCGAGACCGAACAGCACCACGGGGAGCCAGCGCCCAAGGCCCAGCGGTCGCATGCGACCGGCGCGATCAGCGGCAACGGATTGGCCAGGCTGCAAGGCTTGTCCACGCAATGCCTGAACCGGGTTCAGATGGCGCCAGGCAGCCAGCATCACCAGATGCCTGCCACCGAAGGCCCAGAGCCTGGCGCCAACCAGTGCGATCAAGGCGCCAGCAATCAGTGCGAGCAAGGTCGCGGGCAGCTCCAGCAACAGGCGGCCGTTGGCGGCCAGCAAACGGCTCTTCGGCACGGCCTTGTCCTGAAAGGGCTCCCAAAGCACAGCGCCCGGACCACGCGGCGGCGACGGCAGCGCGCGGAAGCCGGCCAGGGTTGCCACGGCCAGCTGCGGCGCGGCGGGCGGTTGATAGCAGGCGCAGCGGCTATCGGTCTTGAGATCGATCAGCGAGATGCCTGCACGGAACAGATTGGCGGCATAGTCCGATGCGAACGCGAGGTAGGCCTTTTTAACCCCTCTGCCGCAGCCGATCAGACAGCCGTTGGCATCGAGGCAGAGCAGCGACTCGCCCGCGGGCACGACGATGGTGCCGCGGCTGATCTTGCGGTAGTCGGGATGGGCGGTGAGGTCGTCCTTTTCCAACAACACGGGCAGCGCTTGCGGCAGGCGTTTGCGCAGTTGGTTGAGCAGGAACAACCGGTCGCGGATGTCGGTGGCGACGACGACGATCAGGTCGGGATCGACATAGACACGCAGCGCGTTCAGCGTGCCGAACAGCATCAGCTCGTCCGAGCGCGAACTCAGCGCCCGATGATAGGCCGGCGGCCGATCGGTGATCTCGTCGATGCCGGAGATATCAAGCTCCAGCAACTCGCCGCGGGCGCTGAGCAGTTGGCGCAGGGTCTCGCTGGCCTGGCGATCCAGGCGCGCATGCTCGGCGCGGATTGCCGCGATGTTCTGCGTGAAGCTGGTCACCCGGATGCGATCTATAAACTCGTTCCACTCATCGGAAGCGATCAGCTGTGCCTGGTCGCCAGCCGAAGGTTCTGCATCCTTGATGGTCGCCGGGACCACGCCACGGCCAAACGTGGACTCTTCCGCCAGGATGACGACCTTGCCATCGATGCCGCGTTGCTCTGCGTAGCGGGCGAGCGCCTTGAGCTGCTCGTCCAAGGTGTAGGACAGGGCGTGGTAGTCGACGCGACTGCTGCCCTTGGCGAGCTGCTGCACCCAATCGGTGACCCGCGCGTTGGAGTTGACCGTCGCGGAGGGCGATGTGAGTCGGACGTCAAGCCCCGGCGCCTTACGCAGCAGCGCTGCCAGGCCGGAGGCGACCGAGTCCATCGAGCCCGAGAAGGTCGGACCGATCACGTCCAGCGGCTGTGCCCATTGTTGTGACAGCGTTGCCAAGCGGGCATCGGCACCCGCCGAGCAGGGTTGCGCGAAGGCCTCCCGGCTGAGTTGCCCCTGCAGTAACACGGCGCAGGTGATCGCGGTCTGGAAGGCGTTGGGATGCACGCCGAAGGTAGGCGACTCGCCGACCAGGAAGACAACGAAATACTCCGAGCCCATCGCCGATGGGTCCGCTCGTGGAGACGGATCGGGCGACGGCACGAGGCTTGCCGCCGAGGCTTCTCGGTCGCGCTCTCGGTGCCTTGGCCCCTGATCCGTGCGCCACAAATCCTTTCGAAATACCAGCACGCTCGGCACGCTGCGCTGCTGGGCAGCGAAGCTGGCCGTGCCGTCAGCCGGCAGGCGCTGGCCGCGTTGCAGCGGCTCGGCCAGTCCCAGATCCCAGGTCAGCGCGAAGGCGTCGAGTACGAAGTCTTGGGCATGAAAGGCTCGGGTCAGCGCGGCGAGCTGGATGTCGAAGGATCGGCCGAGTTGAGTCTCCAAGGGGTCCGCGACGGTGACGACCGCTGTCAGTACCTTGGTGTAGGCAGCCGCCGATGCGACATGCGCCAGCGGCAGGCGTGGGTCTGCGATCTGAGGTGTTGCCAACAGATAGCCCAGCTCGACGGCATCGACGCGGGACGACGCAATCGGCTCTGCCGCCGCGAGCGTGCCTGCAAGCGCGGCGCAGAGCACAAAGCAGACTCGCAGCCATGTCCGGCGACCTCGACGCCAGTGCTGTCGCGGCTGGCCAGCGGCGTCGCCCCCAGCGCATGGGCTCACCGGCAAAAGGCCATGCATGGGGCGGATGCGCCGACGCTCGACTCGATGCTGGTGCATTCGCTTCCGCCCCGTTGTCGACGACACCTAGGATCAAAGCTTGCGCTCGTTGAGCTCAGCGCGGCAGCAACGCAGTCGTCGTGGTCTTGGTGACTTCATGCGGGTCGGACGGCGGCCGACTCCGCAAACGCCTATCTAATCTAACCCTCTCTAGTCCAACAAGGTAGCAGTCGATGATGAATTCGACAGGATTCCAGGCCCTCAACGGCCGCCGGAGATGCGGCCGCGCCGCGCCTCGAGCCGTGTTGTGTCCACAAGCGCGTCACTGATGAGCGCTGGGCGCGCGTTGGTTCATCACGCCGATGAGGAGAGCCATTTTCTACCGGCTTGTTGCAGCCGGACCATTGAAAAAATACATAATAAATCGATTGACTGCCCCTTTGCCGACGTCAGTTCGTATCGTTTCGGTCAGACCCAGATCCGCACCATGGCGGCAATCTCGGGGGAGATGTTTCGGCAGGCGGTCGCCGTGCATCCGAAAGGGCTGGAGATCATGGCCCCGGGCACGCTGGTCACCGACCCGATCAACGCCATTTCGCTCGGGCTCGCACGGATGTTCGGCACCGCGGGGCTGCCGCACATCCTGATGCGCTTCTTCACCGTGCCGGACGCCAAAGAGGCCCGCAAGTCGGTCTTCTACGCCACCGGGTTCATCGTCTACTTCTACATCCTGACCTTCATCATCGGCTTCGCGGCCATCATGCTGCTCGCGCAGAGTTCCGAGTTCTTCAAGCCAGAGGCGATTGCCGCCAACGGCACGGTGATCAAGGATCAGCTCGTCACAGGGCTCAACGGCGGCACCAACATGGTCGCGATCCGACTGACCGAAGCGGTCGGCGGCCTGGTCGGACTGATCAGCGCGGTCGTGCTCACCATTCTCTCCAAGGCGGTCTGGGGAGACGTGCTTGGCCATACCGCGATGGCCGACGGCACAGAGGTCGCGGTGGGGCTCATCAGACTCAACAACCCGGCGATCGTCTCCATGCGACTGGCGTTCTTCTCTATCTGGATCGTATCGCTGCTCGATAACTCGGAGCGTGCCAAGCAGGAACGCCTGGCGTTCGAGGCATAAAAGGTTCGCTGTGAAACCGGAATCGGCGCCGAAGGGGCCGCGTCACATTGACGGCTGAGCCCGTCAGCAAGGGACAAGGATGTCCCGATCGAAGAAACTCCCGAGCGAGCAGCGACCCATGAGGTCGCGCCCTCTAGTCCTGACCTCAGTCTTCCGGCGATTTGGTCCCGGCCCACAGTGCGGGCTCCTTCGGCAAAGGCTGCATGAACAACAGGATCATGCCCACCAGGAAGATCACGGCGAGGCCGTTCAACACCGCAGAGACGACATTGGCCGTGAAGCGCTGCTTGGTGGGCGGCGTGTCGGCACTGAGCCCCGGCGAGGCCGGCAGCAGCGGGTCCACATGCTCCGGCGTGTCGAGTGCCTCGGAGAGTCGCAGGGCCGTGTCGAATGGCAGCCGCTGCGGTAACCGGGTGAAGACGCCAGGTACGAAGCCGGGGCCGGACTCGCCGAGCAGGTCCTGCTGCGGCGGGACCCGGGTGGCCAGCACGACCTGGCTCGATACGGTGTTGAGCGGCTGATCCTGACGTGGATAGGTGTTGGCCGGGATACGCGCCGGGCGCAGGAATGGGTAGCGCAGCGACAGGTTGGCGCCGTCCAGCCCCGCAAGGTCCACGAGCGCAAAGTCCGATTCCTCCATCAGCTGCACTAAGCCGGCGTGGCCCTGCTCGGCCATGACCACCAGTGCGTCGACCTCGCCAGCGGCGAGTTGCTCCGTGGCGCGCATGGGGTCGCTGATTTGCGCCAGATGCACGGCGTCTAGAAGTCCGAGGGTGTCGAGCAGCATCCAGGCAGCCTGCCAGCTACTACCGCCCTCGACGCCCGTTGCGACCCGCTGCCAGGCGCGCGGGTCGGTGCCGTCGGCGCTGGCGATCACGTGCGCGAGCCGGCTGCCGACGGCACCGACGGCCTCGATGTCACGGACCTGTGTAAGCTCGCCCTTAGGACCGATTTCGTAGAAGTCCTCGGCGCCCAGCAGGCCGAAGCGTGCGCTGCCGTCGCGCACCGCCGCGACCGGCAGGTCGTGCTGGTTCACCTGCAAGCGCCGGGTGGGCATGACCTCGCGAATGGCATCGGCGGCGCGGATGGGCAGATAGCCCAGGTCCGACAACGGTGTCACGGCGAGCGCCACGCTTCCGCGCGGCTCGCTGGCGACGGGCTCCTCTGGCAGTAGATCGAGCTCTTCCAGGTGGCGCCTGGCCACGTTGCGGTAGTCCTTGCCCTGTCGCTCGACCCGGCCGTTGAGCCGGCGCATGTCGTCGGTGCTAATGCGCCCGGCAAGTTGATTCCAGGCGTCCGCGAGCGTCGGGAAGCGCTCCAGGGCGTTCTGTCTGACCAAGGGGGCAGGCCGATAGATCGAAAAAAAGTCGAGGTCGTCCTCCAGCGCCAGGATGCCGTAGTCATCGAGCCGGGCGTCGGTCATGAAGACCTCGGCCACGTCCACGTGCTGGTCGACGAGTGCGTCGTAGATCTTGTTGCGATCGCCCACCGGCAAGACCTCGACCTTGCCGATGCTCAGCCCGTAACGCCTGGCCAGCGCATAGAGGCCATCCACGGGACGCGCCAGATAGCCCTTGTCCGCGGCGTAGGAAAGCGCGCCTGGCAACTCGGCGAGATCCGAGATGCTGGTGATGTCGCCGCGGATGGCCATGTCCCGGCGCACCGCGAGCGCGAAGCCGTCATCCAGCCCGAAGGGCTCCAGCCACGCAAGCCCAAGCGGTTCCACCAACTCGCGCACCGCAACGGTCGCGAGCCGCGGGTCGCGAATACGCGGAACGCCGCTCAGGTTGAGTAGGCTGCCGTCGTACTCGGGATAGGCATCGAGGACGCCGCGCTGGATGGCCTGCAGGCTCTTGCGGTTGTCGCCGTAGGGGATGGCGCGCTCCACGCGCACGCCTGCGTGCTCGGCGAGCAGGGCCATCATCTCGGCGAGGATCTTCTGCTCGGTGAAGTCCTGAGAGCCGATGCGCACGCGCTTGAAGTCGTCGCCGCAGCCGCCGAGCAGCAGGCTGACGGCGAGCAGTGCCGACAGCGCCAAAAAGCTGGTCCGGGAAGAGCGATGGATCTTGCCGACAGCGATCATGCCGCAGTCTCCTGCGCCGGTTTGCCCGTTGGCTTGCCCCTCGGCTCTTCGCGCAGCGCGCGCAGGAAGGCCACTAGCTGTAGCACCAAGATCAAGGTGAAGGGGACGGCGCCAAAGGCCGCCATGGCCTTGGCCACCGAGACGCTACCCGAGAGCAGAATGGCCAGGGTCAGCAGGCTGATGGCGGTGCCCCAGGCGAGCTTGAGCGAGGTCTTGGGGTTCAAGTCACCTTCGGAGGTCATCATGCTGATCACGAAAGTGCCTGAGTCCGCGCTGGTGACTAAGAAGATGAAGATTAGAAAGATCGCCATGGCGCCGAGCAAGACGCCTGCGGGCATGAAGTCCAGAAACGCGAACAGCGCCATGGCCACGTCCTGGTCCACGAGCGAGCCGAGGCCGCCGCCGCCGTTCAGCTCTACCCAGATGCCAGTGCCGCCGAGGGCCGCGAACCAGAACAGCGAGAACACCGTCGGAAGCACGATGACGCCGAGACAGAACTCGCGGATGGTGCGCCCGCGGCTGATGCGGGCGATGAAGATGCCAACGAACGGACCCCAGGCCACCCACCAGATCAGATAGGTGAGGGTCCAGCTGTTGGTCCATGCCATTTCGTTCTCGTACGACCAGAGCCGGAAGGAGAAGGCAGGCAACGCGGCGAGGTAGTCGCCGATGCTGTTGATGAATGCCTCCATGATGTACGCCGTGGGGCCGAAGACGAGCACCACGCCCAACAGGATCAGCACCAACACCATATTTAGGTTGCTTAAGATCTGGATACCCTTGGACAGCCCCGTGGAGGCCGAGATCATGAACGAGACGGCCAGGAGCACGAGGATGAACACGCTCAGCGCCGTGGTGGGCTGAAGGCCGAAGACCTCCGTGAGGCCGGCGCGTACCTGCAGCACCCCCATCACCAGCGAGCCGGCGAGCCCGAAGACCACCGCGAAGACGGCGATGACGTCTGAGGTGACGCCGAGCATGCGCGTGCCCCGCGAGGCCGGCAGCGTGGCGAGGATCGGCGTCGAGATCATGCCGGGCATGCCGCGGCGGAAGATGAAATAGGCCAGCACCAGGGCGCAGACCGCATAGATGGACCAGGCGTGCAGGCCCCAGTGCAGATTGGTGACGACCATGGAAAGCCGTGCCGAGGCCGCGGTACGACCTTCGATATCGCCCGGCGGATGCGCAAAATGCATCACCGGCTCGGCCACGCCCCAGAACACCAGTCCGGCGCCCATGCCGCCGGCGAACAGCATCGCGAGCCAGGAGGTGGTGGAGAACTCCGGGCGCGAGTCGTCCGGCCCGAGGCGAATCCGGCCGTAGGGACCGAGCGCCAGCGCCGCGGCGAGTAAAACGAAACCGGTGCAGAGCGTGAGATAGAGCCAGCCGACGCTGTCGAGGACGAAATTGACCATCCCGACGGAGGCGGAGGACATGCTGTCCGGTGCGACCAGGCCCCAGATACCGAAGGCGAGCACGAGCAGGAAGGAGAGGATGACGACGATCCGTGGGTTGCGCGGCTGCGTGGCCGCCGGTGGTGTGGAAGACAAACTGACTCCTGTGCGCGTTGGGCCTAGGCGCGATTGCAACCGTTCAGGTTTGTTGGGGGCCGAGGCCCCGGGCGGATCAATGGCGAGCATCCGGCCGTGTTCTTCGGCCGAACCAGCGGACCCAGTGGTAGACGGATAGCGAACCCAGGCGCCGCTGCGAGTCCAGGGCCCTCTGACACCTCAACCTAGCCGGCCCTGAAAGATCGGTCAAGACGCTGAGCGAGGCTTCCCGTTGGCTCGATCCTTTCAGCGCTGCCTCTTCACGCTAGCAAGGACGCGGGGTCCTTGGCGAAAAGTTGGCTATGGAATAGGCGCGCGTGACCCGCTGCCGGGTGCTGGTTCATGGTTGCTCGGACGCCTTGGCGGATTCGATCCGATTCCTTCGACGACAGGTCAGCACCAGGGCCCAGAGTTCGGAGAAATCGTTGACCACCACATCGGGCTTGTAAGGGCGCTCTTCGGTGCCGGGAAAGATGCGGTTGAGCCAGGGTTGGTCCCAGAGCGCGCCGTTGAAGAAGACGCTGGTGATTCCGGCCGACTTGGCCGCGATGACGTCGGTCGTGCTGTCTCCCACATACCAGAGGTCCGGCGCCAAGGCGATGCCGAGATTCTCGGCGGCCTTGAGGACCTGATCGGTGTGGGGCTTACGGTAGAGGGTGTCGTCGCCGCAGATCGCCGTATCGAAGTAGGTCGCCCAGCGATTTTCGTCGACCGTTGCCAGCTCGTCGACAAAGAACTCTCTATCTCGATTGGTAATGATGCCGAGTCGCAATCCGATTGCCTTGAGAGCGGACAGGACATCGCCGACCTTTGGCTCGAACGGTAATGCCGTGCCGTAATAGTTGCGGTAGTGATGAGTGAAGCGCTGATGCGCCTGCTGCTTAGCGTCTTCATTGTCGCCGAACAGGATCTCGAAGATATCCGTCCGCGAGATCTTGCGATCGTGCCGAATCTTGGGGTGCAGCCTCTGGTTGTCGCGCACGTACTCCAGCAGCCTGAGGTCTTCTTCGGAACGGCAGCGCTCGGCCGAGACCAGTTGCTCGTGCAGCCCGATCGCTTGTAGCTCCGGCAGCAGATCATCCACGGCGTGGTACATCGCATCCAAGGTGTCTACGAGCGTCGCGTGCCAGTCGAAGAGTATGGTCGTCGGCGCGGCTAGTCTGACGACTGCCGGGTGCCAGTCCGGCTCGTCACGCGGCGGCAGCGGCTGCCGCGGGGGCAGCCTGGCTGGACGTTGTGCCTCGGCCGCTGGTTCTGCTGGCATGCCTCCGGCTGCCAGACTGCCCTCGACGGCATCCAGCAGGGCATCGAAATCATCGACGATCAGGTCGGGCCGGTAGCGCGCCTGCTCGGTTCCCTCGAACATGTGCTCAAGCCAATCCGCTTCCCACAAACCGCCGTTGTAGAAGACCGAGGTCACACCGGCGGTTCTCGCGGTGACCATGTCGCTGACCGTGTCTCCGACATACCAGACGTCGCTAGCGGCCCGCAGACCCATGGCTGCCAAGGCTTCATGGAGACTGTCCGGTGCCGGTTTATAGCGACGGGCCTCATCGCCGCAGAGGGTCACCTCAAACAGCCCGGCCCAGCGCCCTTGGTCAACCAGCGCCAGTTCACCGTTTAAGAACTCGCGGCTGCGATTGGTGACCACGCCCAGGCGGACGCCGAGACGCTTGAAATAGCAGAGATAGTCGTAGATTCCGTCCTGAAACGGGTAGACATCGCCAAAGTGGCGACGATAACAGGCGTTATAGGCGGAGTGCGCGATGGCCAGCGCCGCTTGATTATCGCCGAACAGCGCATCGAAGATATCGGTCCGACTCACCCGGCGCTCGGCCAACACCCGGGGGTGCAGATGACGAAAGATGCGGATATAACGCACCAGCTTCTCGTCTTCCTCGGTTCGGGCCTGGTCTTCGGGGACCAAGTGCCGCAACAGCTCGAGTTCTTCCAGTTGCGGCAGCATGTCCTCGATCGCACGGTACATGGCGTCGTTGGTATTCACGAGGGTGCCGTGCCAGTCGAAAAGGATCACGTCCGGGGCAGCAGGGGGTGCAGTGGTGGGAACAGCGATGGGCGTATTCATGGTTGCTCGGGGGTCTTGGAGGGCGTGACGGTCACTGTCTTGCCGGTCTCCGCGCGTCCCTGATAGGACGGCGATTTCTATTGAATCTCATGTCGATCTCGCCGTTGCTCGTGGCCTTGCCGCTCTCGGCGCTCGTCTCTTGGCTGGAGCCTTCTTGCGCACCGGCCTCGGCTCGCCGTCGGAGATCGCGAGAACCAGGCCGAGGCTCAGGAATGCGGTCAGCAGGCTGCTGCCGCCATGGCTGATGAAGGGCAGCGTGATCCCAGTGAGCGGAATGAACTTGGTCACGCCGCCGACGTTGAGAAAGGTCTGGACGGCGAAGACGGTCGCGATCCCCGTGGCGGCGAGCATACCGAAAGGACTGCGCGCCCGCGACGCGATGGCAAACAGACGCGCGATGAGGATGACGAAGAAGATCAGAAGCACCAGGCTACCGGCGAACCCCAGCTCCTCGGCGATCACCGCATAGATGAAGTCCGATTCGGCGATTGGCGTGTACTGCGGCCGCGCCTGGCCGAAACCCTCGCCCCAAAGACCGCCGGCATACATGCCCGACAGGCCTTGCAGTATCTGCCAGCCGGCGCCGGTCGCGTCCTGAAACGGCTGCAGCCAGGCCTCGACACGGCGCTGGCCGTGGCTGAAAAAAGACAACACCAACCAGCCGGCGACACCACCGGCAATGGCGCCATAGGCGAGATAGCCTGCACGGCCGGTTCCGGCCGCGAGCATGGCCAGCAAGACCAGGGCCAGGATCAGCACCATGCCGAGGTCGCGCTGTAGCAGCAGCAGCAACAGCAGCCCGGCGGCGAAGGCGAGCAGCGGCCAGAGCGCACGCAGCGGCGGGAGCGGGATCAGTCCGGTCCATTTACCCAGCGCCTTGGCGTGGCGCTCGATAAACGCCGCCGCGAACAGCGCCACGGTAAGCTTGAGCGGCTCGGTCGGGGTGATATAGCCGGCGGCATAGACGCCGCCGCGAAAGCGTTGGCCGGTCGCCAGCAACAGGCCCACCAGCGCCAGCGACAAGAGCGCCCAGAACCAGAACGCCTGCGCCAACACCCGATAGCGACCGTTCATCGTGAGCACGCCGACAACCGTCATCAGAATGACACCGGCGGGCAGGATCAGGTAGCTCAACAGACTGACCCGGTCGCCAATGAACACGCCCATGCGATACTGGCCGAGCAGCCCGATGCCGCACAAGAAAGCGGTCACGGCGAGCAGCACCTGATCGCCGCGGAAGCCGGTCAAGGTCAGGGCCAGATGCGCCAACGCGAAGCTGACGACCAGACTCGCCAGCGGCAGCAGATCTGGCCAATGCACGGCGTAGCCATCCTTGGGGCCGGCGCCGAGCAGCATCAGGAACCCCAGCGCGATGGCGACCAGCACCCAGAACAGCAATTGGCGCTCCGGCGCGCGCTGCGTCCAACGGCCGCCGATGGACTGGGGTCGGGCGGCCTTGGCCATCACAGCAATCCCCGCTGTTGCGCCAGCAGCAACAGATCGCGAGCGATTGGCGCCGCGGTTGTGGAGCCGTAGCCGCCGTGCTCAACGAGCACGGCCACGGCGAGCCCGGAGCCACTTCCGGAGCTGGGTCCGGAGCTCGCGGCGGGCGCAAAGCCAATGAACCAGCTGTGCGACTCGCCGAAGGGGTTCTGCGCGGTGCCTGTCTTACCGGCGATGGCCAGCCCGGGCGTCTCGATGCCGCGCCCGGTGCCCTCGCTGACCACCCGGCGCATCATGCCGGCAAGCCGCGCGGCGCTGGCGCTGCTCATGAAGCGCCCCACCGCCTGCGGCTGCTCGGACTGGTCTCTGACGGGCGTCAGTCGCGGGCGCATCGCAACCCCGTCGTTGGCGATGGCGGCCGCGATCAGCGCCATCTGCGCCGGCGTCACCAACATCTTGCCCTGGCCGATCGAGGCCTGCGCGAGGCCGTACCGGTCCGACTCGGCGATGCGCGGGATGCGCGCGGTGCGCATCAACTGGCGTCGCGACAGGCCGTCGCTGAGCGACAGACGACGGTTGAACAGAAAACGCTCGCCGGTGCGCCGAAACGCCTCGTGTCCCAGCAGTATGCCGAGTTGGGCAAAGTAGACATTGGACGACTGGATCAGCGCCTGATCGAGTCCGATGCGGCCATGGCCGCGCCAGACGCGCCCGGCGCGGCGGGCGGAATAGTATTCGTGATCGCGAATCTTCGGATAGCGCCGCGAGGTCGTAAAACCGTCCGCCGGACAGCTCAACACAGGCGCGCTGCCGGCGTCCAGGGCGGCCGCCGCGAGCACCACCTTGAAAGTCGAGCCGGGCGGGTAAAGTCCATCGGTCGCGCGGTTCAGCAGCCGCGCATCGGGATCGGCGCCGCGGAACAGGTTGCCGTCGATCTGGTTCGGATCGAACGACGGGCTGCTGACCAACACGCGCACCGCGCCATCGGCCGGGCGCAGCATGACCACTGCGCCAGCACGCCCATCCAGGAGCCGATACGCCAATTGCTGCAGCTCCGCATCCAGGGACAGCACCAGCTCATGGCCGCGGGCGCGCTTGTCACGGGTCACCAGCTGGTGCGTCAGCTGACCCCAGTCGAGCAGGCTTTCCGGGGTGCCGCCGTTCAGTCTGATATTGCCCGCCGCTTCCATGCCGGCGGTGCCGAAGCGCGGGTGCGCATAGCCGACCACATGCGCGAACGCCGGGCCGTAGGGGTAGACGCGCCGAACCTCGACGCCGGTCTCGGTGGCCGCCGGCAACTCACGGCTCTCCGCCAGCACCTGGCCTCGATGGTCGAGGATGCGTCCGCGCTCGATCCAATGCGCCGGGTTGAACTGGCGCCGATCGTGCAGCTGCATGAAAGCGACAAACGGCTGCCGCGAGGTCCCCGACAGCTGCCAGGTCGCCTGATAGGCCAACACGGCGGCAAACAGCAGCGCAATGCCAATGGTGACGAACTTGAACCCGCCTCTCGGCTTGGCGAGATGCCGCAGAGCGTTAGCCGGGCGCAGGTCGTAGACCTGCTTCAGCACCGACAGCAACACCAGCATAAAGGCGATATGCAGCCCGGCCCGCAATATCTGCCAAGGGGCCGACAGGAACAGCGAATTCAGCAGATCCATGGGGTTCGGGGCTTCCGGCGGACCTTTATCATCTCGTCTGTCGAGGCGTCTGTCGACCCCTAGTCACATCGCCCGGCCTTGCTCCTGAACATTGCTTCGGACCGGTGCTTCCGACCGGTGCTCCTCGAAGGCGAGCGTTAATCGGGCGCCATCTGTTATGAGATTCTGCGGCAATCGCCTACTCTATGTGCAACGCCGTTCGGTATTCCGCTTCGTCGCCCCTAGCCCCCTGTATCGATGTCGAAGACTTGGCCCTCGAAACTCGTCACTTCCGGGTGAGATACCGATGACGCGCATGCCTGCTGGACCCATTGTCGCCATCCTCTGCACGGCGATGCTCACCGGATGCGCGACCAACGCCGCACTTGCTCCTTTGCCCACTGGCGGGTCGGAAAAGGTCGTTCAGCACGCCGCGGATGTGCTCATCGATGGCGTCCGCTTCACACGCGCACAGGGCCGCGAAGTGGCCGGTTGGTGCTGGAACGATAAGGCGACAAAGCAGCTGGCATCGGTGGTTCCGGCCGGAGTCGGAGATGACGGCGGGGTCGGAGTTACCCTGCCGACCGACGCCCGCGGCGCCCACTCTGTCTCCTGCTCCTGGCATACGCATCCCTGGGGCCCCCAGGTCGTGCCCGGGCCAAGCCGGCAGGATCTGCGCAATTCAACGCTGCCCTGGGTCCGTGGTATCACCCACTTCGTGCTCGATCAGTACGGCATATGGCAATACGCTGACGGTCGCGTGATTGAAAGTTGTCCTTGGAACAGCGCCGGAACCAACTTCGACCCGACCCGTTGCCGTACCCGGTTCAAGACTCCAACGGCGAGTGATGTGCGGGTAACACGCTTCTACGGCAGGCGCGATTGAGCTGGGCTCGGCACCCGGCCGCCAACCGATCGCCGCTGACAGCGGCCCCTAGTCATCCGCTCTGCGTACGAGCCCGCTCGGCAGGACCAATCCATCACGGAAGATCATCACAGGATCGGCCCAGCAGTCTGTAGATTCGCTCGCTGACCATCGATCGACAAGTGCATCGGTTCGCTCAGGGCCGCATCGCATGCGATTTATTCACAACCAAGGCTTGACATGCGAGCGCGACCGCGTTCTCAAGGGAGATGGTTCACTATTCGGTAATATTCCGTAGCTAACTGAATCGACTGAACAATTCCAGTGGTCAAATCTTGTCCAAGATAACGAAATCGTCACAGATCCTTGCGCCGACGACAACGGCCGGCTTTCATCCACAGAGTTATCCACAGCCGTTGTGGACACCTCGCCTTTTGACCACGGCAACCAAAGATTAACGAAATCCAAGCCGAACACACTTGCAAAGAGGCGTGCAACCCGTTGTATGGTGCAGCGCAGCACCCAGGCAACTCAAACGCACGTTTGATTGGGAGTGCCTCGTTGACGACCGGTACAGAGCCGACGAACGGCGCACCATTCGTCGGCGCGCACCGTTCGCGGCCGGCAACTTTCCCTCCAAGGGCGTCTGCACAACCACGGCCTCGGCGCTGAAGCAGATGGCCCGACTGCCGACCCGGTGCTGTGTGGGTCGAGCGGTCAGGACGCGGTTCGCCAGCAGCCATGGAAGCCCAACGGCACCACCTCAGGCAGTGACAGCACGCAGACCGGACCGGCATCGAGTGCGGCTGCGTCGAAGATCCAGACCTGGCTTGCATCGGTCGTACCCTCGTAAACGACGCTGAGCAGCCATTGGTGGCATGAGCCACCAGCATCCTTCACCGCATCCGACGCGATGATTGGCTCCGAAGGATAGCGGCCATCGCCCAGCTCCACCTCCAACAGCTCGCCTGTCCGATGCTCGAAGCAGCCGAGTGCGTCATAACGCTCGGCGGTGGTGTCGGTATGCTGGCGATGAACGGTAAGATAGGTCCGCGTCCATGGCCGCCCGACGCGGTCGGCGGGTACGGTCGGAAACTCGACCGAGCGCTCACTGAGACAGGCCAGCTCCTCGATGCGACCCGTTGCCGGATCGAGCAGCATGCGCCAAATCCTGCCCTCAGCATTTGTGCTGGTGATGCCGCTCGCGACCTCTCGCAGGTGCTGGTTGGTGGAGAAGTCCGGGTAACGCACGAAGTCGAACGAAATCAGGCCGCCGGCAGTCTCGGCGCCATTGCCGAAGTGCCATTGAAACCAGGGCTCGGCGTCACCGCAGCAGACCTGCCGCAGCGTTCGGCGATCGAAGACCAGTATCCGCGTGCCCAGCTCCGGGCGCCAGCGCATGGCGCTGCTATAGCTTGCCAGGCCAAGCAGCACGGACAGAACATCGATGCGGATCGGCGGAACCAGGAACACCAGGTAGGCCCCGGCCAACACCCAGTCGTGGATGAAGGGCACGCCGGCGAGCGGGTGAGCTACCCTGTCCATGAGGCGCCCGTGCCGATCACTGCGGTAGAGGTTCAGCGTGGCGTTGCGCCCACCGATGGTCACGCCAAAGTTATAGATGTCGCCGGTCTCAGGGTCTTGCTTGGGGTGCGCGGAATAGGTGTCCTGAGCGCCGAGCCTGGCGGAAGACCCGGCGAGGTCGTCGAGGCCGATGGTCGAGAGACTGTCCAGATCCAGCGCATGCGGCCAACCGCCCTCCCATAAGGCAAGCAACCTGTCGGGCAGTGCCAGCACCGAGGTGTTGGCGGCGTTCTTCAGCGGCCGCCGCCAATGGTTCCAGATTGGCCCGGGGGCCGTCATGCCATAGTTGCCGTACAGCAGGCGGCCCGCCTCGGACTCTTTGCGATAGCCGGCGCTCTGCACATAGCGATAGGTGGCGGTCGCCGACCCGTCCTCAAAGCATACCGAGAGCACGGCCCCATCGCCGTCGAACCAGTGGCCGACCTGAATACCGCCGCGCTCCAGGCGCGCTGGGCCGTTGCGGTAGAGGGCGCCGCGCAGCCCGGCTGGCACGGCACCGGAAACCACCGCCAACGGGCTAGGCCCGAACTCCGGCGCCGGCCGAGCGATGCAGCGGGCCCAACGCCTTGGTTCAACCGTCTGGGCTGGTACTGGCTCGATCATGATCGTGACGATAGCACCGGCTTGCACCTACAATCAGCAGCCTCGGCATATTGCGTTATACGGGGAATCCGCGCCATGTCAGATCAAACACCAGCACGCCACGGCAAGACCGGGCAGCCCATCGACACCGGCAAGCTCGACCGCGTGGTGGCCGAGGCGCGCCGCGCAAGTGATGAGCGCGCGCTCGGCTATCGGGAACAGGCGCTCAAGCTCTACCCCTGGGTCTGCGGGCGCTGCGGGCGCGAGTTCAACCACGCCAATCTGCGCGAGCTGACCGTGCATCACAAGGACATGAATCACGACAACAACCCACCGGACGGCAGCAACTGGGAGTTGCTGTGTCTTTATTGTCACGACAACGAGCACCAGAAGTACGAAGAGCATCTCGCCGCCCTCGCCGCCGGCCACGCGCCCAAGGCCGGCGGAACGCCGCAGCCGCAGACCAAGCACCGCCCCTTCGATGGACTGGCCGACCTGCTGAAGAAAGGCGATTGAGCGCAGTCGGCGCGGCACCGTCCGAGGCGGCGTCGGCCGCGGCCTTCGTTCTCCGGCGTCAGCACGAGGCACCGATGACCGCCCAATGAGCCCAGACGCGATGGATGTCAGCACCTCAGAGATGTTGCGGGTCCTGCGCGAGGCCGCACGGACGGTCACCGAAGAGGTCACCGATGTCCAGCTGCAGCTGGATGGCGACCTGCCGCCGGATCTGAACGGCGTGCTCTTTCGTAACGGCCCCGGCCGCTTCGGGCGCGGCGGCGCCCGCTACGCGCATCCGTTCGACGGCGACGGCCATATCGTCCGCCTCGACGTCGGACCGCGCGGCGCGCGGCTCAGCAATCGCTTCGTGCGCACCGCGGAGTTCGTCGCGGAGGAGCGCGCCGGGCGTCTGCTGTATCGCAACTTCGGCACCAATCTACCCGGTGGATTGGCGGCCAACCTATTCAGGCTGCGCTTCAAGAATGCCGCCAACACCAATGTCGTCTGGCACGCCGGCCGGCTGCTGGCGTTATGGGAGGGCGGACTGCCGCACCGGCTGGACCCGCATGCGCTGAGCACGCTCGGCAGCGAAGACTTCGACGGCCGGCTGCGCAACCGCGCAGCGCCCCCAACGCTGCGGTGGCTAGCACCGACCCTGCCGTTTTCGGCCCATCCGCGACTAGACGCGGAGACCGGCGAGCTGTTCAACTTCGGCGTCTTGTTCGGCTCTCCGAACCGTCTCGTGATCTACCGCGTCGACCGCCAAGGACGCATGGACCAGCCGCGGATGCACGACCTGCCGCGCTTCAGTTTCGTGCACGACTTCGTCGTCACGCGCCGCTGGCTGTGTTTCCTGCTGCCGTACGCCGACTTCGACATCCCGCGTGCGCTGCTCGGCCTAAAGACCCCGGTGGGCTCGCTGCGCCTCGCCACCGAGCGCCCGATGCAGGCCCTGTTGATCCCACGCGCGGGCGGGTCAGCGCTCAGCATGGAGGCCGTTCCCGGCTTTGTCTTCCACATCGCACAGGGCTTCGAGCGCGACGACGGCGCGCTGCTGATGGATGTCATCCGCTATGGCAGCTATCCCAGCTTCGATGACCTCGACGCACTGTTCGAAGCCGCGCCGCCTGGCGCACTGGCAAGGCTGGAGCGGCTGACGCTGGAGCCGGACGCGGACCAGTGCAGCGCGCGGCCCTGGAGCGCGCGCGCCGCCGAGCTACCGACCACGGCACCGGGTCCGGTCGGCGGCGAGCGACGCTTCATCTATAGCATCGGCGCCGCTCCGGAACGCGCCCTGCCCTGGTTCACCGCACTACAGCGGCTGGATACCCGAACAGGCGAGATGCGGGTGCTCGATCTGTCCCCAAACCTGCCGGGCGAGCCGATATTGGTTCCGGCCGCGGACGGCAGCGAGGGCTGGCTGCTGAGCCTGGTCTATCAGCCGGACGGCGAGCCGTCGCAGCTGCTGGTGCTGCGGGCCTCGGACCTCGCCATCCAGGCGCGCGCGACCCTACCATTCCCAGTCCCGATCGGCTTTCACGGTTGCTGGGTGCCGCGGCATGCGCTGCCGGCGCACTAACTCGACGAAAGCGCTCAAATACTCGGCGCTTCCCATGCGCGCTGTATGCAATGCGCCGTCTTCCTAGGCCCCTTGCGCCGATCAACCGCGCAGGAAGTCCGTCAGCAGCTCGACCGCTTCGTCGACGCCCGTCGGCGGCACCGGCTCGGCTGGACCGGCGGCGAACAGCGCACGCAGCGGTTCCGCGATGCGCCCGGCGGCGAAGTCCTCCGCGCTGACCGCGCGCGTCGGAACCCGCTGGGCGAGCCAATTGACCAGGTGCGGCTCCTCGGGCCAGTCGCCGCGCGGGACATAGAGCACGGGGATGCCGGCGCAGGCGGCCTCCGCGAAGGTGCCGTAGCCGGGCTTGGTGATGATCGCGTCGCAGGAGGCGAGCACGTCCAACAGGTCAAGATCAAGCCCCGGCCGAGCGATTAAGCTCATGTCGTCGCGGCCAGCCAGGGCCTCGGCGTCTGGCGTGAGCAGATGCACGTCCTCGGGCAGCGGTTCGCCACCGCCGAGCCGCAGCCGGCCGGCACCGCCGAACTGGACCAGCACCAATCGCTGCTCGGGGCCGAGACCAAGCCGGGCGCGGATGCGCGCCGGGTCGCGTCGATGGCGCGTGGCGATGGGGCCGATGTCGCGTGCGTTCGGCAGCCAGTGCATGGGCATGGACGGGGCTGGGCGCAGGAACAGGTCGGCCCCGGTATAGGCCGAGCGCATGTGCTCGACCAGCGCCTCGGGCAGCCGCGCACCAACAGGGCTCTCGGCCAGGATGTCATACCAGCTGAGTGAGCACAGACCGACCGCCGGGATACCCAGAGCGCGGGCCGCGGCAAGCGGCAGCCAGGGGATGTCAGCGAGTAAAAGGTCTGGAGGATCCTGCTCCAGCAGCGCGCGCTGTCGTTTCAGATGCTGGTCGTGCTCGGCATCGAAGGCCGCATAGGCGGCCAGCCCATCCTGCCAACGCGCGCGCAGCGGACCGTCCATCGGCAGCACAACATCCGCGGCCTGCTCGACATGGCGGTAACCGGACGGCATGCGCGCGGAGGCAAACGCCGGGCTGAGCGTGCTCTGCAGCGTCAGCCGCAGACCCGGGATGCGGCGGCTCAGTTCGAGCGCGATCGGCGCGACCTGCGCGAGGTGGCCGTAGCCATGCGCAGTGACGGCGATGTACAGATGCGGCGCAGGCACTGCGCTCAGACGGCTGCCGGGGCGCCGCCGAGATGCACCGCGAGCCAGATGCAACGCGGCTCAGCGGAGGTCGCAAGCACGCGATGGCGGGTATGGGCGGGAATGAACAGGTGGTCACCGGCAACCAGATCGACGCGCTCCTCGGCCACCAGCAGCGTCGCCTGTCCGCTCAGCAGCAGCACCCATTCATCCTGCGGCTGGTCGTAAAGGACGAACTCTGGCTCAGCGCTGCTAATGATGCGCTCGATACGCAGGTTTCGGGCTTGCAGCAGGGTGTCGAAGACCTCGCCAGTGACGGGGCTCGGCAGGTCCGCGAAGAGGTTGCTGACGCGGCGCACCAGGGGGCGATTAGGGAGACAACGAAGGCTACGGGCCGGCCTGGATCGGCGCCGGGCGACAGTGACCACCCAAGGAGGCGAGCGGCTGTTCGTCGCCGGTAGTACGCCGGGCTGGCGATTGACGCGCCAGAATCGCCTGACCAGGAACTTGGCGGGAGGGCGTGCTCAAGGGCCGAGTCAGCCGCGGCCCAGCCGGCGGACCGCCTCGCGCCCCTAGAGCGCCTTGATGTGGGCGTTCAAGCGGCTCTTGTGACGCGCGGCCTTGTTGGCGTGCATCAGACCCTTGCCGGCCGCGCTGTCGATAAGGGGCACGGCGGCCTTGTAGGCATCGGTGGCGGCGGCCTTGTCACCGGCGCGGATCGCATTCAACACCTTCTTGATGGCGGTACGGAAGGTGCTCTTCTGCGCCGCATTGCGCTGGCGGTGTGTTTCGGCTTGGCGGGCACGCTTGCGGGCTTGTGCGGAATTGGCCAACGGTGATCTCCTGGAACTTGTGAACAGCTGTGCTTGGTCGCGTTCGTCGGCTCTGGCTAAGGGACATTCCCCGTCGCTGAGCGCCACGATTCAGCGCCCGGTAGCGCTGCGCAAGACCCACTAGCATGCTCGATCAAGAGCCCCATGTCAATCAGCGGTAGCGGGTTCTCGTGCCGCGACCGACGGCGAGGCGTCATGCTCGACCTCGATCAGTCCTTGGCCTCCCCGGCCCAGCGGAACGGCGCCACGCATGGCACCCAGGTCACGCGGTTTTCGCCGTGCACTGAATGTCGCACCAATCGACATGCATCCTCGTGCAACCGCGCTCGCAGACTGAGGCCGCTTAATCGATAATCGCGGCTTTTTCGGAGCCATCGTGGCCTCACTCGGCGCCTCCGCGGCAAAGGTTGGCGGTGTCACGCTGCTCTCGCGCGTGCTCGGCTTCGTGCGCGATCTGATGATCGCGCGCCTGTTCGGCGCCGATGCCGGCACCGACGCCTTCTTCGTTGCCTTCAAGATACCGAATCTGATGCGTAGGCTCTTTGCTGAGGGCGCTTTCTCGGCCGCCCTGGTGCCGGTGTTGAGTCGCTATCGGCAACGCAATCGACCGGCGGAGCTGAAGCGTTTGGTCGATGACATGGCGGGGACGCTTGGCGTCATGCTGCTCGGCCTAACCCTGCTCGGGGTGCTCACTGCGCCGCTGCTCGTGCTGCTGTTTGCGCCCGGTTTCGCCGCCGACGCAGAGACGCATCGGTTGGCCGCGGAGATGCTGCGACTGCTCATGCCGTACCTCTTGTTCATCGGTCTCACGGCCCTGGCCGGCGGCATACTGAATACCTACGAGCGCTTCGGTGTGCCGGCCTTCACGCCGGTGCTGCTGAACCTGGTGCTGATCGGCGGCGCGCTATGGCTGGCGCCTTTGATGGAGCGGCCTATCATGGCGCTGGCCTGGGGTGTGCTGATAGCCGGCCTCGCGCAGCTGCTGTTTCAGCTGCCGTTCCTCACCAGGCTGGGCCTGCTGCCGCGACCACGGTTTGCCCCGCGCGACCCAGGCGTGCGCCGCATAGGGCGCACGATGCTGCCGGCACTGTTCGGCGTCTCGGTGACGCAGATCAGTCTGCTCGTCGACACCCTGTTGGCCTCGTTCCTGGTCAGCGGCAGCATCTCTTGGCTCTATTATTCCGAACGGCTGGTGGAATTTCCGCTCGGGATTCTAGGCGTTGCGCTCAGCACCGTGATCCTGCCCAGACTGGCTCGGCGCCATGCGGCCGGCAAAGCCATGGCAGGCGCGCAGACCCAGGACTGGGGACGGACGTTGGACTGGGGTCTACGCTGGGTGCTGGTACTCGGCCTGCCGGCGACCCTGGGCCTGTTCGTGCTGTCCGGTCCGATCCTGACCACCTTGTTCTACTCCGGCGCCTTCGGTGCGAAGGATGTCCTCATGGCCGAACGCAGCCTAATGGCCTATTCGCTTGGCCTTTTGGCCTTCATGGCAATCAAGGTCCTGGTGCCGGGCTTCTACAGCCGCCTCGACATGAAGACGCCGGTCCGTATCGCCGTGGTCGCACTGCTGATCAACCTGGTGCTGAGCCTGGCCTTGATGTTCCCGCTCGGCCACGGCGGGCTGGCGCTGGCGACGGCGATTGCAACGACAGCCAACGCCGGCCTACTGCTGCGGGAGCTGATCCGCCAGCGTCTCTACAGGCCGTCGGCGGGCCTTGGCCGGATATCGGCACAGGCCGCGACAGCAAGCCTGGTGATGGGGCTCCTGCTGTGGCTGGCAAGCGGCCCGACGCTGGGTTGGACCGATATGGCCGACGCTGCGCGCATGCTCCGGCTCAGCCTGCTGATCGCGTTCGGCATGCTCGTCTACGCCGCCATGTTGCTGGCGCTCGGGCTGCGGCCCCGCGCCCTGATTTCCGATGCTGAAGCTGGCAACGATGCAGTGCATCCGTCTTGATCGCAACTTGATCGCAGCAGAACCTTCGAGACTCAGCACACGCCACTTGCCGCTATAATCAATGGCCCTTGGCCAGCGGCCGGCATGCTAACGAGGCGCCAATGAGGCTGATTCGCGGGCTGCACAATCTTCGCGAACGGGATCGTGGCTGCGTCGCGACCATCGGCAATTTCGATGGCGTGCACCTGGGACACCGCGCGGTCTTTCAGCGGCTGCGCGAGCACGGACGGGCACTTGGGCTGCCGGCGACCGTGATCACCTTCGAACCGCAACCGATGGAGTACTTTGAGCCTGACGCGGCACCGGCGCGGCTGACGCGGCTGCGCGAAAAGGTCGCGGCCATCGCCGAAGACGGTATCGATCGACTGATGCTGCTGGAATTCGGCCCCCGACTCGCCGCGATGGAGGCACGCGCGTTCATCGACCGGCTGCTGATCGACGGCCTTGGCGTCCGTTTTCTGCTGGTGGGCGATGACTTCCGCTTCGGCCACAAACGCGAGGGAGACTTCGCGCTGTTGCAGTCGGTCGGCAGCGAGCAAGGCTTTGCCGTCGAGAACCTACACACCATTAAACACGCCGACGAGCGCATCAGCAGCACGCGCATCCGCGAGGCACTGAGCCATGGCAACCTCGACCAGGCCCGTCATCTACTCGGCAGGCCATTCACGATATGCGGCCGAGTTGTTCATGGCGACAAGCGCGGACGCACCATCGGCTTTCCCACCGCCAACATCAACCTGCATCGCCGCGTCAGCCCGCTTAGCGGCGTCTATGCCGTTCAGGCGCGAGGCATCAGCGCGGAGCCCTGGCCCGCGGTGGCCAACATGGGCACGCGTCCAACGGTCGGCGGCACCGAACACCGCCTGGAGGTGCACCTGTTCGACTACGACGGCGATTGCTACGGCGCCCATTTGGAGGTGGAGTTTCTGCTCAAGCTCAGAGACGAACGGCGCTTTGACTCCTTTGCGGAGCTAAAGACGCAGATTGGACGCGATGCGGACGCCGCACGGCAGTATTTGGACGCAACGCCGAGTGCCGCAAACTAAAGCCACGGCTTTCAACCGGCAGGCAGGTGAGGCGCCGTCTAGAACGCGTCCAGAGGGCGATCGGATCAGGCAAGCGGGTCAGTCGGCCTTTTCCTTCTCCTCGGGCGCGTCGGACCGATCCAAGCCCGCCGCCTTTAAGAAGTTCTTCTGGGCGTCGGCCCAGAGCGCGATGTTGCGCTGCGTCATGCGGCCGAGCGCATCCAGCGGTCTCTCACCCCAAGTCTCCACCATGTGCTTTTGCTGTTCGGCGAAGGCATCGAGCGAGTGCTCAAGATAGCGCGTAAAGACGCCCTGCAGGGTGCCGCCGTAGAAACGGATGATCTGCGCCAGCATGCCGGCCGTGAACAGCGGCTCGCCACCGGTCTCCTCTTCCAGCATGATCTGCAGCAGGATCGCGCGGGTGAGGTCGGCGTCGTTCGTGGTATCGAGGACGCGGAACTGAATGCCCTCCATCACCAGGTCGCGTACGTCCGCCAGCGTGATATAGCGGCTCAGCTGCGTATCGTACAGTCGCCGGTTCGGGTACTTCTTGATGATGCGAGCGTTAGGCATGGCTGACGACCTTGAACTGCATCCAAGCAAGGCGGCTCGTTGGAGTTTAGACCACGAATCAACCGATGACCCTGGCTTGGGTCACCCGGCGGACACGACCTCCACAAGTGTAAGCCCTTTTGTTGCAGTGCACAAATTTCCATGCTAGGTTGCCACGGGTAACCATCAGAGGAGCGCCCGCAGGGCGGATAACAGCATGACGAAAGAGACATTGTTCAACGACGATTGGCTAAAACTGCAGCAACGCTATTGGGACGGCCTGTCGGAGATGGGCCGCAAGGCCATGGGCATGGACACGGCGCAGCGCAGCAACCCCTGGGAGGCTGCCATGACACAGTGGTGGCAAGCGCTGTCGCCAGCCGCCAGTAATCCGGCGCAGGACTTCATGCAACGGCTGATGCAACAGGGCAAGACCTACTTCAGCACCGTAGAAAAAATGATGCAGGGCTTCACCGGCGCCGACCCCACCCAAGGTTGGCAAGCGCTGAACCAGACCTTCGACCAGATGCAAAAGGCCTTCACCGGTGGCACCGGCGATCTAAACGACGCCATGCACCGAATGATGGGCTTCTGGGAGATGCCGCTTGATAACTGGCAGCGGATGATGTCCTCGATGACCCCGATGATGCCCGGCGATCTGCTGCGCAACATGCCGCATGACCAGGTCAAGGGCAGCGTCGACCGCATGCTGTCGGCGCCAGGACTTGGCTACAGCCGCGAGGAACAGGCGCAGTATCAGGACCTGATCCGCCGCTCGATGGATTACCAACGGGCCTTACAGGAGTACGTCGGCTTCTTCGGCATGCTCGGGGGCAAGTCCGTGGAGCGCATGCGCGAGTTCGTGCGGGCGCAAGCCGACAGCGGCAAGAGCATCGACTCGGTACGAAACCTCTATGATAGCTGGGTCTCCTGCTGCGAGGCGGTCTACGCTGAGGAAGTCAGCACACCCGAGTACGCTCGCATCCACGGCCAGTTGGCCAACACGCAGATGGCGCTGAAAAAACGCATGTCGATCATGGTCGATGAGACTCTGGGCGCCATGAACATGCCCACACGCAGCGAGCTGCGCACACTCCAAGACCGCCTCCAGGAGACGCGCCGCGAAAGCAAGAAGCTGCGCCATGACCTGGACAGGCTGACACGGCGCATCGCCAGCCTGCCTGGCGCTGACAGCGCGGAGCAGAGCCGAGCCCCGGCCAAGGCCCTAGCCAGCCCCCAAGCCGCCTCACAGACCACGGCGGCCACGACAAAGAAGATCGCGGCGCGCAAGAAGACCGCCGCCAAGACCAACAACTGATGCCGGCGGCCGACGGCTGACCATCAGAAAAACGAATCCCACCGAGAGGCATTGCTAGTGTTCCCAATCGATATCCGCCCGGACAAGCTCAGCGAAGAGATGCTCGACTACAGCCGTAAGCTGGGTCACGGCATGGAGAACTTGCTCAACGCAGACGCCATCGACACCGGCGTCACCCCCAAAGACGCCGTCTATACCGAAGACAAGCTGGTGCTGTATCGCTATCAGCGCCCGTCCGACGTGGCGCAACAATCAGTGCCGTTGCTCGTCGTCTACGCACTCGTCAACCGCCCGTACATGACGGACATTCAGGAAAATCGATCCACGATCAAGGGCTTGATGGCGACCGGCCAGGATGTCTACCTGATCGACTGGGGCTACCCTGACCAGGCCGACCGCTCGCTGACGCTCGACGATTACATCAACGGCTACATGGACCGTTGCGTTGACCATATCTGCGAGGCCCACGGGCTGGAAAAGATCAATATCCTCGGCATCTGCCAAGGCGGCACCTTCAGCCTGATGTACACCGCGCTGCATCAGGACAAGGTGGCCAACCTGGTGACCATGGTCACGCCGGTGGACTTCCAGACCCCGGACAACCTGCTCTCTGCCTGGGTGCAGAACATCGACATCGACCTCACGGTCGACACCATGGGCAACATCCCCGGCGAGCTCCTCAACTGGACCTTTCTGTCGTTGAAGCCTTTCAGCCTGACCGGCCAGAAGTACATCAACATGGTCGATCTGCTGGATGACCCGGACAAGGTCAAGAACTTCCTGCGCATGGAGAAGTGGATCTTCGACAGCCCCGATCAGGCCGGCGAGACATTTCGCCAGTTCGCCAAGGATTTCTACCAGCAGAACGCCTTCATCAACGGCACCGCCCGCGTTGGCGACAGCCCCGTCGACCTGAAGCAGATCACCTGCCCGGTGTTGAACATCTACGCGATGCAGGACCACCTGGTGCCGCCGGACGCCTCGAAGGCGATGAAGGGCAGAACCGGGAGCAGCGACTACACCGAGCTGGCATTTCCCGGCGGCCACATCGGCATCTATGTCAGCGGCAAGGCGCAGAAGGAAGTCACGCCGGCGATCGGCGATTGGTTGAACAAGCGCTCCTAGTCATGGCATAGCAACCGCGCACCCCAGGCTCGTCTGTCCGAGGCACCGCATCGCTGGGCTCTGTTGCGCGCACCCACCAAGATCGGCCACCATCCGCTCGGACGGGGTACTCTCACCCTGCTGCGCGATGGTGGCCTGTGTTCTGCTGGACGCTCGTTTGCGCTTTGCTGGTGCTCGTGCTGCTTGCCAACGCGGCACCCGTGCTTGCGCGCGTTGCTTTCGGCAAACGCCTGGCCTGGCCGATCGATGGCGGGCGGAGTCTGGCCGATGGCCGCCCACTGCTCGGGGCCGCAAAGACCTATCGCGGTGTCGGCGCGGCGCTTGTGCTGACCGCGGCCGCGGCCGAGCTGATGGGTCTCGATTGGCGACTTGGGCTGATCATCGCCGCGAGCGCGATGGCGGGCGATCTGTTGTCGAGCTTCATCAAACGGCGTCTCGGCAAGCCCGCGCACACGCCCTCCCCCTTGCTCGACGAGATTCCGGAGGCCCTGTTGCCGACACTGGCGGTCGCGGTGCCGTTGGCGTTGACTTTGTTGGAAGCTGTGGCAGTCGTACTAGGCTTCGTGACGCTGCACGGTGCGCTGGAGCGGCTGGCGGTTCGGCTTCGGCAAGGCCCGCCGAGCGCCTGAGCAAGCCCAGCATGGGCGCCGCACCTCAGGCGCGTCTAAGGCTATGGATGGTGATCTCTGGCGGGCAATTGAGCCTGGCGTTGACCACCGAGGTTCCGGCACCCACCGAGGTATAGCCGACCAGTTCGCGATACTGCCACGCCCCCGCCGCCAACGCGCGCGGACACCGGGCATCCCAGAAGATCGGGAATCCGCCGGGCAGGCAAATCTGTCCGCCATGCGTGTGGCCGCAGAGCATGGCCTGGAATCCGGCATGTGCCGCATGGCGGTAGGTCTCGGGCGTGTGCGAGAGCAGCAGCGCGACCGCGTCGTCGGGAATCCCGGCGGAGGCCTTATCGAGGTTGTGCACCTGAAAGTAATGCGCGTCGTCGATACCGGCCAGGTGGATGACCTGACTTGAGCGTTCCAGCGCGACCGACTCGTTCAGCAGCACGCGGATATCCGCGTCCTCGAGCCCCTTCACCAACCGAATAGTGTCGTGGTTGCCGAGAATGGCGTAGATCGGCCCGGTTAGATGCTCGCGCAACGCCTCGATACCCTCGAGCACGCGCTGATAAGGACCATAGGTCTTCGCCCGGTAGTCGCCGGTCATCACGCACAGATCATAGCGCAGCCCGGACAACCGTCGGTGCAACGCGCGGGCATTGCGCGGGTCCATGTCCAGGTGCAGATCACTGAGCTGCAAGATGCGGTAGCCCTCGAAGACATCCGGCAGCCCAGCGATGCGAAGCGGATTCTCGACCAGCCGGATCGCCTGTGCATTCTGCTGTGCACGGCCGTAGAGACCGACCAGACGCAGGCTGAGGCGAATGAAGCCATGCACCGAGTACCAGTTCTCAGGATAGAAAAAATGCGCGCCGCGCCGGCTGAAGGCGAACACCTCGTGCTCTTCTTCCAGACCCAGCCGTGTCTGCAGGTGGGTTCGGCCGATACGGGCGACCAGCGCGTCGAGGTCGGAACGCTCCATGGCAATCACTCGGAACGCGCTGAAAATCGCTCCAACGCGGCCTTGAGTTCGGCGTGTCCATCGGCATGCTCGGCCACCGGAATGCCTTTCGCAATGGCGTCCCAGGCCTGGCGCAGGCTGGCGGCACCGCCGCGCGGGCCGTGCGGATGCCCAAAGACGCCGCGGCCGGGCACGAAGCCGAAGTCGGCGCTGCCGATGTGCCGATGCACGGCCTCCAGTGTCGCTGCGGAGTCACTGCCGCCGGGCACTGGCAGCGCGGCCTTGATCGGCCCCATCGGGTCGACGCAGGCGGCAACGTTCTCGAGCACCTCGGCCTCCGAGGTCATCATCCGGCTGCCGAAGCCGGGCATGATGATGACATCGCAGCCGGCCAGCCGCTGGAGCTTGGTCAGCACCCGTGTGTGCGCGCCGAAATTGGGCAGACGGCTCATCGCGGCGATGAACGGGAAGTGCGCGACCAAGGGCACGCTCGCATGCCGGCGCAGCATGCGCACCGCGCTCAAGCCCACCGGCAGCGCGTTGACCATGACCGCGTTGGCGCCGTTGGCGACAGCGATGTCGTGCAGGTCGATCAGTCGGTCCACCTCGTCGGTGATGTTGGCCAGGTAGACCTTGGGCACGCCGGTCTCCTGCTCTGCGCGTTCGCGCGCCGCACCCAGCAGGGCCGAGCGCTCGGCCAGCGGCGACCAATCCGGGTCCGCGAGCATCTCGTCATCCTTGGCGATATCCAGCCCGCCCAGCCAGGCATCGAAGGCCAGCGCAGCGAACGGCTCGGGCGACAGGCCGATGTTGGGCTTGATGACGCCGAAGAAAAAGGGCCGATCATGGATATCCCAGAGCGCCCGCAGCCCATCAATGCCGAAGCGCGGGCCGTCGAAGGCGGAAAGGAACGCTATTGGAAACTCGATGTCGAGCAGCTTCACGACCGGAATGCCCGGCGCAAAGAAGGCGCCCTCGCCGAGCACGGCGCTCAGCATGTTCGCCAGCCGCGGCCCGAAATTGGCGTGCGGATGAGCGATTCGCGCCCGGCAAGCACTCACCGGACCGAGGACCGGCGGGTCCAGCACATAGCTCGTGCCGGATAGGACCGTCTCCACCTCCAGGTCGACCACCTTGGCGGCGAAGCGCGGACGGTAATCCTCGTCGACGTCGACCCGCTTCCACTGCGCGGTGGACTGCTCACTGCACAGATGCGCGGCCGCCGTCTTAGGATCGCCCGTACACTCGAAGTAATAATCCAGGAATAGATACGCCTCGGCATCGAGCTCGGACGCATCGGCGAAGAAACCAGCGAGATCGGCTTGTTGCATTGGATTGGTCCCTTGTCACCGCAACCGGGCAGGACTTGTCCCGTCGTCGAGTTCGCCCGCTGACTCACCCTCCGGCTGCCCTCGAGCTTCACCCCCGGCTTCGCCCAGAAACTGCAACGTCAGGCTCCGCTCCGGCCGCGGGCCGTCCAGCTCCACGAAGAAGATGGACTGCCAGCCACCGAGCAACAGCTCGCCGTTGGCGACCGGGATGCTCTCAGAGGCGTTCATGAAGAGTCCGAGCAGGTGCGAATGGGCATTATCGCGATCATCCACCGGCGCGAGGTTGTGCAGATAGTCGCCGTCGCGCGGAACCAGACGCTTCAAGAAGGTCACCATGTCACGCTGTAGCTGCGCCTCGCGCTCGTTCAGGTTCACGCGCGCCGTGGTGTGGCGGGAGATCAGCGTCACCAGGCCATTGCGCAGACCGCTTTCGGCGAGCCGCTCGCGCACCTGCGGCGTGATGTCGATGACCTGAATCGGCTCGCTGGTGGCCAAGGTGATGCTGTCGAGCGTCGTCTGCATGAGGCTGGCTGCCTTGTGCCCTGAGTGAGTGCGCGGCAAATGCCGGGATGTCGCGCTGAGCGGAGAGGATACTGGAGTCATTCCGGGCTGACCATGGCCCCAAGGGAGTGAACGGAGCGGGAACGCTTCGCGCAGTGCCCTTGAAGACGAGATGAGCCCAGGCGTCGAGACCCGCCCAACAGCTTGGCGCACTGGGCATAGCAATCCGCGCCCAACTGGCTTCCGCTTGACAGCCATCAATGTGATCACGGGTCCGCTATGGGAGCTTAACCCGCTGTTCGAACCGCATCGCTCTGCTCGTTTCCGCCGACTCCATGGCCCTGTCCGACCGGGTGAATACCTTTGGCACCGATCTGATGCGCCGCCACGGCGCTCGGGTGCACAAGCTCGCCATCCATGCTGGTTTCACCTGCCCCAACCGTGATGGCACCAAGGGGCTCGGCGGCTGCTCGTTCTGCAACAACGTCTCCTTCAGCCCCAACGCGCGGCAGGCGCCTTCGGTTGCAGAACAGATTGCGGCCGGGCGGCGCGTCCTGCGCAAACGCACTGGCGCGCTGCGCTATCTGGCCTATTTTCAGGCATACACCAATACCTATGACGACGTTCAGCGTCTCGCGGCCTTGTATCGCGAGGCGCTGGCGGAACCCGACGTTATCGGCCTGTCGGTCGGCACGCGGCCGGACTGCGTGCCAGCCACCGTATTGGACCTGCTCGCCGATCTGCGCGCGGAGGGACATGAGGTCTGGTTGGAGCTGGGATTGCAGTCGGCCTTCGACCGCACGCTCGCGCGGGTCAACCGCGGCCATGGCTTCGCGGACTACCGGCATACGGTCCGCGCGGCGCGGCTGCATGGGCTGCCGGTGTGTACGCATCTGATCGTCGGCCTGCCCGGCGAGGGGCGGGAAGCCGCGCTGACTAGCCTGGAGCGGGTGCTCGAGCTGGGCACCGAGGGGCTGAAACTGCATCCGCTGCACGTGGTGCGGCACACGCTGCTGGCGCGCGAATGGCGTCTCGGCGGCTATCGGCCGCTCGCCATGGCCGACTACATCGGTATCGCGGCCGACCTGATCGAGCGCACGCCGCCAGAGGTGGTCTATCACCGCGTCACCGGAACGGCGAATCGCGAGGTCTTGCTGGCGCCGGACTGGTGCTCTAAGAAATGGGCGGTGCTGAACGGCATCGAGAACGAACTCAAACGCCGCGGGACCTGCCAGGGCGACCTTGCCGGCGTCCATGCCCAGGGCCGCGTGCTCGCCGGTTCCGCCGCCTAATCAATTCATTGCTGAATCCAGAGGAATCCTGATGGAGCTCGTTTGTCCCGCCGGTAATCTGCCGTCGCTGAAGGCGGCCGTAGACAACGGCGCCAACGCCGTCTACACCGGTTTTCGCGACGACACCAATGCGCGCCATTTCGCCGGCCTGAACTTCACGCTGGACAAGCTGGCCGAGGGCATTCGCTATGCCCGGCGCAAGGGCGTGCGCGTGTTCATCGCGCTCAACACCTATCCGCGCTCCGACGGCTTTCAACGCTGGCAGCAGGCCGTGGACCACGCCGCTGACCTCGGCGTCGATGCCCTGATCGCCGCCGATATCGGCGTGCTGGACTATGCAGCGCAGCACCATCCGCAACTCAATCTGCATCTGTCGGTGCAGGGGTCGGCGACCAACTACGAGGCGCTGCGCTTCTACAGCGAGCACTTCGGCATCAAGCGCGCCGTACTGCCGCGCGTGCTGTCGATGAGCCAGATCCGCCACGTCATCGACCACAGCCCGGTCGAGGTCGAGGTCTTCGGCTTCGGCAGCCTGTGCGTAATGGTCGAGGGCCGCTGCATCCTGTCGTCCTATGCGACGGGCCGCTCGCCCAACACCTATGGCGCTTGCTCGCCGGCCAGCCATGTCGAGTGGATCGAGACGCCGACCGGCCTCGACACACGCCTCGGCGGCGTGCTGATCCAACGCCACCCCAAGGGCGAGAACGTCGGCTACCCAACCCTGTGCAAGGGCACCTTCCAGGCGGGCGGCAACACCTATCACGCCATCGAAGACCCCACCAGTCTCAACGCAATGGAACTCTTGCCGGAGCTGGCCGCGGCCGGCGTCAAGGCACTCAAAATCGAGGGCCGCCAGCGCAGTCCGGTCTACGTGGCCCAGGTCACACGCGTCTGGCGTCAGGCGCTCGACGCCTTCGAACGCGCGCCGGACGCTTTCAGCCCGCGTCCTGAATGGACCGCTGAGCTTGGTAAGGTCTCAGAAGGCGCCCAGACTACGCTTGGCGCCTATCACCGGCCCTGGCAATGAGCGCGGAGACGACCATGAGCAAGGCCCATTCCCCGCGCCTGTCGCTCGGCCCAATCAGCTACTACTGGCCCAAGGACAAGGTAGACGACTTCTACGTCATGGTGGCGGACGCCCCGGTGGACATCGTCTATCTTGGCGAGACCATTTGCTCCAAGCGCAATCAGCTGCGCTTCGACGACTGGCTGGAGATCGCCGAGCGCCTCGCCGCCGCCGGCAAAGAGGTGGTGTTGTCCACCTTGTCGCTGCTGGAGGCGGAATCCGAACTCATGCGCCTTCGCGCCATCTGCGCCCAAGACCGGTTTCTGGTCGAGGCCAACGACATCGGCGCCGTCAACCTGCTGCAGGGCAGGCCGTTCGCGGTCGGCCACAGCGTCAATATCTACAACGACCGCACGCTGACCCTACTCGCGCGCCAGGGCTGCAAGCGCTGGGTGCTGCCGGTGGAGCTGACCCGCGAGGCACTGGACGACATGCAGCAGCGTCGACCGGACGGCGTCGAGACCGAGGTCATGGTCTACGGCCGACTGCCATTGGCCTACTCCGCGCGCTGCTTTACCGCGCGCGCTCGCAATCTGCCGAAGGACGACTGCCGCTACGCCTGCATTGATGATCCAGACGGCATGGTGCTCTCCACACAGGACGACAACCGCTTCCTGGCCCTGAACGGCATCCAAACCCAGTCTGCGCGCACGCTCAACCTGTTGCCGGAGTTGGCACGGATGCGCGCGCTGGGCGTCGACATCGTCCGGATCAGCCCACAGTCGAACCAAATGGAGCAGGTCATCGACCTATGCCATCGCGCACTGACCGGCGAACTGGATGCCCTCGACGCCAGCCGTCAGCTCGAACGGCTGATGCCGACTGGCGCCTGCGACGGCTACTGGTTCGGTGTCTCCGGGATGGAGCAAAGCTTGGCGCCCGCTGCGGAGTTGGCTGCGCGCTGAGGTGCCTGAGAGGCAGCCTAGGGCAGTCTCAAACATCATCTCACGCAGCGGTCTCCGCCGCGCCAATGGGTGTGCCAGTCAGCGCTGATAGGTCCCCATCAGCACCGCCTCGCCCAGCACATGTCCCTGCATCGCCTGCATCACGTCGGACTTGGTGGGCGAGCCCCTCAGGTTGAGCCGCTTGTCCAGGGCGTAGAGCTTGTGGAAATAGCGGTGCCGGCCGATGGGAGGGCATGGACCGCGGTAGCCCGTCTGCTTCCAGTCGTTCAAACCGCTGATGGTTCCGGCAGGCAGCGCCGTGATGCCTTCCGGCAACCGAGAGGTTGCCGCGGGCAGATTCAGCAGCACCCAATGCACCCAGGTCATCTTGGGGGCCTCCGGATCGGGTGCGTCCGGATCATCAACGATCAAGACCAAGGTCTCTGTTCCGGCAGGCAGGTCTGACCAACTCAGCGGCGGTGATCGGTCGGCGCCGTCACAGGTGTATTGCCTCGGGATCTCGCTGTCGTGCTGGAAAGCACTTGATGTGATTTGCATGCTCTTGTCCTCCCGCCTCGCGAAATCGGAGGCCACGTTTGGAACGGCGACCGCCACCGACAGGAACCCCCCGAAACACAGCCGCGGAAGACGTGCCTGCCAGCGGTCACTTCCGAAACAGCCGCTATCGGTACCCGAGATCGCGCCTTTCAGGGAAAACGGTCTCGGCGTCCGCAAACCAGCCAGCAGCGGTCATTGGCACTCCGTGGCGAGCCGACTGCAAAGAAATCATAATCGGACGCTAGAATCGCCGACCTACCCCAACGCCGGGCGTGTTTCCTCTGGGTCTGGGTGAAGAGCCGAACGGGCCGATCTCAACCGACTGAATGGTGGCGCGCCCCCTATTTCTGACTACTTCATCAATGCGCACCTAGCGCTCAATCGTCGGGGAACGCGCGGCGATTGGCAAGATCGTCATATCGATTGGCGATCACCGAAGGCTTTTGCGTCCTAGCGTCTTGGAACGCGAGCACACGAAGTGGCAAGTCCGGGACACCCGCCGAATCGTGCGCCAGTACGTAGGCCTCCAGCGCCGGGTCGGATCAGATGACGCCATGCGACGGCGGCACCCGAGAGTCTGCCTCGGCGGTGGGGCGCGAGTGATCGAGGTCGACAGTCACTGCGCGCCTCTCGAATGACGAGCTGATTCTGGCCAAGATGGATAGCTAATCAGCATCTCCTTCGTGCGCCGAAGCGTCTTCCAAGGGCTTCCCGTGCTCGTCGACAAAGCCATGCCAGGGGCTCCAGTTGTCGGCGACTGGGATGAGTCCCTTCTCTTCGGCAAACTTTTCATAGATTGCGATCATGGCCGCGAGGCGCTCGGGCTGCTCCTCGTCCAGTGGGCGCGTCTCCCCAGGATCCTTAGCAATGTCGTACAGGTGCCAGTCGCCGTCTCCGTACATTCCGGCGCGCACGCGGATGGCCTTGTAGTCCCCGGCCACGACGGAACCGTTGCCGAACAATTCGAAGGCGACCCATTGGTCCTCGTCGCGGGGCGCCGGGGCCTTGCCTTCTAGGAAGCCGCGCATGGAGACCCCGGAGGGAGGGCTGAGCGTGCGGCCGCGGTAGCTGGTTCCTGGGTGGGTAACGCCGGCGTAGTCGAGGATGGTCATGGGGATGTCCTTCACGCTGGCGAAGGCATTGGTCTTGTCGCCCTTGTGCGCAAAGGGCTGGTCGGTCGGCGGACGGATGATCAAGGGCACGCGCACACCGCCCTCGCCAATAAACCACTTCCACCACTGGAGTCCTCCGGTCGCCGCGTTGGCCCAGGAGGTGCCGATAAAGCCGAAGGCGTTGCCGGCGCCGATGTCCTCCAGCGCCTGACTGAAGTGTGCGGTGATCCACTCGGTGGCCTTGGCGTTGCTCAGGGCGCCCGTGACGTCGAGACCCTCGGGGCCGTTGTCGGACAGGTAGACGACCAAGGTGTTGTCAAGCTGACCTGTTTCGCGGAGGTAGTTGAGCATCAGGCCGATGTGGAAGTCCTGGGACTCCATCATGGCGGAGTAGGTGGCCATCATGCGCGCCTGGCGCACGCGCTCCTCCTCGCCGAGCTCCGACCATTGGCGCACCAGCGGATTGCTGCCCTCGGTCGGATATTCAGCGTCGGGGGGCAGGATGCCGTGGCGTTTCTGGGACTCGAAACGCGCGCGCTTCAATCCCTCATAGCCCAACTCCAGGTAGTGGTCGGTGTAGGCATCGATCAGGCTGATCGGTGCCTGCAGGGGGGCATGGGGCGTGGTGTAGGCGACGTAGGCGAAGAAGGGTTTGTCGGTGTGGCGACCACGCTCCAGGTATTCGAGCATCTTTGCGGTGTAGAGCGCGTCTGAATAGATACCCAGCGGCCGAACCACCTCGCGGCCGTTCTCGTAGAACGGCTCCTTGGGGATCTGGCCCGCCTCGACCTGCGCGGCCACCACCGGATCGCCCATGTCGATGTGGAAGACATCCTGGTTCCAGTGGTTCGATCCACCGGTATAAATGGCATAGCTCTCGTCGAAGCCCCAGGCGTGCGGCCCTTCTCCCCCGTGGCGCGTGCCGCCGAGATGCCACTTGCCGACCATATAGGTGCGGTAGCCCGCATCGCGCAGCAGCTCGGGCAGCGCGGCGGTGGTGCGCGTCAAATAGGCTTCGTAACCCGGTTCTCCCTTGGCCGGCGGGTAGAGGGCGTAGTCGAACGCGGCGAGCCCGATCTCCACCGGGTCGTTGCCGGTCAGGAGCATGGCCCGGGTTACGGAGCAGACCGGGGAGGCGTGAAAGCGCGTGAAGACGACACCTTGATGCGCCAGGTCATCCAGCGTGGGCGTGTGTGTCGCCGAGCCCATGAAGCCCAGGTCGCCGAAGCCGATGTCGTCGCCGACGATCAGCAGGACGTTGGGCCGCGTCTCCCCTTCGCCGGATGACCTGGCGCCGGACGACTGGCGCCCGACGACGCGGCGCCGAACGCCGAGCAAAGCGGGAACAGTGCAAGGATGAGAACGATGTGGATAGATTTCATTTGTCCCCTCGGCCAGCATCGGCGGCCTGATGTCATCGGTGTTCCGCGGAACGGAATCCTGAGCAGCGCTTAGGCGATTGACAGAAATCGCCTGAAAAGGTCCAGGCCAGAGTTGCGAACTGGGCTCGCGCGCAATCGGTCACAGGGCCTGGTAGCCGCCATCCACCCAATCGAGCACCATCTGAGCAAACTCGTCCGCCTTGTCCTGGTAGGAGAAGTGGCCGCAGTGCTCGAAGACCTTCAGGTCGCTGCGCTTGAGGCGGGCGTGCAGTCGCTCGCCGTTATCGACGAACAGGAGCTGATCCATGTCGCCCCAAAAGACCTTCACCGGCAGGTCAATGTCCGCCAGGTAGGGATCGACCGTCTTGAGACTCTCGGGGTATTTCGCGAACCACTGGGTAACGGGGCCGATGCGACCGGCGTAGCTGGCGACATAGTCGGCCACCTCGTCGAAGCTGGGGCTGTAATTGACGTAGCAGAGCGCATTCCCCGCAGCGACGAAGGCGCTTGAGCCGGCGATCTGAAAGACCATCCGCCAGAACCCGGATGTGACCATTTTGTCGATGACGCTGCCGTTACTCGACGGGTCGATGCCCGGACCGTCCCCGATTATCAGGCTTGCAACCTTGTGATCGGAGTGGATGACATAGTGCAGCGCCGCGGACATGCCGACATCCGGACCGACGATGTGAACATCGGAAAGGCCCAACTCGTCGATGAAGGCTTTGAGAAAGTCGCCCTGCGCCTTGAAGGTCATGAACTCCAGACCGCCTTCGCTGCGGCCGAACCCCGGCAGGTCCAGTGCGACGACTCGGAACCGCGCGCCCAGACGGTCCCAGATCGGATCGAAGGCCAGGATGCTCTGGGGCAGGGGGCACAGCAGCAGCACAACCGGGCCGTCGGCCTTGCCGCCTTCGGCATAGCGCACCTTTACGCCGGCGATGGTGCGGAACTGGGGCTTGATGGAGAATTGTGTCGGCCGCGCCTCTGGTCGACCAGCCTTGGGGGCGCGGGTGGCCTTGATCTTGGAATACTCCGGCGTGATGGCCAGCAGGACGCCACAGTTGAGACTGCCGTAGAGGCTGATAGGATTGGATGCCGTGCTCATGTGATGCCCTCCAGTTTCTTTCGTCGCCCGACATCGCGGTGTGATGGCCGCGGTGCCGACCTGGCGCACTGTTCGTCATTCCCCCGGATGCTAACCGCACCCAGGGCACAATCTCTAGAAGCTGAGCCAGAAGTATCCGCTTTTGGCCAAATCGGGAGGACCTGCCACCATGGCCGTCGAGCATCCACCAGACGCAACATCCAAGCACGCCCCGCAGAGCAGCTTCCGTCGGCAAGTGTGCGATTTCGAGGAACTTCAGCAGCTCTTCGCACACTGGGGCGGGGCGTTCATGCAGATGTCCCGGGGCCGCTTTCGAGGAGAGATCCAAGTCGCGACCGGCGCTGGGCTACGGCTGTTTCAGGTCCACGCCAATCAATCGTTGCTGACGCGGGGCAGTGACAGCGTGGCCTTCATGACCTTCATCCCGATCACCGCGCGCAACGAGGGAACGGTTTGGCAGGGCCGCCGGTTGTCTCGGGGAGAGCTGATCGTCAAGAGCCCGGAGGTTGCGTACAACAACCGCACCTTACGCGATACGACCATCAGGGCCCTGCTCGTGCCCATCGAGCGTTTTCGCGCCGCCTCGAGAATCCTGACAGGGGATGACGCAGCGGAGCGGATTGATCCCTGGAGCGCCATTCGTCCACATCCGGAGGCGATGCAGAGATTTCAGAGGTCGCTGGAGTGGCTGCTCGCGAGATCGGCCAGTGACCCGGACATCCTTCGCGGTACGCGGGGGCCCACTTTGGCAAACGGCATCCTGCGTGAATTGATCTCGGCCTTTGCCTCGCCGCGGCAGGTAGGCGTGCCGGATCTGTCCCCTCGGAGCCGGACCCGGTTGGTCCAGAGAGCCACGGATCTCATGCAGGCACGCCTGCCCAAGCCCCTTAGCGCGATTGATCTATGCGCCGAGCTCGGCGTCAGCGACCGAACGCTGCGACGTGCGTTTCATGAAACGCACGGAATGGGGCCGCTGGCCTTCTTTCGGGTCAGCCGAATGCATGCAATTCGAGGAGCCCTAAAGCAGGCGAGGGGAGGCAATCGCTCCGTCGCCGAGATCGTTCGCGCCGGTGGATTCAGCCGCTTGGGCGCATTCGCGTACGAATATCGGTGCCGGTTCGGCGAACGCCCGTCGGAGACGATGGGCGTCCGGGGCATGAGCTGTTAATCAGCGTGCAGCAACGGGTCGAAGCCAAGGTGCACCCTGATCGGGAGCAGGGAGAAAGTCCTCGCCGGCTTCTCGCGGTGTCACAATTACAGGCTGGGCACTGAGCTTCGCAACAACAGCCGGGAGTATCGTTTCCCAAATTGTCCGCGCGAACGCCGAGTTGTTATGAGCCGACGGCGGACAGCCGAACCGGCTACGCCGCGGACCCGCTCAGGACCCTGGCCTGCCATTGGCTCTCTGAACAGCAAGGGCAGGAATGTGGCAAGCAGCGGACACTGAGCCAAGCGTGGCGTTCGTCACCGACGCCAGTCACGTCGAGCGGATGCTCAACCATAGCGGTGAGCCGCCGCGCCCGCCCGCAGGGGCGCGTTGGGTGCGCGCACGCCATGGGAGCGATGCCGATGCCGCCAGGGCGGCGGGATGATTGCCGCGAGATGGTCGATCAGCTGCAGCGGCGTGAGCGTCAGCGCCGTGGTGCCGTCGCGCTGAGGTTTGGGCAGACGGTAGACGACCTGCTCATCGTCAAGCCATTGCAGACGCTCGAGCGCGAACTGCGGGCGGGCGCAATAGCGCAGCAGATGCTCCAAGCCGGCGCGGTGGTGCGCGGCGACACAGACCCCGGCATCCAGCGAGAAGCCGCTGTTCTCCCAAGCGCGCATCTCGCGCACGTGCGGAAGACGCCGCCGGTGCGTCTTTTCTCCGACACTATCTCACTCCACTGGCGGAAACTCCCACACCACTGGCCCCTTCTGGATGAGTTCTCGTCCGGGTTCACCGAGCCTCGTGCCGTAGCGCAGCAGTTCGATGACATCGGAACTGACTTGCGGATTGGTGGTGAAGTAGGAATGACCAAAGGCGTCGGTGCGCTCCCCGTCATAGATCACGATGTCGATCCTGCCCAAGCGGGCAACGTATTCCTGGCTCTTTGGGCTGATGTCATCGGCACGCATATTTCCGATTCGTGTCCGACTGCGAAAGAGGATACGCGACACCAGCAGCGCGCGGTCATCGGGTGAGGAATAGATCGTCATGCGCCCGCGCAGGGAGCGCGGCATCCGGCCAGTCGGCCAGACCGAGATCAAGTCTGGGTCCGACACATAGGCGGTGATGGTCTGCCCGGCGACGTCCACATCGATGTCAGGCGAAAACAGCACTACGTTGTCAATCTTTAGCGCTTCGGCCGGTTCCTGACCCGCGCCGATGACCTCCAAGATCAATTCCCGTAGCGCATCCAGTAGCAGCGCCGTGCCGCGGCTATGGGCGAGTAATTGCACGCGCTCAACCCCGGGCGTGGTGGCGAGCAGTCGGATGGTCTTTTTTAGATGCCCCACAGCGTAGTCCGCCGACTCCGTGGTCGCGGTGTAAGAGGTCAGAAAATTTCCGCTGGCGGAGGCCGGCCAGGTAAAGAAGGCGCACACCGATTCTCGGCCGAGAAAGTGACACAACTCGGCACTGGTGAAGGCCGCCGTCTCGAAGGTCTCGTTAAAGCCATGGACGTACAGCACGATTTCTTTGCGTGGCGACGCGGCGATGCGTTGCTTGACCTCGTCGACCAACTGACTCTTGGCCAGTTGATGGAGGCGCATGTCGGCGTCGTCGCGATACACGTCGTTTTCCGGCGTCAAGCGGATGCGGTAGGGTTCCGTCGGAAAGCTGCCGATCTGCGACACCTTTCCCAGGGACAGATCCATGTCGCGCGTGCGATCGCCGAGGGCGCTCTCCCGCCGTAGAGCGTCCCAGGTCATGCCCGGTCCGATGCGCACCTTAGCGCTGCCGAAAGCGATCCGGTTCGCCCGCGCCTCGCCGAACGGCTGGGTGCTGTCCGGGTCGGTCTCGGCGCCGCGGTCGGTGATAAAGAGCAGATCCACGTCCGTGCTGCCCAGCGCCTCGCGCGGCTGCTCAAACAGCGTTTCGCCGCCCGGTTGCTGATACAACAATGGCGTGGGCATCAGTTGCCGCGGCTTGCTCGCGCATCCCGCCAAGCAGAAGTACCGCGCTCAGCAGGACGAGCGGTGGGGCGGGGGTACGCAACATCTGTGTGCCTCCAGGGGGAGATGGAATGGGTAACAGCGTTCGAGTCCGTCGCGGTAGTCGGGGCGCGGCGATGCACGATCGCTTGGCTGCGGGCAAACAAGCGTCGACATGCCGTGAAAGCCACATGGGGACTTCGCGGCATGATACCCATTTCGCCGCACGGTGACGCAGTGGACGGTTGGCGCACAAGGGCGGCTGCATCGTCGCCCGCGTAAAGCGGCGATGACCTGGCGACGCGCTGGTCAAACTCGACGTTGGGCCCAAGCTGGTCGAGGAGGTTCCCATCCGGCATCGGCGCTGGAGCCTTGTGCCAGGCGGCCAGTGCGAACAAGTCTTCGGCAGCAGAAGCTTCCTGGGATCGAGACCACAGCTCGATGGGCGCTCTTGAGATGTCGGTGATGTGGCACGCTTGGATGCAACAGGTTTCGTGATCGACGATAACCTGGCCCCGGCGCCGGTCGGTCTCGCACTCAGAATCCAGCGGCTCAAAACACTTGGTCTCTCCGGCGTGGTCGGCAGAAATGTGCATGCTGCACAGTTGCGGTGTTGAAGATCGACGCCGCCCGGCGGACCGCGGTGACTACAGTCAGGCGCAAGAACCGCGGAGACGAAGCCCGCGGCCCGAGCAAGCCGAGCCATGTCTAACCAGGGTTATCCGTCATGAAAGCGTCCACTTACACCCTCGCAGCCGCCCTCGCAGCCGTCACCGTCCTGGCGCCGGTGCAGGTCGCCAACGCCGGTTCCGCCGAGGACTGGCAGCTTCAGCGACTGCGTGATCCGTCCGAGCAGCGACTGCGTGATCCGTCCGAGCAGCAACTGCGGGTGGAGAACAAGGGCCGGGTCGTCATCTATGACGGGCTCAAGAGCACGGAGATCGACAAGGCGCTCGATCAGCACTTCGATCGGATCGAGCACATGAGGTTCATCAGGAGCCAGGTTTCCGCGCCCGAGGGTGGCTACGCCCAAGTCGACGACGGCTGTTGACGACGCGACCGGCGCACCGACTTTCGCGGCGCTGCGCGATTGCCTGGCCGGTGCGGCCAGGCAATCGATCCCTCCTCAGAGCCTATGGGCGTAGAGCACCTCGACGTCATCAAGGTAGGTGATTCCAGAGAAGTTGTCGAAGTACTTCTTCGCAACCTGGTCCGCAATGTTGCGGGCGAGGTCTTCGCTCGCGGTGATCACTTCCAGCTTTACGTTCGAGAAGGTGTCCGAGACGGCGGGCTGACCAGACGAGCGGGTATTGCGGCTCCCGACGCCACCGGCGGCCATCACAGTGTAGCCGGTGGCTCCGGCCGCTTGAATGATCTTGATGACCTTACTCAGCAGCACCTTCTCGGTGATGATGACGAGCTTCGTGACCTTTTCTGTCATTATTTGATACCTCTTGGCGTTGGTCGACGGGGCAGGGTGCGTCCTTGCACGCGACTTGCCGGCCCCGATTCTTCACAATGATCTCTGCTGACTTGCTGACAAGCCCCTGAGACAGCCGGGGCGTCGTCTCGGTCGTCGCCTTGACCAGTCTCCCTTGGCACTCGAGAATGGCGTCCCTGCCGTCGCCCACTTGGAACAGGACGCCGCCAATCTCATGGCCGCTTTAGCAAGCACTGCTTTCGGCCCTTGCCGGGCACCGCGTCAGGAGCCGAAGACCACCTGTGCCAGGCCTATGTACAGCGGGATGCCGATGGCGATGGCGACCGGGGTGCCGATACTCGTCGATGCGCCGATGTAGGACGACGGGTTGGCCGTCGGTATGCCGGCACGCAGTGTCGGCGGGCCGGAGATGTCGGAGCTCGAGCCGGCGATGATGGCTAGCAGAATCACGCCGCCCGGGCTGAAGCCGACCAGTACATGGGCCACGTATCCAAGCCCGAACGCGATCAGGCCGTGCACGATCGGCATGATCGCGGCGTAGACGGCGAACCAGTGGGCCACGCGCCGGAGTTCGTTCAATCGGGCGTATGCCTCGATGCCCATGATGAGCATCAACACCGACAGCAGTCCACGGAACAGCGGCTCGTAGAAAGAGTCGACGACCTTTTCGGGGTTCGTGAACAATCCGAGGGCGATCCCAAGCAACAGCGCTGTCAGGGCCGAGCCTTGCAGGCTTTCCTTGACGATCGGCCAGATCTGCACCTTTTCGCCAGTACCATCCTTCTTTTTCAAGTAGACACTGGCAAGGACGATGGCGAGGACCAGGGCCGGGATGTCCATGAACGGGTATAGCGCCGCGGCCCAAGGCTCGTAGGCGATGCCGTCGGTCTCCAACACGACCATCCCCGCGGCAAGCGTCGACCCGCTGACGGCGCCGAACAGGCCGGCGGTCGCGATCCCATCCTCGGTACGGATACCGGGCAGCATGGCTAGGGTGTAGCGTCCGATCACGACGATCAGGCACCCCACGAACACCGCGATCAACGCGGGGAGCAGCATCGCCGCGAGGTCCGCCTCGCCGATCGCCATGCCGCCCTTGAGACCGACTTTCATGAGCAGCATGAAGACGATGAATTTGTAGATGGATTCGGGGATCGTTAGCCGTGAACCGAGCGCGGCGATCAGGATGCCGCCCAAAAGGAAGGCCAACGTTGGCGACTGCAGCTGGTGCAAGAATCGCGCACCGAAGTCGATCAATGCTTCCACGTTCTTTACTCCTCGTTGTTTGCGCTACTCACAGCGTGGCATCGTCCTGGCGACGGCGCGTCTGCTGCATCATTATGGCGGCCCATTGATGGGTCGGGCGTCCCCGCCGACCGGCGAAAAGACGCTATCGCAAGTTCCTGGGGGGGATGACTCGGTATTCCGCTTCAAGTGGATGACCGACCGCCGCTCGTGCCCTCCCGAGCTCCGTTCGGATGACCTGGACCAGGCCTTTGACGGGCTGGAGTGGATCATGCGGACGTTTCGGCTCGAGTGCGAATCGGACTTTGAAGCGTAAGTCATAGACAAAAAACGATGGTTTCGCAACAAACGATAGAAAAGTAAGAGAAATCCGAAGGTAAATCCTCGGTGTGCCCGAATCGACTCAGCACTGTGTTGGGATTGCCACGCGACGCCTATTGAGGGTCCGTACCGATTCGATCTCGGGTGCCGTCTACGCATCCGTAGACCTCGTCCCTCGACTGGGCGTCGCCCGGTCGAATCGCCGTGTCGGCGAAACGACTGCCGGCGGACGTAAGTGACTGCCGGCGTGCCCCCGGTCCCATGCCTTTGGCATTACCCGGATAGCGCATGATGAAACGAGCGCTTTGCATGCCCATACCCAAGCCAGTGCTGACGGCGGCCCAGTCGGCTTGCCTGGTCGGCGCATCACCGACGGCCATGGCCTGGCGGTGGCATCCTTCTACCTAGAAAGAGCAGTTGGACGGTCGTCAGGGTGCGTCCCGCGTGGTGTCCAGCAAGGCACAACGAGGCGGAATAGTCATTCTATTCCAACGAGTTGTAACGCAGCTGGGCGGCACGCGGGGCGTGCCCTGGCGGCCGTAGCGCCGTTCACCCTAAGGGTGCCTCCCGAGTTGCTGCTGAACTTCAGGAACCTCAGGCGCTTACATTGATGACGAAGCGGTCAACTGCTCTTTCTAGGTTCGACCCTCTTTCCATCGACCCGGTCATGCCGGACCCAACGCGAGCGCGATCGCTAACATTGGAGCCGTTCGGCATGCTCGCTCGTCTCCGTCGTGTCCGTCACGCACATCCGCAGGCCTTGTGGTCCGGATGGATCGGCGTGCCGGCGAGAGAAGGCATCACCCAGCTCGACGCGCACTCCACAATGAGTCGGAGCGCAGCGAACGCAGCCCCCCCAGCTCGCGCGGAAGAGTCAGCGTCAGCGGGCGCCAAAGGTCCATGAGCAACGCGGCGGCCGGCGTTGGCTCACGACTGACGCATGCCGGGGGCGGCGGCGTACGGAATCGATGCGCTCCGGCACGATGGCGCGTCCGGGGCAACGCCCGACGCTCAAGTCGCACAGAGTTTTCGCAATGCGGAACGGAGAGAGATGCCTTTCGCAAAGCGCAAAACGCAAGGCCTCGCCTTTGCTGGCTTCCCAGCGCTGCAACGTCAATCAATAGATAAAATGATATGGGATTCTTCGAAAACTTAGATATTGTCTAAGTGACAAATGCGGATATGTTCTCAGCCGTGCCCCGCCAACGGGTTCTTGACGAGGAAGAGACCATGTCCACTATCGCCCTGACGCTAAGCAATTCCGTAACAACTGCCGCCGCCCTAGCGGCACCCGTGATCCTCTGGCTCGCCGGCGCCGTGCCGCGCGAAACCGCCGACCGAAACGGCGCCGCCATGGCAAAGCTGGCCGTGGGCATCGCCTGGAGCGCCTTCGCGCTTGCGCTGGTGGCCTCTGCCGGCTATGCCGCCGGACCCGGCTTCGGCAGCTCCCTGACGCTTAACCTGATCGCGATTCCGCTCCCGTTCGGCATCGGCGATTTCGCCATCGGCGTGTTCGTCAACGCCGTGACGGTGATCATGCTCACCCTGGTCTCGCTGGTCGGCGCGGTGGTGACCACCTATGCACGCAGCTATATGGCCGGTGACGCCGGCGAGGGCCACTTCCACAAGTGGCTGCTGCTGACACTGGCGGCGATCCTGACCCTGATCGTCTCCAGCAATCTGCTGATGTTCGTGCTGGCCTGGATGGCCACCAGCCTGAACCTACATCGGCTGCTGCTGTTCTACGCGGAGCGGCCGGCGGCGCAGATGGCGGCGCACAAGAAGTTCGTGTTCAGCCGCATCGGCGACGCCAGCCTGTTGATCGCGGTGCTGCTGATCGGCGCGTCCGTGCACACGCTCGACTTCGCGACCCTGTTCGCGGCCATGGACACCATCGAGGGTCCGCTGCCCGCCGGTCTGCAGACCGCGGCCTGGCTGATTGCGCTGGCGGCCGTTCTCAAGTGCGCCCAGTTCCCCTTCCACGGCTGGCTGATCCAGGTGATGGAGGCGCCGACGCCCGTCTCGGCCCTGCTGCACGCGGGCATCGTCAATGCCGGCGCCTTCCTGGTGATCCGCATGAGCCCGGTTATGTCGGCCTCGGGGCCGGCGCTTGACGCGCTGGCCATCGTCGGCCTGGTGACCCTCGCGGTGGCCTCGCTGGTGATGCTCACGCAGACCAGCATCAAGGTGTCGCTGGCCTGGTCCACGTCCGCGCAGATGGGCTTCATGCTGCTGGAGGCCGGGCTCGGACTCTACAGCCTCGCCTTGCTTCACCTGGTGGCCCACTCACTGTACAAGGCGCATGCGTTCCTCGCCTCGGGCAGCAGCGTCGACGGCTTTCGCGCCCCGGCGCTCCAGTTCAAGGGCGGCGCACCTCAGCCCTGGCACTGGCTGGTGGCCTTCCAGGGTGCAATCCTGCTCGCGCTCATTGCCGGCTTCGCGTTCGGCGTCGACCCGACCCAGCAGCCGGCACTGATCGTCACAGGCGCCATCGTCGCCATCGCCACCGCGCAGATGCTGCTGCAAGCACTGGTGCTGGAAGACAACGCCAAGCTCCTGATTCGCACGACGGTCATGGCCGCGTTCGTCAGCTTCGCCTATTTCGGCCTACATGCGCTGTTCGAGCATGCGCTGATCGGGAGCGTGCGGCCAGTGGAGGCAGCCGGCGCACTCGACCTCGGGCTCGCGCTGGCCATCATGGCCGTGTTCATAGGACTCATCGTGCTGCAGCACCTGTTCACGCGCATCCGCGGCCCCCTGCGCCAGGCCATTCAGGTGCACCTCTACAACGGCCTCTATGTGGACGTCTTGGTGACGCGGCTCATCGTGCGGCTCTGGCCGATTCGCCAGCCAAATACACCGGCGAGCGCCTGAGCCCCGCGTCCAACGAAACACCGAACCAACACCGAACCGTCTAGACGAGGACTGCACCCATGAACCTGAAAGCCCTTCGCTTCGACGCCGAGACCCAGGAGCAGAACGCGTCTGAGGCCCTGGCCACCGGCCACCCGACCCTGGCGCCGGTGGACGCAGATCCGGTGCCGCCGGCGCTTGCCCGGCAGATCGACGCCGCCTGCAACCGCATCGCGCCGGTGTGGCCGCTTGATCGCTTCGTTGCCGTCAACCCCTTCCACGGCTTAGTAGATCAGCGTTTCGAGGAGGCCGCGGCAACGCTGCGGCGCATCGCCGCTGCGCGCATGTACATGCCGCGGCGCTGGTATCACGAGCAACTTGAGGCCGGGCGCATCACCGACGACGACCTGGGCGAAGCAGCCCGCCTGTGCGGCAGCACGCTGACGCCGCGGCACCTGCGCGATGCCGCCGCGGCCGAGCGCCAGGGGCCGACCGGCGGCATCCCGCTGCTGACTGCGCTGGTGGACGAGCTGGATGCCGATGACTGGTCCGGTTTCGTGGTGGAGCGCATCAGCCACCACTGCGCGGCCTACTTCGACATGGGTCAAGCCACCTGGAAGCGGCCCTGGGAGGGCATGTCCTTGTACGCGTCCTGGCGGCGCTTCGCGGCGCTGGACTTCAGCCTGACTATGATGGGGCAAGACGCCATGCGCGCACGAGTCAAGGCGCTGCCGGAGTCGCCGCGCGCCTGCATCAGCTCGGCACTGCGCCGCCTCGGTATCCCGGAGACCGCGGCGCTGGATTACATGCACGCGGCGCTGATGGATATCGGCGGCTGGGCGGCCTGGACGCGACTGCTGCGCTGGGAAAAGGAACTCGGCGGCGGCAGCGACGACACCATCGTCGAGCTGCTGGCGATCCGGCTCGCCTGGGATGTGCTGCTCTATGAGCACAAGTCAACGCCGACGCTTCGCCCGCGCTGGCGTGAGATCTGCGCTCGCCTCGGTCGCGGCGAGACGGGCGCCGGCGTCGGCGGCGATCGCGGTGTGTCCGGCCTAGACGGTGCCGAGGTGGAGCACCTGCTGCTGACGGCGCTGGAGCAGGGCTATCAACGCCGGCTAATCGACGACCTCGGCCGCGGCAGTGACGCCAAGGCACCCGAGGCGCGCCCCGCGGTGCAGGCGGCCTTCTGCATCGACGTGCGCTCGGAGATCATCCGCCGCGCCTTCGAGACGGTCTGCCCGCGCGCGCAGACGCTGGGCTTCGCGGGCTTCTTCGGCGTTCCCATCGAGCACGTGCCGCTAGGCGCCGTCGCGCCGCGCTCGCACATGCCGGTGCTGCTGGCACCCAAGTACAGGGTCTGCTCGACTATCCATGATGCCGACGAGCACGACGCCGAGGCCGCGCTCGCCACCCAGCGCCGGCGCACCGGCATCGCCAAGTCATGGAAGGCATTCAAGATGGGGGCATCGTCCTGCTTCAGCTTCGTGGAGGCCGCGGGCATCCTGCTGTATGCGCCGAAGATCATCGCCGACAGCTTCGGCTGGAGCCGGCCGGTGGCCGCCCCGGACGACCTGCACCTGGACGGCGCCACCGAGCAGCGCGTCGGCCCGAGCCTGGATGCACCGGGGCACGGCGCCTGCTCGCATCATCATGCGCATGCCGACATCGGTATCCCTGTAGCCGACCGCGTGCCTTTGGCAGAGGGCATCCTGAAGGCCATGTCGATGACCGACAACTTCGCGCGCCTGGCGCTGCTGGTGGGCCACGGCAGCACCGTCGTCAACAACCCGCATGCGACCGGCCTCGACTGCGGCGCCTGCGGCGGCATGACTGGAGAGGCCAGCGCCCGCGTGGGTGCGGCGCTGCTGAACGACCCGGACGTGCGTCGCGGGCTGGTTGAGCGTGGCATCAAGGTCCCGGCGGACACCTGGTTCATCGGCGCCTTGCATGACACCTGCGTGGACGAGGTCAGGCTCTATGACACCGACCGGCTGCCGGCGGGCTATGCCGAGGAGCTGGCGGAAGTGCGCAGCTGGCTCGCACAGGCGGGCGAGGTGACCCGGCTGCAGCGCGCCGCGAGACTGGGACTCGCGAGCAAGTCGCTGCAATCGGTCACCGCCAATGTCAAGCATCGCAGCCGCGACTGGGCGCAGGTACGCCCGGAGTGGGCGCTGGCGGGCTGTGCCGCCTTCATTGCCGCCCCCCGCGCGCGCACCCGCGGGCTGGACCTCGGCGGGCGCAGCTTCCTGCACGACTACCACTGGCAGCAGGACGCGGGCTTTGGCGTGCTGGAGCTGATCATGACCGCGCCGATGGTCGTCGCCGGCTGGATCAACCTGCAGTACTACGGTTCGACCACCGACAACCGTCGTTTCGGCTGTGGTAACAAGGTGCTGCACAATGTAGTCGGCGGCGCCATCGGCGTGCTCGAGGGCAATGCCGGCGACCTGCGCGTAGGCCTCCCGATACAGTCCCTGCACGACGGCCAGCAATGGATGCACGAACCCATGCGGCTGTCGGTGTTTCTGCAGGCGCCGCAGGCGGCCATCGATGACATCATCGCGCGCCACGACCTGGTGCGGCAGATGCTGGATAATGGCTGGCTGCATCTGTTCCGCCTCGACGACGCGGGCGGCGTAGACAGGCGGTTGCCGGACAGGGGCTGGCAGCAGGTGGGCCAGGACGCACTCCCGCAGGCCGCCTGAGGCCTCGGCTTTACCGGGAGCGCCGACCGTTCCAGTCGGCCGCACCCGCCGCGGGCTCGATGCCCGCGGCGGGTTTTCCTATCACCGGCGACAAGTCAGCTGGTATGGGATTTGACAGAAATCGCCTAATTGCCCCTAGGCCAACCGCCGAGACATCAAAGACCAAAGATTTTAGGTGACCATCATGAGCGAAGCACTGCAAGCCGCCATCGCCCGCCAACGCATGCTGCTCCAGGGACGACTCGCCGACCAGCTGGACCGGCTGGGGGCGCCCTGCCGTGCGGCCTGGGGCGACCGGGATGCCCTGGAAGCCTTGCTCGCAAAGGCGCTGGAGTCTCTACCCGCCTGCAACTACCTGTACTTGCTCGATCAGGATGCGCGGCAAGTCACGGCGAATCTGTCCCGGCAGGGGTCGCTACCAGAGCAGTACGGCCGCGACCGCAGCCAGCGACCCTACTTGGCCGAAGCATTGGCCGGTGCCGAGTTCTCGTTATCGCCGGCCTACCTGAGCCGCAATCGGCGGCGGCCGTCGCTGACGGCGATCCAGCGCATCGCAGACGCCGACGGGCGACTCATCGGCTTCCTTGGCGCCGACTTCGACCTGCGCGAGCTGCCGCTGACTCGCGAGCTTTACCGCCAGCCGGAGGGCTGGCTCCAGCTCAAGGGCGACCCGGCGATCCGTGGCGGCCTTTTTTACCAACAGCGGGTCGAGAGCCTGATGGACAACAGCATCGACGCGGTGCTGGAACTGCTGGCGGAGCTGTTGACCGGCCAGGGGGTGTTCCACGGCAAGCTACACTTCTCGAGTTCGCGCGCAACCTTGTGGTCATTGGACGACCCCTACCGCTTTCGCGTGCTCGACTTCGAGGACCTGACCAACCCGGACACCCGGCTTGCCTATCCGCGGCGCGCCTATCCGGAGGATGCACTGATTCCGGCCGCGCGCGTAGGCGACGTGCTGGCCACCTTGAAGGGGCTCAGGTTCATGGACGAGAACGTTTATCTGCGCTCGGGGTCGTTGAACGTTTTCAACGGCATCGTTGGCCTCAACTTCAGTTGCGACGGCTCACACTACATGCGTTGGGAAGAGCTGCTGGAAAAGGACCTGGACTTCTGGCTCGGCACCGGAATGTCCTGTGTCGTCGAGCCCGAACCGCCGCTGCAGGACAACCGATCCCGGGTCTAATAGGGTGCGGCGAGTGCGGCGCTGGTTGGCTCCACCGATGGCGGCCGGGGACGCGCTATAATGGGCTTCGACGAATCCCGCCCCGCCCTATCGAAGCCCGCCTCGCGCCGTTGCAAGCCACCGCCGCCGACCCGCTGCCCGCGATCATCGCCGGCCCCATCCCGCGCCGGGTCACGCCGAACCGGATCGTGCTGTGGCTGGCGTTGAGTGCACCGCTGGACCTGCGGCTGGAGCTGTACCGCGCCGGCGATTCCGCCCCACTACTGAGCCAGGCCTTGCCAAATGCGACAGCAGCGCAGGTGCGCATCGGCAAGCACGCCTTCGTGCGGCTGATCGACTTACAGCCGGCCGAGCCACTGCCCGCCGACGAACTGCTGGAATACGACCTGCGCGTGACGGCAGCCGATGGCCCGCCCGGGGCGGGCGAGGGACTGACCGAGCTGCTCCCCGACCTGTGCTACCCGGGCCATACCCGCCCCACGCTGGTGATCCGCTCGCGGCTGGAGGATCTCGTCCATGGTTCCTGTCGCAAGCCCCACTTCGACGGGCCGGACGCCCTGCTGCGCCTCGACGACCTGATCGGCGCCGCGCATCGCGAGCCCTCGGGTGATCCTCTCGCGCGGCCGGCGCTGCTGGTGATGACCGGCGATCAAATCTACTGCGATGACGTCGCCGGCCCCATGCTCGCCGCCATCCACCAGGTGATCCAGCGGCTCGGGCTCTATCCGGAGAAGCTCACGGGCGCCACGGTCGCCGACAGCGCCGCGCTCATGGCCACGGACACCGGCTACTATCGCCGCGAGGAGCTGCTGCCCCACGGCCGCGCCAATCGCGCCCTACAGGACATCTTCTTCGGCGGCGCGAAGAAGCCCATCTTCACCACCGCCTCGGCCCACAACCACCTAATCACGCTGGCCGAGGTGGCGGCCATGTACCTATTGATCTGGTCGCCGGCACTCTGGCCGCTGGTCCGACTGGACCCGCAGCGGCCGCCGCGACAGCTACCGGCGAGGCTCGCGGCCCGCTACGCCGCCGAGTGCCCGGTGATCGAGCGCTTCCGCGACGGGCTCGCGCAGGTGCGCCGGGCGCTCGCGCATCTGCCCGTCTACATGATCTTCGACGATCACGACATCACCGACGACTGGAACCTGGCCCGCGGCTGGGAGGAGGCCGCCTACAGCCATCCCTTCTCCCGGCGTATCATCGGCAACGCGCTGATCGGCTACTGGCTGTTTCAGGGCTGGGGCAACGACCCCGCGCGTCACCACGAGCTGCTGGAGGCAGCGCTGTGCTGCTTTCCGGCGAACGGCCCCGCCCGGACGGCAACCCGCGCCGCGCAGCAGGCCCGAACAGGCCCGGCGCCCGTGCCGCCGCTGGACGCCGAGCCCGATGGCGACGCGGATCCCCAGGACCGGCTCATCGACCGGCTGCTGGAGTTCGGGCACTGGCACTACAGTCTGCCGACCTCGCCGAAGCTGGTGGTGCTGGACACCCGCACCCATCGCTGGTGGTCGGAATCGAGCCTCGCCAAGCCTTCCGGGCTGATGGACTGGGAGCAACTCTCGGAGCTGCAGCAAACGCTGATGGACGAGGAGGCGGTGGTCATGGTCTCGGCCGCACCGGTGCTGGGCGTGAAGCTGATCGAGAACGTCCAGCGCGTCTTCACCTGGTTCGGCCTGGCGCTTCTGGTGGACGCCGAGAACTGGATGGCCCATCCGGGCTCGGCCAATGTCATGCTCAACATCTTCCGCCACCGGCGCACGCCGCGGCATTTCGTGATCCTCTCGGGCGATGTCCACTACAGCTTCGTCTATGACGCGGTGCTGCGCTTTCGCACCAATACGCCACTGATCTGGCAGATCACCGCGAGCGGTCTCAAGAACGAGTTCCCGCCGACCTTACTGCGCGCGTTCGACCGGCTGAACCTCTGGCTCTACGGCACCAGCTCTCCGCTCAACTGGCTCACCCGCCGCCGGCGCCTGCGCCTGCGCGCCCGCCGACCCGAGGGTAATCGCCACCGCCGGCTCTTCAATGGCAGCGCGCTGGGCCGGGTGCGGCTGGACGCGAACGGCACGCCCGTGGACATTCGGCTGCTGACTGCGGACGGCGGCGAGCTGGAGTTTCCGGCACCGCCCTGAGCAAGCCGTCTGTTCATGCAAGAATGACGACAGGCTTCGCCTTTGCGTGGCTTCTTGCCTATCTGCGCTGGCTAGGGTTCGCTAGTATCAGCAGCAGTACGATAACAAGACGGACAGCTGCCCCAGGCCCGCGGCAGCAACCACCAACAGACGGAATCACTAATGCAAACGCTGAAGAACATTCTCTATTTTGCAGACGGCGAATTCGTTCCCACCCGCGCCTTCCGACGTGCGGTCGCCCTGGCGGAACAACACCAAGCCAAGCTCACGCTGATGGACGTGACCGTCGAGTCCGACATCACCGCAGAACTGGTCAAGCGCTTCGGCCTAGCGGATGACGTGCAGCAGAGCGAACAGCGCTTGGCGGCGCTCACCCAGCTCGCAGAGACTTGGGTGGGCGGTCAGCGGCCGCAGCTGCGTGTCCTCATCGGGACGCCCTTCATCGAGGTGATTCTTGCCGTGCTGCGCAACGGGCACGACCTGGTGCTGAAGCCGGCTCGACCGCGTCCCGGCTGCCACGGACTCTTCGCCAGCACCGAGATGCACCTGCTGCGCAAGTGTCCGTGCCCGGTCTGGATCGACCGCGAACCAAGGACCCCGGACGCCGCCGATGCCCCGCCACGCTGCCGCGGCGTGCTCGCGGCGGTGGATGCAGCACAACCCGAGGCCGCCGAACTCAACCGCAGCATACTCGACACGGCCGCCGCCGTGGCGGCGCAGGACGGCGCCGCACTCGACCTGGTGCACGTCTGGCAGGCACCGTTCGAAGGGCGACGCCACAACGACGGTCAGCGCACGCCGAACGGGCCGCAGGACGCCAAACTCGCCGATGCGGCTCGGGCCATCGAGCGACAGCACGCCGATGCCTTGGAGACCCTGGCCGCGGACTACCGCGGGCGCATGGCGGATGGCGGCCTGCATCTGCTGCACGGCAACCCGGCGGAGCAGCTGCTGGCGCAGGCACAGGCACTCGCGTCCGATCTCATCGTGCTCGGCACCTTGAGTCGGCCGCGCGAGCCCGGGCTCTTCATCGGCAGTACCGCTGAGGATCTGCTCCAGGACGCACAGACCTCGGTGTTGGCGCTGAAGCCCGCCGGTTTCGTCTCGCCGGTGCAGTGACGGCTCTGCTGCCGTGCCGGCGGTGCCGGCCTTATGATCAACAAATGACATCGGCGGCAAGCCGAACGCGAGCCCTATGACCGACGCAACCACCTTCTGGACCCCCGCCGCCTTCGCCGACATCACCGGGGGCCGCTGGCTGACTCCGCCGGCACAGCTCGCGGCACCGATCGCCGGACTTGGCATCGACAGCCGGAGCTTGCAGCCGGGTGAAGCCTTCGTCGCCATCGCCGGTGAACGCTTCGACGGCCACGCCTTTCTCGATCAGGCGAGGGCAGCGGGCGCGGTGCTGGCGATCGTGGAGCAGGACGTGCCTCCACCGAAGGTGCCAGGCCAAGGCGGCCTCGCGCTGCTGCGGGTGGAGTCCAGTGTGGCGGCACTACAGGCGCTGGCGAGGCATTGGCGCGAGCGACTGCGCGATGCCGGCTGCCGCGTCGTCGCCGTCTGCGGCAGCAACGGCAAGACGACGACCCGCCATCTGATCCATCACGTGCTCTCCTATGCCGGGCTCAGGGGCAGCCAGAGCCCGAAGAGCTTCAACAATCACCTGGGCGTGCCGCTGACGCTGCTGGCCGCTCCGGCCGGGGATGACTTTCTGGTCGCGGAGGTCGGCACTAATCATCCGGGTGAGATTGCGTCGCTGTCGGCGATCGTGCGCCCGGACATCGCCGTGATCACCAGCATCGGCGAGGAGCACCTGGAGTTCTTCGAGGATCTGACCGGCGTCGCGCGCGAGGAGTCGGCGGTTTTGGAGCATATCCTGGACGGCGGCACCGCGATCCTGCTGACCGAGGCACGCCTGCCGGTCCAGTTGACCATTCCGACCGAGCCGGCGTTTGCGATACTACGCTTCGACCTGGACCCCATCAGCGCCGCACTGCCGCTGCCCGGCGAGCACAACCGGCTCAACGCCTCGGCGGCCAGTGCCGTCGCCCGCTGCTTCGGCGTCGCCGAGGCGCGCATCGCCAACGCCTGGCCCGCCGCCGGCCATGCACCGATGCGCGGTGAGTTGATCGGCGCCGACGATCCGCGCCGGCCCACCGTGATCAATGACGCCTACAACGCCAACCCCACCTCGATGCGCGCCGCCCTGAAGGTGCTGGCGGACCATCCGGCGCCGCGAATCGCCGTGCTCGGCGACATGCTGGAGCTGGGGCAGGTGACCGAGTCCGCGCATCGGGACATCGCGGCGCTGGCGGCGCAGACCGCCGAGCGCTGCGTGCTGATCGGCCCGCGCTTCGCGGCCGCTGCCGCCGAGTTGGCGCTCGACCCACAGGCGGTGAGCGCCCACGCGCGCTGGTCGGACGAGCTGCCGGCGCAGATCGCTACGGGGCTGACGGCGGAAACGACGCTGCTGCTCAAGGGCTCGCGCGGCATGGCGTTGGAGCGTCTGCTGCCGGTGTTGGAGGCGCGCTTCGGCCAGGCGGCCGACCAAGACTGAGTCATCAAGCCGCGGTCGGCGGCGTTGTGACGAACAGCTCCTCGAGCAGATCGCCGATTGGCGTGCGGCGGGCGTGGCGCAGCACCACGTCGACCGGCGGCAGCAGCGGCAGCCGCGGCTCGGGCGCCATCACCGCGGTGCCGGCGATCAGCGCATGCTCGGTCCGCGCAGTGACACCAAGCCCGTTCTTCACCGCCGCCATCAGGCCCGGCAGGCTGGTGGTGGTGTAGGCGATTCGCCACGGGATGCCGTCACCGTTCAGCGCGTCCACCGCGGTTTGGCGGAAGGTGCAGGGCGGCGAAAAGGTGGCGAGCGGCAGGGGCTCGTGCCCATTCCAGACAAAGCCGTCGGAACCGATCCAGACCAACTGCGCCTGGCCCAGGACGCGGCCGGCGGCGGCGCCGTGCAGCGCGCCGCGTTGCACGGTCAGGATCAGGTCGAAGTCGCCGCGCTCGAACGCCGCGCTCAGGTCGCGCGTAAAGCCAGTGTGCACATGCAGCCGCACGCCTGGATAGCTGCGCGCGAACTGCGCCAGCAGTTCCGGGAAGGGCCCCTCCGACAAGCCTTGCGCGACACCGAGCCGGATCTCGCCCTCCAGGGCGCCCTCGTTGACCGCCGCGAGCGCCGCCTCCTGCAGGCTCAGCAGGCGCCGTGCATAGCCGACGAAACGCTCGCCGGCCGCGGTGAGACGGCGCTTGCGCCCATGCGCCTCGAACAGCGCGGCACCCAGCTCTTCCTCCAACCGGCGCATCTGCTGACTGATGGTTGACTGCGTCTTGTGCAGCCGGCGCGCGGCATTGTTGAAGCCCTCCGACTCGACGACGGTGACGAAGCTCCGCAGCAGCTCGGTGGTCAGATTCGGCACCCTGCGCATGCTATTGCTCCTGTCATCGCCGCCAAATCGTTCGCAACCAGCGATAGATGAGTGCAGAAAAAATCGTTTGAACGAACGATAGCGGAATTCTAGTCTGTACCTCGACACACTGCATGCGCCGGCGCGTCGTCGGCGAGAGACCGAAACCGATACCACCTGGCTGGGCCTGCCGCCGCCCGAGCGGCGGCCGAGGCCGACCCGACAACCCCGAGGCTACCCCGATGACCGAAAACAACACCAAGCTCAACCGCTATAGCGCCCGTGTGACGCAGCCGAAGTCGCAGGGGGCGTCACAGGCCATGCTCTACGCCACCGGCCTGAGCGAGGAGGATCTCGGACAACCGCTGATCGGAATCGCTGGCGTCTACCTCGAGGGCAACCCATGCAACATGCACATCCTCGACCTGGCCGCCGAGGTCAAGGCCGGCACCGACGCGGCCGGGCTGGTGGGCATGCGCTTCAACACCATCGGCGTGAGCGACGGCATCTCGATGGGGACCGAGGGCATGAGCTATTCGCTGCAGTCGCGCGACCTGATCGCCGATTCCATGGAGACGGTGGTCGGCGCGCAGTGGTACGACGGGCTGATCGCACTGCCCGGCTGCGACAAGAACATGCCCGGCTCCATCATGGCCATGGCGCGGCTGAACCGGCCCGGCATCATGGTCTATGGCGGCACCATCCGCGCCGGGCACGGCAAGTCAGGCGCACCGCTCGACATCGTCTCGGCGTTCCAGAGCTATGGTCAGTTCATTGCCGGCAGCATCGACGAGGCAGAGCGCGAGGACATCGTGCGCCACGCCTGCCCGGGCCCTGGCGCCTGCGGCGGCATGTACACGGCCAACACCATGGCCTCGGCCATCGAGGCGCTTGGCATGTCGCTGCCCTACAGCGCGTCGCTGCCTGCCGACCGACCCCGGCAAGCATGATGAGTGCCGCCGCGCCGGCGCGGCGATGCGCAGGCTGCTGGAGCGCGACATCAAGCCCGCGACATCATGACCCGCGCCGCGTTCGATAATGCGCTGGCCATGGTCATGGCGCTCGGCGGCTCGACCAACGCCGTGCTGCACCTGATCGCGATGGCGCGTGCCGTCGGCGTGCCGCTGACGCTGGAGGACGTGCAGGCCGCCAGCGACCGCACGCCCTTCCTGGCCGATCTCAAGCCGAGCGGCCGCTACGTGATGGAAGACCTGCATCAGGTCGGCGGCACGCCGGCGGTGATGAAATACCTGCTGGAGCAGGGCCTGATCGCACGGCGACTGCCTGACGGTAACCGGCCGAACCCTGGCCGACAACCTCGCCGAGCTGCCGGGCCTGGCCGACAGGCAGCAGATAGTCATGCCCGTTGAGCAGCCGATCAAGCCGACCGGCGCATATCCAGATCCTGCGCGGCAACCTGGCCCCGGACGGCGCCGTGGCCAAGATCACCGGCAAGGAGGGGCTGCGCTTCCAAGGTCCGGCACGCGTGTTCGATGCGCGAGGAGGACATGCTGCATGCACTGGAAGACGGCAAGATTCAGAAGGGAGACGTGGTGGTGATCCGCTACGAGGGTCCGAAGGGCGGCCCCGGCATGCCGGAGATGCTCACGCCCACCTCGGCGATCATGGGCGCCGGTCTGGGCAAGGACGTCGCGCTTACTCACCGACGGGCGCTTCTCGGGCGGTTCGCACGGCTTCATCATCGGCCATGTCTGCCCGGAGGCGCAGGAAGGCGGTCCAATCGCGCTGATCCGAGACGGCGATATCGTCACCATCGACGCCGGGGAGCGCCTGCTCGGGGTGGATGTCGACGACGCCGAGCTGCAGCAGCGACGCGATGCCTGGCGCATGCCGCCCTACAAGGCCGAACGCGGCACCTTGTTCAAGTACATCAAGAACGTCAAGCCAGCCTCGGAGGGTTGTGTGACGGACGAGTAGGGGCCGCGCTCCCGCCTTCATCCAATGGTGAGGGCTCCAGGCCCCGAGGCCCATCGCGCCGTAAGCCCCGCGAGCGCACCGTGCGACGTTGTCTGATGATTCGCTGACAGCGTCGCATACGCTTTGGTCAGCCGCCGGACGCTAGGGTGCATGCCAAGGGTGTGACGATCACATCCGAGCTGCCCGAAACCCAAACTCCGGAGCCCAGACCGATGTTTATCCAGACCCTAAGCGCCGTCGACAACCCGCCCCGCGCGAGCAGAGCGCTTCTAATCCCCGTAACCGCAGCCTTCGATACGCGAGATGCGGCGCCGCGACGGAGGCTGGCGGCGCGCGCGCGACTGGCCGCGCGCCTAGAGGTCCGGCCGCCGTCGATCGAGGAAGAGATTGCGCGTTGGGTCAATCGGAACCCGCCGCAGCTCTATCGTGGCGGAGCCTGAGGCCGAGCATTTGGCGCAGACGCCCGCGCGGATCGGCGTGTCGAAAGCCCCGCGTGCGAGCCGGCGCGGGGTCCGCACCAGCAACGCTACCGACACAATCGCTCCGCCCGGCACTGAATTTTGATGCGACGACGACGCCCGTTCTGTATCCTATTAAGGCGCTTGGCACGGTCTCCGCCGACCGGCTCGACGAGTGCTCCGACGCCGCCCTACATGCCCCCTCGGCCGACCGCAGTCGTTACCAATGCAACAGATGGCCACGACGGTCCGATCGAATCCTGAACCCATGTCTCGGCACATGATCCCTGAGATCACCGAGACAGATTTCCGGGTTAGACGCACGACCGTGAAACAGCCCTACGGCCGCGATGTCAAGATCCAGCGGGGGGATACCGAGGCGCGCGTCAGTCCGGCGGACCGCGCACTGCCCGGCTGCCCGGTGCTCGTCTGGCACTCTGATGACGGCTGTACTTCGCGGACTTCAAGGTCAGCGAGCGCGACTAGCCCAGCCTTCTCTTCAATACGCCTTGCAAACGAACGGGTATCGGCAGAGGCGACTACGACGACCTCAGCGAGTGTGCCATGGCGGTGCGCCCGCGCAGGCTGGCAACGCGGCCTAGCAGCGCGGCGACCGGCGCCGCCGCCGATACGGAGATGGCAGACGGGATGACGCCCGGCAGACATCGGCTGTATTCAGTGCAACCATTACGAACACGACAAACGAGGGGATAAGCATGACCGCAAAGAATGCGTTTTACGCCCAGTCCGGCGGCGTAACGGCCGTGATCAACGCCTCTGCCTGCGGCGTCATCGAGACGGCCCGGCAGCACGGCGATAAGATCGCGAACGTCTATGCCGGCCGCAACGGCATCATCGGTGCGCTGACCGAGGACCTGATCGACACCAATCAGGAGTCGGTCGAGAACATTGCGGCACTGCGACATACGCCCAGCGGGGGGTTCGGCTCCTGCCGCTACAAACTGAAGAGCCTGGAGGCGAACAAGCGCGAGTACGAGCGCCTGATCGAGGTCTTCAAGGCCCACGACATCGGCTATTTCTTCTACAACGGCGGCGGCGACTCAGCCGATACCTGTTACAAGGTCAGCCAGTTATCGGAGAAGTTGGGCTATCCGGTGCAGGCGATCCATGTACCGAAGACGGTCGACAACGACCTACCAATCACCGACAACTGCCCGGGTTTTGGGTCAGTGGCAAAGTACATCGCCACGTCGACGCTGGAGGCCTCGTTCGACGTACGCTCGATGTGCGCAACCTCGACCAAGATCTTCGTCATCGAGGTCATGGGACGGCACGCGGGCTGGATCGCCGCCGCCGGCGCACTGGTCGCGGATCAGGGCATCCCGGTGGTCACGCTGTTCCCGGAGGTGGAATTCGATCAGGACAGGTTCCTCGCCGCGGTTCAGGCCAAGGTCGAGGCGCACGGCTACTGCACCATTTGCGTCTCCGAGGGCTGCCACTGGCCGGACGGCCGATTCCTGGCCGAGCAGGGCACGCGCGACGCCTTCGGCCACGCCCAGCTCGGCGGCGCCGCGCCGGTGGTCGCCAATATCGTCAAGGATGCCTTCGGCTATAAGTTCCATTGGGCCGTGGCCGATTACCTCCAGCGCGCGGCGCGTCATCTGGCGTCCAAGTCCGACGTCGAGCAGGCCTACGCGCTGGGTAAGGCGGCCGTCGAGTTCGCGCTGCAAGGACACAACGCCATCATGCCAACCGTGGTGCGGAAATCGTCCGATCCCTATGTGTGGGAGGTGGGCGAGGCGCCTTTATCCGAGGTGGCCAATGTCGAAAAGTTCATGCCCAAGGACTTCATCAGCGATGACGGCTTCGGTATTACCGACAAGTGCAGAGATTACCTATACCCATTGATCAGCGGCGAGGACTATCCGCCATACGAGAACGGACTGCCGAAATACGTTACGCTCCGCAATGCTGCGGTCGGGAAGAAGCTCGGGCCATTCGAGGTCTGACGCGAGCAGCGCGCAAACCGAGGGGCCGAGGCGGCCCCTCTTGCGTTTTGGAGCCAGCGACAAGTCCGCAGCGCGCGTGACTGGATTACCACTCGGCTGCGGTTCGGCGGCGGTTACAATCGCAACGCCGTTCGCCAGTGACTGGGCGAGTTCCAGCGAGAGCACGGTCGGGCGACCGTGGCAACTTTAGCCCAAGCATTTTCAACCACAATGTAGGAGTCCTTATTGATGCTAGGTACAATTTTTGCTGTCGTCTGCGCCTTGGCGGCGCTCGGCTACGGCATCTGGTCGGTTCAGTGGATACTGAAGCTGTCGCCCGGGTCGACCCGGATGCAGGAAATCGCCGCCGCCATCCAGGAAGGCGCTCAAGCCTACCTCAACCGCCAGTACATGACGATCGGCATGGTCGGCGTCGTGCTCGCCGTCGTGCTCTGGATCTTCCTCGGGATGGCCACGGCGCTGGGCTTCGTCATCGGTGCGGTGCTGTCCGGAGCCACCGGGTACATCGGTATGAACATCTCGGTACGTGCCAACGTGCGTACCGCCCAGGCCGCTGATAGCGGCCTCGACGCGGCACTCCAAGTCGCCTTCCGTGGCGGCGCCATCACCGGCCTGCTGGTGGTCGGCCTGGGCCTCCTCGGTGTCGCTGGCTACTATGGTGTCTTGAGCGCGATGGGGCTGCCGCAGAACGAGGTTCTGCACGCGTTGGTGGGCCTCGGCTTCGGCGGCTCGCTGATCTCCATCTTCGCGCGACTCGGCGGCGGTATCTTCACCAAGGGCGCCGACGTCGGCGCCGACCTAGTCGGCAAGGTCGAGGCCGGCATCCCGGAAGACGACCCACGTAACCCCGCGGTCATCGCCGACAACGTCGGCGACAACGTCGGCGACTGCGCCGGCATGGCAGCGGACCTGTTCGAGACCTATGCCGTCACCGTGGTCGCGACCATGCTGCTCGGTTCGCTGCTGATGGTGGGGAACCCCGGCGCCGTCGTCTATCCGCTGGTGCTGGGCGGCGTGTCCATCATCGGCTCGATCATCGGCACCTTCTTCGTCAAGGCGAAGGAGGGCGACACCAAGATCATGACCGCCCTGTACAAGGGGCTGATCGTCGCCGGCGGTATCGCCGCGGTGCTTTTCCTGCCTATCACCTTACTGATGAACCCGGCCGAAGGAAGTGGCTACTCGAATTTCGGCCTGTATCTGTCGGCCCTTATCGGTCTTGGCCTAACCGGCCTGATGGTGGTCATCACCGAGTACTACACCGCGACCGAGTTTTCCCCGGTCCGCCTGATCGCTAAGGCCTCTCAGACCGGGCACGCCACCAACATCATCGCCGGCCTAGGCGTGTCGATGAAGGCCACCGCGGCGCCGGTGCTGGCGGTCTGTCTGGCGATCCTGCTCTCCAGCTGGCTCGGCGGCCTCTACGGCATCGCGATCGCCGCGACCGCCATGCTCAGCATGACCGGCATCATCGTCGCGTTGGACGCCTTCGGCCCCATCACCGACAACGCCGGCGGTATCGCTGAGATGGCTGGCCTGGATGAGAAGATCCGCAACATTACCGATCCGCTGGACGCCGTCGGCAATACCACCAAGGCGGTCACCAAGGGCTACGCCATCGGCTCCGCCGGTCTCGCCGCACTGGTGCTGTTCGCGGACTACCAGACTGGTCTGAGCGGTCACTTCACGGCTGCCGGCATGGCCGAGGCCGATGTCATCGCCAAGACCACCTTCCTGCTCAGTGATCCCATGGTCATCGTCGGCCTCTTCATTGGCGGCATGGTGCCCTTCCTGTTCGGCGCCATGGCCATGGAGGCGGTCGGTCGTGCTGCCGGCGGCATCGTCAACGAGGTGCGCCGCCAATTCCGCGAGATGCCGGGCATCATGAAGGGTGAGCAAAAGCCGGACTACACCAAGGCGGTGGACATGCTGACCAAGGACGCGATCAAGGAGATGATCATCCCGTCGCTGCTGCCAGTGCTGGTGCCTGTGGTGGTCGGTCTGGTGCTTGGCCCGGTCGCCCTCGGCGGCCTGCTGATCGGTACCATCGTCACTGGTCTGTTCGTCGCCATCTCCATGACCGCCGGCGGCGGTGCCTGGGACAATGCCAAGAAGTACATCGAGGACGGTAACTTCGGCGGCAAGGGCTCGGAGGCGCACAAGGCGGCGGTCACCGGCGACACCGTCGGCGACCCCTACAAGGACACCGCCGGCCCAGCCGTGAACCCGCTGATCAAGATCATCAACATCGTTGCACTGCTGATCGTGCCGCTACTGTGATCCGTTAAAAGATGCACTGGGCCAAGGATGGCCCATCCGTCGTCCATTCCAAGCACAATACTTTGTATCGTGCGGTCCGAGAGGCGGCACGGCAGCGACTGGTGTACAGTCCTGGCATTGTCCGAAGGCCCGCATGGCGGGCCTTTTTTCGTTCATGCGGCGGCTGCGACGAGGAGCCTAAGGCCGCAACTCTCATCCCACAGACATCCCCCAAACACCCCACAGAGGAGCCACATCATGGACCTGCGCAGCGTGCCGAGGGGCGACAACGTCCCCAATGAGATCAACGTCATCATCGAGATCCCGGCCCACTCGGAACCGGTCAAGTACGAGATGGACAAACAGACCGGCGCCATGTTCGTCGACCGGTTCATGTCGACCGCCATGTACTATCCGAGCAACTACGGCTACGTCCCGCACACGCTGTCGTTGGATGGGGACCCGGTCGATGTCATGGTCGTGACTCCCTATCCGCTGATCTCCGGCTCGGTCATCAAGTGCCGCCCGATCGGCGTGCTGAAGATGACCGACGAATCAGGCGATGACGCCAAGATCCTGGCGCTGCCGATCGACACGCTGTTCAAGGGTTACCGCAACATCACCAGCTTCCGCGACATGCCGCCGCACCTGCTCGACCAGATCGCCCACTTCTTCGAACACTACAAGGATCTAGACGAGGGCAAGTGGGTCCGCATCGCCGGCTGGGGCGGCCGCGAAGAGGCGCGCGAGGAGATCATGGCCAGCGTCAAGATGTTCGAAGAGGCGCCCGAGAAGCCGAATTTCTGAGGCCAGGGTCCATCGGCCCGCGATCTGTGCCAATGCAGGCCCCGACTGCTGACGCGTTCAAGCAACGCGCGAGCCCGGCCGGCCCCAGCGGTTAATGCGCTCAGGGTCATGCACTCAGTCGCGCCCAGAGCGCGAACGCCAGTGCGATGCCAAGCAGCAGCGCAAGCGCAGTGCCGCCGAACGCCTGCAGCCGCAGCCGCGTGGTCAGCGCCTGCTCGTCCTCGGTCGAGACGACGAACGGATGGCGCGGGTCACCGGTGCGGCCAATGCGTGAGAGCGGCGGCTCCGCGCTCACTCTCGCCTCGGCGTGCTCCGCCAACCGCCCAGCCTCCTCGCGAGCCTGCTCCCATTCATCGAGATCGATGCGGCCGTCGCCGTCGCGATCGAATGACTGCATACGGCGCGGGTCGCGCTTCCATTGCGCCAGCAGTTGGCGCGTGAGTCCTTCGCGCTCGCGCGTACCGCGGCGCGGGGTCTCGAAATGACCAAGCACATACAGATACTCCTGGTCCGCGATGCGCTCCTCGGTCATTCGGTAGCGTCGATGCGGGGCTAACAGCCCGCCATGGCCTCGGGCTGTCGATGTGCTACGCCCGCCGGCATGCGCACTGAGCCAGGTCTCGGTGGATCGGCACCTCAGCGCGGCGCCGTCCGGATCGACCAGGCAGCGCCCGCTGCCATCGTCGAGGATGAATGGGCGACCGGCGTCGCCTTTCTCAATGGTGACCCAGGTGTCGCGACGGCCGCCACGCCGGCGCTCCTGAATGCGGTAGCGATACCAGACACATGGCGCCCCGCTGAGGCTGGCCGCCAACAGCTCGCGCTGCGGGAGCGCCTGCCCCTGGAGCTCCACATAGCCCTGCGGCGCCGAGCGGATGCGGGCAGTGGGCGTGTCGATGATCAAGCGCAGCTTCCAGAACGCCTGCAGCCCGCGGCGCATAGCAAAGCCGGCAGCCAGTGCCGCAATCAGGCTCGCGAACCAGAATGCGGTGGCATCGGCGTTGACGGCGGACTGGGCGAACAGGTCCGGCACTGGTGACGATGGATCGGCTCAGCTCATGCAAACAGGCCGGCGATGTCGACGTCCTTGCGCGCGTCCTTGAACTCCAGCAAATCGAACGGCTTGAACGCAAACAGGCGCGCGATCAGCGCATCTGGGAACTGCTCCAGGCGCACATTGTTGAGATTGGCGCTGTCGTTGTAGAGTTCACGGCGGTCGGCGATGGTGTCCTCGAGGTGCGAGATGCGCTGTGAAAGCTGCTGGAAACTCTGATTCGCCTTCAGGTCCGGATAGTTCTCCGCCAGCGCCAGCAGCCTGTCCAGCCCCGCGCGCAACTCGGTCTCCGCGCTGCCGAGCCGACGCAAGTCACCGCGCGATTGCGCGCTATAGACCTCGCCGCGCGCGCGCACGACACGCTCCAGGGTGTCTTGTTCATAGCCCATATACTGCTTGCAGACGGCAACCAGCTTTGGCAGCTCGTCATGGCGCTGCTTCAGCGAGACATCGATGTTCGACCATGACTTGGCGACCGTGTGCTTGAGCCGCACCAGATTGTTATAGATGGCGGTCGCGTACAGCGCGATGACGACAGCCACGGCCAGGATGATGATCAGTGTCAGGCTCATGCGGACTCCCCATGCGGTATCGAGTGCGCGATGATTGTAAAGAAAGCCGAATGGAATATCTGCGCCTGACGAGGCGCCGCCGTGCGTCGGAGGAGAGCCATGACCGAGACCGCCGACCCCTATGATCTGAATCGCTTCATACAGGCCCAGCGCAACGACTATCAGCGGGCGCTTGCCGAGATCAGGAGCGGGCGCAAGCGCTCGCATTGGATCTGGTACATCTTCCCGCAGATCGCCGGGCTTGGGGTCAGCGCCATGTCCCAGCGCTATGCGATCAAGACACTCGACGAGGCAGAGGCCTATCTGAACCACCCGGTGCTGGGCCCGAGGCTGGTCGAATGCGCCGAGGCAGTCCTCGGCGTCGAGGGACGATCGGCGCACGCCATCTTCGGCGCTCCGGACCACATGAAGCTCCGATCCTGCGCGACGCTGTTTGCCCGCGCGTCACCTCCAGGCTCGGTGTTCCATCGCCTGCTCGAGCGCTACTTCCAGGGTGAGCCTGACCCCGAGACACTGCAGCTATTGGGCTGATATCAGGCCGCGCACGTCGGCCGCGAGTCTTCCGGAGTGGTTTCGGCTGGGTATGCGGTTGACCGTTACCAATCTCACCTGTCAGCCCCTCGGAGTGAGTCGCTGGTTGTTCGTAATGCCTCCCTAGTAGCGCAAGTTGCAACTAGATCTCAGCTCATCGTTGATCAGCAGCACCTCGGACCTGGTGCGCGTGGTTTTGCACCTAGCATCAGCCGAGATAGCGCCTGCCGTCATTGGATCCTGACCATCTGCGACCGCGCCCCGTCCGCGCGTAGCTCCAGTGCGGGGCTCCTGGAGACCACGAAGGCCAGCGGCTGGTCAAGGCTGAAGGGGTAGAGCACCGCCGATGACTGGAGGGTGGCCACGGACATGGCCTTGCCGGTGTACCGGAGTGCGGCCTCGATGAGCCAGGCGGTCAGGCCATCGTGGGAGATGGTCATGGGCGCCCTTCGGATGATGCGGCGGCCCTTGTCGACGCGCTCCAAGGAACCCCAGTCGGCTTGGGTCTGCATGACGCGGTTGGCAGCACGATAGGCGGTTTCCCTCTCCCCATAGGTCTCGGCCATGCGGCGATGGATCTCCGCCGATGCGCAGTCGCCCTGGATGGATGTGAGGCGTCCGGTCAGCTCGGCGACCTTGCCGAAGAAGGGGTAGGCCGAGATCGCCATGCCCCAACACAGGGCGGGCACGGCCGACGCCTCGACTTCCCCCAGGAGCTCGGCGCCACGATCCGCGAACGGCCTCAGATCGGCGCGGGGCGCGAGCCACAGACCTTTCAGTACGCTGCGGGTCTTCTTCCGCGAAGCCTCGCTGCGTTCTTTCTCGCCGATCAGCGCTTCGAGCGTCTCGGATGTCTCCTGGCCCGCACGAACGCGCAGCGCACAGGTTGCCCAGTCGAGCGGGATGAACCGGTCGAAGCCGATGTGTGGGACGTTGATCTGTGAGAGAACTCGGTCAATTTGGTCGCGTCAAGCGGGCTTCTACGGCGATGAAGGGGACGATCAGCTCCTCGACCGAGATGCCGCCATGGGCCACCAACGGCTCGCCTTTGTTGACGAAGGCCGTTCGCGCACCGGCGAACAACGGCAGAAAGTCCGGCGGCAACGCCGGCGAGGGCAGCTCGATGGTCCCCGGAATCTGTTCCGCCGACTGCTTGCGCAGCAGGTCGGTTGGAGTAGATGCGGACCCGTTCTCCGCGGGACTCCGCGATCACGCCTTGATTGGGTCGGCCGGCGCCGATGGCCTCCACGTTGCCGTGATCCGCTGTCAGGTAGACATGGAAGCCTTGATCGAGCAGCAGCGCGAACAACTGCTCCACGAAGCCGGACGTGCACCAGCTGTCGATCTGGCTCGCGATTCCGCGCTTACCCAGCACGGCACCGTGCACGATCTCGTCGATGGTATCGACCACAAGACCCGCGACTTTGAGCGACGGCTTGGACAGCGCTTCTGCCAGCTCATCGAGCTGATCGACGCGGCGGATTCCCTTCCGGTACAGGATCTCGGTCGCGCGAAGGCCCTGGTCTTGCCAGAAGCGCGACCACAGGGATGGCTCGGCGCTGGTCCCCGCGATCGAGTCCGCAAACTCGCGGGGCTTCAACCCGGAGAACAACGCTTGCCGTGACACGGCCGTGAGCGTGGGCAGCCAGGCGAAGCAGGCGCCTTCGTCAAAGACCAGCTTGGGTGCGCGCCCGGTGACATGCTCGCGGATCTGTACCCACTGATCCATCGCCAGCCCGTCGAACACCAGCAACGCGACCTTCTTCTCTCCAGCGCCGCGCCGCATGGCCAGAAAGCGCGGGACCTGGTGCAGCATCACCGGTGCCGTTGCGACGGGCAGGGATGGCAGGTCCGAGTAGTGCTTTCGCATCCAGGACGCCAGCAGCTCGTCGGAGCGCTGTTGGACCTCCTGGAGCATGTCATCAAGCCCCTGGGCGTGAGCCTGATCCAGGGCATGAAAGCGAGAGAGGATCTCGCCAAAGCTCTTGGCGAAGGTCAGCCAATCCCGGTAGCTTCCGTCGACCGATGGCATGGTGTCCAGCAGACGCTTCAGTCCGTCGCGGACCAGATTTCGCCGTGCAGCCGGGTCCCGAACGATCCCGACCGCGAGCCAGTCCGGTACGTCGGCAGGCACCTTTTGCACCAAGAGCGGATGCAGGGTGCCGTCGAGGAACATGGAATCGATCAGCGCCCGAATGTCCGGATGCTCGAACGGGATATCGATCTTGCGCACGTATGCACCCCGTCCGGGATCGCCGACGTACTCGGGCGACGGCGGCTCGGCGACCCGTGATCCTTCGATCCCTTTCGCTTCCAGAAAACGTTCCCAGGCCTCCTGAACGACCCGCAAAAAGGTCGCCTGCGAGGCGAACAGCTCGCTGATCGGCAGCCCCTCGAACGCGGGCTTGGGCGCCAAGATCGTCTCGACATGATCCGCCAGCAGCGTCGGCAACGGCGTGTTGCGGTAGTGGAGCCGAAGCAGCTCCCGCCAGAGGTCCACGTTGCCCGAGATCAGATGCGGCCCGAGCTGGAAGATGTGGGTCAGGATGAACTCCTTGGTCGCCGCCTCACCCCAGATCTGATCAGGCGACTGGGAGGCATGCTTGGCATGCGCGTCGAACAGCGTCTCCCTGTACTCGGCGCCGAGTCGGTGGACCACGCCGTAGCTTAAGAGAGGAAATAGATTCGCCAAGCTCAGGCGGACCAGGCGCGCCTGACGCAGGTAGTCCCACGGCAGGTCGCCTGGCTCCGCGGATCTGAGATGAAGCACCAGGGCCTTTGCCGGCCCAGACTCGCCTTGGTCCCAAGCCTGTCTCCAGCGTGCTTCGTAGTCGGCCCGGAAGGCGATCGCATCCTCGAATGGCAGGACCTCGAAACCACGGCCCCGCAGCTCGGACAGGATGTGCTCGTCCAGCAAGACATCGTCCCGGCCGGGACCGCGGCGCCAAATGAACCGCGCCAGCAGGGGCAACTCCCCGTCAGGATGCTCTCGGCTTCGAAGGCTTGCATCATAGCGCCTCCGTTGGGCAGCTTAGTTGTCAATGATCGTCTCGCTCGCGACCTCTGTGATTACGTCCATGCCACGCTTCTCCCGCCAGCGGATCCCGGGGGTAGCCCTCGGATGGGTCAAAGAGCTTGCCGCAGCACGCGACGAAGTCCGCGAGCCAGGGATTCGGGCACGCGGTGCAGTCATTCATGACGAGGCGATCTCCCGTGTTGCCCATTCGGTCAAGGTCTCTACCAAGCTGGACGTCGCGACGATGTCGATCAGGGCGGCCGGGCAGGTGTCGTAGCGAAAGCGGACGGCGAAGTTGTTGAGGATGCGCAGCGCATTCCGGTCCGCTGGGGCTGGAACGCCGTGGGCGTCACAAAGGGCCGCGAGCGCGGCAAGATCATGGGTGCGCTCGAAGACGACGCCATGCATCACCAGCACGGCCTTGATGAGCTTCTCGCAGGCTTGTTGGGCGTGAAAGCCCATCACCTCTTCAGGGGCTTGACCCGACTCGCGCAACAGCCGAAGGGTCAACCGATCGCGCAGCGCCGCATCAAACAGCGCTCGCGCTTGGGCGCTATGGCTGCTCATAGAGCACCTTGCCTTCCCTGGATGCCCAATAGACCGGGGTTGTCCACCAGTCGCGCTTCTGCTCGAACTCCGCCTCGGTAAACAGCAGCAGGTCGACCCCGATACCGAGCCTGTCCAAGGTCCGATGCAGGCGCAGATACTCCTCGTTGTAGTCGGGAATCTCCCGCTCGATCACCATCAGATCCAGATCGGACCCCGCGTCGGCATCGCCCCGCGCGTAAGAGCCGAATAGGATTACCTTCAGTGGGGTATGCGCGGCAGCTGCCAGCCCAACAGCCGCCTCGCGGATTGCGGTTTCGTCCAGCATGGGCAAGTCTCTCATGTTGCACTCTCTGCAGAAGCTTGTCGGTCTGGTTGATGTCCATGTGAGCGGTCGCCCGCGGCGCCGCGGTTCGGGGCGTACTCACCTGACGTTTCCCGCCGAGCCATGTTGCGCCTATCGGCGGCCGCATAGAACGCGCATAGAACGCGCATAGGATGCCTGACGTTTGCCGCCGAGCCATATTGCGCCTATCGGCGACCGCATAGAACGCGCACAGGATGCGGCGAATGGCTTCAGATTGGCACCCTCGCCAATCGCTGCGCCAATCTTTGCGAGAAATGGAACATCAATGGCATAGCGCAGGTCGCCGATCTCGATGCGGTCGCGCTTAAATGCGCCTGCGGCGCCGGATTCCGAGGCAAAGCCAGGTCCAACGCGAAGCATCATGATCGCGTTGAGGTCCGGGAGGCTGGTCTCTGCGGCATCGAGGGTGGCCATCCGCTCCTTGTGCTCCTGCTCGAGACGCCGGCGGCGATAGGCCCGTACGGCTGGCAGACCAATCCGGCCAATCGCCTGATCTCGGGCCTCGAAGGCGTAGCGGGCACGTTCACGAGCCTCTTGTAGCCGCGTGCGGTGCAGCTCCATCAGCTCCTGGATGTGCTGCGCGCCTTGAGCGGTCGCCGCAGTGAGCGACTGGTCCCAATGCGGCGAGTCCGCTGGGGTCAGGGCCTCCAACATCTCCACGCGCTCGGTGAGCAGGAGATCCCAGATGCGCCGGGCGGTGGGCAGGAAGGCCCGCCCGTCATCGTTGACGAAAATGGGCAGGAAGCGCTTGCGGCTGAAGGTGTCCGCCGTAGGAGCCCGCTTGCGGGCGACGGCTGCGGCACCTTGCCCAGGCTCATCGCCCGCAAGCGGGCTCCTCGGAAGGTGTCCGCGGACAGCGAGATCTCCCACAGGGACCAGACGCCGGTGACCGTCTCCGGCAGCCCAGAGATCCGCACCCGCGGAATCGGCTGTCCCGCGACACAACGCGGCAGCTCGGCCGTCCACCAGGTGCGCGGGCGCGCGCGTCTTCCAGGGTGATCCATTCCAGCTCCGGCCGGGCTTCGGCAGTCCGAGCGTCGAAGCAGGCCCGCGCCGACTCGCTGCCGTCCAGCCAGCGGATGCGCCAGTGATCTCCATCCTGGACAGCCTCGCCGCCGCGGACGGGGAGACCGGAGGTGATCGTGCGTTCCAGCCAGAACTGCGCCGGATGATCCCGCCACTGCCGGGCATCCTCCGCAGAGAACCGTTGCCCTTCGGATGGCTCCTCGGCGATCAGATCGTTGCCTTGGCGCGATTCCGCGACCTTCTCCCGGATCTGCGTCACCACCGCGTCGCACTGCTGGTCGACGGATTCCGGGTCCGTGATCCCTTTGACGAACAGCTCGTCGAACCAGGGCTCCGCCTCCACCGAGTCCATCACATCCGCGGCCTTGTCCACGCCGAACTCCTTGGCGATCACCGCGAGCTTCTCCTCCAGGACCTGACGCACCCGGTACTCCACGGTCTCTTCGAGCACGAAGTTGGTCGCTCGCACCACATGCTGCTGACCGATGCGATCCACGCGGCCGATCCGCTGCTCCATCAGATGGGCGCATCGGGTTCCAAGGCATGTCGAAGTTGACCACGACATGGCAGAACTGGAGATTCAGGCCCTCGCCGCCGGCGTCGGTCGAGATCAGGATCTGCGCGTCCTGCGAGAAGGCCAGCTGGGCCTGCGTTCGGGCATCCAGGTCCATGCTGCCGTTGAGCAGTGCGACCGTGAAGCCACGCCCTTCGAGATAGTCCGCCAACATGCGTTGTGTCGGCACGAACTCGGTGAAGACCAGCACCTTGAGGGTTGGATCGGACTCCTCCTGCTGGAGCCCGTAGATCAGCTCCAGCAGGGCCTCGGCCTTGGCGTCGGTGCCGGCGGCCTCTGTCTCGCGCGCCAGGTCGAGCAGCATCGCGACCTCGGACTTCTCGCGCGCCAGCCCGTCCAGAGTCTCGACGGCAGTCTGCACAGCGATATCGGCCTGAGACTGGCCGTCCAACTCCGCCCATTCCGCCCACTGCTCCGGACTGGGCTGACCGTCGAAGAGCGACGCCTGGGCCAACGGCGCGTTCAGTGCATCAAGGCGCCTCTCCAGCGTCGTGCGAATCGCCGCCGTGCTCGACGTCACCAGGCGCTGCATCAGGATCATCAGAAATCCGATATGCCGCTGCTGGGCGGCCATGGCCTGGTTGTAGCCATGGCGCACATAGTCGGTCACCGCCTCGTAGAGACGCTGCTGGGCGGCGTGCCGCGCTTGCCAGGTCACCGCCTGGAGCCGCGTCATGCGCGGCTTGAACAGCGGCTGCCCCTCGGCATCGATGGCCTCGCGCTTCTCGGTGCGGATCACGAACGGCCGCACGCGATCGCGGGTGATGCTGCCCTCGTCCGGGAAGGCCTCCCGATCCAGGAGCTGGATCAAGCGCAGGAAGTGGTCCGTCTTGCCCTGGTGGGGCGTGGCGGAGAGCAGCAGCAGATAGGGCGCCGCCTCGGCCAGCGCGGCGCCGAGCTTGTAGCGCGCCACCTGCTCGGTGCTGCCGCCGAGGCGATGGGATTCGTCCACGATCACCAGGTCCCAGGACGCGGCGACCAGGTCCTCGAAGCGCTCCCGGTTGTAGGTCGCCAACCGCTCCAGGCTCCAGCCTCGTCGGCCTTCGAGCGGCTTGACCGAGTCGATGGAGCAGATGACCTGATCGTGCATCAGCCAGAGGTTGTCGTCGCGCTCCCCAGCCCCGGATCGGTCTCCCGGCGCAGCCGGAGAGACGAAGGAGCGAAGCGCGGCGAGCTCGGCCGGTTCGATCAACCGGAACGACTCGCCGAAGTGCAGGCGCATCTCCGCCTGCCATTGGCGCACCAGGCTCTTCGGCGCCACCACCAGCACGCGCCGCACCATCCCGCGCAGCTTCAGCTCCCGCAGGATCAGCCCGGCCTCGATGGTCTTGCCCAGGCCGACCTCGTCCGCCAGCAGGTAGCGGATGCGCTCCCCGGACCATCGGCCTTGTTCAGGGCATGCAACTGATGGGGCAGGGGCACGACGCTCGACTGGATCGGCGCCAGCAGCAGGTTGTCTTCCAGCGCATCCAGCAGCTTGGCCGCTGCCGCCGTGTGCAGGATCTCGTTCTCGGTCGGTTCGAGGCTGGCCAGCGGCGCCAGGTCCGACGCCCTGGCGCGGATGATGGCGTCCTTGGTCGGCAGCCAGACCCGAAACACCGTCTCGTTCCAGATCGACTGCCGGTCGATGATCCGGCACGGCGTCGTGTGGCGAGTGTGCCGGCACCAGTCGCCAACCCCGTAGGAGCCCGCTTGCGGGCGACCATCCCCGCTCATACCCATCGCGCATCCCAATGCGGATAGTCGCGGACCGACTGCACCAACCCCGCGCGTACCGGGTTAGCCACCACATACCGCGCCACCGCTCGGAGATCCTCCTCTTCTCGTATCGCGTGGTCATGGAACCCCTTCTGCCACATCCGCCCGCTCCGGCCAAGAAAGCGATTGATCTCGATCGTGGATCGAGACTTCACGCGCAGAACGAGTCGCGACAGATCGGCCTCCTTCAATGCCACAAGCCAGTGCAGATGATCGGGCATGACGACAAACGCCCAGGTCGTCGACCAATCCAAGGCGTCGGCAGCGCGAAGCTCGTGGATCAACAGACGTGCACACCAGAGATTCCGAAACACAGGCTCTCTTCGTTGCGTTACAGACGTGATCAGATAGACCCGCCCGGTCTCCGACCAGCGCCCCTTGCGCAGATCACACCCGTGCGGTCGGCCCTGGGTAGGAGCCCGCTTGCGGGCGACCACTGCGGCTGCAACCGTCGCACCGTCGCCCGCAAGCGGGCTCCACGGTCACGCGACTCCCGATCAGCGCCGCAGACCATCGCGCAGCTTGCAGAAACTGGGAGACGCGTTGCTCTCGATGTCCATCACCGGACCGATTTCTCGGCCCACTCATGCTTGAGCTGACCTGGCAGCGGCCAGCCAGCCTTCTTGACCTCGGCGCGCCGCCGGGATAGAAGCGCGTCGCGAGATCTCCCAGGTCCCGCAAACGCTGTCTTGCACATAGCCTCCAGCGCGCGCGCTTTGCGCGCGGGTAAGCCGTTCGACAGCGCTCGCGGTCGCCCAGATACCATGCCTCGACTTCCTCGATGGCCAGCCGAAACAGCGTCCTCGACGCCATCTCCATTCGTCAGCCAGCGCTTCAGCTCCGCGAGGAAGCGGCGCAGTCGCTTGCGGTCAGCATCCAGGACAACCACGACCGCATCGATACCGGGTGTCTTGGCGTAGCCGCGCAGAATCTTCGGCAGCTGGTCCAGCAAGATGCGCTTCGCCGGGTCGGCCGTCGTCTTCAGGCCACGCGGAATGCGACCGATCCCCTTGTAGGAGTGCAGCCGCCAAGTGTGTGGCTCGCCCTGCGTACCGAGAATGCGCGGCAACAAGCAATTGAGCAGCTGCTCTCCGGAGCTGTCTTCGACCAGTATCTCGATGTGCATCCTTACCTCGCGTCGAGATAGTCGCTGTACCAGAGACCGCCCAGCGGCAAGCCCTCGGCGACCAGATTCCTGACGTCATCGAGGTCGGACGCGCGTTGAATGTACGAGTAGCCGTCTTCGCCCTTTTCGAGTACCCAGACCTCCTCAGGCGCCAACGCGTCGACGAAGTAGGGCTGGTGGGTCGTCACGAAGATCTGCGGAGCGCCTTTCTTGCCCGTGGCATGGGCGCGAAACTCTTCGGCAAGCGCCTCCAAGCAGCTTGTGATAGAGCCCGTTCTCCGGCTCCTCGATACAGATGAACGGTGGTGGGTCGGGGTCCTCCAGCATCAGCAGGTAGGCGAAGATTTTCAGCGTCCCGTCCGACATCTGCTGGGCGAAGAAGGGATCTTCGAAAGCGCCGTCGTTGAAGCGCAACAGCACCCGTTTGTCCTCCGTGACATGGGTATCGATCTTGGCGATGCCGGGGATCTTGGCCGCAATGCCGCTGACAGAATGGCCTTGAACCTTGCCTTGTGCTCCCGCTCCATGAACTGCACGACGTTGCCGATGTTGTCGCCATGGATGTTCAGGTGCCGTTGCGGACCGGCACTGGGCAGTCCGCGGGCGGCGTCCGGATGGAAATAGGACAAATACCAGCCCTTCAGGAAATCTCGGAAGCGCTTGATGCGCGGGTGCTCTCGTCAAGGTGCCCGAGCGTGGCGATACCCAGTTGCCGCAGTTCGGTCAGCTCGACTTCCTCCTGGGCGCGACCTTGCCTCATCTTCGACCTCCACGGCTTCCTCGCCCGCCCAGACCATGCCTTTACCATGGTGCAGACGCAGGAACGGATAGGGGCGCCCGTACTTCTGTCCCTTTGCGCGCGCTGCTTGAGAACCTCGGACTCGACGAACGGCCGTCCGGTGTCGTCCAGTGCGATCGCCAGCTCGTAGGTGATCGGACGCTCGTTCGGTGCCTCGCGGTAGAAGACCTCGAACCGCATCGGGCCTCGGTCGAGCCCATCGAACGCAGCCGCTCGAAGCCCCCACGTTGCTTCATGTCGCAGGCCGACTCCACATCCGAGGTAAGACAGTCCGCGACGAAGCCGAAGGCGTCGAAGAGCGTGCTCTTGCCACTACCGTTCTTGCCGATCACGACCGTGAACGGGGTCAGCGGTTCGATCTTGGCGACCGCCAGAGAGTCGGCCGACGGCACATCCCGCAAAGCGCGATAATTCTGAACGCGAAACCTTCGATCAATGCCATGGCGATTGTCCTGAACGTTTGGGCGCGACTGACTGGGATGGTGTTGCCGGCCGTCCTTGAACAAGCTAGTCGCCCCAGGCTTCCCGATTCGCGGCGATCTCGCGCTCCATCCGGTCCGGATCACCGGGCTCTGCGCTGGCGAATTCAGCGCTATCGAGGACGCTAGCAGTGCCTCTGCTGAACCACGCTTCGGGGCTGTCTCGTCGATGGGCGCAGGATGGTCACCACGGCCCGCGACCGCTGCGCCAGATGCACCGGCTCCAGCAGGGTCACCTGTTCCGTCCGGACTGATTTCGGCTTCGATGGCTTGCAGCATAGTTGCCTCCGTTGGGCGGTTTAGCCGCCCGTCTCGCTCAGTGTCAGCGCTTGGTCGTACCAGAGCAGCAGCTTCTCGTCTTCCTGGAGCGCCACCTCGGGGATCTTGCCGGCGACCTTGATGATGGTCTGGAGGTCCTTCTGCGACCAAGCCGCCTTGAAGCCGGCGCGTAGGACCTCGAGGCGGAACTCCTTGAGCCGCCGGCCGGTGTGGGTCCGGTAGGTCTCGAACTCCTTCAGCAGCGATCTTCTCCCGCCGCCTCTCCAGGTCCGCCGCCTTGTTCGGGTCCGGCACGTACCAGCGCTCCTTGGCCTTGGCCATCAGGCGCGGGTCGTCCTTGTCCAGGCCGCGGTAGTCGTGGAAGTTCTTCGACAGGTAGTTGCTGATCTGGGTCGGCACCGGGCCGGTGCCCTCGTAGCGCAGGAAGTTGTCTTCCAGCAGCGCCGTCAGCTCGGGCTTCTCCTCGTGCTTGCGCCAGCCGGCGCCGAGCTGGGTGATGAACTCGGGATGGACCTCCTGGTAGGTCGAGGGACGCTTCTTCAGGAAGTCCGTCAGCCAGTCGATGGCGCTGCGCTCGTCGGAGACGAACAGCTCCATCTGCGGTGCCTGCGCCGACCTGGGCGCGCTTCTTGTCGTACTCGCCGACCTGCTCGGGCAGGAAGACCATGCCGTCCCGCTCGGGGAAGTCGCGCTGCTGCAAGCCTGCGAGGAACTCGTCGCTGGACAGCGGGACCGGGATAGTCGTGGCGCACGAACCAGGCGACCATGCGGTCGTAGACGCGCCGCGGGTCCCGCTCGACGATCTGCTCCAGCTCGCCGTCCCGGTGCTTGGTCACCGGCAGTTGCCGCAGATGCGTCTCCACGAAGTCCCAGGCGGACTCGGGGCTGGCGCCGCGTTCGGCGAGGCGCTGCTCCAGGCCGCCGTTGGGCTTGTAGACCGAGATCACCAGGTCCTGCTTGACGGCGGTGGTCGAGGTGACCTGGCGGTAGCTGCCCTGCTTCTTGTCCAGCGCCGTGACCTCGGCGACCACGAAGCCCGCCTGCTGCAGCGCCACCTGGATGGCGTTCCAGACGCTCGCCCGGCTGTTGGAGAAGACCACCGTCATCCAGCGGCCGGGCTTCAGCACGCGGTGATACTCCGCGAAGCAGCGCTGCATCAGGTGCTGGTACTCGGGCAGCGCCTTCTTCTTGAAGCGGTCGATGATCGCCTCGGGCTGGGCGTCGGTGGTCACGCCATGCCAGGACTCGACCAGGAAGTTCAGGTCGGCGTAGTAGATGTTCTCGCCGAAGGGTGGGTCGGTGAAGATGTAGTCGATGCTGTCGTCGGGCAGCGGCAGCCGTGCCGCGGTGCCCGTGTTGATCGCCGCACGTCTCGTTGCTGGCGATCGACAGCCTCGAAACGCCTTTGCGAGACGCTTCAGCTTGCCGCTCAAGGATGTACCAAGGGCTGCATTCGGCGTTCTGCGATGCAACGTAGTAGACGCCGGTCAAGTACTGGTTGACCTGCGAGAAATGCCGTTGCGGCTGATATCGATTCAGCACCGAGCATGCCCCAGATCGCCTGCTCGACCAAGAACAGCAGCATCTCCCGAATTCGCGCGTCGGGCCATGCTCGTTGGCCTTTTGCCACAGCAGCGCCAGCGCCTGGGCGGCGCGGGGCAGGAAGAAGTGATGGATGTGGGTGAATCCCTTCGGCTCGATCCGCGACGCCGTGGGACATGTGCATCGATCGGGAATCGCGATCGTCGGCACATCCGGCGGCAGCGGCATGCGCCTCGATCTTGGCAAGCAGCGCCAGATCGTCCGCGTCCGGCACCTTCTCGTAGCGCGTTCTTGCCGACCGCGTAGACGATCAGCGCCGGTGCGACGCTTGACGCGTCTGCCATCGTGCTCGCCGGTGGCCTGGATCGATGCGGGTCTCCAGCACGCCGCTCCAGCCTGTCCTTGTTCAGCTCCGCGCCACAATGCGGACAGGGAAAGCGTCTCCTGGACGCGCTTGCGTCTTCGGATCAAGCGCCTCGTCGACGAAGTTGACCTCGCCGGCACATTCTGGGCAGGTGAAGATCTCGCTCCAGACCGTGTACTCGATCCGCCCCTTGGTCTTGCCATCCGTGTGCAGGGTCTCGTACATCCAGCCGATCTCTTGATCGACCTCCTTGAGCAGCTGCTTGCCCGCCTTGGCAAAGGCATCGACATCGAACGGCAGGTTGTAGTTGGCGGCGATGAAGGTGGCCGCCGGGGACAGGTCGTTGAGGATGACCCGCCGCGCGCCCCACTTGGGCGCCGGCTTGCCCTGCTGCTTCCACTCCAGCTCCAGCCCATGACGGTAGACCGCCGGTGCGGACCCGCACCACTGCGCCGCCACACCGGTCATGCCGGAGCCGGCGAAGCCGTCCAGCACGATGTCGCCCGGCTCCGTGTAGTGCAGGATCGACGGCACGATGGCCAGGTGCGGCACCTTGGTGTGGTAGGCGTGCGCCTTGTAGAGCTGGTCGGTCTTGCCCACCGACACGTCGATCGCCAGCGGCTCCCGGCTGTAGCTCTCGGACGGGTCATAGGGCTTGCCGTAGCACGCGACGAAGTCCGCGAGCCAGGGATTCGGGCACGCGGTGTAGTAGGGCGGATCGGACATCGCGAGGATCGCCTCGTCCGTCCCCTGCGGAAACCCCTCCTGATTCCGGAACTCCGGGTCCTTGAGCTTCTCGGCCAGCAGCTTCAGAAAGTGCTCGCGGCGGGCGTCGTCGTTCGGGAAGGTCTGGCCGAGGCATTCGACGGGGCCGGACGAGCGCGATTCCGGCATGTTTAGAAGATCGTTCATGTGTCAGATCCTTTCCTGTGCTCTCTCCATCGGGGCTCCGTCTTCAGAGTGCGTCCGGCCTGTTGCAGGAATCGACTCACGCGCAGCACGGATCACGCCCGTTGTTTTGAGCAGCCTATGCGGCATTCCATTGCCCGGAGAGGCAGTAAGACCATTTCTTTATGCGCAAATCTATGCGTGCTCACTTGGACATCGCATAGCGCGCCCAACGCCGCTCGCCTCTTGGGCGGTCATCCGCTATCGATTGCTCGGTCCCAAGGATCGACTGGCGGGACACCGCCAGGCAGATTGAAATCGGCCAGGTTGCGGGTCACCAGGGTCAGACCGTGCGCGAGCGCGGTGGCGGCGATGGAGGCTGTCGATGGCGGGCAGCGGTCGCCCGACCTCGTCGTAGAGCCCGCCCCAGCGCTCGGCAACCGCGAGATCGACCGGCAGCAAACGTGGCCCCAGCCAGGGGAGCAGAATCCCTTCGAGCCACTCGGTAAGCGCAGCGCGTTGGGCGCCGGCCTCCAGCCGTTCGATGCCGCGGCGTATCTCTCCGATGGAGAGCACGCTGAAATGCAGGCGGTGGTCGTCTGCCTGCTTGAACGAAGCCAACACCGAGGCCGCCGGGCGCTTGCGTCTCATGCTCTCCAGGTTACCCGTGTCGAGCAAGAAGCCGCCACGTCTCACAGATCGACCTCTCTGGTCAGGGACTTATCGCGGGTCAGATTCATGTCCACATCCTATCAGCGGGGAGTTGCGGATCAAGTCGACGAAGCTTGGCTTGGGCTCGATCAGCTGCCGATAGTCTTCGGCGGGATACGACTACCACCGCGGGCTCGCCGCGTAGGGTGATCTCCTGCGGCTCGTGCTCTGCCGCGAGCCGAACCAACTCGCTCAAGCGCGCCTTGGCGTCTTGCAGTGCCCATTGCTTCATGTGGACCTCGTGGATCAACCAGTCTGTCGAGCCGAGTCGCGGCCCGAGCAGCAGTCGAGCGGCGTGCTTCGGGGGCGGCAGGAGCGAGCTTGCTCGCGACCGTTCGCGAGGTTGCGCGGAAAGTCGCCCGCAAGCGGGCTCGTCTTCGACGACGAACGGC
>CAVPHF010000003.1:0-17335 GCA_963704155.1 uncultured Gammaproteobacteria bacterium
TCTTCGTCCCAGCGCCGAGCGTACAGGAAGGCGATCACGCCGGGCAGCAGGTCGAAGTCGTTGGTGAGGAACTCCACCCGATGGCCACGTCGCGTGCGATAGGTGATCAAGCGCCACGGCTCGGAGGAACTGGAGAGCGTGATGCGCAGATCCTTCATCACGCCGGCATTGGCTGGGTCATCGGCAATCGGCAAGCCTTCGCTGGAGTCGATGCGCAGACTCGACTTCATGCGGGTGATCATGGTGCTCGCGAGCTTGGCCTTCTTCGCATCCCAGAACGGTGCATCGATGAAGGCGCGATCGAGCAGCCACAGCATCCCTTTGACGCGGGTCATCGCCTGCGCGTCGCGATCGTAGTCGCGCAGCAGGCGCGTCTCATGGCGCGAGCGCGTCTCCACGAAGACATCCTGGGGCAGGCCCGTACGCAGGTTGTAGAAGGTCAACAACGCATGCCCCTTGGCGTTGTCCTCGCCGCCTTGCTTGGGCGTGCGTCGGCGAAAGTGCGCACTCTCGCGCTGGTAGGTGCCGTCGATGGCGCCCACCGCACGTGCGCCCAACCCGGGGATGCCGGCCAAGCGATCGGGCAGCGTCGCACCGGCCTGGGCATTGAGCCCCGTCAGCGTCTCCTTCAGGACCGTCAGGCGCGGGCGCCGCCGCCGTGCATCCGACCAGGTCGAGCGCGCCAGGGGCACAGACGCCGCCTGCGCCGGCCAGGTCGAGATGAAGCAACGTCTGCACCTGCTCGCGCAGGGTCGTCATGCCCCGCACATGCGCGGCACCCCCAACGCAATGAAATCCTCCATGCTCAAGACCCGCCCGAGCGAGGCGGCCCCGCGCACCGAGGCCAGCGCGTGCTGCGCTGGTGCCGGCGACTCCCCAAGCACAGTGTTGTCGGTCAGGTGCACCATCAGTTGTGTCAAACGCTCGCGGATCATTGTAGGGTCTCGATAAGCTGTTGTTTTTAACAACATATCCAGACCATTTCGCCGAGCCTTGTCAAGTGCTTATTCGCTGAAAACGCAAAAATAAATGGCCGAATCACAGCCCGCCTGGGATTTCCGAGACACTGATCGCTCGGCCGAACGCGATCGAAATGTCTGCGCTGGCCCCACAGTGGCTGCCTGGGACCGCTTGCGCCCGGATTATCAGCTGACCGACAAATTCGCCGCCGGACACCGTTGGCTGCAAGAAAAAACTTAGCCAAAATGGAATGCTGTATTCGGAGCGGAAGGTTGCTTGCGAATGTCGGTTTAGGTGATCCTGAATCAACCTGATAGTAGTGAACGGGGCGCTCGTTCAGCTTTTCTCACAGCCAATTAATCTCTACTGACTTTAGCATTGTCAGTACGCTCCGCTGAAAACGGCTTCGGGGCAGACTCATCAGGATCTACTAATGGCTTGCCTATCTGGCGAAAATAATCACTCAAACCACCAGGTGGACTAATAGCCCACACCAAGACAACACTCTCATCCGTATTATTTTCAAGTTCATGGTCAACATGGATACCGATACAAAGACTATCGCCAGCTTCAAGCTGATGAGATTCGCCATTGATCACGACGTCAGGGCGACCTTGATGGATAAAAATAAATTCAACTGCATCTTCATGATGATGTTTAGGAATTTTACTTCCTGGCGCCATGTGATGCATGCCAGAATGAAATCCAGGTTTGGTAAAGTTTTTGTCAGTTATTTTCAGCGTAACACGCGTGCCATCATTAGGGCTTGGTTGCCAGTACGCCTCCCCTTCAAGCGCTTTCAAGACAGCATATTCTTTCTCATCTTGCATAATGACTTACTCCTAAAATAGGTTAGCCCGCATCATTTCGAACTTGGCGTATGCAAACGAATAAGGTGAGATCGCGTGAGCGAAGCGAACCGCGATCTCACCTTATTCGTTAGGGGTCAGCTGAAGCGCAGGGTGCTGCGCTTCATCGGGTCATCGCTCAAGGGCCTCGCTGTCGACTCTCAAGGGAACGCCTGGGTTGCCTCCCTGAAGGAGGGGTCGGTATACGGCATCCGGCCAAAACGGCTCGATCATCGGGCAGTTCAAGGGTGGCGGCATCAACGCTCCGTGGGACGTGACGGTGGATGGGGAGGACAAGCCGAATCTCGAAGCTCTGCGGGATCAACCGGTCCGCCGGCCCCTGGGGCGAAGACCGGCGACCCGATCTCGCCAGCGAGCGGCTACACGATGCCCTCCGCCGGTAGCGAGGTACTGCTTGCGAACGGCAACCCGCTGTACTGACCCGACGAGCCGCCGAGCTTCTCGCCGATGATGCGCCAGACCGCATCCCAGATCGACAGAGCAGGCAATGTCTGGACGATCAACAACTGGAAGCCAGACTTGTTCAGACCGACCCCACCGCGACCTGCGCACCCGTCCGCCAGCGGGCGCTAGCAGGCGTCCTTCAATGCTGCTCTTGCGCCTCAAAGCCCGCCGCCCGCAGCGCATCCAGCACCTGCTCGATGTGCGCGCGCCCCCGTGTTTGCAGCACCAGCTCAACTTCCACGTTTTGCGCCGCCAGCACGGTGAACGCGCGCTGGTGATGCACCTCGTTGATGTTGGCGCCCGCGTCGGCCACCGTCGCGGTGATTTTGGCCAGCGAGCCCGGAATGTCGCGCGCACTGACCCGGATGCGCGCCAGCAGCCCGGCGCGCACCATGCCGCGCTCGATGATGGCCGCCAGTAGCAGTGGGTCGATATTGCCGCCGCACATCACCAGGCCGACCTTCTTGCCGGCAAAGCGATCCGGGTACTTCAGCAGCGCCGCCAGTCCGGCCGCGCCCGCGCCTTCGACCAGCGTCTTTTCAATTTCCAGCAGCATCACCATCGCCTGCTCGATGTCGCCTTCTTCGACCAGCAGCAGGTCATTGACCTTGGCGGCAATGATGGCCTGGGGAATCCGGCCCGGCGTGCCGACCGCAATGCCGTCGGCAATCGTCGTCGTGCCTTGGGGGTGGTGCGTGCCTTTGATGGCGTTGACCATCGCCGGAAAGCGCGAAGTCTGCACGCCGATGATCTCGATGTCGGGCTTGAGCGCCCTGGCTGCCGTGGCAATGCCCGCGATCAGGCCGCCGCCGCCCACGGCAATCACCAGCGTTTCCAGCTCGGGCACGGCCTGCAGCATTTCCAGCCCGATCGTGCCCTGACCGGCCACGATCGCCTCGTCGTCGTACGGGTGGACAAACACCAGCCCGCCGCGCTCGGCCAGCGCCAGCGCGTGGGTGCGGGATTCGTCCAGCGTGTCGCCGTGCAGCACCACTTCGGCGCCAAAGCCGCGTGTGCGCTCAATCTTGACGCCCGGCGTAGAGCGAGGCATCACGATGACGGCGCGAATGCCCAGGCGCTGCGCGTGATAGGCCACGCCCTGCGCATGGTTGCCCGCGCTCATGGCAATCACGCCGCGCTGGCGCTCGGCGTCGGTGAGCTGCGCCAGCTTGTTGCAGGCGCCGCGCTCCTTGAATGAGGCGGTGTATTGCAGATTTTCAAACTTCAGGTAAATTTCCGCCCCGGTCAACTGCGAGAGCGTTTGCGACGCCACGCAGGGCGTGTTCAGCAGATGGCCCTGCAGGCGTTGTGCGGCTTGTTCAATGTCGGAGAGCTGGAGCATGGTTTTCCTTTGAAATGCCGGCGGGTGGGCCGCCTGCCATTGTCTGCGCCGTCGGTCCGGGCAGTGTGTCAGCCTGCAAGATGCAAGATAGGCAATCCAAGCGCCCTCCTGATTAGCAAGAATCTTCAGCCAGGCTCACGCCCTGAGCCACCGGTAGGCGCACACTGAAGCTGGGTTTTGCGAGAGGGTGTGTGCCATGGCCATGAATCGAATCCAGTTTCAGCTATGGTGGAACGCGAGGCCGGCTACCTGTTGTGCGGCGATGTGCAAGTCGACGACGCCTATCTCGGCGGCGCGCTCACCGGCGGCACCGCCGGGCGCGGCTCGGAGAACAAGGTGCCCTTCATCGGCGCGGTCGCCGTGGATGAGAACGGCCATCCACTGCGCGCGAAGTTCACCCAGCTGCCAGGGTTCACCCGCAAGGCGATTGCCGCCTGGGCCAGCGCCAATCTCAGTCCTGCGAGCACCGTCATCTCCGATGGTCTGGCCTGCTTTCGCGGCGTCACCGATGTCGGTTGTGCTCATCAGCCGATTGTCGTCGGCACACCCAAGCCGAACGCGCTGCCGATGTTCCACTGGGTCAACACCGTGCTCGGCAACCTGAATATCAGCCTCAGCGGGGCTTATCACAGCTTCGGCTTCAGCCGCTACGCCGAGCGCTACCTCGGCGCGATCGCCTATCGTTTCAATCGCCGCTTCGATCTGCATGCCCTGCCGGCTCGCCTGCTGGTTGCTGCGGTACGTTGCGAGCCGTGTCCGCTGAACCAGATTCGATTGGCTGAAACATCTTGCTAATCAGGAGCGTCGTTGTTGAGAAACCAAATCTAATGAGCGAAGCACCATCCACAGTCACGCCTCCGGCCCTCACTCAGAAGGAGGCGCCGCCCAGGGTGATTTCCCCGTGGCGATGGGTGCTCGCTATCGCCGCGGTGGTCGTGTTGGTGATTGCCTACTACGGACTGCGCGACCGGTACACACCCTTTACCAGCGAGGCCTACGTGCAGGCCTACGTGACGCGCATCGCGCCGCAGGTTGCCGGCACCGTGCTGTCCGTGCATGTCGCGGACAATCAGTCCGTCACCGCCGGGCAGCTCCTGTTCGAGCTGGACCCACGTCCGTATCGATTCGCGGTCGATAGCGCCAAGGCGGCCTATGCCCTCGCGGAGGAATCGGTCGCTCAACTGCACAACGAGCTCGATGCGGCCAACCAGACCATCGAACAGACGACGGCGGCCCTCGACGCTCTGCCGCAGGCAAACGATCAGCAGCCGAAACCCAAGAAGGCCGCCGCGACGTCAGGGCTGGATCTGGAACATGCCAGGGCCGAGCTGCAGGCGACGCTGCGCCAGACCATGGCCGCGCGCATCAAGGTCGAGCAGGGTCTCGCGGCGAAGGTCGGCGATGAAAACGCCCTGATCGCCAAGGCCAGCGCCGCCTTGAACGAGGCGGAGTATCAACTCGCGCAGACCAAGGTCGTCGCGCCGTCAGATGGGTACGTCTCGAATCTGCAGCTCACGGTCGGCACCTACATCGCTGCCGGCACGCCGGTGCTGTCCGTCATCAACAGCGAGCACTGGTGGGTCGTCGCCAATTTCCCCGAGAACAGCCTGGTGCTGCTCGCTCCGGGCAAGCCCGCTGACGTTACCTTCGGCCTGGTGCCGGGCAGCCGCTTTGCCGCGGCGGTGGACAGCGTCGGCTGGGGTGTCGGCGAGGGGCAGGGCGTGCCGTCCGGCGATCTTCCGGAAGTGACGGGTCCGTCCGATTGGGTGAAGACCACCCAGCGTTTCCCGGTACGGTTGCTGTTGCGAGATCCAGATGCCGTGAGTGGTCTGCGGGTCGGTGCCACCGCGACGGTCGTCGTCTATGCGACCGACAATCCGGTCCTCAATGGGCTGGGTTGGCTGTGGCTGAAGCTCGCCAGCCTTCTGAACTTCCTAGCATAGACAGCGGGGCGACGGCGGGTAGGGCCTTGGCCGACGCCACCGCGGCGGTCAAGGAATCGGCAATCTCACACAGCAGCGTCCCCAGCACCAGCAGCTGACTGCGTGTCGCGGGTGCAATCTCCGGGGGGCATTGCTGCCGGATGCGCTCGCCAGCGGAACGCACCTGCGCCAGCTCCTCGGGCAGACCGTCAAGCGCGCGCCGGCCTTTGCCCGCATGGCCGCTGCGCACTTGGCCTGAGATCGCCTCAAGCGCGCGGGTGACGATCAGCAGCAGCGGCGCCAGGTCGCGCATCGCTTGCTGAACGCGCGCGTCGTTTTCCGCCATGCGGCGGAGCTCCGCCAGCGTCTGCATACGGGCGAATAGGTCCTGCAGGGCGTGAAGCAGATCAAGGTAGGTGGACGCGATCGGGTGACGGGTACCGATGACGTAGCGCGAGTCGCCCAGCAGCGTCGCGCTCGCGTCGATCTTGAACGCGACCAGCGGCTGCGCGAGCGTCGTTTGTTCGCCCTTGCGTAGCCGCTCCCAGGTCTCCTCGATCCGGTCCAGCATCTCCGCCACGACGGTCCGGAAGATCAGCAATGGGTCCCGTGGCCAGAGGATGCGCTGGATGACCATGGCAATCACCGCCGCCACCATCAACGCCGCGACTCGGGTCATGGCATTCTCGGTGGTCCACAGCGGGCCCTCGTAGGTCAGGAACACATAGGGCGTGATCAGCGCCGCCTGCATACCGGCGAATCCAATCGGGTCCGGCGCCGTCGAGGCATAGGCGGCGAGGAACATGACGATGGCGAACACCCCGAGCAACACCGGAAAGTGCGGGGAATGGGTCACGATCAAGACCCCGGCAAACCCCATCGCGATGCCGGCCAGGACGCCGACAACACCGGATCGCCCGCGCATATAGAGCTGGCCGATATTGGACGTAAGCCCGAACGTAATGCCATAGAACGCGACCAGCGAGCCGCCGGGAAAGTGCAGATAGACCACCGCGATGAACAGGCAGAGCACGATGATCACCAGGCGGCCGGCGGATTGGAGGGCCAGCAGGCTCGGTGGTGAGAGGACCTGTTTGAAGACGACGGCGATGTCCAGTTTCCAATTCCGCCTCGACGCGAGCGTCGCCAGCACCTCGTTGTAGGCATCCACCACCTGCGCATGGCTCTCCAGGCCACGCTCCAGCAGTAGCACCCGCGCCGCTGCATGGCCCATCGCCGTCGGGTGCGCCGCGGGGCCTGCCTCGGCCGCGCGCAAGCGCTGGATCAGCGCCCTGCTCGCCGCCTCGGTCTCCGCATCTACCGGCGGTGCCGGCTGCTGCGCCAGGACCGCTTGCGAGACCGCGCGATAGTGGCGCGCCAGCCCCGCCATGATCGACGTGATCTGAACCGACTCGGCGTCGGGCAGGGCGTCCTGGTCGTCGCGCAGGACGAGTTGCTCCCCGAGCTGAATCCGCTCCCAGATCATGCGACAAGCGAGATGCAGCCGCAGCATGGCGGCGGATTCTCCCGCATGGGTGCCCTGGGACAGGTTGGCGAGCTGCGCGATGGCGCGGACCTCGGTCAGGTGCGCGTCTCGAGCGCGCGGCCGGGTCTCATGGGTCGCGTCGATCAGTTCCAGATCGTCCGCGAAGGAGTCCAGCAACGCGGCGAGGGACTCGAAGTAGGCGTCCTCCGGCTTGGCCGGCCACAACAGTTGGTCGAGCCCGATCGACACCACGAATCGCAAGGATGCATTGCAGCCAGAACGCCTGTACCAGGTCTTGAATGCCCATGGACCCGAGGGCATAGGTGAACGGGATCATCGCGATCAGGATGCCGCCCAAACTGTGGGCCAAGGGCAGCGACGGAAGCAACGCCATCCACAGGAACAGCCACAGCAGGCTGCAGAGGAGATAGGCAGCCGGCGCGTCGTGCAGCAACAGCGTCAGCAGCGCCTGCACTGACCCGGCAACGATGATGCCCGAGCGCCCCAGGCAGGCCTGCGCGCAGCGTGCGGCCATGGAACACCACCAGCACGAGAGCCACCACCAGCGACGACAGATAGCCCAAGTCCAGGTGGAACATCGAGCTGATGATCGCGCACAGCACCGCGCCGAGCGTCACCTTCAGGGCGAGCCGCACGCGCAGTTGCTGGGAATGCTGCAGGACCGACGATGAGGCCATAGCGAACGGCTAGAAAATCCAACTGCCCTGGAGGCCAAGAGCCGCCTAAAAAGTCAAGCTAGCGGGGGCGCGAAGGTCGGTCAAGGCCCAACAAAAGGGCTGACGGACCACGCGGCCGGCGCAAAAGCGAGCTTTGGCGAGCGCTGGGACTAGATGGGGGCCGCAGCGCTCAGGCTCGGGACGCTGCGATTTAGCGCGATATCGCGTCCAAGGACGGGTTGACCGCCGCCTGGGGACCTGAGGATACTTGAGGGACTTGAGAAAAAGGGCGTCTATGCGACCCATACTCCTTCCGGTGCTCCGTCGGTGGCAATGAAAAGCTTGAGTTGACGGCGCGTTATCTTGGTTTGGATGCCCCAGCACTTCCTCCGCTGCATAGATGTGCCATGACTATTTTATGGGTTGCCAAGTCGAACCTAGATCGGGATCAGCAAACAGGGATCAAACAGATAGGGATCAGCCCCCGACAGGTTGCATTCAATCTGCTCATGAGACACGCCCAACGGGCGAGCAGGCGCCTTCACAGGGAAGAGTCGGATTAGTGAATTACCGGTGTCGCGTCTCACTGCGCTGCCTATGGTTCGCCGCGCTGTTGATCGCCTTGTGGTCAACACTGTGTCTCGCAAAAGAAGCCACGGTGTTAACGGGAGGTTGGAGTGTTTATCCGCCGTTTTCCTATGAGGAGAGGGCGAGAGGCCTTCAGCATTGGACGGGGCTGGACGTCGAACTGCTGGGGCAGATCGCGCACCGCGCCGGGTACAAGATCGAGTCGACCGAAATCAATTGGTCGGAGCACGTCCGCGAGATTGAAACGGGCGAACGCGACGTCGCGGCGTCGGCAACGCGAACCTTGGAGCGCGAACAGTTCGCGTGGTTTTCTGTTCCCTACCGCAGCGAAACCGTCGTCTTGATCGTCCCCACGGGCAGGAGCGCCACTTTGCCCGCTGCGACCGAGGCGGAACTGATCGATCAAATCAAAAGCACGGGATTTCGGCTGGGTGTCGACGAGGGCGCGGCCTATCCAAGCGAGCTGATCCGGACGTTTCTCGCCGATCCGGCTAACAGCAACCAGGTTGTGGCAATGAAGCAGGAAAAACTGCTTGACGAGTTGCTCGCCGAAAACATCGATGGATACTTGTCCAATCGGATTGTGGCTGCAACCAATATTGCCGAACATAATGCCGAGTACCAGGTCGAGGAATACCCCATGATGGTCCACGGCGATTTGCACATCATGTTCAGCAAGGCATCGGTTGCTCCGGAAACCGTTAAACAATTCAATTTAGCCATTGAAGCCGTCAAGCTCGATGGTTCCTACAGCAAATTGAACGAAAAATATAGCTTCCCCGTCTTGGTGGATTTAACGCTGAAAAGCGAGTGGTTCTTTATTGCCGATATGATCGGCACGATCGCTTTCGCGCTCTCAGGGGTCTTGCTCGCCTTTCGCTATAACTACGATATCTTCGGGGCTTTCGTGCTGGCATCCTTGCCGGCGGTTGGCGGCGGTGTCATCCGAGATCTGATTACCAACCGTGAAACACTCGCCATCGTGTCGTCGCCGATCTATCTCGTGACCGTGGTCGTGTTGGTGGTCGCCGGCTTTGCCGTCATCCGTATCGGCAGTGCCATCCGGCAGAGCGGACTTGGTGCCGCCGCCGCGGGGCTTCTCCAACGCCGCCGCGAACACATCGAATATCTGGTCCAGGTGTTCGATGCCATTGGCCTCGCCGCGTTCACCGTGACCGGCGTCGTGGTCGCGGTTGCGACGCAGTCCAAGCCACTGTGGCTTTGGGGGCCCATCTTGGCGGCACTGACCGCCGCCGGCGGCGGCATTCTCAGGGATGTCGTCCGTTCCGAGCCCGAAATCTCCGTCCTGAAGGGTGAGCTCTATCCGGAAATCGCAGTCGTTTGGGGTACGATCCTGTCGTTTTACATGCTATGGCAGACCCGACAACTCGATGCCGACGGCATCATGTTGGGTGTCGGGGTGACCTTTGTCGGTGCATTTTTGACCCGCATCGCGACCATTCACTACGGCATCCGCAGTCCGCGTTTTGCGGCACCATCGCGCTGATCCGCGAAGCCTTTTTGCACCGATAGACAAGTGCCGGCCAGCTCCAGACACTCACCCGTTCGCCGCGCGCGACCGCTAAACGCCGTTAAGCGGACCTCGAATGTGTTTCCAAGCGCTTGGACGCCTTTTGAATCGACTCCCCCCACATGCGCTCCAGTACATTACTTCCTGCGCGATCTCGCCCCCTTGTGATTCTTCCGCCATTGGCCAGGCGTGATACCGCTCCAGCGCCGGAATGCGCGGGTGAAGGCACTGGCGTCGGCGTAGTCAAGTGACTCGGCGATCCGGTGAAGCTCCATCCGGGTGTCTTCGAGCAACTGCCGGGCGATCTCGAAGCGCCCTTCGTCCAAGAGTTCCTGAAAGCTCGTGCCGCAAGCATTCAAGCGACGGCTGAGCGTGCGGCTGTGGATCGAGAAGAGCTTCGCGACCTGGTCCGACCTGGCCTGATCCATCAGCAGTGCCGTCCGCAACAGGCGCCGCACCTGCCCGGGCAAGTCGTCGCCGTATTCGGCCTCGAGCGCATCGATCTGCGCCTGCAGTAAGCGGCGTACCTCAGCATCGCCAGGTCGCCGTCCAGCTCCAGGTGCGCCACCGCGCCGCGGACGTGGAGATGCAGAAAGCGCACGAGACTCCTGAGGGCCGTGCCCAACGTCTGGCGAGTATTTCACCAGCAGGCCCATCAACCCCAGGGAATGCAGACCGGCCTGCTGGCCGACCAGCAGCCCCAGATGCTGGCAGCCGGTGCTGTCGACACAGTGCGCTAACAGGCGGCTGCGCGCCGCGTAGGAAATCCGATTGTCAGGATCATCGAACAGGCCGAGGTCGAATCCCGCCTCGGCCAGCACCTCACCGGGGTTTGCACCCAGGCTCCGAAGCACCGCCGGCAGTGCCATGGTGGCGCCGATACGAAGCTCTCGCCGATGGATCTCAAGTCCTACAGCCGCTGGTACGACTACTCACGGGCGCGCGACGCCATGTTCGCCGCTACCGACACCGATTTCGCACCTTAGGTACGTCGCACCGTCCGACGACAAGAAGCGCGCACGCCTGAACATCATCACGCACCTGCTCAAGCGTATCCCCTACAAGAAGCTGCCCCACAAGAAGGTGGAGTTGCCGAAGCGGCAGAAGGCCGGGGGCTATCGCGAACCAGACTATCCGTTTAAGGTCATCCCTCAGGATTATTGATCCGCCGAGCAGTCGGCCCTGGAAACCGAGCAATGGGCTGATCGCATTCTAGTAGCACTAAGTAACAGGCAGCCCGTCATGCAACCGTCAACACAGGCGCAGCAGTCGACGATGACCCGGAGGACAAGATGACCGAAATCTCCCATCAAGACGGCGTGATCGCCACTATTCTCGAGCGCTTCGAGCAGTTCCGGCTGCCGCGGGCGCTCGACATCAAGGCCAAGGTCGAGCGCGGCGAGCGACTCGACGATACCGATCTTGCGCATCTCAACGAGGTGATGCGGGACGCAGAACAGATCAAGCGTTTCGTGGATAAGCGACCGGATCTCCAGTCGCTGTATACGCGCGCGGTGGGTCTCTACCAGGAGATCACCCGCAAGGCGCTTGAGAACGAGCAAGGTTCCTAAGCCGCGCAGTCAGCCCATGCAGCTACCGCCGATGGTCGTGTTCTCGTTGAGCCTCTTCGTGCCGCCATTGCGTCGCGCCGACTTCGTGAACAGCATCGGCCCGTTGCTTGCACCGACCCGCATCGTGCCTAGCTGTCAATGTTGCGGCGGGTCTGGTCGCCTTAGAGGTGTACCAGATCACCGTCATGGCGCCGCACTTTCCGTTCGTGGCAACGTTGATGCTTGGATTGGAGCGCGGGTACGAGGACCGATATCGAAGAAGCTCGCCCAGACCGTCGTCACGGCGCTTGCCGTCCTCCTGGTCGGCGGCTGTGCCACCAGCGCGCGTCAACTCATGCCGACGCCGACCCTATACCAATTTCCAGGCGGGCAACCGGTGTTCGATCGCACCGACCCATCCCGGCAGAGCCCGGATTTGGATTTACTGTTCATCACGGACCGCGCGCCGCCGACAGCCGCTGAGCGCGAGGCACACAACGCGGCGGAGGGGCCGCTGAACTACGGCCAAGAACGTGCCCGGCACATCGCCTTCGGCTCTGCCCGGGTGAGCATCGTGCCGGCGTTGGACTGGAACACCTTGCGCGAGCAGAGCCAGCTTGCCGAGCGTACCCGGGAAGTCAATCTCGAGCTGAGCCAGGTGCGGCAACTGGGCGTGTTCCCCGAGGAGCCCTACCGGGTCTATCGGGAGGACGATGGCAGGGTGGTCCGCGACCGTGCCGAGCTCGCGCGCCACTTCGAGGCCAAGGCCGAGTTGGAGCGCGAGGTCGAGCGGCGCCTTGAGCAGGCCCCGAAGAAGGAGGTCTTGCTCTACGTTCACGGATTCAATGAGACCTTTGCCACCGCCGCCTTTACCGCCGCGGAGCTTTGTCACTTCCTCGGCCGCGAGCAGGTCTGCGCCTTCTTCACCTGGCCGGCGTCGAGCACCGGAAATTTCCTGATTTCCTACACCACCACCACCGAGTCCGCCGACTACGCGGTCGCGCATCTCAAGAAGACCATCCGCATACTTGCAAATACCCCCGGCGTCGAGCGCCTGCAGCTCCTCGCGCACAGCCGGGGCACGGCCCTAACCCTGCGGGCGGTCCAAGAGTTGGCGCTAGAGTCCATCGCCGCCGGCAAAGAGCCAAGAGAACAATACAAGATCGACAATCTGGTCCTGCTGTCACCAGACATCGACGTGGACATCGCCGGTCAGCAGTCATGACGTCTTGTCCTCGAATACCGATGGATTGCTGCGGAGCTTCGAAGTGCTCTGCTCGGTAGCACGGGAAGGCATCGCGACCACCCCGGTTGGCCCTGACCCGAAGCTGCCCTGGTAATTGGGCGAGCTTCAGGCAGGGCGGCTGAGCTGCGCCGAGACCTATTGTCGCGGCCGTCGTCGCGATTGCAAATCGCTCCCACGGAGATTTCCATGGGAGCAACTCGGTGATGGTTCCGGATGCCGGTCGTCTTGAAGTGGCGTATCGACTCGCCTGACTCGATCGATCCAAGGAGAGAATGACGTCTATGTCGCAAACACAATCCGCTCACGGGGTGCGCCACCTGATTCAGCGCACGGTCCCCGGTTTGGTCGCGCTGGCGCAGTATCGGCCGGCCTGGTTGCCCAAGGACATCGCCGCCGGCCTGTCGGTGGCGGCCATTGCGCTGCCGGTCGGCATTGCCTACGCGGACTTGGCGGGTGTGCCGCCGATCGTCGGCATGTATTCGGCCATTTTTCCGTTGTTCGCATACGCGCTGTTCGGCTCGTCCCGGCAGTTGATGACCGGCCCGGACGCGGCGACCTGCATCTTGGTGGCGGCGACCCTGGCGCCGTTGGCGGGCGGCGATGCGGAACGTTACACAATGCTGCTGTTGGGGCTGACCCTGATGACCGGGCTGTTGTACGTGCTTGCGGGACTCGGCCGGCTCGGGTTCATGGCCAATTTTCTGTCGCAGCCGATCCTGACCGGCTACCTGAACGGGATTGCCCTGCTGATCATCGTCGGCCAGTTGCCCAAGCTGTTCGGCTACAGCGGCAGCAGTCCGGAGTTCTTGGGCAAGGTGCTGGAACTGTTCCAAGACTTCGACCAAAGCCACTGGCCGACCGCGCTGCTGGGCATCGCGATGTTGGTGATGCTGATCCTGGTGATGCGCTTTCTGCCGCGGCTGCCGGGGGCGTTCGTGGTCGTGGTGGTGAGCATCGGACTGGTGTATGGGCTCGGTCTGGATCAGGCCGGCGTCGCGGTGCTCGGCCAGGTGCCTTCGGGCCTGCCGTCGCTGGCCTTGCCGAGCTTCGATGGCACGGTCTTCAACGAGTTGCTGGCCGATTCGGCCGGGCTGGTGTTGGTGAGCTTTACCAGTGGGGTGCTGACCGCGAAGAGCTTTGCCCGGCGCAACGGTTACGGCATCGATGCCAATCAGGAACTGGTCGCCTTCGGCGCCTGCAACCTGGCATCAGGACTGGCGCAGGGCTTCCCGGTCACCGGTGCCGATTCGCGCACGGCGGTCAACAACGCGATGGGCGGCAAGACCCAGTTGGTGGGCGTGGTGGCCGGCGGTGCGATGCTGCTGGTGGTGATCTTCATGACCGCGCCGCTCGCCTCTGTGCCGACGACGGCGTTGGCTGCGGTGATCTTGGTCTCGGCGGTGGGTCTGTTCGATTTCGCCGACCTGCGCGAACTGTATCGCACCAGCCGGCGCGAGTTTCTGATGTCGGTGGCGACCACGGCGGGCGTGCTGTTGTTGGGTGTGCTGCCGGGGGTGTTGCTGGCGGTCGCGCTGTCGCTGATCTGGCTGCTCAGCGTGGGCTCTCGTCCGAATGACGCGGTGCTCGGCCGCGTCGCCGGGCGCAAAGGCTTTCACAGCGTCTCGGACTACCCGGACGCGAAGACCTTGCCCGGACTCGTGCTCTACCGCTTCGAGTCCAATATCGTGTTTTTCAACGCGGACTACTTCAAGTCGCGGGTACTTGCCGTGGTCGCCGCGCAGCAGCCCTCGGTGCGGTGGGTGGTGATCGATGCCAGCCCGATCAACCTGGTCGATGTGACCGGTTTGCGCAAGGTCGATGAGTTGCGCGAGGAGCTTGCCCGAGCGGGCGTGACGCTGGCCGTCGTGCGGATGAAGCGTTACCTTGAACGCTTCTTCGAGCCGGGGTTCGTCGAGGCGCGTCGAGCGGCGAGCGAGGTCCGACACTTCGACTCCGTTAAGCTCGCGATCAATGCCTTCATTCAGGACCAGAAGGCCAAGGGGGTGGATTTGGGCGGTACTTTCAGCGACGAGCAGACTAGGCTCTCGCCGGATTGGGACGACGCCATCGAGCCGCCCGCCAACGAGGAAGCGTCTCCGGTTCCGGCGTCTCCGGCGTCGGGCGCATGATGTGGCCTGGTTGCCCTGCAGATCGACGAACGCCTCCCATCGCGTCTCGTCGTTGTAGAACAGCGCCTCGCTCATCTGCTTACAGTACAGCGCCTCGAGCACCGGTTCGAACAGCCCGGCCAGACGCTGCCGGCCAGCGGCGAGGGTGCCCGGGGAGACCGGCAAGCCGTGATCGGCGAGGTCTTGGCGCAACCGGATGCTCGCTTGACCCTAACGGTATTTGCCCAGCAGCAACTCCACGCAAAAGCTCACCGCGTACGGGCTACGCGCGATCAACCGCGCCGGCGGCGGTGCGCTGATCGCGACCGGGGCGTTCTAACAGCAATAGCCGGGATCGCGGGTGCAGCAAGTTCCGGTGACGGTTTACGTAATTGTCTGCTTAACGCCCTATTACGGACATCTCGGTTTACTGACGGAGTGGCCGTTGTGGGTCGATGGACCAAACCGCTATCGCGGTAAGACGCGCTCGGCACGGCCGGAGGCAATTGTTCAGCGGGATGGGTCTGTTCCGGCTAGAGGTTAGAGGTGCAGTATCCCCTCAACCTCCGGCACGGGAGCAGACCCATGAGTATCGAGCATAGACCCATCAGCCCGCTTTGCCAGCGCATGATCGAGGACATGCGCCTGCGCAAGCTCTCCGAGAAGACCCAGAGCGGGTATCTGCGCTGGGTCGAGGACTTCGCCCGTTTCCTCAAAGGCGCACCGGACACCGCCACGGCCGAGGACCTGCGCCGCTATCAGCTCCACCTGAGCGACAGCGGCGTCTCGCGCATCAGCCTGAACGCGGCGGTCACGGCGCTGCGGTTCTTTTTCGAGATCAGCCTTGGGCGCGGCGAGCTGATGGCGGCGATGAGCTATGTGCGCGTGGCGCGCACGCTACCGGTAGTGCTGAGTCTTGCCGACCAGTGTGCGCCGGGTGGTGGCTCAGGCCGTGAGCCCGCCAGCTGAGGAATCGAGCTAATCTCAAGCGAGCGAATGGTGCTACGTCTCCTATTTCTCCGTCCCCTCTTTCTCCGCCTGTCGCCGAATCGACGGATTTCGACAGCCTAGGCCGGCTCCGAGATAGCTTCGACTTCTCCTTGCGATTATCCCAAACCGGGACTATTTGTCGCGTCCATGCGTGTCATCGCCCTGTCCACCCTCAAGACGTTCTGGGAGGTGACCCCTGCGTTTCGCGACGCGAAAGAGCCGACGCTTGCGTGGTACCGCGCGACTTGCCAGGCAGACTGGGCAACACCCGCGGAGGTCAAGGCGGACTTCCGCAACGCCAGCAGTCTCAAAGACGGCCGGGTGGTCTTCAATCTGGGCGGCAACGAGTATCGGCTCGTCGTTTGGATCAACTATCCCTATCGCGTGGTCTCTATCCGCTTCATTGGAACCCATATGCAATCCGATCTGATCGACGCGCAAACGATCTGAGATCCGATAAACCGAACGAGATCTACAACAATCTGTGAATATCCAGCCGATCAAGACCGATCAGGATTATCGCGCAGCACTTCGGGATATCCAGAGCCTGATGTCAGCGGAACTCGACTCCAAGGAAGGCGAGCGGCTCGACATACTGGCCACCCCTGATCGAAGCCTACGAGCGACAGCATTTTCCATTGGACCTGCCCGATCCGGTGGAAGCGATCCGATTTCAGATGGAACAGAAAGGGCTGGTCCCCGAGGATCTGGAACCGATGATCGGGCGTTCGAATCGAGTCTATGAGATTCTGAATCGTAAGCGGCCCTCGACGCTGAAGATGATCTGGCGCCTGCACCAACAACTGGGTATTCCAGCGGAAAGTCTGATCAGGCCGCCGGACGAGCGCGCTTCTACGTGAATCCGGCCCGGTCAGCCGGACCGCCATCGCAGCAAGATCGCAACAACCGCGATCCGAACTCGCGCCCCGCCCCGATACCACTCCGAAGCTCAAGAAGTGTCAGGATTTTCTACGGTGGTGTTCGTGCTGCCACTGGTCGATGAATTCAATGGGGTAAGGGTTTTTCGGGTTCCGATGACGGCGTGTTGTCGTCGAAAGGAGCGCCGATCGGTGCGCAAGACCCGATAGCCCCACTCCACCAGCAGACGCGCCGCTTCGTCGCTGCCCTCGCCGTAGACGACAATGGGCGCCGTGGCCGCGGACGGGAAGCCTTGTCTGCTTGCGGGAAGATCCGCGAGCGGGATGTTAATGGCGCCGCGGATATGGCCTGCTGCGACGGTTTCTGCCCCGCGGACATCGATGACGATGACGCCGAGGTCTTGGTCGATGGCAAGGTGAAGCCACTGGGGCTCGGTCTTGGTCCAGTCGGCGAAGCCGAGGGGGTAGATGGTTATGTCGGTGTAGCCGAGCCGCCTCACCCGCAGCGAGGACGTCGGCCCCAGGCAGCCGCCCGGACCATAGAGCACCACCGGCGCGCTCCGGTCCTCCGGCAGTCGCTTTGGATAATCGGCCCCCGCTGGCGCCGGCATTGAGGCGGCGCCCGGCGCATGCGCCGCCTGGTCAATCGGCGTCGGCCGAACATCAAGCACCGTCACCGACCGGTCGTCCGGCGCGGCCTTGAAGGCGGCTTTCGAGAGCTGCTGGTCCTCGGCGCTCTCATGC
>CAVPHF010000004.1:0-72395 GCA_963704155.1 uncultured Gammaproteobacteria bacterium
ACTACTACGCCGATCCCAGCAGGCTGAGGTCGGTCGAGACGCTGGTGCTGGAAGATATGGTGGTGGCGCGCATGCTGGAGGAGGCCGATGTCCAGGACGATCCGACCAGCTTCGCCGCGCTCGCCGAGCTCCCCGTCACGGACTGAGTGGCGTCCTGGCCCGATCAATGTTTACAACGCTATCGCGTGGGAAATGACACAGATGAACGGCGAGTCGGTCAACACGAACTGGAATCCGCAGGCGCTTGGCCTGATCCCGATGGTCATCGAGCAGACCGCCCGCGGCGAGCGGTCATTCGATATCTTCTCGCGTCTGCTGAAGGAACGCGTCGTTTTCTTGGTCGGCCCGGTCGAGGATCACGTGGCCAACCTGGTGGTGGCGCAGCTGTTGTTCCTGGAGAGTGAGAACCCCGACAAGGACATCCATTTCTATATCAATTCGCCGGGTGGCTCGGTGACCGCAGGCCTCGCAATCTATGACACCATGCGATTCATCCGCGCTGACGTCAGCACCATGTGCATCGGCCAGGCGGCCAGCATGGGGGCGCTACTGTTGGCTGGCGGCGCCGCCGGCAAGCGTTTTTGTCTGCCGCATTCGCGCATGATGATCCACCAGCCGCTCGGCGGTTTCCAGGGCCAAGCGACTGATTTTGATATCCATGCCCGCGAGATCCTACACATTCGCGACCAACTCAACCAAATTCTCGCGCATCACACAGGGCAGCCATTGGAAAAGATCGCCGAGGACACCGAGCGGGATCGGTTCATGGGCGGCGATGTCGCCGTCGAGTATGGCCTAATTGATCAGGTGCTGGATACGCGCGCCGAATTGCCAAAGGCTTGAGCCCTAGAGAGCCTCGAGTCTTTTGGCGGCGCTGGAAGCCCCGGCGCTTCGCGTGGTGCGGCCCCAGGATGTTTCCTTTCTTCAGGTGCGTAAGCTGCTGAAAAAAGAGAAATTGGAAGTTGCCGAGCTGTTTAGAAGGGTCGGGTGCATTGGTGGTTACCGGCCAGCGTCTGAGCAACTCCGCACCCATGTCTAACGGGTTCCGGCAATACCGCCGCCCTTACACAATGGACACCGAATCGGGGTCTGTCCTGCACCTCTTGTTGTCCTGCATCACAAGGAAGCTTTGTCGCAATCTTGCCATATCACGGCAAACCGTTATGATTGTTCAGACCCTCGCTTTGGCACGCCCCTGCCGTGCCCGCCGTATCGTTCCTCGGAGAGCATCCCACCTATGAGCGGAAATAGTCACGGAAAGAACGACGAAGGCAAACTTCTCTACTGCTCGTTCTGCGGCAAGAGCCAGCACGAGGTCCGCAAGCTCATTGCCGGGCCATCCGTTTTCATCTGCGACGAGTGCGTCGAGCTTTGCAACGACATTATCCGCGAGGAGATGCAGGAAGGGATGGGCGAGGCGACGAGCCGCTTGCCGAAGCCGCACGAGATCAACGACAGCCTCGATCAACACGTGATCGGCCAGGAGCAGGCGAAGAAGGTGCTGTCGGTTGCCGTATATAACCACTACAAGCGCCTCGAGGCCGCGGATGCCAAGGAAGACATCGAGATCGCGAAGAGCAACATCCTTCTGATCGGTCCGACCGGATCCGGTAAGACACTTTTGGCGGAAACCTTGGCGCGGCTATTGAATGTGCCCTTCACGATCGCCGATGCGACGACCCTGACCGAGGCCGGCTACGTCGGCGAGGACGTCGAGAACATCATCCAAAAGCTGCTGCAAAAGTGCGACTACGATGTCGAGAAGGCGCAGACCGGCATCGTCTACATCGACGAGATCGACAAGATCTCTCGCAAGTCCGACAACCCGTCCATCACCCGCGATGTCTCCGGTGAAGGAGTGCAGCAGGCGCTCCTCAAGCTGATTGAGGGCACTGTCGCTTCGGTACCTCCGCAGGGCGGACGCAAGCATCCACAGCAGGAATTCTTGCAGGTCGACACGTCGAACATCCTGTTCATCGTCGGCGGGGCCTTTGCCGGGCTGGACAGGATCGTCCAGCAGCGCTGCCGTAAGGGGGGCATCGGTTTTTCTGCAGAGGTGCATAGCAAGGAAGACGAGAAGCGGATCGGCGAGCTGCTCAGCGCGGTCGAGCCCGAGGATCTGATCCGCTACGGGCTGATTCCGGAGTTCGTCGGCCGCTTGCCGGTCATGGCGACGCTAGAGGAACTCGACGAGGAGGCCTTGGTGCGCATCCTGATCGAGCCGAAGCATGCGCTCTACAAGCAATACTCTCGCTTGTTCTCAATGGAGAATTGCGAGCTGGAGCTGCGTGATGACGCCTTGCGCGCCATCGCGGTCAAGGCGATGGAGCGAAAGACCGGCGCTCGCGGCCTGCGCACGATCATGGAACAGGTGTTGCTGGATATCATGTACGATCTTCCGTCCATGGAGAGCGTCAGTAAGGTCGTCGTCGACTCCTCCGTCATCGCCGGCGAGAACAAGCCGTTCGTCATTTACGACGGCGGCGAGGTGCAGCAGCGCGCTGCTGCCGACTGACCCGACCCCGCGAGGGTCTGCTAGAAAGGGGGCGCTAAGTCGGCGTCGCCTTGAATTGCCGCGACATGCAATTTCGGCACCGGTTTTGGGCTCATCTGGCCGGTGCCGATTGAACACCCTGCCTCAAGCCCTAACCTCTGTCTCCATCGGGAGACAAGGCTAAACGCCATTGCCGCCCGCTTGCATCCTGCCGCGCCAGCCGTGCGCGGACCCGCCGACCGAATTGCGAACGCATGACCTGAGTACAGCACTATGGGCAAGAGCGAATCCGATCCGAAGTATGCCGATACCGCCGATCAAGAGGTCCCGGTGTTGCCGCTGCGCGATGTCGTGGTCTATCCACACATGGTCATCCCGCTATTCGTTGGCCGCGACAAGTCCATCAAGGCCCTCGATTCGGCCATGGCCAGCGACAAGCAGATCCTGCTGATCGCACAGAAGAACGCGGATGTCGATGACCCGGACGTTGGCGACCTGCATGACATCGGCACGCTCGCCAACATACTTCAACTGCTGAAATTGCCCGATGGCACGGTCAAGGTGCTGGTCGAGGGGCATCGGCGCGCCAAGGCGCGTTCATTCGTCTCCACCCAGGACTCCTTCTCGGCCGTGGTGCGCGCGCTTGCGGAGTCGCTGGAGGTGGATGAGCGTGAGCAGGAGGTGTTGATGCGCTCAGCCGTGACCCTGTTCGATCAGTACGTGAAGCTGAACAAGAAGGTGCCTCCCGAGGTGCTGACGTCCTTGTCGAGCATCGACGAGGCCGGTCGCCTGGCCGACACCATGGCCGCGCATATGTCGCTCAAGCTCGACGAAAAGCAGCACGTGCTGGAGATGGTCGACGTGCAGCAGCGCCTCGAGCACCTGATGGGCCTGATGGAGGCCGAGAACGATATCCTGCAGATGGAGAAGCGCATCCGCGGTCGCGTCAAGCGGCAGATGGAGAAGAATCAGCGCGAGTACTATCTAAACGAGCAGATGAAGGCCATCCAAAAGGAATTGGGCGAGCTCGAGGACGCCCCCAACGAACTCGAAGACCTCGGCAAGCGCATCGAGGCGGCGGGCATGCCCAAGGACGTTAAGGAGAAGGCGACCGCCGAGCTAAACAAGCTGAAGCTGATGTCGCCGATGTCGGCCGAGGCTACCGTTGTGCGCAACTATGTTGATACGCTGGTCGCGGTGCCCTGGAAGAAGCGCACGCGCATCCGCAACGACATCCGCGTGGCCGAAAAGGTGCTCGATACCGACCACTATGGCCTTGAAAAGGTGAAGGAACGCATTCTCGAATACCTTGCCGTGCAGCAGCGCGTGCGTCAGTTGAAGGGGCCGATCCTCTGTCTGGTCGGTCCGCCCGGCGTCGGTAAGACGTCTCTGGGGCAGTCCATCGCGCGCGCCACCAATCGTAAGTTCGTGCGCATGTCGCTCGGCGGCGTGCGTGACGAGGCAGAGATCCGCGGCCACAGACGCACCTACATCGGCGCACTGCCGGGCAAGATTATCCAGCTGCTATCAAAGGCCGGTTCACGCAATGCCTTCTTCTTGTTCGACGAGATCGACAAGATGGCGATGGACTTCCGTGGCGACCCGGCCTCTGCGCTCCTCGAGGTACTGGATCCGGAGCAGAATTCCACCTTTAACGATCACTATCTTGAGGTCGACTTCGACCTGTCCGAGGTGATGTTCGTCGGCACGGCCAATACGCTCAACATCCCGCCGGCACTGCTAGACCGTATGGAGGTGATCCGACTGGCCGGTTACACCGAGGACGAGAAGGTCAACATTGCCGAGCGCTATCTGATCCCGAAGCAGATGAAGAACAATGGCCTCAAGAAGGGCGAACTCGGCATCCGCGAGGCGGCTCTTCGCGACATCATCCGTTACTACACCCGCGAGGCGGGCGTGCGGAACCTCGAGCGGGAGATCTCCAAGATCTGTCGCAAGGTGGTCAAGGAAGTCCTACTCAAGAAACGCGATGCGGCCGTCACGGTGACGCCGAAGGCGCTGGATAAGTACCTCGGCGTGCGACGTTTCCGCTTCGGCCTCGCCGACGAGCACGATCAGGTCGGCCAGGTGACCGGTCTTGCCTGGACCGAGGTGGGCGGCGAGCTGCTGCGTATCGAATCGGCACTGGTCCCCGGCAAGGGCAAGTTCACCTATACGGGCCAACTCGGCGACGTGATGCAGGAGTCGATCCAGGCGGCCCTGACGGTGGTGCGCAGCCGCGCCGAGGCGCTCGGCATCGACCCGGACTTCCATCAGAAGTTCGATTTGCACATCCATGTCCCCGAGGGGGCGACGCCGAAGGATGGTCCCAGTGCTGGTGTCGCCATGTGCACAGCCCTGGTCTCGGCGCTGACCCATGTGCCGGTGCGCGCCAGTGTCGCGATGACGGGCGAGATCACGCTGCGCGGCGAGGTGTTGCCTATCGGCGGTCTGAAGGAGAAGCTGCTTGCCGCACATCGCGGCGGCATCGAGACCGTGCTGATCCCGTACGAGAACGAGCGCGATCTGGTCGAGATACCAAAGAACATCAAGCAGAGCCTCGACATCCGTCCGGTGCGCTGGATCGATGAGGTGCTCGGCTATGCGCTCAGCGAACGGCCTGCGGCATGCGCCGAGGACACGGCCGGGGCGCCGGACTCGCCTGACGAGGAGACGCCCCCGGCGGCCAAGAAGGAGGAAAAAAAACCGGCCGGGGCGCGCACTCATCACTAAATTGCTGAGATTCCAGGCTCGAAGTGACGACAGCAAGGTCCCGTGCACCGATTCGCTTGACAGTCGAACCGGTGCTCGACAACAATCCAGCGCTGCTGAAACGCTTTCAGTAGGATCGTATCGTTTGATTCATCCGGCGGTTTTCACCAGTTGGGCGGGTCTAGTTGCAGTTAACGCGATAGGGGGGAGAATGAATAAATCGGAACTCATTGACGCAATGGCGGAAGCGGCGGATGTACCGAAGGCGGCCGCGGGGCGCGCGCTCGAAGCGCTCACTGATTCCATCGCCGTGGCGCTAAAAAACGGCGATAGCGTATCGATCATCGGTTTCGGCACCTTCACCGTCAAAGAACGTGCGGCCCGAACCGGGCGCAACCCGCAGACCGGCGCCAGCATTGAGATTGCCGCGTCAAAGTCTCCGTCATTCAAGGCTGGCAAAGCCCTGAAGGACGCAGTACAATAGCGAGCTGAGTTGGACGTTATCGGTTCACGGCCCGAGCCGATGGACCTGAGACTGGGGCCAGGTCATCCCTTGACGGCTTCCCTAAGAGATAAATCCAACAATGGCGGGCATTCCGTTTGCCGACGACCAGGCAGACGGCTTCCGCGACACTGATAGGCGACGCGGGGTGCTTAGCTCAGCTGGTAGAGCATCGCCCTTACAAGGCGAGGGTCGCAGGTTCGATCCCTGCAGCACCCACCACGAAGGGCGATTCCACCGCCACTGCGCGCAAGAATCCGGCTAACGCAGATCCGGCTAGGAAATGCGTACTCGGGCTGGGAATGGCGCAGGGAAAAGATGATATTGTTTTGAGTGTTTTTTGGAGTGGTAGTTCAGTTGGTTAGAATACCGGCCTGTCACGCCGGGGGTCGCGGGTTCGAGTCCCGTCCACTCCGCCATTATTGAAGACGCGGGGTATCTGTCTCAGATACCCCGTTTTCTTTTGTGCGCAGCCGCTTGGCCGCGCAGCAGCGAGAATCGGTCGGGTCGCGCCCCTGTGACTCGGTCGCCAGTCACCGAATCGAGAGAAACGCATCCCGAGACGCGATCATGTTGCAGGAGATCAGAGAACGCGCGCAAGGATGGGTCGCTTGGGCGATTGTCATCCTCATCAGCATTCCCTTTGCCCTCTGGGGCATCCAGTCCTATCTCGGCGTCGGCGGTGAGCCTGTCGTGGCCAAGGTCAACGGCACCGAGATCACGGAGCGGCAGTTCAGCCAAAACGTGCAGCGCACGCGCATGCAGTTGCGCGATCGCCTTGGCGCCGCCTATGACGCCGATCTCTTCGGCGGCCAGCGTCTACGAGAGCAGGTGCTCGACGGTATGATCCAGGATGTCGTTCTGCTCGACGCCTCGCACGCCATGGGCCTTCGCGTCTCCGATGCCGCCGTGCGCGGGGCGATCCTGTCGGAGCCGGCCTTCGTGGTCAACGGCGCCTTCGACAACGACACCTATCGCCGCGTGCTGCAGCTTCAGGGACTGAGCCCGGCAGGCTACGAAGAGCAGCTGCGGCGGCGTTTGTTGTCGACGCAACTCGCGCGCGCGATCACCGATACCGAATTCGTCAGTCCGTCGACGCTCGACAGCGCCACCCGTCTGCTGCGCCAGCAGCGAGCGCTCGACTATGTCGTGCTGGAGCAGGCGCGCTTTGCGCCCGACGCGGCGCCGTCCGATGACGAGATTGCGGCCTTCTACGATGCCAACCGGACCCTATTCGAGACACCCGAGCAGGTCCGTGTGTCCTATCTTCTGCTCGATGCCGCGAACCTGGCGGCCGTCACCTCGGGACCGGGCGACGATGCGCTGCGTGCCCGTTATGAAGAACGCATCGATGACTTCATCGAGCCGGAACAGCGCCGCATTCGGCACATTCTGCTCGCCGTGCCGGTAGATGCGGACGCCGGGGCCACGGCCGAGATCCGGTCTAAGGCATCGACCTTGCGTGAGCGCATCGTTGCCGGTGAGTCGTTCGCCGCAATCGCCCAAGAGGCTTCGGAAGACCCGGGGAGCGCGGCGGCCGGTGGTGATCTTGGGCTGGTCGGCCGCGGTATCATGGACCCTGCCTTCGAGCAGGCCGCATTCGACCTGCAGCCGGATGTCGTCAGCGAGCCCGTACGCAGCCGCTTCGGCTATCATCTGATCGAAGTGACGGAGCTTCAGGGCGGCGACCTAAAACCGTTCGACGCCGTGCGTGATGAGCTTGAGCGCGAGGCATCCAGCGGGCAGTCCGAGGCGGCCTACTTCGATATTGCGGAGCGTCTTGCCACTCTCGCCTATGAATCTCCGGACAGCCTGATCCCGGCGGCGGAGACCCTGGAGATGGAAATCCAGACCAGCGATTGGTTCGACCGTTCCGGCGGCGATGGGATTTTCGCCAGCCCCAAGATCACCGGCGTGGCCTTCAGTGAGGATGTGTTGACCATGGGGAACAACAGCGAGCTGATCGAGCCCGACCCGGAGGTCATGCAGGCCATCGTGCTGCGCGTCGACGATCGCCGCCCGGCGTCGGTACGCCCACTCGACGAGGTGCGCGAGCAGGTCATCGAACTGATCCAGCAGCAAAAGGCGTCGGCGGCGGCGTTGGCGGCAGCCGACGACATGGTCGAACGGCTTCAACGCGGCGAACCGCTGACCGCCGTGGCCGGTGATTTCGAGGTCAAGACAGCCGGCCTGGTCGGGCGCACCGTCGCCGGCGTGCCTCCGGAAGCGCTGCAACTGGCCTTCTCGATGCCTCGGCCAACAGCCGATGTCCCGCGCGCGGATCGGGCGGCAACCGACTCTGGCGGTGCGGTTGTCGTCGCACTGACCCAGGTTGTTGATGGCGACCCATCGACATCAGATCAAGCGGAACGCGAGGCCGAGGCGCGCCTCCTCGCGGACACCTTGTCGCGCTCTGCCTACCAGAGCCTCCTTGATGACCTAGAGTCGCGGGCCGACATCGAGCGTGAAGCCTTGCCGCCCGACACGCCGCAATGAGTTAGAGCACTGATGCCGAGCAATCACTGTCGCCAAACGCCTGGGTGCCTTGTAACTTGACTGGCGTGGCCGATCATCGACCGGGTCGGTGTACAGCTATGAACTGGCCTGAGGAACTGATCACATGAAATGGCGGAACCGCAAGCAAAGCACCAACGTCGATGATCGCAGGGGCAGCACGGGATCGGGCGGTGGCGCTCGATTGCCGTCCTTGGGAACCATCCTGTTCCTTTGGCCCATCGTCAAGCAGCTCCTGCGCTCGAAGCTCGGTCTTGCGATCCTCGGTGTCGGCGCGGTCGTCTATGCCGGCAGTTTCTTTAACCTGTCGTCCTTCATCGGCGGCGACCAATACGCGGCCCGCGACGCGACTGAGGATGACGAGCTCGCTGCCTTCATCAAGACCGTGAAGGCTGACACCGAGGCGGTCTGGACCCAAGTATTTGCCGAGGCCGGGCGACGCTACCCGTCGCCCACGCTTGTGCTGTACCGTGGTTCGACCACCAGCGCCTGCGGTCCTGCCAGCTCTCGCATGGGGCCTTTCTATTGCCCAGCGGATCAGAAAGTGTATGTCGACCTCGGCTTCTTCGAGGACTTGCGGCGCGAGCAGGGTGCCGGCGGCGACTTCGCCCAGGCCTATGTGCTCGCGCACGAGATCGGTCATCACGTCCAAAACCTCGAAGGAACGCTGAATCAGGTACAGCGCGCGAAGCAGGGCTTGCGCGGCGATGCCCAGAAGAATCAGCTGCAAGTGCGCGTGGAGCTGCAGGCAGACTGCTATGCCGGTGTTTGGGCCAATCATGCCCACAAGCAGTTCAACATCCTCGAGGAAGGCGATCTCGAGGAGGCGCTGGTGGCCGCGGCCTCGATTGGCGACGATCGTCTACAAAAACAGGCTCAGGGCTTCGCTATTCCGCATACCTTCACGCACGGCAGTTCCAAACAGCGCGTGGAGTGGTTCGCAAAAGGCGTCAAGTACGGCAGCCTTGAGCAATGCGATACCTTCGCTGAGTAGTTGATGGAAATCGCCTAAGCGTCGCGCCGTGATCCCCCCCGAACAGCCCCGCGTGAAGACCGCGCTCTCGGTTCAGGCGCCTGACATGACGTGTCAGCGCCATTTCCCCTTCACTCGATGACGACCTGAACCTTACCTGACGCCTGGCCACGCAGGCCGATGCGCTGTTCAGTGAGTTCCAACTCCAGCGCGATCAGCGCAACATCGGAGAAATCCACTCGCCCGTGGCCATCGAGCCAGCCGTCGAGCTGTGCTTGCAACGCGGTCACGGCCGCATCGAGCTGGGCGCGCAGGGCATCATCGGCCAACTGTTGCAGGCGCTCGCGAATCCGTTCATAGAAGAGCGCGAGGATCAGCTCGGCGTCTGGGTGTGTCGAGTCAAACGCGAAGTCGAGGGCTGCAAAGCCGATGCTTCCGGACAAGGGGTCGACTGCCGGGCGGCCACGCACGTCGAGCAGGCCCGGGATATCGCCGCCGATCTTCGCACGCAGCACCAGCCGATCGCCTGCCAGGGCGAGTTCGGCTTCCTCTACAAGCAGCCTGAGGTCGCGAACCTCGATCGATTGTTCTGCCAAACGTCGCTGAACGGCAGCGGACAGGTCGGTCAGTGAGACAGCCATCGCAAGATCGAAACGCAGACTCGACTGGCTGGGTCGGAACAGCGTTAGCGGCGGCAGCGGGCGACTGACATCGGCAGCCGGCGGCGTGCTTCCGAGCAACGGCCAGAGCGCGATGCCGATGGTTGTCGATAGCGTCCGGCCTTGGCCCATCATGGGCGAGACGGCGAGGGCCACTGGCCGCGCTGAGAACCAGAGGTCCGGCGCCAGTTGGCGTCGCGCTTGCAGCGCACCCCAGCCGCGCTCGGCCGCGAGGCGCAGCGCATCCAGGTTCGGTCCAATCTCCAGTAGCGCGTCCGTCAGGGCCTGGCGCAGGCGCTTCTGAAAGGCGCGTTCGACCAGCGGCGAGACGTCGATGTCGAGTGCCGTGATCTGGCAGCGATCGATAAAGCGCGTCGGCAGCAGATGGAACCTAGGATGCAGGCTCCAGTCCGGCCCCAGCGACAGACGAATCGCGACGCCGATCAGTGCTTGGCGGGGTGGCTCGTCGATGCCGCACCCGGTACTGACAGCGAGATTTCCGATCAGGCCCTTACGCCCCTGGGCGCGGTAGCGGACATGTGCCTGAACCAGGAGGACATCGCCGCGCAGCTCCATCAACAGCGGTCCGCGCCAGGCCTGGTGGCGCACTTTGAAGCCGTGCCAATCCTCCCAGCCCGGCCCGCCAGTCTGGCGCGGGACAAGCTGCTCCGCGGCATCAAACGCCGGCGCCAGGTCCAGTTGCACCGGGATCTCGAGCAGAGAGGGACTCTGCTGAGCGAATGCCATTGGCTGCAGGTCTGCGCGCACGATAGCACCATCACCGCCAGCAGTGTCCGCAATCGCTGTCTCATCGTTGCCTCCCCTAAATCGGTCGCATCCGCGTGCGTCGCGGTCGTCTTTAGCGACGGTCCGCGCTCACCGTCACCGCATATACTGTTTAGGATTACGCGCGACAGAGCAATGGGCAGGGCGGCGATCCACCTCGATCAGATACGGGCGTGGCTCCAGCCGGCACCGCCAACGTCCGCGGTGGCATTGCCGCCGACGCCCGGTTTGGGGTCTGTTCGTCACTCAGCAGGCCGGTCCCAGCGAGGGTCGGAGGCTCGCCCAGGCGAAGTTAGCGGATCATCTGTTTCGGTGGGCGCACGCAAATTCGAAAGGAGATTCACCCCGCCATCGAAGCTGTCGCAGAAGCCCATCTGTGACTTCCGCGCCCATGGGGCGGAGGGCGGCGCCTTGGGCGACACCCTCCGCGCCGGCGGTCAAACTCAGTCGTGTCTCGAGATCATGGATTTAGCAAGCTTGAGACCTGCGCCAGAATTGGCATCACAACCGGGGTTAGGATGGGTCCGACGCCAGGAGTCTGAAGCGTCTGCTTCGCCATCGATTCCAGTTTCGCAAACTCCGGACCGATCAACTCGGCGAGGGCCGTGCGGCCGGCCGCTGGGAGCTGGTCGACCATACCAGCGACAGCAGTGATCCGATCGCCCAGACCGGTGAGACGGTTGTTGGCTGTCTGGGCGCTGGTGACGTCTTTGACATTCGATAGGATAGACCCGACGTCGCTCACCAAGCCGCCAAGCTCTTGGCCAACGTTGACGCCGTTGACTGTCAGGTCCGACGCGGCAATCGATCGGGTCATCTCGGGCGCCGATGTCGTGGTTGGCGCCATGCTGGGGGCCAGCAAGTACTGCCAGGCGACCCAAGCCAGGGCGGCTAGGACAACAAGCCAGATCAGCCACTTGAGCGGGGAGCTGCCGGCCTTCGCCGTGGCCGGAGCGGCGCGGGCGGCCGCCGGCCCACTGAAGCCTTCGAGCAGCCCAGCCGAGTCGAGCCGGCGGCTCAGATCCGCCGGCAGGGCTGCGTGAATAGCCTGCTTCTCGCCCTGCAGCATTTTCACGAGTCCGCCGATGTCCAGACCGCGCGACTGCTGCTCTTTCTTTAGCAACCCCATCACCGCAGGGGCAGCCATCCCGATCAGCGACTTGGCAACGCCGCTCTTTATACCGACGGCGCCGGCAAGGGCACCGACCAGACCGCCGAGCTTGTTGTCCCCGAACAATGAGCCGAGCATGTTGGTGCCAGTTTCGATGAGGCTCGACTGCTTCTCGCTGCCAAGCGCCCCGGCCAGGTTGTCCAGGAAGCTGGGGTCGGCCTGATTCATGGCGTTCGAGAAGGTCTGGGTTCCCCCAGGGTTGTTCGTCAGGCCGACAAGCCCCGCCAACACGGCGGGTATGGAGCTTGAAATGCCCGATTGCGCCTTGTTCTGCTCTATTCCCAAGGCGTTAGCGATGGCTCCGACGACTTGGGGGCCAAATTGCGATGCAATCATCTCAACGATATTCACGGTCCGTTCTCCTCGTGGTTTGTTTTAGTCGATATCGATGCGTCCGCGGGCCTATGCTGGCTCCTCATCTCACAAATCATCAAATTCCAGGCGCCCTAGGGGTCGGACGATGGAAAGCGATTAAGAAGCCGTGGCGGCCGCCCACACGGTGCTCTCAGGCCCATGTGCTGTCAACGCCGGCATCGAGGCAACGCGGCGATCGTGGGGCGTTTGTCGGGCAATTGCTGGCCTGCGGGCCTCCGGGCCTTGGGCCAGCTCGATAGCGAAAGCTTCAGGACCGCTCGAGGCTCAGCCACTGGGCTGACTCGCCTCGCGACGGGTTGTCCTCGGCTTCGTCCGCGCCGACGCTTCGTCCAGATGCCCTGCAGGCTGTAGCCGTCCGACTCAGGGGAAACACCTTTGTCGGACTGCTTGCTTGACTGGGCGCCTTGCCGGTGTCGGCGTTTGTCTGACGAACGCCGGTCGACTTCAGAAGACGGTTCGCGACAGTGTCTGCAATGCAGCATCGTTGCAATACAGCACTTCCTAAACGGGGAGTACAATGTCCGACCGACACAGCGGTTTCGCGATCAGCGCCGGACATCGGCGTTGGTGTCGACTCCCAATCCGATTCGTGTATCGTCAGGAGCTCCCTAATGGACCAGCAAGACAAGGTTCAGACCAACACGAAACCCAAGCCGCAGCTGACCAAGAAGGTCGCCCAGGTTGCCACCCTCTACAATCCTCGGACATGGAAGGAGAAGGGGCTGTGGTGGAGCCTTGGACTGTTTGCAGTCACCTACGCGATCATCGTGATCGTGCTCGGCGTCTTTTGGTCGCGAACACCCAATATGTTCGACGTCAATCAGACCGCGCTGGAGTTGGCCGGCGGCGAGCAGAGCAAGTTGGTTCCGGGCTATGTCACCACGGCGACCGCGATCCGTATCGGAGAGACCCTGCTCGATAAGCCGGGCGGCTATCTGAGCAATGACTTGACGCCGCCGGGAATCTATCTGGACAACATCCCCAACTGGGAATTCGGCGTGCTGACCGAGTTGCGTGACCTGGTGCGCGCCATGCGCAATGATTTCAGCCGTTCGCAGACGCAGTCGGTGGAAGACAAGGACCTTCAGCTTGGCGAGCCACAGTTTCACTTCGACTCCGACTCCTGGATCTTGCCGTCGTCGGAGTCCGCCTATCGCAAGGGTCTGGAAAGCCTTACAAGCTACTTGGACCGGCTCGCGGATGAGCAGGCCCGCGATGGGCAGTTCTTCACCCGGGCGGACAATCTGCGCGACTATCTCGCGGTCGTTGAGAAGCGGCTCGGCAGCCTGGCACAACGATTGGCCGCGGGCGCGGGCCAGAATTTTCTCGACATCGACCTGGCGGGTGATCCGAGCGCCCGCAAGTCGACACCGACACCGGCTGAAGGCCAGAACAAGACGCCCTGGCTCGAGATCGACGACGTCTTTTTCGAGGCGCGCGGCTATGCCTGGGCGCTGCTGCAGACGCTGTCCGCGCTGAAGATCGATTTTTCTGACGTGCTCCAGGACAAGAATGCACGGGTCTCGCTCGAGCAGATCATTCGCGAGCTCGAGAACACCCAGGCGACGATCTGGAGTCCGATGATCCTGAACGGGACTGGCTTCGGCCCAATGGCCAATCACTCACTGATCATGGCGTCATATATCTCGCGCGCCAACGCCGCCATCATCGATCTGCGCAACCTTCTCGAACGGGGCTGATGCAGCGCGCCGCCGCGTGCATGTATTGACGAATTCCGGCTGAGTTTGACGCTGAACTCGAGACCGGGGAGGCGGTGGACGGCCTGCGATGCCGTTCGACGCCGGCAGCCGCGCGAGCGGTAAGGGCCTTTGCAATGAAACAGCGTCGGAGTCAACTCCAGCTAACGAGGACCAAGCAATGGCGACGAAACAAGATTTTACCGCCGACGAGTGGGCCAAGATCCGAGACAGCGTGATGGCCGCCAGCCTCGCGGTCACGGCGGCCGATCCGAGCGGATTGATCGGCACCATAAAGGAGGCAATCGCCGGCGGCAGCGCCATGTTGGCCGCCAAGTCCGATGCCGGCGCCGCCGCGCTGATCAAGGCCGTGGTCGCGGACTTCGAATCCGCGGATGTTCAAAAAGAGATGCGGCAGAGCGTCAAGGAGCGCTTCCGCGGTGCCAAGGCCAGTGAGATCTCCCGCCGCAGCGTTGAGGCCCTCGCTGAGGTCGGCAGCCTGCTCGACGCGAAGGCACCGGACGATGCGGCCGAGTTCAAGGCATGGCTGCGGGGCATTAGCCAGCGGGTCGCCGAGGCAAGCTCGGAAGGTGGGTTCCTGGGATTCGGCGGCGTGAAAGTCAGCGAAGCGGAGAAGGCGACGATCGCCGAGGTCGACAAGGCGCTAAGCCTCAATGCCTGACAGACCCAGACAGTTGCGCCGGACGCCGGCTTGCCGGCTCCGGCCCGGGGCCATGGGGCTTTCGCCAACCACCAACGGTTAGATCCGCACTGGCCCGAACGCTAGGGTTCTCGCTACCCATAGTGCGAGTAGGATCGGGCTAGGGTGCGTGATCGTCCGAGGTTCCATCCATTCGGCGCTGCCGCCTACTCTGGCGGATCCACTACCGGTTGGCTTTCCACCCGCACCTTGCCAAGGTCCTCGGCGTTGATCCCGTCGGATTGGTGTCAAGACCGACTTGCAGCTCGGCACATCCCGTTTTCGGCCTCGAGACTCAGGCCTATGGACTTGCGCCTTGTTGCTCTTTTCTTTTTGCTGCTGCCCAACGCCGAGGCCGCCGATTTTTCCGTTGCCGCTGAAGGGGCCGCGGCAATGGCGCCCGACACGCGTCTCGACCCCATGCGCGCACAACGTGGCTACGTCGGTGCCACCGTCTGCGGCGAGTGCCATGAGAAAGAACTCGCGCTTTGGCGAGGGTCGCACCATGACTTGGCGACGACGCGGGCGACTGCCGCGACCGTGCTCGGCGACTTCGACGATGCCGAGATCAACCTGGGCTGTGAGTCCTGCCACGGCCCCGGTGTGCGCCACGTCGAGTGGGCGCGGGCGGTGGAGACCGGACAGACCCCGGCGGCGACCGATGCCAGCAGCCGCGGGCTCCTGGTCGATTTGAAGGATCGTGACGGTGGCGTCTGGCGCGTCGATCAGGACACCGGCAAGCCGGAACGATCGGTCCCGCGTGCGCCGCAGGGCGGGCCGCACGTCCAGACCGAGATCTGTGCACCTTGCCATGCCAGACGCGGGCGCCTGTCAGACGAGGTCGTGCCCGGCGCGCCGCTGCACCAAGGCTTCCGGCTCGCGCTGCTGGAGCCGGCGCTCTACTTTGCCGATGGTCAGATCGACGACGAGGTCTTCGTTCACGGCTCCTTCATCCAGAGCCGGATGTATCACCAGGGCGTTGTCGGCGGTGACTGCCACGAGCCGCATAGCCTGAGCCTGTTGGCCGAGGGCAACGCCGTTTGCGCGCGCTGTCATGTCGCCGCCCGCTACGATACGCCTGAGCATCATCACCATCAGCCCGAATCCTCGGGAGCCGCGTGCGTCGACTGTCACATGCCACAGCGGTTCTACATGGTCGTCGACGAACGCGCCGACCACAGTTTGCGGGTGCCGTGGCCGGATCTGTCGGTGAAAATCGGTACACCCAACGCCTGTAACGGCTGTCAATTGCGCGTGCCAGCGCACTGGAGCGGCTGCGCGGACGGCCATCAGAGGCGGCTGATCCGAGCGCGCTGATGACGGTGCAGCGCCTGCTTGCCGACCCACAGGCGCTGGTGCGCGCCCAAGCTGGCGCCGGACAACAGCCGCTACGCCTATGTCCACGCTATTGCGCTGGATAGCGCCGGGCAGACCTCTGCCGCCCCGCCAGGACTGGAGGCCGCCCAGCGGAGTGATCCGGCAAATCGCGAGCTTCTTGCGGCCCTGATTCAGTACAACGCGAAGCTGGGCAAGCCTGCTGAGGCGGCCAGCTGGCTCGAGCAGCTCGCTGCCGCTGCTCCCGACGACCCGTCGTTAGAACAGCTCAGATCCTTGATCGAACGAGATGCGAGCGCGCCGCGATGAGGAGCAGCACAATCGGCAGCTCTACCAGGAAGAACAAGGTCGCGAACAGGACCAGCTTCACCTGTCCGAGCACTAGCGCACCCATGATGGCGACCATGCCCAGGTTGCGGGTGCTGAACTCGATGAGCAGCGTGAAACGATCGACCGCGGAGAGTCGCGTCAGTGCGCCGATGGTGAATCCTGCCGCCATGGTCAGTACGCAGAACGAAAGGGCAACCGGGACGGCTGTGCCCGCCGCGGCCCACAGATCGCCGCGCTGGTCGATCAGGATGAGTATGACTAGACACGCAAGCGCGATGAGACTCGACAGGCGCAGCGGCTTGCGCGCGGCGGCAACCAGCATCGGCCGTGACAAACGCAGGGCCATACCCAGCCCCAGCGGCAGCAGCAGCATCACCAGCAGTTGGCCCACCATGCGCCCAACCGGCACAGTGATTTGATCGGATGCCTGAAGAAAGAGTGCCAAGCCGGCGGCGGCGAATACCGGCATCGTTGCCAGTGCAAGAGCCGTGGAGATGGCTGTCAGGGTGACCGACAGGGCCAGATTTCCGTGGCCAAGATAGGTGTACAAGTTGGAGATCGCCCCGCCGGGACTGGCGGCCAGCAGGACCATCCCGGCCACCACCCAGGGCTCCGGCTGCTGAGCCCAGATCAAGAGTGCGGCGCAGGCAGGGAGCAGCAGCAGCTGGCCGAGGGTCGCGACCGTTACCGCCCGCGGATAACGCAGTACCCGCCGGAAATCCGCCGGGGTGAGCTCAAGTCCTACCACCAGCATCAAGAACCACACCAGCGCGGGAATGGCGAACCCGGTGATGGCATCGACGGCAGTCATTGCTGCTGTCGCTGCGCAGGCGCGGCGACTGCGCCTTGGCTATAGCCGGGACGCAGTATGCCGAGCTTCTGCATGCGCGAGCGCAGTGTGTTGGGATTGATGCCGAGGCGATCGGCCGCGTTGCCCTTGCCGTTGATGCGCCAACCGCAGCGCTCGCAGATTGCGATGATGTGGTCGCGCTCCACCTCTTGCAGGGTACGCCAGACAGTTTGGCCGCGGTCCTCGTTCGCCATGTCTGCGCTAGGATCGGCCGTCGCATCGGCTGTTCTGCGGTGCAGGCCGTCCAATATGAATGTGGAGCCGGGCGATAGGATCATCGAACGCTCGATGATGTTTTCCAGCTCCCGCACGTTGCCAGGCCAGTCGTAAGCCATCAGATCCGCGACCGCTTGTTCGGGGATACGGTTGACCAGCCGGCCCAATTTGAACCGGAGCTTGTCGACGAAATAGGCCGTGAGCAGTGCAATGTCCTCCCGGCGCTCGCGCAACGGTGGCAGGGTGATCGGAAACACGGTCAATCGGTAGTAGAGGTCCGCCCTGAAGGTCCCGGTTCGCACCATCGAGGCGAGGTCGCGGTTGGTCGAGGCGATGACGCGCGTGTTGCTGTGCTGGCTGATCGTTGAACCGAGCCGCTCGAACTCTCCACTCTGCAGCACCCGAAGTAGTTTGGACTGGAGATCCAGCGGTAGCTCGCCGATCTCGTCGAGCACCAGGGTGCCGCTGTCGGCGACCTCGAAGCGGCCAATCTTGCGCGCGATGGCGCCGGTAAAGGCACCTTTTTCGTGTCCGAACAGCTCGCTCTCGATCAGGGTCGCCGGCAGTGCAGCGCAGTTGACGCGGATCAGTGGGTGCTTCGCGCGGCGGCTGCGGCGATGGATCGCGGTGGCGATCAGGTCCTTGCCGGTGCCGGTTTCGCCGAGGATCAGCACCGTAGTGTCTGTCGGGGCCACCTGCTCGACCTGTCGCATCACCTGCTTGAGGAGCGGGCTTTCCCCAACCAACTCGCCAAACTCACCGCAGTGCAGAAATTCCTCGCGCCACAGCGCGTTTTCGGCCTCCAACCGCTCCCGCAAGGCGCGGTTCTCGGCCATTGCCGAGCGCAGCTCCAGCTCCTTTTGCCGGTGCAGCAGCGCGCTGGCGAAGACGCCGGCGAGCAGGCGCAGGCGCCTGACCTGATCTTCAGGCCAGACATGCTCTTTGCGGACGGCGCCGAACGACAACCAGCCGAGCGCCTGCCCGTCAGCGGCGACCGGAAATACCGCCATTGAACGCAGTCCAAGTGCACTCAGTGAGCTGGCGTCGACTGCCGCCTCCGGCGGTAATTCGGCAAGCTGGTTGAAGATGATTGGATGACCGCCACGCACCCGCGGCACGATGTAGGGGAAATGCGACTCGGGCAGGGGGGATGGAATCCGCTCGAGGCCCGGCACTGCCCACGAATGAGTCAGCATGAGCTGACCGGGGCTCTGGTCGTAGCGGCCGAGTGTGCTGCGATCCACTCCGAGGAAGAGCACGATCCGGCGCAGCGCATCCACGATCAGTCCGTCGAGTACCTCGGGCTCGACATCGACAAAGGACGCCGTCAGGTCGGCGACCAGGTCTTCGAATCGCGCCTCGGCGAGGCAAACTCCCCCGCGCGCGGTGATGCAGGATGCATCGGATGGCTTTCCTTTCAAGCTAAAACCCTCTCGCACACCGCCCTGGCACGTCCAATCTGATCTTGCTGGCTTGGGCCTACGTTGTTCTGCGCAGCGGGATAGGCAGGCCATCCCAGCATAGATAACCACCAAAGCATATCGGGTTTTGACGCTGGCCGTTGGACCAAGTCACGACATGTCGTCGATCACGACATATCGTTAGATTAACCTCGGCATTTCGTGATCCTTGGGCTGAGTCCGGCGCGCTAGCACGCCCTACCGGCCCGCAGGATTGGATCCCAGTCTCTGTTGTGCCAATGCTTTATGCAGCTTCCGAGCAGCGTTCTCGGTAATTGGCCCAGATCGTGCTTTTTTTGGAGCCCATGACGCTTCGGATCACACGTCTGGACGACCAACATGGAACGATCATCAAGGTCGACGGGTGGCTGCAAGCCGAGGGGGTTTCCGCGCTGGAACAGGAGCTCGAATGTGCGTACGCGGGCCGACCGCTGCGGCTGACCCTGGATCTCGGCGGGCTGCGCCAGGCGGACGAGGCAGCCGTCGACCTGCTGTGCAAGGTCGCGGCGACCGGGGCGGAGCTAACCGCCTGCCCGCACTACCTCGCGCTGCGGCTTGCTCAGTGAATGAGTCCGGACAGTCATTAATCACGATAACGCCGGGCGTTTGTGCACGGCATTGGAAGGAACATCAACAAACCTGAGAGGAGAGAAAGACTGATGCACTTGATATTCAATCAATCCGACCACGGCGGCGGCCGCCGCCCGCACCTCAGCGCCACGCTGGCACTTGCCCTGTGCGGGGCGATGGGGTTTGGCGTCGCGGCCGCCGCGGATAAGCCGAATATCCTGGTCGTCTGGGGAGATGATATCGGCCAGTCCAACATCAGCGCGTACAGCATGGGGCTGGTCGGCTACAAGACCCCGAACATCGACCGCATTGCCAACGAGGGCATTTTGTTCACCGACTACTACGCCGAGCAGTCCTGCACTGCAGGGCGTGCCTCGTTCATGCTCGGCCAGAGCGTGTTTCGCTCGGGGCTGTCCAAGGTAGGCCTGCCGGGGGCGGAGGAGGGCATCAATACCCTTGACCCCACCATCGCCGTGCTGCTGAAGGACCAGGGGTATGCGACGGGCCAGTTCGGCAAGAACCACTTCGGTGACCGCGACGAGCATCTGCCAACCAACCACGGCTTCGACGAGTTTTTTGGCAACCTCTATCACCTCAACGCGGAGGAGGAACCGGAAAACGAGGATTATCCCGGCGATATGGTCCTACCCAGCGGCGAGACCTTCCGCAAGAAGTTCGGCCCGCGCGGCGTGATCCACTCCTGGGCCATGCCCGACGGCACCCAGAAGATCGAGGACACCGGTCCGTTGACGGCCAAGCGCATGGAAACGGTGGACGACGAGACCTCGGCGCGTGCGCTGGAGTTCATCGAGGAGCAGACCAAGGCCGGCAAGCCCTGGTTCGTCTGGTGGAACGGCACCCGCATGCACTTCCGCACCCATGTGAAGGATGAGCTGCGCGGCATCTCCGGTCAGGACGAGTACGCCGACGGCATGGTCGAGCACGACCGCCACATCGGACTCTTCCTGAAGAAGCTCGATGACCTCGGCATCGCCGACAATACCATCGTCTTCTATTCCACCGACAACGGTCCGCACAAGAACACTTGGCCGGACGCCGGCGTCAACCCGTTCCGCGGCGAGAAGAACACCAACTGGGAGGGCGGCTGGCGCGTCCCGGCCATGGTGCGCTGGCCCGGGGTCATCGAGCCCGGCTCGATCAGCAACGGCATCGTGCACCACATGGATTGGATGCCAACTTTCGTCGCCGCCGCCGGCAAGGCCGACATCAAGGAGGACCTGCTCGACGGCTACGCTTCTGCTGCCTTGGGACGCGACTACAAGGTGCACCTTGACGGCTATGACGTCACCGCGCACATCAAAAACCCGGAGAGCACGCCGAGCCCACGCAAGGAGATCTTCTACTTCTCGGACGACGGTGATCTGACCGCGCTGCGCTACGGCGACTGGAAGCTGATCTTCATGGAGCAAAAGACACCCGGCACCTTCCGCGTCTGGATGGAGCCGTTCACGCCCCTGCGCGTGCCGCTCATCTTCAACCTTCGCCGCGACCCATACGAGCAGGCCACCATCACCTCCAACAGCTACCACGAGTGGCAGCTCGATCGGGCCTACATGCTGGTCCCGGCCCAGGCCTATGTCGGACAGTTCCTGTCGACCTTCGGCGAGTACCCGCCGCGCATGAAGGCTGCCTCGTTCAGTCTGGACCAGGTCATGGATCAGCTCAACGACGCTGGCGCCCACTAGTCCAATGCCGACTGCCGCACAAGGATGTGACGGCAGCGAGAGTCGCGGGTCGAGCTCCCAAAGGAGCTGCCGCGCAGCCGCCCTGCACGGGCACGCGTGCCGGCATCTGTATTGCTCATTGTGAAAATCTAACGCGCCGTCGTCTGCGAATCCGATATTATCCGCGCGCCGGTTTCCCAGGGTGCCTCTGCGCCCGCGGACTCGGCGAGCGTCGATCGGGCGAATCGGCTCCGGAAACGGACGCCGTTCAACGTCGATCGACCTTGACCCTCAGCCAACTATTGTCAAATGAGTAGTATCGAAAAATGTCACTGATTAAGCGTTCCCTTGCCGAGCTGATCGGCACCTTTTGGCTGGTACTTGGCGGCTGCGGCGCCGCGGTGTTCGCGGCCGGCGTGCCCGATGTCGGCATTGGCTACCTCGGCGTGGCCTTTGCGTTCGGTCTCACCGTGCTGACCATGGCCTATGCCATCGGCAACATCTCCGGCTGTCATCTGAACCCGGCCGTGTCGGTGGGCCTGGCCGTGGGTGGCCGCTTCAGCTGGTCGGACCTGCCGATGTATGTCATCGCCCAGACCATCGGCGCCATCGTCGCCGCCTTCCTGATCCTGTATATCGCCAGCGACATGGGCCTGTACAAAGAAGGCCAGGCCACTTTCACGCTGGCCGCCAACAGCCTGGCCGTGAATGGCTATGGTGCGCTGTCGCCGCAGGGCTACGGCATGATGGCCGGTCTGGTGACCGAGGTGGTCATGACGCTGATGTTCCTCTTCATCATCCTCGGCGCGACCCATCGGCAGGCCCACGCGGTCGCCGGAGGCCTGGCCATCGGTCTCGCCCTGACGCTGATCCATCTGATCTCGATTCCGGTGACCAACACCTCGGTCAATCCGGCGCGGAGCACCGGTCCGGCGCTGGCGTTGGCCTTCTCCGGCGAGGGCAAGGCGCTGGCTCAGCTTTGGTTGTTCTGGGTGGCGCCGATCATCGGTGCGGCCTTGGCGGGTGTGCTCTATCGCTTCTTCGACGACGCGAAGGCCGGCTGAGACATGGGCAGGCGCGGGCAATGCCAATCTATTCGGCTTTGCCCGCGCCGTTCCATGTCGGTTGGCGGTTCGGGCAAGGCGGCGCCACCGGCCTATGGCGCGCGGTTTCTTGCTGCGATGGTGGCAATGAGGTCGCGCTCTATAGCCCGACATCGCCTAGGTGCTTCACGCTCTGGCGAAGGTCGTTGCTGCAGAATCGAAAGACTGTTGACTGCTGACAATCAATAATGACGAGGAGCTTGTTGGCTACAGGATGCCTCGACGCAGAGCAGGCCACGGCAATGGCATTGGGCGCGGAACGTGAGCGAAAGCGTATAGCTGACGCCTTGCATGCGACCACTGTCCAGGAACTCGTGCTCGCACGGATCTTGGTGGATCTGGCGATCGTCGACGCTTCTGTCGATCAACTGGACCGAGTGCGCGCGCTGCTGGATAGCACATTGGAGCAACTGCGCTCGCTGTCATGTGAACTGCATTGCCCGGTGCTGAAACAGCAGGGCCTGTTCGCGGCCGTCGAGTGGTTGGCCGATGCGCTCGGCGAGCGCTGGCGTCTCGCGCATCGCTGTCGACTATTGGGAGTGCCGACCGAGCTGCCGGAATGGGCGACAGAGCTCGTCTTCCATGCAGCCCATGAGTTCATCACAAATGCCGGACGCCATGCCGAGTCGAATAGGGTCGATATCACACTCGGGTACATGGACGATGGCGTCAGCTTGAGCATCTGCGACGACGGCGTGGGTATCGACGGCGGTCAGGCGTGCCGCGTGGATGATCCGTTGCAAGGCGGCTTCGGGCTGTTCAGCCTGCGTTCGCGCGTCGAGCCTGTCGGCGGGAGGCTGGTCTTGAAGCCCGGTGAGGAGGGCGTCGGAACTGCGGCACTCTTGTGGCTTCCGTTCGAGGCGCTTTCACCTAGCAGACATGGTAAACGCGGTGGTGCTGTGCCATCCTCCGATGGTCCTCGGTGAGGCAATGGTCATGGGCCGGCACCTCAGGCCAAGCTCGTCCGCTGGCCGTACTTGACCCATGTGTAAAGATCGTTGTGTGCGGTTTGGGGCATCCTTGCCGCCACCGCCGCCTTCAGTCTCGGTCTTGCCGGACAGGCAGCCGCCGACCTTGAGGCCGTCGAAGCCGCCGAGGCCAAGGCGGAGGCCGTCACCAGCGAGATGGCGAAGGAGACCAAGACCGACGCTATGCTGGAGCCCCAGAAGGACCTCATCGGCAACGATTGAGCAGATCCGGCGGACAGGTTCGGCCGAGCATCCGCATCGCGGCCGCTCGGTCGAACCTGACGGCGCCTTGGATGATCTGAGAGCAGCACACTGGAGCAAAGATGATGCGGATGATCACGGCCATTCTGCTGGCATTCTCACTATCGGCAGCGGCCGATCCTCTGTCGTCCTGGAACGACGGCGCGGCGAAGCAGGCGATAACTTCCTTCGTCGCCCACGTGACCACGCCGGGCAGCGCCGACTATGTTCCGCCGTCCGAACGAATTGCCGTGTTCGACAACGACGGCACACTTTCGGTCGAGCAGCCGAGCCGGGTCGAACGGATGGGTGGTCGTCTCGATGAAGACCGACTGGTCGCAGGTCGTCCGGTCGCGGCCGAATTACCGATGAAGGAGTGATTGAGCATGCAGACCGTTGGATCACGAGAGTACAAGCTCATGCTGAGTGCCGCGAAGTTCGCTGGCGACGAGGCGAAACTGAATGAGGCTGCCGGCGCTCTATGGCGCGATCTGGTGGGCATCGTCGTGCCGAGTGCCGTGGCCGTCAGCGGCACCGAGGATATCGAGCGCAAACGCCGCAGCGTTCAGTTTTTCGACACCGAGGACAATTGGCTCCGGAGCCAAGACTATGTGGTGCGGCGGCGTGTCGATCTGGAAGCGGACGAGCACGAGTTGACGCTCAAGTTTCGCCATCCGGATCGCTATATCAGTCAGGGTCGGGATATGAAGCCGGCAGAGGAGTTCTCGGTCGATATGAAGTTCGAGGAGGACATTAAGCCCAGATTTCAGTCCCTCTACAGTTTCTCCAGTTCCGTTGTGGTCAAGCCGGACTCCGCGGTCGAAACCCTGAAGGACGTCTGCACCTTGTTCCCCGGCCTCGCCGATGCGCTCCCTGACTTGCCCAAGTCCGCGCCCTTGCGCGCCGTCGGTGGTTTTACTGCCCACGAGCGGGTGATCAAGGGAACGACCTTCCAGATCCGAAAAGATCCGGAGGTGCATGGCGAGTGCTCGCTGACCCTTTGGTATGCGGAAGCCGAGGGCGAGCAGCCGCTCGTGGCCGAATTCAGCTTCAAGTACGAGGATGACAAGGAAGACTATACAGCGGCCATGGCGCGACGCGCCTATGACGCCTTCATCGCCATTCAGGAGCAGCTCGGCGACTGGATCGATGCCGAGTCCATGACAAAGACAGCCTACGTGTATGCGCGCGATCAGAAATGAGCACGCACTTACGGTCGCCGATCTGCGCTTTTAGGCGATTCACAGAAATCGCCTTAGGCTGGAGTCTCCTTTGCGGGAAACGGATAGCGGGTCCTGTGGTTTGTTGTCTAGCCTGATGTTGTCACCATAGGGCAACGCGCTTCGGAGGAGAAAAATGGGCTTGATCGATCGATTGCTGACGGCGCTCCTTGTCGTCACCCTGGCTGCAACCGCGACCTCGACTGTCCATGCGCAGGGCGCTGCCGGCGCATCGACCGATGCGTTCCCGACTGAGCAGATCGAGCAGATGGTTGCGCCCATCGCGCTCTACCCCGATGCGCTCATCGCACAGATGCTGATGGCGAGTACCTATCCGCTGGATGTGGTGCAGGCGAATCGCTGGCTGTCGGACCAAGAGGCGGTCGAAGGCGAGGCCCTGCAAACGGCGGTTGACGTCGAGGAGTGGGACGACAGCGTCAAGTCGCTGGTCTTCTTCCCGAGTGTACTGGATTTCATGAGTGACAATCTCGACTGGACCCAGGACCTCGGCGATGCGGTTCTGGCCCAGCAGGGGGATGTCACGGACGCCATTCAGCGGCTGCGCGATGAGGCAGACGCGGCCGGCGCCTTGACCAGCAACGAGCAACAGCGGGTCGAGAAGGCGGGCGACACCATCGTCATCCAGCCGGCGCAGCCGGAGGTGGTGTATGTACCCAGCTACGATCCAGTCCAGGTGTTCGCGGACAGCAGCCCGCCAGCGGCGACGCAGTACTATCCAGATACCTACACCGACGCCGTCAGCCGATACGAGGAGGGCTATGCGGCCGGCCTGTCCGCCGGAACCCCGGCGGCTGCCACGAGCGACTCCGGCAGCGGTCTCATCAACTTTGGTTTGGGCGCGGTGGCGGGCGGGCTTCTGACCGCGGCCATCATGTGGGACGACGACGATGATCGCATCTACTATGGCGGCCGCGGTTACTACGGGGCGCCAAGCTATTGGTCGCAGCCCACCTATTGGAACAACAATGGCTGGCGTCAGCCCAGCAACATCAGTGTCGATCGCAACCTGAACATCGAGAGCGGCGCCGTTAACATCAACAAGGGGATCGTCGGCAGCGAGATCAGCAAGGCCGACATCAAGGCGTGGCAGCACAACCCCGAGCGGCGCGGCGGCGTGCGCTATCGCGATGCATCGACCGAGAATCGATTTTCCGCCAAGCGCAAGGACAGGACGATCGACCGCGACACGGCCCGGGGCCGTATCCGCGACGGCGATGGCAAGGTCAAGGCGCCCGATCTGAGTCAGCTGAAGCGCGAGGGAGCCGCGAGCGGCGGTTTGGCGCAGTTGAACGAACGCCGCGGCGACGGCGGCTCGCTGGCCGATCTCAAGAACAAGCGTCCGGCCTCCGGTGATATCAAGGGCCAGTTACAGTCGAAGGCGCCGGGTGCGCAGGCCAAGATTCAGGCCAAGGCACCGGCGGCTAAGGCAAAGGTTCAGGCCAAGCGCCCGGCGGCTAAGGCCAGGACCAAGCCCAAGGTCGCCGCCGCAGCCAAGAAGCGGCCGGTCAAGACGAGCGCCAAGCGCCCACCGGTCAAGCAGATCAAACGCCCGGCGCGTTCGGCGTCCAAACCGAAAATCGCAGCGAAGGCGAAACCGCGTAACAAGAGCAGCGCCTTCAAGGCCAAGGCTACGCCCAAGGCTGCGCGAAAGGCGAGCAAGCGGGGCGGCGCTAGCCGCGCCAAATCCGGCGGCGGCAAGGCCCGCCGGCGCGGTTGATCCGACCCGGTGACACCCTAGGCGAGATGGCGTGATTGGAAATGGCTGTCGCTGCAAGCGAGACATGATTGATGCACAAATCGATAATACTTGTTGTTGGCTTGAGTACCCTTGTTCCTTTGGCTGCTTGGGCTCTAAGCGAAGCGGATGATCCGGCCACCGCGGACGCGGCCGTGGTCGTTGCGCCGAGCGCGATGGTCGAAGAGGCGGACCCGCCAATGCGTTTCGAGACGCCTGATGCCGCCGTGATGGAGCTGATCGATGCCGCCGAGGACGATGGCTCCGGTGCGCTGTTGGCCGTGCTCGGCGCGAACCTGGATGCACTTGTCTCGGGCGATCCGGTGGCCGACGCCCAAGACCGGCAAGACTTCGTGGAGCTGGCGCGCGCCGCCGCACATATTGAAGACGAGACCGACGACAGCGCGATCCTAGTCATCGGGCCGGATGATTGGCCCTTCCCCATCCCGTTGGCGCGTGATGCCGAGGGTTGGTATTTCGACACCGAGGCCGGCGTCGAGGAATTGTTGGATCGGCGCATCGGGCTGAATGAGCTGCACGCCATTGCCACCGCCCGGGCCTTCGTCGATGCGCAGATGGAGTACGCCGCGGCAGACCCCGACGGCGACGGAACGCACGCATACGCGGATCGCTTCTTGAGCAGCGAGGGCAAGCGTGATGGTTTGTATTGGCCGACGGCCGAAGGCGAGCCCGAAAGCCCAATGGGTCCGCTTGTGGCGGACGCGGTCACCGAGGGATACGCGATGCGCGCCGATAGGGAAGGGCCGCGCCCTTATCATGGTTACCTGTTCAAGATGTTGAACGGGCAGAGAGCGCAGGCTCCGGCCCCGGCTCCGGACGGTGAACGCAGCTCTCCGAAGGGCGCTGGCCTTGAGGGCGGCTTCGCGCTGCTGGCTTGGCCCGCAAGCTATGGCAATTCGGGCATCATGAGCTTCCTCGTGAATCAGCGCGGTATCGTCTACCAGGCTGATTTGGGCGATGACACCGCGGATCAGGCCGCGGGCATTAGTAACTACGATATTGGCGACGGGTGGGAGCCCGTTGTCGACTAACACGGACGTTCGGCATTCCGCCGGCTGGATCTGATAAAAACCATACTCGGAGACTCAGAATGAACGCGTTCGACATTCTCGGATCGCTGATGAAAGTCGGCATGGGACCGTCCGCTGGACGCCTGCAGGACATGTTTAGAGGCCAAGGCCCAGGCGGGATCTTCGGCGGACAAGCCGGCGGTATGCCTCAGCAGGGCGGCCTCGGCGGCGGTCTGTTTGACATGCTGGGCAAGATGGCCGGGCCAATGATGGGCGGTGGCGGAAGCCAGGCAAGCGGCGGCATTCCATTCGATATGCTGAAGCAGCTCGGCGGCGCCATCTTCGGTGGCCAAGGCGGCCCGAATGTCGGCGGCTCTGCGACCACCGCTGCCGGCGCTGGCGCCCTGTCGATGTTCGGCGCGCTTGCCGCCCAGGCGCTCGAAGCGGCGAAACAGATGATGGCCGGCGGCAGCCCAGCCGGCGGTAGCGCTGCGGCGGGAAGTGGCCCCGGCGGCTTCAATCTCGACGACGCCTCGGCCATCATTGCCGGCCTGCGAAAGCCCACCAACGCGGAAGAGGAGCGGAAGGTCGAGGACATGGCGACGCTGACCATCCGCGCCATGATCAACGCCGCCAAGGCCGACGGCCAGATCGATCCCGAGGAGGCGCAGCGGCTGCTCGGAAAGATGCAGGAGGATGGTGTTACCGAGGAAGAGCGCCAGTTCGTGCTCAGGGAGATGCAGAAGCCGATGGAGACTGACGCCATTGCGCGCGCCGTGCCCAATCAGCAGGCGGCCGCTCAGATCTACACCGCATCGTTGCTGGCGATCAAGGTGGATACCGACGCGGAACGGCGCTATCTGAATGAGTTCGCTGCCAAACTAGGCTTGAACCAACACGCCGTCGCCTATCTGCACAAGGCGGTCGGCATCGCCTAATCGGTCTGGCGCTCGCACGCAGCGCGTTTCTTCAAGATTAGGTCAAGCGGCCATGGACGGCTGGTCTTTCGTCGACTCCCCCTAGATCGCGGCGGCGCTTCCAACGAGCGACCGCCGTCCAGTCCGTCTCCGTCAGCCAAGCCCGCAGTATGTGCCTCTGCGTCAGCCAAGCCCAAGTATGTGATAGCCGGTGTCGACGTAGAGCACGTCGCCGGTGATACCGGATGCAAGGTCAGAGCACAGAAAAGCGGCGGCGTTGCCGACCTCGTCGATGGTGACGTTGCGGCGCAGCGGCGTGCGTTCCTCCACCTGCTTGAGCATTGAGCGGAAATCCGAGATACCAGCAGCGGCCAAGGTCCGGATCGGCCCGGCCGAGACGGCATTGACGCGGGTGCCTTCCGGTCCGAGCGACGCGGCCAGATAGCGCACATTGGCCTCCAGGCTGGCCTTGGCGACGCCCATGACATTGTAGTTTGGCACGGCTCGCACGGCGCCAAGGTAACTCATGGTCACCAGCGCGCCGTTGCGGCCGGCCATCAGTGCGCGCCCGGCCTTGGCCAGCGCGCCGAAGCTGTAGGCGCTGATCTCGTGCGCGGTGGTGAAGCCCTTGCGGGTCAGCACGTCGACGTAACTACCCTCCAGTTCCTCCTTCGGCGCATAGGCGATGGAATGCACTATGCCGTCGAGTCCGTCCCAGCGTTCGGCGAGCGCGGCGAAGCAGGCGTCGATCTCATCGTCGCTCGAGACATCCAGCGGCAGCACGATGTTGGAATCGCACTTCGCGGCCAAATCTTCCACCCGGCCCTGAACTTTCTCGCCCTGGTAGCTAAAGGCCAGCTCTGCGCCCTCGCGGTGCATGGCCTGCGCCACGCCCCAGGCGATTGAGCGGTTGCTGGCGACGCCGGTAATCAAGAAGCGCTTGTCGGTCAGGAATCCCATGCGGTGCTCTCTCAGTGTGTGAAATCGTTCGGTACGGTTGGTCGATGTTCGATGGCCATCGCGGCGCTGAGCCGCGGCCGCTCGGCGGCGAACGCCTCGGGCCGGCTCGGCGGCTTGCTGTTACGGGCGCTGGCAGGCTCTGCGGCTGGATGCCATCATGCGCCCATGGCCATGGCGCGTAACCTTACCGAAACCGGATCATCCGTGAAAGCACGCTGGAGCTGGCTGGCCTTGCCCGCGCCAAATCCAGGCCGACGCAGCGCGGGCCTGAGGCCGTTCGCGGCGCTGCTGTCGGCACTGATGGGCGCGCTGCTCTTGTCTGGCTGTGGTGAACCGCCCTGGAACAATCCCTATCCCCGCGAGCAGGGCGCTGAGAATATCCTCTATGGCGCCTTCAGCGAACGGCCGAAGCATCTGGACCCGGCGCGCTCCTACAGCTCCAATGAATATTCCTTTATCGCGCAGATCTACGAGCCGCCGCTGCAGTATCACTTTCTGAAGCGTCCCTACACCCTGGTGCCGCTGACGGCGGCCTCGGTGCCGCAGGCGCGTTTTCTCGATGCCGAAGGCAATCCGCTGCCCGAAGATGCCGCCACGGACCAGGTTGCAATCAGCGAATACCTGGTCCAAATCAAGCCCGGCATCCTGTACCAGCCGCATCCCGCCTTCGCCAAGGATGCCGACGGCGGCTTTCTCTATCATGACCTCGACCATGCGCGGGCGTCGCGGCTGAACAAGCTCTCCGAGCTGCCCGAGACCGCTACCCGTGAACTGACCGCCGAGGACTACGTCTACCAGATCAAACGCCTGGCCGCGCCCTGGCTGCATTCGCCGATCTCCGGGCTGATGGGCAAGCACATTCTCGGCTTCGACGACCTGTCGAAGCGGCTGGGCGAGCAGGCTCCGGTAGCGGTGGACGGCGAACGGCCCTTCTTCGATCTGCGCACGGTGCCCTTCGATGGTGCCGAGGTGGTCGACCGCTACAGTTTCCGGGTGCGCATCGACGGCCGTTATCCGCAGTTCATCTACTGGCTGGCGATGCCGTTCTTCTCGCCAATGCCTTGGGAGGTCGAGGCGCTCTACGCGCGGCCCGGGATGAAGCAGAACAATATCACGCTGGATTGGTATCCGGTCGGCACGGGCGCCTTCATGCTGAGCGAGAACAATCCGAACATGCGCATGGTGCTCGAGCGCAATCCGAACTTCCACGGCGAGACCTATCCCGGCGAGGGCATGCCGGAGGACTATCCGGTTGGCCTGCTGGCGGATGCAGGCAAGCCGTTGCCGTTCATCGACCGCGCTGTCTATAGCCTGGAGAAGGAGAGCATCCCCTACTGGAACAAGTTCCTTCAGGGCTTTTACGACAGCTCCGGCATCAGCTCCGACGCCTTCGACCAGGCGGTGCAGTTCGATGCCGGCGGCGAGGCCGGGCTGACCGACGATATGCTTGAAAAGGGCATCGAGCTGGTCACGGCCGTCGACACATCGATCTGGTACATGGGTTTCAACATGGTCGACCCGCTGCTCGGTGGCGACTCCGAGCGCGCGCGCCTGCTGCGCCAGGCGATCAGCATTGCGGTCGACTTCGGCGAGTACATCTCGATCTTTGCCAACGGCCGCGGCGTCGAGGCCCAGGGCGCGATCCCGCCGGGCATCTTCGGCCATGTCGACGGCGAGGCCGGCACCAATCCCTATGTCTTCGACTGGCAGAACGACGGCCCGGTGCGCAAGCCCGTCGAGCAGGCACAAGCCTTGCTGGCGCAAGCCGGCTATCGCGACGGCCGAGATCCCGAGACCGGCCGGCCGCTGACCATCTACTACGAGGCCATGGACGCCGGGCCCGACGGCAAGGCACGGCTGAACTGGATGCGCAAGCAGTTCGCCAAGCTCGGCATCGAACTGGTCGTGCGCGCCACCGACTACAACCGCTTCCAGGAGAAGATGCGCGAGGGTACCGGACAAGTCTTCATGTGGGGTTGGAATGCCGACTACCCGGATCCGGAAAACTTCTTCTTCCTGCTGTACGGGCCGAACAAGAAGGTCGACGGCGGCGAGAACGCGGCCAACTACGCCAATCCGGAGTTCGACACCCTTTTCGAGCAGATGAAGAACATGGACGACGGCCCCGAGCGCCAGCAGCTAATTGACCGCATGACGGAGATATTGCGTCATGATGCGCCTTGGTCGTTCGGCTTCTATCCGAAGTCCTTCAGCCTGCATCACCAGTGGCTGAGCAACGTCAAACCGAACCTGATGGCCAACAACACGCTCAAGTACCGCTCGCTGGAGCCGGCCGTCCGCGAGCGGCTGCGCACGCAGTGGAATCCGCCGGTGCTGTGGCCGATCGGGGCGCTGGCGCTGCTGCTGGCGGCCGGCGCGCTGCCGGCCATCGTCATGGCGCGCCGGCGTGAGCGGAGCCGTGGCCGATGAGCGCCTATATCCTGCGTCGGCTGCTCTACGCCATCCCGATTTTGATCGGCGTCAATCTGATCACCTTCGTGCTCTTCTTTGTCGTCAACTCGCCGGACGATATGGCACGTATGCAGCTCGGCGACAAGCGGGTAACGCAGGAGGCGATCGAGAGCTGGAAGGCCGAGCATGGCTACGACCTGCCGCTGCTGTTCAACGATGAGGCATCCGGGCTCGGCAGCCTGACCGAGACCATCTTCTTTCAAAAATCCGTGAAGCTGTTCGCCTTCGATTTCGGCTCGTCGGACAGCGGCCGGGACATCGGATACGACATCTCTCAGCGGATGTGGCCGAGCCTGGCGATCGCAATCCCGGTGCTGATCCTTGGGCTGACGATCAATATCAGCTATGCGCTGATGATCATCTTCTTTCGCGCCACCTACATTGACTGGGGCAGCGTCGTGCTATTGGTGGCGATGATGTCGATCTCCGGGCTGTTCTATATCATCGGCGGCCAGTTCTTGATCGGTAAGCTGTTCCACCTGGTGCCCATCTCCGGTTATGACACCGGTCTGAACGCCTATAAGTTTCTGGTTCTCCCTGTGATTGTCGGCGTGGTCGGCGGCATCGGCACGGGCACGCGGCTGTACAGGACCTTTTTCCTGGAAGAGGTGAACCGAGACTATGTCCGCACCGCGCGCGCCAAGGGTCTCAAGGAACGCGTGGTGCTGTTTCGCCACGTGCTGCGTAACGCCCTGATCCCAATCCTGACTGGCGTCGTCGCCGTGCTGCCGCTGCTGTTCATGGGTGCCTTGATCACCGAGTCCTTTTTCGGCGTGCCCGGACTTGGCAGCTACACCATCGACGCGATCAACCGGCAGGACTTCTCCATTGTGCGCGCCATGGTCTTCCTCGGCTCTGTGCTTTATATCCTCGGCCTGATCATGACCGACATCTCCTACACCCTGGTCGATCCGCGGGTGCGGCTGTCATGATGCCGGTACTGCTGACCACCGATATCCTGATCTTCCTGCTGCTGGCCGCCGCGGTCGGCTTTGGCGTCTATGCCTCCCGGCATGAGCACTTGCGCGGCCCCTGGCGCAGTGTCGCGCGCTCGCCGGTGGGGGTCGCGGCGCTGGTCGTGATCGCCTTCTATCTCGCCATCGGCTTGCTAGATTCGCTGCATTTTCATCCGCGCGTCGAGCCGATCACCCCGACGGCGCCTTCCTCCGAGACGACCGCGGTGCCGCAGCGCGATGCATCGGCGGAGACGGCGACGCAAGAGCCGCGCTTCTCCACCCAGGTCCTGTCGGTGTTGGACCTGTGGCTCACCGGGCTGCGCGAGCGTGAGGAGAAGACCTTCTCGGCGCCGTTCGCGACCCATTTGTTCGTCAAGGAAGCCATCGAGCTGCCAGACGGCAGCGTCGAGCGCGCCTATCCGCGCCTGGCCCACGGCGGAGCGCATCTGCAGGACCCGGCCAACCGCCATTGGGACCTGCTGATGCGAGGTCTGTTCGGGTTGGTCAAGGGACTGATCGTCTGGGCGGCGCTTTCCGCGGCGCTGATCTGGCTCTTGGCTCGGCGGCGCGGCGAGCGCCCGCGCGACATGCTGGACGAGGTCCGTTACGGACGCACCGAAGTGCCCTGGCGCGTTGTGCTGATCACCTTGGCGGTGATGCTCGTGATCAGCTTCACCGCCGCCGAACTGGCGGCCAAGTATCACATCCTCGGCACCGACAAGGTCGGCGAGGACGTCTTCTACCAAAGCCTGAAGAGCATCCGCACCGGGCTCGTCATCGGCACGCTGACGACCTTGGTCATGCTGCCGGCGGCGGTCATTCTCGGCATCATGGCCGGATACTTCCGCGGCCTCACCGATGACATTATCCAGTATCTGTACACCACGCTCAGTTCGATCCCCGGCGTGCTGCTGATCGCCGCCGCCATCCTGATGCTGCAGGTCTATATGACCAACAATGCCGAGCAGTTCGAGAGTTTGGTGCAGCGGGCGGATCTGCGGCTGTTGTTCCTGTGCATCATCCTCGGCGTGACCAGTTGGACCGGGCTGTGCCGGCTGCTGCGCGGCGAGTCATTGAAGCTGCGGGAGGCCGACTATGTGCAGGCGGCCACCGCCCTTGGTGTCCGCCATTCCACCGTCATCGGTCGGCACATCCTGCCCAACGTGCTGCACATCGTCATGATCACCGTGGTGCTCGACTTCAGTGGTCTGGTGTTGGCCGAGGCAGTGCTGTCCTATGTCAACATCGGCGTCGATCCGACCATGAACAGCTGGGGCAATATGATCAATAGCGCCCGCTTGGAGCTTGCCCGCGACCCCATCGTCTGGTGGTCGCTGGCGGCGGCCTTCGTGTTCATGTTCACGCTGGTGCTGGCCGCGAACCTGTTTGCGGATGTCGTGCGCGACGCCTTTGATCCGCGTTTGCAGCGCTCGCGTTGACGGGGGAACAGATGTCGAACGTCTTGCATGCGGGCCTTTACCTGACCTTTTGCCGAGGCACAGAGCCGACTGCTCCGCCAAGGAGTGCGCGATGAGCGAGGTCTTGCTCGAGGTCGATGACCTGACCACCGAACTCGGTGGCGGCGAGCGGCCGGTGCGGGTCTGTGACGGCCTCGGCTTCACAATCCGCCGTGGCGAGACCCTGGCGCTGCTCGGTGAGTCGGGCTGCGGCAAGTCCATGACCGCCCTGTCGCTGATGCGGCTGCTGCCGCTGTCCGGGCGCATCGTCGCCGGCTCGGTGTCGCTCGACGGCACCGATCTGCTGTCGCTCTCCGAGCGGGACATGCGTCGGGTGCGCGGCGGGCGCATGGGCATGATCTTCCAGGAGCCGCAGACCTCGCTGAATCCAGTGCTGACCGTCGGCGCGCAGGTTGCTGAGGCGGTTCGCGTGCACGCGGGCCGACCCGGCAACGCGGGTCAGGATCGCGTCGTCGAGCTGCTGCGCGCGGTCGGTATTCCGGACCCGGCGCGACGGGCCGGCGAGTACCCGCATCAGCTCTCTGGCGGCATGAAGCAGCGCATCATGATCGCAATGGCGCTCGCCGGTGATCCGCAGCTGCTGATCGCCGATGAGCCGACCACGGCGCTCGATGTCACCATCCAGGCACAGGTGCTGCAGCTGCTGAAGGGCCTGCAGCAGGAAACGGGCATGGCGGTGCTGCTGATCACGCATGATCTCGGGGTGGTGGCGGAGACGGCGGACCGATTGGCGATCATGTACGCGGGTCAGATCGTCGAGCAGGCGGATTCCGCGACCTTCTTCGCCGGCCCTGCGCATCCCTACAGCCGCAAGCTGATGGAGAGCGTGCCGACGGCCGAGAAACGCGCCACCGAGCTGGCCGTCATCCCGGGCCGGGTGCCGCCGCTCGATCAGCGCTTCGACGGCTGCCGCTTTGCCGATCGCTGTTTTCGTGTCATGGACCCTTGTCGGGTCACCACGCCGGGCTGGTTCCAGGCCGGCGACGCGCACCAGGTGCGCTGTCTGCTCTGGGATCATGGCCGACCGGACTTCGCCGCAGCCGAGGCGGGGGAGGCCACCGATGCCTACCAGCCGACTGCTGGCGATGATCAACCGCTGCTGCTGGTCGATGGGCTGAAGGTCCACTTTCCCATCCAGGCCGGCCTGTTCAAGCGCACCGTCGGTCATGTCAAGGCGGTCGACGGTGTTGATCTGATGCTGCGTCGCGGGCAGACCCTGGCGCTGGTCGGCGAGTCGGGCTGCGGCAAGACCACGGTTGGCAAGGGCATCCTTCGGCTGGAGCCGCCGACCGGCGGAACCGTCCGCTACGATGGCGCCGATCTGGCCCGCGTCGGCGCGGGACGCATGCGCCGCTACCGCAAGGACCTGCAGATCATCTTCCAGGATCCTTTTGCGTCGATGAACCCGCGCATGCTGGTCGGCGACATCGTCGGCGAGGGGTTGCAGGCACTCGGCATCGAACGCGGCCGCGCCGCCCGCCAGCGCCGCGTGGCCGAGCTGCTGGAGCAGGTCGGTATCGGCGAGCACGCAATGCAGCGCTATCCGCACGAGTTCTCCGGTGGCCAGCGACAGCGTATCTGCATCGCGCGTGCGCTGGCGGTGGACCCGAAGGTGATCATTTGCGACGAGCCGACCAGCGCATTGGACGTCTCGGTGCAGGCGCAGATCCTGAATCTGCTGAAGCAGCTGCAGCAGGATCTCGGTCTGAGCTATCTATTCATCACCCACGACATCTCGGTGGTGTCCTATCTGGCCCATGAGGTTGCGGTCATGTACCTTGGGCGCATCGTCGAGCGGGGTAGTGCGCAGCAGATCCTGGATGACCCTCGGCATCCCTATACCAAGGCCCTGCTGTCAGCGGTTCCGGTCGTCGACCAGCAACGCCGCCGCAACATCATCCGCCTGCAAGGCGACATGCCGTCACCGGCCAACCCGCCGGCCGGCTGCCACTTCCATCCCCGCTGCCCGGAGGCACTGCCCGAGTGCGCGGACGCCTATCCGCAGGCCCGCCGGATTGGCGATGACCGGATCGTACGCTGTATCCGCGTCGAGGAAGCCTAGGGTCCTCGCATAGGCCGGCAGTCGGCCGCCTCAACGCCGGCACTCCTGCGACTGTCACGCGCCCTTCTGGCCGCTTTCCCGCGTTTCGCCCCGAGCAGCTGCTCAATCTGTTCCAGAGGCCGAGTCAGGGGCGCTGATCGGCGTCCGATGCCGGAAAGGCGTCCGTCGCGTATCATAGCTGGGCACAGACGTTGCTTCCCGTTGCACCTTTCCGCCTTGCCCGTTCACCTGCTATGGAGCCTGCCGTGATGCGCTGCCTGCGCGGTGCCCCCGCCCTGTCCGATTTCCGTCTTGCCAAGCTCATCGACCGCCTGCGCGCCGCCGGGTTGCCGGACTATGGTCTGTACGCCGAGTTCATGCACTTCGTCGATCTGGCCCGGCCGCTGGGGCCGGATGAGGCTGTGGTGTTGGAACGCTTGCTGCGTTACGGGCCGGACATGCCGGCCCAGGCGCCGGAGGGCCGTCTGGTCCTGGTGGTGCCGCGGCCTGGGACCATCTCGCCCTGGTCGTCGAAGGCGACGGACATCGCCCGCAACTGCGGTCTCGATGCGGTTCGCCGCCTGGAACGGGGCACGGCCTTCTATTTGACCGGGGCCGATGCCGATGGCGCGCTGGACGCGGGCGCGCTGGGACTCGCGGCCGGGGTGCTGCACGATCGCATGACCGAGGTCGCACTGTTCGACCTGGCGGATGCGGATCGCTTGTTCCAGCAGGCCGAGCCGCGGCCGGCGGTCAGCGTCGACCTATTGCGCGGCGGGCGTGCGGCGCTGGAAGGGGCCAACGGCGAGCTGGGTCTGGCGCTGTCCGATGATGAGATCGACTATTTGGTGGAGAGCTTCGGTGTGCTAGGCCGCAACCCCACCGATGTCGAGCTGATGATGTTCGCGCAGGCCAACTCAGAGCATTGCCGGCACAAGATCTTCAATGCCGATTGGGTCATTGATGGCGAGCCGCAGCCGATGTCGCTGTTCAGTATGATCCGAAACACCACCGAGCAGGCGCCGCGGGGCGTACTGTCGGCGTACGAGGACAATGCCGCGGTCATCGAGGGCTGGCCCGGCAGGCGCTTCATGGTCGCGGCCGACAGCGGCGTCTACGGCCGCTCGGACGAGCCGGTGCAGATCCTGATGAAGGTGGAGACGCACAATCATCCGACCGCCATTGCGCCGCATCCGGGCGCGGCCACCGGATCGGGCGGTGAGATCCGCGACGAGGGCGCGACCGGGCGCGGGTCGCGGCCAAAGGCCGGGCTGTGCGGCTTCTCGGTGTCGAACCTGCGTATCCCCGGCTTCGAGCAGCCTTGGGAACAGGGGCAGGATTGGGGGCGGCCGGGCCGCATCGTGTCGGCGCTGGACATCATGCTAGAAGGCCCCATCGGTGCCGCGGCCTTCAACAACGAGTTCGGCCGGCCGAATCTGGCCGGCTGGTTCCGCTGCTTCGAACAGCAGCTGCCGCCCGCCGCCAATTGTGGAACCGGCTGCGGAAACGGCGACGAACTGCGCGGCTATCACAAGCCCATCATGCTGGCCGGCGGTGTCGGCAACATCCGTGACGGGCACGTCGGGAAGGCCGCCTTCCCGGCCGGGACGCCGCTGGTGGTGCTGGGCGGACCGGCGATGCTGATCGGGCTCGGCGGCGGTGCCGCGTCGAGTATGGCCAGCGGCGCATCGGCGGAAGACCTGGACTTCGCCTCTGTGCAGCGCGCCAACCCTGAGATGCAGCGCCGCTGTCAGGAGGTGATTGATCGCTGTTGGGCGCGCGGCGACGCCAACCCGATCCTGTTCATCCACGACGTCGGTGCCGGCGGCTTGTCCAATGCCCTGCCTGAGCTGGTGCACGATGGCGCCGATGGCGGAGCGGGTCGGGGAACCGGCGGCGGGCGCTTCGAGCTTCGACGGGTGCCGAATGCCGATTCCGGCATGTCGCCGATGGAGATCTGGTGCAATGAGGCGCAGGAGCGCTATGTGCTGGCCATCGATCGTGATCGGCTGGCCGAGTTCGAAGCCATCTGCGCCCGCGAACGCTGCCCCTACGCGGTGGTTGGCGAGGCCCGCGACGAGCCGCATCTGTGGCTTGCGGACCAGCACTTTGGCGACATGCCGATCGACATGCCGACGGCGCTGCTGTTCGGCAAGCCGCCGCGGATGCTGCGCGAGGTCGCGCGGCAGGAACCTTCAGAGGACGCCTTCGACAGCGCCGAGATCGATTTGGCCGATGCCCTGCGCCGCTTGCTGCGGCTGCCGACGGTGGCGAGCAAGGGCTTCTTGATTCACATCGGCGACCGCAGTGTCACCGGCCTTGTGGCGCGCGACCAGATGGTCGGGCCCTGGCAGGTGCCGGTGGCCGACTGCGCGGTGACCCTAACCGACTACGACGGCACGACCGGCGAGGCCATGGCGATCGGCGAGCGCACGCCATTGGCGCTGCTGGACGCCCCCGCATCCGGGCGCATGGCGGTCGCCGAGGCCATCACCAATGTCGCCGCGGCGCCGATCGAGCGGCTCGGTGCCGTCAAGCTGTCGGCCAACTGGATGGCCGCCGCCGGTCATCCCGGCGAGGATGCCAGACTGTACGAGACGGTTCGCGCTGTCGGCATTGAGTTGTGCCCGGCGCTGGGTATCGCGATTCCCGTCGGCAAGGACTCGATGAGCATGAAGACCGTCTGGCAGCGGCCGGCCGCGCAGGGCGCTGAGCGGGTCGAGATGATCGCGCCGCTGTCGTTGGTCGTCTCCGCCTTCGCGCCGGTAACAGACGCGCGTGCCTGTCTGACACCCCAGTTGCGCAGCGACCTCGGCGAGACGGACCTGATCCTGATCGATCTCGGCGACGGCAAGAACCGGCTCGGCGGCTCTTGTCTGGCACAGGTGCATCAGCGCATCGGCGCGCGACCGCCGGATCTGGATGACCCGCAACGGCTGGTGCGTTTCTTCGACGCCGTCCAGGCCATGAACGCCGAGCAGCTGCTGCTGGCCTATCACGACCGCTCCGATGGCGGTCTCATCGTCAGCCTGTGCGAAATGGCCTTTGCCGGGCGTTGCGGCGTCGAGATCGATCTGGCGCCGCAGCTGGCGGCACCGCATGGCGGTGAGCGGCCAGCCGACCTGATGGGCGTCTTGTTCAACGAGGAACTGGGCGCGCTGATCCAGGTCAGGCGCAGCGAGCTGGAGCGGGTGTCGCAAGTGCTCGGCGAGTTCGGGCTCGCCGAGTGCAGCCATCGTATCGGTGAACCGTCGGAAACCGATCGCATCTGCCTGCGCGCTGCCGGCGAGACAGTGCTCGACGCGGGCCGCGCCGAGCTCCAGCGGCTATGGTCCGAGACCAGCTGGCAGATGCAGCGGCTGCGCGACAATCCGGATTGCGCCGACGAGGAGCATGCCCGCATCGATGTCGATGATCCGGGACTGCACGCGGCACTCGGCTTTGACCCGGACGAGGACCTGGCCGCAGCCTTCGTCCAGAGCGGTCGCCGTCCGCGCCTGGCCGTGCTGCGGGAGCAGGGCGTCAACGGCCAGGTCGAGATGGCGGCTGCCTTTGACCGCGCCGGCTTTGAATGCGTCGACGTGCATATGTCGGACATCATCGAGGGCCGTATCAGTCTCGACGGTTTCCGCGGTCTGGCCGCCTGCGGCGGCTTCAGCTATGGCGACGTGCTCGGCGCCGGCGAGGGCTGGGCGAAGACCATCCTGTTCAACGCAAGGGCCCGCGACCAGTTCCAGGCCTTTTTCGAGCGCGCCGACAGCTTCGCGCTCGGCGTCTGTAACGGTTGCCAGATGCTCGCCAACCTGCATGAGCTGATCCCCGGTGCCGAGCACTGGCCGCACTTCGTGCGCAATCGGTCCGAGCAGTTCGAGGCGCGGTTCGTGATGGTGGAGGTTCCCCATTCGCCGTCGATTCTGTTCCAGGGCATGGCCGGTTCGCGCATGCCGGTTGCTGTTGCGCACGGTGAGGGTCGTGCCGAGTTTCGCGATGCCGAGCACCTCGCGGCCGCGCGGGCACAGATCGCATTGCGCTTCGTCGAGACCGCGGGCGGTGCCAAGCCGGCCGGTGCTGAGCGCTACCCGGCCAACCCCAATGGCTCGCCCGATGGCATCACCGGCCTGACCAGCGCCGACGGGCGCGTGACCATCATGATGCCCCACCCTGAGCGCGTGTTTCGAACAGTGCAGCATTCCTGGCATCCGGACTACTGGCATGAGGACGCGCCCTGGATGCGACTGTTCCGTAATGCGCGCGTCTGGGTGGGATAAGGAAGTGGCGAGGGGCGAGGGCGCCACGGCAGCGCCGAGGTCGAGTAGACTGCCGGCATCTGTTCCTGCAATGGTTGGAGTTCAGCAATGGCCAAATTGGTGGAGTTGGATCTGGGTGATGGTAAGTCGGTGCTGGTCGAGGCGAACGACGACGTGTCTGTGCCGCGCGGAGCGATTCCGGGCGTGCCTTACGCCCGGGTCGCACGAGACGGTGCCGCGGCGGCCCGCTTTGACCGCGTCAGCGAGACACTGCGAGGATTCGCCGATCGCGCGGTGCAGGCGCTGAAGGACGTGGATGCCGATGTGGAGCGAGTAACGCTGCAGTTCGGGATCGGTCTCGGCGGCGACGCAGGTGTGCCCTTCGTGACCATGGGCAGCGCGGACAGTGCCCTCTCCGTCACCATCCAGTGCAATCTTGCGCGGCGCAACGAGCGGTCGATGACTAAGACTGATGACTGAGGCCAGGCAACCAGGCCCCGCCGCGACGGCTATCGAGGCAACGCCATGGGCGCTCCGGTTGGCTGATGCGGTGCACCCGCCCGCGGTGCCGATGAACGAAATGGACGCGGAACCAAGTCGTCATGGAAATCGTCTCGCCATGCCGTCACTGTCGACGGTCAAGCCAGAAAGAATGTGACCGGTGCCATGACAGATCAGCAAGCCGCCAACCGGCTGGCCGCCTCGACCAGCCCCTACTTGCAGCAGCATGCCCACAATCCGGTGGACTGGTGGCCTTGGTGCGAGCAGGCGTTGGCGCGGGCGCGGGAGCAGGATAGGCCGATCCTGCTGTCGGTCGGCTATTCTGCCTGCCACTGGTGCCACGTGATGGCGCATGAGTCTTTCGAGGACCCGGCGACGGCTGAGGTCATGAATCGGCTGTTCATCAATATCAAGGTCGATCGCGAGGAACGTCCCGATATCGATAAGATCTACCAGACCGCCCATCAATTGCTGGCGCAGCGGCCAGGCGGTTGGCCCCTGACCGTGTTTCTGACCCCGGACGGTCTGAAGCCCTTCTTCGCCGGCACCTACTTTCCCTGCCAGCCCCGCCACGGCTTGCCCGCCTTCAGCGAGCTGCTGAAGGGTGTCGAGCGTGCTTACCGGCAACAGCGCGACGCGATCGATGCGCAAAACGCATCGCTGATGGATGCGCTGAAGCAGCTGGAACCCGTGCCGGCCGCGGCGATTCCTGATGCTGCACCCTTGGACGGAGCGCGTCGGCAGCTCGCCGGAAGCTTCGATGACGCCAACGGCGGTTTCGCCTCTGCGCCCAAGTTTCCGCATCCGACCAACCTCGAATTCCTGCTGCGGCACTGGTCGGCGACCGCGCCAGCCGGGCGGCAAGAGGGTCGCTTGGCAAGCGGCGGCGACAACAAGGCCCTGCATATGGCCCTGTTCACACTCGAGCGGATGATCCGCGGCGGCATCAACGACCAGCTTCGCGGCGGCTTTTGCCGCTACTCGGTGGATGATCAGTGGATGATCCCGCACTTCGAAAAGATGCTCTACGACAACGGCCCGCTGCTGGCGCTCTGTTGCGATGCTTCCCAAGTCAGCGAGCAACTCAGAGACCAGGACGGCCAAGACAAGGGCCGCCATGGCTTGTTTCGTGAAGCGGCCGCGGCGACCGCGGACTGGGTCATGGCCGAGATGCAGTCGCCGGAAGGCGGTTACTACAGCTCGCTGGACGCCGACAGCGAAGGCGAGGAGGGCAAGTTCTACGTCTGGGACAAGGCCGAGGTGGCGGCCTTGCTGGATGGGCCTGAATACGCGCTGATCGCCTCACTGTTCGGCCTGGATCGGGCCGCGAACTTCGAGGGCCGCTGGCATCTGCACGGCTATCGCACGCTTTCCGATGTCGCTGCTGAACAGACCCTGCCGCACGAGCAGGCGAAGGCGCTGCTCGACTCGGCCAAGCGCAAGCTGCTCGCGGCCCGTGCCTTGCGCGTGCGCCCGGGGCGGGATGAAAAGATCCTCACCTCCTGGAACGCGCTGATGATCAAGGGCATGGCCCGCGCCGCACGGGTGCTTGGGCGCGATGACTGCCTTGCCTCTGCCGAGCGTGCGCTGGAACTCCTGCGCAGCACCCTCTGGCGCGATGGTCGGCTGTTGGCAACCTACAAGGACGGCAACGCGCATCTGAACGCCTACCTTGATGACCACGCGATGCTGCTCGACGCGCTGCTCGAGCTGTTGCAGACCCGCTGGCGCCGCGCCGACCTCGACTGGGCGATCGCGCTCGCGGACCTGCTGTTGGACCAGTTCTATGACCAGCAGCAGGGCGGTTTCTTTTTCACGGCCGCCGACCACGAAGAGCTGATCCAACGGCCGAAACCACTGGGCGACGAGTCAATGGCCTCCGGCAATGGCATCGCCGTGCAGGCCCTGCAGCGGCTTGGTCACCTGCTTGGTGAGGCCCGCTACCTGGATGCCGTGCAGGCGACGCTGCGTTTCGCCGCCGAGCCCATGCGCCGTGTTCCCTATGCCCATGCCAGTCTGCTGGCCGCGCTCGATGAGCATCTGCAGCCCGGCGAGACCATCATCATTCGTGGTCGTGGCGCTGAGCTGACCTCCTGGTTGGCTGCCGCCCAGCAAGGCTACCAGCCGCGCCGTCTGGTGCTGGCGATTCCGTCTGACGAGCCTGAGCTGCCGGGCGCGCTCGCGGCCATGCTCCCCGGTGAATCGACGCGCGCCTACCGTTGTCGGGGCACTCGTTGCGAGGCGCCAGTGGAGTCTTTGCAGATGTTGATAGGGCATAGCGACGATGCGAACAGCTGAGCCGGCGGGCGACCCCCGCGCCAACGCCTGCTCGGACTCGAGCGCCGGGCAGATGCCCGATCTGGTCGGAAACATCGTCGATCTGCAGACACGGCTGACCTACCAGGAAGACGAGATCCAGCAGTTGAACCGCGTGTTGGAACAGCAGCGCATCGTGCTGGACCAGCATGCCTTGCAGATTGAGCAATTGAGGCGACTGGTGGTGTCATTGTCCGAGGGGCTGCGCGAGCAGGTCGCGGACTCGCCGCCGCCGCATTATTGAGCGATTGATGCCAGCATGACCGACCCTCAGCCGAACGAGCCGCTGTATCCCGCCATCGAGCCCTATGCTATTCATCGCCTGGCGGTGAACGGGGGTCATGAACTCTACATCGAAGAGTGCGGCAGGCCAGACGGCATACCGGCGGTGTTCCTGCATGGCGGGCCAGGTGCCGGCTGCGGACCATCGCACCGGCGGTTCTTTGATCCGACGCGCTATCGAATCATCCTGTTCGATCAGCGCGGCAGCGGGCGCTCGACGCCCCACGCCGGACTCGAACAGAATACCACCTGGGACCTCGTGAGTGACATCGAGCGGGTGCGCGAGCTGCTCGGCATCGAGCGCTGGTTGGTGTTTGGCGGCTCCTGGGGCTCGACGCTCGGACTGGCCTATGCCGAGACCCATGCCGAGCGGGTCAATGCGCTGGTGCTGCGCGGGATATTTCTCTGCCGGCCGGAGGAGATCGACTGGTTCTACCAGGCAGGCGCGAGTTGGATCTTCCCTGACCATTGGCAGGACTATCTGGCTCCGATCCCGCTCGCAGAGCGGGACGATCTGCTGCATGCCTATCACCGCCGGCTGACCGGCGGCGACGAGGCCGTCCGGCTCGATGCCGCCAAGGCCTGGTCCATCTGGGAGGGGCGCTGCGCGACACTGCTGCCGGACCAGAGCCTGCGCACCGCCTTCGCCGATGCAAGGATGGCGCTGAGCCTCGCGCGCATCGAGTGCCACTATTTCGTCAACCAGTCGTTCCTGCAACCCAACCAGCTGATCCGAGACGCTGGCCGGCTCGCGGATATCCCCGGGGTCATCATTCATGGGCGCTACGACCTGATCTGTCCGCTGCGTTCCGCCTGGGAGCTGCATCAAGCCTGGCCGCGGGCCGACCTCCAGATCATTGCCGATGCCGGACACGCCGCGTTCGAGCCTGGCATCGCCCGCGCGCTGGTGGACGCCACCGACCGGTTTGCCCGTGACATCGGATGATCGGTCTCCTGCAGCGGGTCCGTGAGGCGCGGGTGGAAGTCGACGGTGAGACCGTCGGTGCCATCGATCGCGGGCTGTTGGTGTTGATCGGCGTGCAGGCCGGCGATGACTCGACGCGAGCGGTGCGTCTGCTCGAACGGCTGCTCGGTTATCGCGTATTCCCGGATGCCGCGGGCAAGATGAATCTCAGCCTGCGCGACATCGGCGGCGGGCTGCTGTTGGTGCCGCAGTTCACGCTGGCGGCGAACACGCGAAAGGGTACCCGCGCCAGCTTCACGTCCGCCGCGCCGCCGCACGAGGGACAGCGGCTGTTCGACCTGCTGGTGCAGCAGGCCCATGCCGGGCATCAGCCGGTCGCGACCGGGCGCTTCGGCGCGGACATGCAGGTGAGCCTGATCAATGATGGGCCCGTGACCTTCTGGCTCGAGAGTTAGACGGCGGCGGCGCACATGTCTCTGCCTCAGGCCGTCGAGTCTTGCCGCTAAACCGGCGTGCTCCTTAATCACCGGGCCAATGGCCCAGCTGTCGGCGATGACTGCGAGCCGTTACGCTCGGCGCGTGCGAAACGCCGCGGTGCGTTCGGTATACAATTGGCCAGATCGGGCTGTTTGGCCGGGCCGCGACCAAGGTCTCGGTCCTCGAAACTCGAAACTCGAAACTCGCTTTTCCCAACCCCGAGGCAGTCGTGAGCGACAAACCGACCCAGCGCACCGCGCAGATTGAGCGCAACACACTCGAGACGCAGATCCGCGTCGGCCTGAACTTGGACGGCAGCGGCCGCGCAAGGCTCGAGACCGGCGTGCCCTTCCTGGATCACATGCTGGATCAGGTGGCGCGGCACGGGCTCATCGATCTGGATATCGCCGCCGAAGGCGATCTGCATATCGACGCGCATCACACCGTCGAGGACGTCGGCATTACCCTGGGGCAGGCACTGGCGCGGGCGATCGGCGACAAGAAGGGCATTCGTCGTTATGGCCATGCCTATGTCCCGCTCGACGAGGCACTGTCGCGCGTGGTCATCGACCTGTCCGGCCGTCCCGGCCTGACCTTCAATGTCAGTTTCACGCGTGCGATGATCGGGGGCTTCGATGTCGATCTGTTCCAGGAATTCTTCCGCGGTCTGGTCAACCACGCCGCGATGACGCTGCACATCGACAACCTGCGCGGTGACAACGCCCATCATCAGGCCGAAACCGTGTTCAAGGCGTTCGGCCGTGCGCTGCGCATGGCCGTGGAGCCCGATCCGCGCATGGGCGGCATCATGCCTTCCACCAAGGGCTCGCTCTAGCGACCGTCGGAGGGCCTGGGGGCGTCCACAATAGTCGCCGTGGCCCAAAGCTGGCGAGGCGATGCTGCAAATGGGCCGAGCGGGGAGCGCCAGGGGCCTATGCTGCGTCTCCGCGCGGAGCCGCGTCCCTTGGCCCTGGCTAATTGACGCCAAAGTTTGACGAACCTGGAAGCAGTCCGTGCTCCCAGGCATCCTAATCCCTCTGCCCAGGACGGAGTCGCCAGATGCTTCTGATCCCAGCCATCGACCTCAAGGACGGCAAGTGCGTCCGCTTGCGTCAGGGGCGCATGGACGATGAAACCGTCTTCTCCGACCAGCCGGTCGAGATGGCCCGTCGCTGGGTCGATGCCGGTGCCCGCCGTCTGCACCTGGTCGACCTCAACGGCGCCTTCGCCGGTGAGCCCGTCAATGGCGATGCCATTCGTGCCATTGCAGCCGCCTTCCCGACGCTGCCGATCCAGGTTGGCGGCGGCATCCGCGACGAACGCACCATTGCCGCCTACCTAGACGCTGGCGTCAGCTGGTGCATCATCGGCACCCAGGCAGTGAAGGAGCCGGAATTCGTCGGCCGCGCCTGCCGCGCCTTTCCCGGCAACGTCATCGTCGGTCTGGATGCCAAGGACGGGCAGGTGGCCATCAATGGCTGGGCGGCGATCACCGATCATCGCGTCGACGACTTGGCGAGACGCTTCGAGAATGATGGTGTCGATGCCATCGTCTACACCGATATTGGCCGCGACGGCATGATGACCGGTCCCAACGTCGAGGCCACGCAACGCCTGGCCGACGCCATCGCCGTGCCTGTGATCGCCTCCGGCGGTATCACCCACCTGGACGACGTGCGTGCACTCGCTGCCGTGGCCGACCACGGTATCATCGGGGCCATCACCGGGCGCGCCATCTACGAGGGCACGCTCGACTTCGCCGAGGGGCAGCGCATTGCCGACGGTTGAGCGGCAGTCTGCGGTGCGGCGAGGTCGCTCCGCCCGAATTCGGGTGATGGCATTCCCGCTTTGACGCTTCGAGGAGTCCCCATGTCCGATGTCCTGAACCGCCTTTCCGATGTCCTCGAGGAGCGCAAAACGGCCGATCCCGATTCGTCATACGTCGCCAAGCTGTATGCGAAGGGCTTGGATGCGATCCTGAAGAAGATCGGTGAGGAGGCAACCGAGACCGTGATGGCCGGCAAGGACGGCGATGCGGACAAGATTATCTACGAGGTTGCAGACCTCTGGTTTCACTCACTCGTGCTCCTGTCGCAGCAGGGCTTGCATCCAAACGCCGTGCTGGAGGAGCTTGACAGGCGGTTCGGCCTCTCCGGCCTTGCGGAAAAGGCGAGCCGCACCAACTAATCGTCCGCGAACGGGACTTTCGCCGATTCTGACGGGAGCTCGCGCCTAGGCACCGAGATCGGCACTCTGTATGGTGCTCGGGTCTCAGCCCGCACCAGGCACCGGCATCCTGGGTCGCGATTGCCGAGGCGATAGCGCCCACCATTGCGCAAGACCTATCGCGATTGCGGTATGATCGCGCATTCGCGAGAACCCCGGCAGACGGATGGCGCTTGCTGCAGTCGCGTCTGTTCAGGGATTCGGCAGCTTATCGAACACCACTCAAAGCGTTTATTGACCACCCTCTGGCTGGTGGTCGCGGAGGTCCTTCATGGGTATGGGCGGAATCAGTATCTGGCAGTTGTTGATCGTGTTGGTGATCGTGCTGTTGTTGTTCGGCACCAAGAGGTTGAAGAACATCGGTTCCGATCTCGGCGGCGCGGTGAAGGGCTTTCGTTCGGCCATGGGAGGCGATGGCGATAAGGACAAGGAAGCCGAGGAGCCGCAACAAATCGAAAACGCTGCCGATAGCGTCAAGGCGGAGCGCAAGGCCGAGGCCGATCCGGTGGCCGCTAAGCCGGCAGACAAGGGCAAGGTCTAGCCCCTGTCTGATTGAGTGGAGACGCCGCGATGTTCGACATTGGCGCCCTCGAGTTGGTCCTCATCGGCGTGGTCGCCCTGCTCGTGGTCGGGCCGGAACGGTTGCCGAAGGTCGCTCGCACGGCTGGCGTCTGGCTGGGCCGCGGGCGACGTGCATTCCTATCGATAAAGGACGAGATCGACCGTGAGATCAAGGCCGATGAGCTAAAGGAGATCCTCCGCAAGCAGGCGGAGAGCAATCCGCTCGAGAGCATCATTGAGGACAGTGGCGCGCTCCGGTCCGGGCAGAAAGGCGCCAGGCCTGCAGAGGCCGGCAAACCGCGGCCCGACGCCGACCGGCTGTCGTCGCAGTCAGCCAAGTCCGTCGCAGCTGCCAAGTCGGGCGACGACGAGCCCTAGGCGATTTGACAGAAACCGCCGAAGCGCCGAGACCGCTTCCTAGACGCGCCGCCGCGCCTTTGCGGTCCCCGACGTATCGATGGGCTGACTTGATCCGACCGAGCCTTTCCTTACCAGGCCGCGCCGCGCCTACTGCATCCACCATGACTTGCCGACCAAACAAGCCCCGATGAGCCTGCCAGCACCGAACGGACCATCCGACGAGGGTCTCGGCGGCGAACAGCCGTTCATGTCGCACCTGGTGGAGCTGCGCGACCGCCTGCTGCGGATGGTCGTCGCCATCTTGCTGGTGTTCCTGGTGCTGTTCCCGTTCGCGAACGAGATCTACACCTTCGTTGCCGAGCCCATCCGTGCGCAGCTGCCGGAAGGCTCGCAGATGATCGCAACCCAGGTCGCGTCGCCTTTCCTGACGCCGTTCAAGTTGGCCCTGGTCGCGGCCGTGTTCGTCGCGATGCCCTATCTGCTCTATCAGCTTTGGGGGTTCGTCGCTCCCGGTCTCTATACCCACGAGAAGCGCTTGGCGGTGCCGCTGCTGGCGTCCAGTATCGTGCTCTTCTACTTGGGAATGGCGTTTGCTTACTTCGTCGTCTTCCCGCTGGTGTTCGGCTTCTTCACGGCCGTGACTCCGGATGGCGTCGCGCAGATGCCAGACATCGCCTTCTATCTCGAGTTTGTGCTCAAGCTGTTCTTCGCGTTCGGCATCGCATTCGAGATACCGATCGCGACTATTTTGTTGGTCGCGGTCGGAGCAACCACGCCAAAGGCGCTCGCCCAGAAGCGGCCCTATGTGATTGTCGGCGTCTTCGTCGCCGGTATGCTGCTGACGCCGCCGGACGTGGTCAGCCAGACCCTCTTGGCCATCCCGATGTGGCTGCTGTATGAGGCGGGCATCTTCTTTTCGCGATTCTTCACTCGTCGGCAGTCGGATGCTGGGGAGATCGCCGGGAACAACGGCGACAGCGGCAACGGCGCGCCGCGGGCTGACGCGGGTCGCGATCCTAATCCACAGCCGCCCGCACCCAAGTCCGCGCGGCAGACCGGGCTTGCCGAGGTTGGCCGCGAGATCGATGGTGGCGACATGGACGAGCCGGGGCGCTATCGTCCGTTGACCACGGATGAGATGAATGCCGAACTCGACGCGATCGAGGCCGATGAGGAGATCGCCGACATCCTGGAGTCGGGCCAGGATATGGTCGAGGAGTTGATTCTGCGCGCCAACGCGCTGCGGGCCGAAGGCAGCATCGGTTCCGCGCGGAATCTCCTCTACCGCGTGCTCGAAGACGGCGATGAGGATCAGCGGCAGGTGGCACGGAACATCCTCGCTCAGCTCGATCTCGATCCGTCGCCGATGTAGGCGGCCGCCGCCGCGGTGTCGGAGACCGCGCCAAATCAACGCCGGACTGATTCCCACGGGAGGGCTGCGACCATGGCCGCCAGCCAGCAGATCCACTACAAACAGAACCGGCTCAAGCAGTTGCGAGCCTTTTGCCATGCCGCGCGTACCGGCAGTGTCAGCGCTGCCGCGGAGAAGATCTTTCTCAGTCAGCCCACGGTGTCTTTGCAGATCCAGGCGCTGGAGCGTGAATTCGATACCGTGTTGTTCGAGCGGCGCGGGCCGAAGATCCGTCTCACCCCGGAGGGGGAGCTGCTGTTCGAGCTCGCGCAGCCCTTGGTCGAAGGAATGGACAAGCTGCACGAGACCTTTTCGGTCCATTGCGGACGCATCGATCAGGGCACGCTGGATATCGCCGCCGGTGAGTCCACCATCCTCTATATCTTGCCGGAACCGGTTCGCCGATTCGCCCAACAGTATCCGGGCATCGAGCTGCGGCTGCACAATGTCACCGGACGCGATGGGCTAGCAATGTTGCGGGCGGACGAGGTGGACTTGGCCTTCGGCTCGATGATCGAGGTCCCGGACGACGTCACCTATCGACCCGTCGTGACCTATGGTCCGATGCTGATTACCCCTGAAGATCATCCGCTGGCCAACAAAGAGGATGTCACGCTCGCTGACATCGCCGAGTACGGACTCATCCTCCCGCCACGCCACTTGAGCACCTGGCGACTGGTCGATCTGGTCTTTCGGCAGCATGATCTAGCCTACAAGGTCACGCTTGAGGCCGGCGGCTGGGAGGTGATCAAGACCTACGTCGAGCTGGGCCTGGGCATTTCCATCGTGACCGACGTCTGTCTGACCGGCAATGAGCGTCTCGGGTGCGTGCCGCTGGAGCAGCATTTTCCGCGTCGCAGCTATGGCATCGTGCTGAGACGTGGAAAGTTCTTGTCACCGCAAACGAAGAAGTTCCAGGAGATCCTGGATCAGGTGTTTCCGGAAGACGCGGCTCGGTCGGCGCGCCCGCAGCGCAGCGGTGAGGGCGATTGGGAAGATGGCCTGATGACCTGAATGGAGCACTGATGCGCCTCCACCTCTCAAGACTCCTGTTCGCGTTATTCGGCTGTGGTCTTTTGCTGCTGCAGGGCTGCGCTGGCGGTGATCGCGGCGGCGATCCTGCCTTCGAGCAATCCGAGACCTTCCCTATGCCGGCAGGGCTGGAGCCCAATGTCGCTTTCTGGCGCAATGTATATGCCAAGTGGAGCCGACGTCAGGTGGCCATTCACGACAATAGCTACTTGGGACTCATCTATGAGGTCGTCGACCTGCCCGGGCCGATCGAGGCGAGCTATACGCGGGCGCAAAAAGACTTCTTGCGTGCGTTGAAGGACCGCTGGAGCGACCGGCTGCGGCTGCTCGAGCGCAAGGTCGCGAGTCGACAGCGCCTCAGTCCGACCGAGCAGGACTTGAAGAAGACCATCGAGTCCAAGGCGGGGCCCCGCGCCCTGTTCGGCGCCTCCGAGCGGGTCCGCAGTCAACGCGGGTTGCGCGAGCGCTTCCGCAAGGGGCTCGAGGTCAGCGGCAGATACGATGCCAAGTTCCGCGACATCTTCCGGCGGCATGGCCTGCCTGAGGACTTGGCCTATCTGCCGCACGTCGAGTCATCCTTTCAGCTCAACGCGCGCTCGAGTGCGGGTGCATCCGGTATTTGGCAGTTCATCCGCTCGACCGGACGGCAGTACATGACCGTCAACAGCAGCATCGATGAGCGGCTCGATCCGGTCGTGGCCGCCGATGGCGCCGCGCGTTACCTGAAGAAATCCTATAAATCGTTGCGTTCCTGGCCGCTGGCGCTGACCTCCTACAACCACGGTCTGGGCGGAATGCTGCGTGCCAAGGAGCGCTATGGCGACGACATCGCGCGCATTGTCACGAACTACGATGGGCGCTACTTCGGCTTCGCGTCACGGAATTTTTACGCGGAGTTTCTGGCGGCGCGGCATGTCGCGCGCAATAAGGACCGCTATTTCCCGGAGGGTGTGCGTCTGGAGCCACCGCTCAGCGATCAGCCTGTCGTGCTGCGCTACGCGGTCACGGTCGACGAGTTGTCAAGGCATTACCGGGTGCCGCGGTCAGCGCTGGAGTCGCGCAATCCGGCCTGGCAGCGCTCGGTGCGTCGCGGCGCGCGCCCGGTGCCGGCCGGCGCCACGGTCTGGGTGCCCTCGGCCGCGGCGCGGGTGGCGTCAGGTCAGCCGCGTCCGAGCCTGTTCTAGTCTCGCGTGATGCTCCTCGACCCTTGTTCCCGACTGATTCCGGGCCGGTATGTCGCTGCCTGCGGCCACCTCCTGAATCCTATCTTCTTTGTCTGGCCGTGGTCGAGAGGTCTGCGCTGATGTCCATCAAATCCGATCGTTGGATCCGTCGCATGGCCGCGGAGCAAGGGATGATCGAGCCCTTCGTGTCCGGCCAGATCAGAGAATCCGAGAATGGCGAGCGACTGATCTCGTACGGCACCTCGAGCTATGGCTACGACATCCGTTGTGCCGATGAATTCAAGATCTTCACCAATATCAATTCCGCGGTCGTTGACCCGAAGAACTTCGACTCGTCGAGCTTTGTCAATCTGCAATCGGATGTCTGCATCATCCCACCCAATTCCTTTGCGTTGGCGCGCACGGTCGAGTATTTCCGCATTCCGCGCAATGTGCTTACCATTTGTCTCGGCAAGTCGACCTATGCACGCTGCGGAATCATCGTCAATGTGACACCGCTCGAGCCCGAGTGGGAAGGGCACGTGACCCTGGAGTTCTCGAATACAACGCCCTTGCCGGCCAAGGTCTACGCCAACGAGGGCGTCGCGCAGATCTTATTCCTCGAATCCGACGAGATCTGCGAGACCTCCTATCGGGATCGCGGCGGCAAGTACCAGGGGCAGACTGGCGTGACCTTGCCGAAACCCTGATGGCAGCATCTCCTTCGTGACCAAGGCCGCCCCGGCGCAGGGGACCCTTGCCGATATCGGCGCGCCCGCCACGCCACCACCGATCGTACTGTCCGCGAACCACCGGCCTGGGATGATGATATCGTGCCGATGCCAGGCTGGACCTCATCGCCCAACCAGAGCCCGGCTTCCACTTCGACCAGCGACCCTCCGGGGAACCGCCGGTTTCGCTGACAGATGGCGCCTCCGTTCCTGATCTCGCGCCTGCTCGCCGTGCATCGAAATTTCCTCTCAAAGCTCCCCGGCGCTCGAGCACCACGCGCTGCATGCGCGCCACTCCACTGAGCGCACCCAGGCCTTGCTGGCCAAGGTCTACCGCGGCGGCCGGTTGCTCGGCCTGGCGCCGGTGATCCGAATGGCGCGCTTCCGCGCCACGCTGCTGCTAGAGCCGAATGTGCGCCGGCGGCTGGATCCATGGATGGGTTCCTTCGCGCGTCACGTCACGAAGGTCTGTTGATGTTAAGGCTTATCCGACGCCTACCGCCGATTAGTGACGGTCGAGGATAGCGCCGGCACCAAAGCGTTAGCCGGAGGTTGGCAGATCAGCAGGACCGGCGGTAGGCGTCGGATAAGCCTTAACATGAGCCGACAAAATCGACTCGCACTCCAGCGCAGTCTTCAGCCGAACATTGCGTCTCGATGCTTGCGACCGAGCCCATCGGCTTGGATTTCCGATCCCGATCCCTATACCCACAGCTTTATATCCTTATCCCCTTCGCAACCCGTCATGGAAAAAGTCGCTGACCAGATCCGCGGTTTCTACGACAACCTTCTCGACCCGCTAGCAAAAGAGTTCATGTTCCGACGTCCCCCCACTGTGGGCGAGTTGCGTCGGCCGCCGCAGGTCTTGCTCTTGGGCAATCATTCATCGGGAAAGTCCACTTTTGTGAACTATCTCCTGGGCGACGACGTTCAGAACACTGGCGTCGCTCCCACCGATGACGGGTTCACGATCATCACCCATGGCGCGACCGCGACCGAGCGCGATGGGGCTGCTGTCGTGAGTAATCCCGACTTACCCTATGAGGGGCTCCGGCCCTTTGGTAGCCAACTGGTCTCACATGTGCGGCTGAAGCTGCGCCCCGCTGAACTTTTGCAAACGGTGACGCTGATCGACAGCCCGGGCATGATCGATGCTGCCAAGGACGAGACCGGGCGTGGTTATGACTTCCCCGGTGTGGTGCGTTGGTTCGCCGAACGCGCCGACCTTGTGCTGGTCTTCTTTGATCCGGATAAGCCTGGGACGACGGGCGAAACACTCAAAGTCTTCCGCGAGTCCTTATCCGGCATCGACCATAAGATGCTGATCGTCTTGAACAAGGTGGATCAGTTCCAGAGCTTGCACGACTTCGCGCGGGCCTACGGAGCCCTCTGCTGGAACCTAGGAAAGGTGATCCCGCGCAAAGACTTGCCGATGATCTACAACACCTTTGTACCGGTGGTCGACAAGCCGAAGTCGCGCCTACCGATGGAGGACTTCGAGAAGGCGCGCAACGACCTGATCGGTGAGTTACGCCGTGCACCGACCCGGCGGATGGACAACCAGATCACACAGATCCAGGCCTATGCCGAGCGGCTGCGGCTGCACGCGATGGTGATCGGCGAGGCCGCCAACCGGCTAAGATCGGTCCGCGCGCGCTGGGTAGGTTTCTCGATCCTGTTCTTGGGCGGGCTGAGCGCTGCCGCCTTTGCCACGGGCATGGTTGTGGCGTTGCCAGGGATTGCATTGGCCGCGGTCCTGGCTTTCGTTTTTATCCGGTACATAACGCTCCCGCGGACCAAACGGCGTCTGATTGCTCGCTTCGACCAGATTTTCGAAGAGCTGCATGATCGAGAGTTGTTGTTGCGCGACCGGGCGGAGGACCTGCGCATGATGTGGGAAGAGGTCAGCCCACGCGCCCGCGAGATTGCTGAAAAGCGCGGCCTTCAGTCGTTCGAGAAGATGCGTTGGGACGACCGCGAACGCCTTGAGGAACTGACGGGCAAGCTAATCCCGCAGCTGCGGAGCGGGCTCTACAACGCGATGCGTGATAACGAGGCGCCAGCACCCGCGTTGGAGCAGGATCGCCCGGCGACGTTCCCCGCACCAGAGCCGCCCCGTCCGCGACTGGTCGAAGGCGTCGGGTCAGACAAACCCAAGCGTAAGACTTTCTTCTGAGTTCAGCAGGCTGGGGCGGGTTGACCTGGTCCAACCCGCGAATGTCTGGACGCGCACGCTCGGCCTATACGCTTGTCAGGGTCTCTACGTGGCGATCATCCTGGGCGGTGCCCGTGTCGATGGTCGTTCCGGGTTCCAGCAGGGTCACTTCGCAGGTGTTGGTCAATGCAACAGGGCAGTGTTGGACCCCGTGCGGGACGACGATGAACTCCCCTTTTTCGACGACCTATTCGCGGTCGCGAAACTTCGGCGACAATCGGCCTCGGTTGACGAGAAACAACTCGGTTTCATGCTCGTGGTAATGCCAGTTGAAAGCCCCTTCGAACTCGGGCCAGCTTGATCCCGACAGACGGCCGAGATCAAAGCGGGGTCATCTGACACCTCCGACCGATAGGTCAGGAGGTCTCGCCCATGGACGCCCTCGCGTTGCGCCAACTGAACCTTTGAGCCCATCTGGGTAGGCTAAAGGTTTGTGTGCACAGCGAGCGAAATGATGAAGCTATCCGAAGCAGACGAGTCACGCATCATCGAGACGGTATGGGAATAGCGTATTGTCGGCTAGCCTGATTATCACCGCTGCCGCATCGACACGTCTGGATAACGCCAAACAGGCCGAGCTGAGCCGTCAGTCCGCGCGACTTCTGGACATTAGCTTCTTCCCGTCTGGCCCCAATTCCCTCTTGGGCGAGACATGCCGGTAGAGCGTCTGGCGGGTAACACCCAACTCCTCGCAGAGCCGGCCGCGCTGGGTCTCCGGCTGTCCCATCGCGGCCATTGCTAGGCGTAGCTTCGCCGCCGTCATCTTGAAGGGGCGCCCGCCCATGCGCCCCCGCGCACGGGCCGATGCAAGGCCGGCTACGGTGCGCTCGGAGGTCAGCTCACGCTCGAACTCCGCGTTATGCGGTGCACCGCATAATCGTTCCGTTGATTGTCAGACCCCAACCAAGCTGGTACGTCTTGAACCATGCTGGTAGCTTCGGGGTGTCGACGTGATCCAGCGTGAGCTGTCGACGATCCGCCGCCAGAGCAACTGCGGCGGTGAAACAACAGCAGCGGTGATGCGATGAACGACGAAGCGCAAACCCATCCGTCCGCGGGATCGAGACACGGGCCGCGGTCCGCGCACGCTACGGCGTCGACGAGGCCGAGGTCGTGCGCGATCTCGTCGACCCGGCTGGGGCTCGCGCCAGAGCGGCGCGACGCCGTCGTGGAGGCGGCAGCGACGCTGATCCAGCGCGTCCGCGACGACACCAACCCGACCATGATGGAGGCCTTCCTCGACGAATACGGGCTCTCCACCGACGAAGGCGTCGGCCTCATGTGCCTGGCCGAGGCGCTGCTGCGCGTACCCGATGCCGAGACCATCGACGACCTGATCGAAGACAAGATCGCGCCGTCGGACTGGAGTGCGCATCTCGGGCAATCCTTCTCGCCGCTGGTCAACGCGTCGACCTGGGCGCTGATGCTGACCGGGCGCATTCTCGACGATGATCCCTCGAAGCCGGCATCCGGCGCGCGCCGGCTGATCAAGCGCCTCGGCGAGCCCCTGGTGCGCACCGCGGTCGCACGGGCGATGCGCATCATGGGCCAGCAATTCGTCCTCGGCCAGACCATCGAAGAGGGCATCAAGCGCGGCGAGGCGCTGCGCAAAAAGGGCTATACCTATTCGTACGACATGCTCGGCGAGGGCGCCCGAACCGAGGCGGATGCGCAGGCCTTCTTCGACAGCTACGCCCACGCGATCTCGCGGATCGCGAAGGTCGCGGACGGCGATATCCGCGACAACCCAGGGATCTCGGTCAAGCTCTCGGCGCTGTCGCCGCGTTATCTGACCACGCAGCGCAAGGCGGTCGAGGGGCAGGTGATCCCGCGGTGTCTGGAGCTGGCGCGGATGGCGGCAAGGGCCGGGGTCGGTTTCAACATCGACGCCGAGGAACAGGACCGGCTGGATGTCTCGCTGGACGTCATCGATGCCGTGCTGTCGGATCAGAGCCTCGAGGGTTGGGACGGCTTCGGCGTCGTCGTTCAGGCCTATGGCAAACGCGCGCCCGAGGTGCTGCGGCATCTCTACGCGCTGGCCGAGCGACTCGACCGCAAGATCATGGTGCGCCTGGTCAAGGGCGCCTACTGGGATACGGAGATCAAGCTGGCGCAGGAACTCGGGGCGGCGTCCTATCCGGTGTTCACGCGCAAGGTGAATACCGATCTGTCCTACATGTCCTGCGCGCGGATGCTGCTCGACATGCGCGACCGGGTCTATGCGCAGTTCGCGACCCACAACGCCCACACCTGCGCGGCGGTCCTCGAGATGGCGGGCAGCGACCGCGACAACTTCGAGTTTCAGCGCCTGCACGGCATGGGCGAATCCCTGCACGAGATCGTCCGCTCGCAGGCCGGGACACGCTGCCGCATCTACGCGCCCTGCGGGCCACACAAGGACCTGCTGGCCTACCTCGTGCGGCGCCTGTTGGAGAACGGCGCCAACTCGAGCTTCGTCAACCAGATCGTCAACGATGACATCCCGCCGGAGGTCATCGCCGCCGACCCGGTGGCGCGGGCGCTGGCGAACGATCCGATCCAGAACCCCGCCATCCGCCTGCCGCGCGACCTGTTCCAGCCGGGGCGCGAGAACTCCAAGGGCTATCGACTGGAAGAGCCGGCGAGCGCGCTGGAACTCATCGAGGCGCGCAACCGCTTCGCCGACACGCACTGGACGGCGCGGCCGGTCCTCGCCGACGACGCCGCGCCGGAGGGGGCCGCCAAAGCCGTGCGTTCGCCGGCGGACGGCCGTCTGGTCGGGCAGGTGCACGAGGCCACCGGGGCCGAAGTGGCGCGCGCGCTCGACGCGGCGCAGGACGGGTTCGAGCAATGGTCCGCCACCCCGGTCGCGGAGCGCGCGGCGGTGCTGCGTCGGATCGCGGACCTGTACGAAGCACACATGGCCGAGTTCTGCGCCATCGCCGCGCGCGAGGCCGGCAAGATCCTGCTCGACGGCGTGGCCGAGGTGCGCGAGGCGGTCGATTTCCTGCGCTACTACGCCAATGAAGCGGAGCGCATCGAGGCCGAGGAGCAGGGCACGGCGCGCGGCGTCTTCGTCTGCATCAGCCCATGGAACTTCCCGCTGGCCATCTACACCGGGCAGATCGCGGCCGCGCTGGCCGCGGGCAACGCCGTGCTGGCGAAACCGGCCGAACAGACGCCCATCATCGCCACACGCGCGGCGGAGCTGTTCCGCGAGGCCGGCGTGCCGAAGGCGGCCTTTCAGCTGTTGCCGGGCGACGGCCCGACGGTGGGCGGACCGCTGACGTCGGACCCGCGCATCGCCGGTGTCTGTTTCACCGGCTCGACCGAGACGGCGCAGCGCATCTATACCGCGCTGGCCGCGAATGCGCGCGCCGATGCCGTGCTGATCGCCGAAACCGGCGGACTCAACGCGATGATCGTCGATTCCACCGCGCTGCCGGAACAGGCGGTGGACGACATCGTCGCCTCGTCCTTCCAGTCGGCGGGGCAGCGCTGCTCGGCGTTGCGGATGCTCTATGTCCAGGAAGAGACCAAAGACCGGATGATCGAGATGCTCAAGGGCGCCATGGACGCGCTGGTCACCGGCGACCCCTGGTCGCTCGACACCGACATCGCGCCGGTCATCGATGCCGAGGCCCAGGCCGATATCTCCGCCTATGTCGATGCGCAGGCCGACCAGGGGCGCCTGTTGAAACGTCTCGACGCACCGAGTGACGGCACCTACGTCGGCGCCGCGCTGGTGGAGGTCGACGGCATCGACGATCTCGAGCGCGAGGTCTTCGGCCCGGTCCTGCATGTGGCCAGCTTCAAGGCGCAGGACATCGACAAGACCGTCGATGCGATCAACGCCCGCGGCTTCGGCCTGACCTTTGGCCTGCACACCCGCATCGACGACCGCGTGCAGCAGGTCGTCGACCGCATCCATGTCGGCAACATCTACGTCAACCGCAATCAGATCGGCGCCATCGTCGGCAGCCAGCCCTTCGGTGGCGAGGGGCTGTCCGGCACCGGGCCGAAGGCGGGCGGGCCGAACTACGTCAACCGTTTCCGCCGGACCGAGCCGCTGGCGGAACACCCCGAGCCGAGCGCCGAGGCCGTATCAGCAGATCGGATCGCCGCGGCGCTGACCGCGATCGATGCAAGCGCCTGGGCCGCCCGCAATGACCGCGTCCAGGTCCTGCGGCGGGCGCTCAGCGGCGCGGGTGCCTTGGTGCGACGCGCCGTGAACGCCGCGGCGGCGTTCGACAATGGCCACTTCGAACTGCCCGGGCCGACCGGGGAGTCGAACCGCCTATCCATGCCGCCGAAGGGGCCGGTGCTGTGCCTTGGGCCGGAGATCGACACCGCGCTGGCGCAGGCGGCGCAGGCACTCGCGGCCGGCTGTCCGGTGCTGATCGTCGCAACCGGCGCCGAGGCCGCGTCGGCGCCGCTGGTGCGGGCCGGTGCGCCGGTGGCGGCGATCGACGGCAGCCTAGCGCCCGAGGCGCTGGCCCAGCTGCCCGGCCTGGTCGCGGTTGCGGCCGCCGGGGATTCGGATTGGACGCGCGCCCTGAGACGCGCCCTCGCGCGCCGGGATGGGCGCATCGTCCTGCTCGAGACAGAGGTCATCTGTCCCGCGCGCTTCTACGCAGAGCGGCACATCTGCATCGACACGACGGCAGCCGGCGGCAATACCAGCCTGCTGGCCGCTGTTGCCTGACCCCCCACAACAGACCAAAGGAGAGACAGGATGCAGACGGGCATCTGGATCAGCCTGACCATCTATTTCGTTGCCATGCTCGGCATCGGCTTTTACGCCTGGAAGAAATCGACCGCCGATTCCGAGCAATACATGCTCGGCGGACGCGACCTGCCGCCGGCGGTCGCCGCGCTGTCCGCCGGCGCGTCGGACATGTCGGGCTGGCTGCTGCTCGGTCTGCCCGGCGCGCTCTACGCGGCCGGACTGGTCGAGGCCTGGATCGGGATCGGCCTGTTCATCGGCGCCCTGATCAACTGGATCGTCGTCGCGCCGAGGCTGCGCGAGCAGACCGAGCGCTACGACAATGCCCTGACCATCCCGGAATTCCTCGGCAACCGTTTTCCGAGCCGGGCCACGGCGCTGCGCATGGTGTCCGCGGCCATCGTCGTGCTGTTCTTCGCCGTCTACACGGCCTCCGGCCTGGTTGCGGGCGGCAAGCTCTTTTCCACCGCCTTTGGCGGCTACTACGAGACCGGTGTTTGGCTGACGCTGGGCATCGTGCTCGCCTATACGGTCGTCGGCGGCTTTCTCGCCGTCTGCCTGACGGATTTCGTTCAGGGCGTCATCATGATGCTGGCGCTGATCCTCATGCCGGTCGTCGTGCTCTATGCCGGCGATGGCGGCGGTTTCGCGCAGGCGGGCCAGACGCTGTCCAATGTCGAGGGCTTCACCCTGTCGTGGTGGACGCCGGAGATGACCATCATCGGCTGGCTGTCGCTGATGGCCTGGGGGCTCGGCTATTTCGGCCAGCCGCATATCATCGTGCGCTTCATGGCCGTCAGGACCGTCAAGGAAGTGCCCACCGCGCGCAACATCGCCATGCTGTGGATGGCCATTTCGCTGATCGGGGCCATTGGCGTCGGTGTCTTCGGCCGCGCCTATACCCAGCGCAACGGAATCGTCTTGGAAGACCCTGAGACCATCTTCATCCTGCTCGCCGAGACGCTGTTCCCCGCGCTCATCACCGGTTTCCTGTTCGCCGCGCTGCTGGCGGCGATCATGTCGACCGTGTCGAGTCAGCTGTTGGTGTCGTCGTCGTCGCTGGCCGAAGACGTCTACCGGCTGTTGGTCAACAAAAAGGCCAGCGACAAGGCGATCGTGACCGTCGGCCGCATCGCGGTCGTGGCGGTGGGCGCCGTGGCCGCGCTGATCGCGAGCGATCCCGACAGCAAGGTGCTCGGCCTGGTCGCCAACGCCTGGGCCGGCTTCGGCGCCGCATTCGGGCCGCTGATGATCCTGTCCCTGACCTGGAGCCGAATGACCGGCACCGGCGCCGTCGCGGGGCTCGTCGTCGGCGCGCTGACGGTGATCGCCTGGATCGCCCTCGGCTGGAACGCCAGTTTCCTCGGCGGCCCGGGCATCTACGAGATCATCCCCGGCTTCCTCTTCGCCATGGCCGCCATCGTCATCGTCAGCCTCGCCACCGAGGCCAAAGGCGAATTCCGCCCGATTGCCGGCGACTGACACCGACTCGCCGGATTGGGACCTGAAATTGCCGGATGGGGCACGGATGCCCTGGCAAGGGCAGCCGAGGAGACCACGGATTTCGGCCCCTCTGCCGTGACCGGACTGGATCAGCTCAGTCGGCAGCCGCTTGAGATAGCTCAGGGACGAATAGCCAGTGCCGAAATCATCGATGGCGAGCTCAATCCCCATCTCGCGGAGCTCGCGCAGGACCTCCAGCGTGTGCTCGGACGCCCGCGTGACGGGGTTTTTGGCCCAAACCGGCAATTTTCTGCACCTGCTTGCCGCCGGATGCGACTTGTCGCTGGGAAAGGCGACGCGACATCTTGAGGTAGTAGCGGGCTTCAACATCGATACCCGGAGCCAATTGCGTCAGCTTGAGACCGTCCTCGCGCAAGCGGGGAAGACGCAACGCTTGGTGACGAGATGCACGCAGCGGCCCTCGCGGCTCGGCGCAGATGTCCGCAGAGCCGCGGCTGCGGATGCGTACTTGCGCCTTCATGCAGCGCTTGACCCGTGCTATTAAAAATCCAGGCTTCAACCGAGGCCGATGCTTCGAAGGTCCCGACCGCATGCCACATCTGTTCTCGAACCGACCGAGACTGTATGACTTGACCCGTGGCCAGAGCGACTCGAAGGCCAAATTCCGCTGGGAAACCATCAACGCGATCCTCTACAAGATCGGCGGCCTCATATTCATCGCCGGCAGCGTCCTATTCTTTCCGCGCTTCGAAGCCTATGCCAACTGGGGTGCATGGACGTTCTTCTTCGGATCGCTCCTGTACCTGATTGTCACAGGGCACGATATCGCTGAAGCTATCCGTTACCGCTTGACACTGGCTCGGCCGACGCGCGCGTCGAGCCTCCAACTCGTGGCCGCGGGTGCCTATCTCTTCGGGACCATCCTCTTCACCGTGGGGAGCATTCTCTTCCTGTCTCAGGTGGGTCTGGTAAAGGCCGGCGCCTAATGCTTCGTTATCGGTAGCCTCCTTTTCGTACTCGGCGCCTGCATCAATGTGCTCCAGATCGTTGTAGCCAAATCCATCGACACACTGCAGCTGATGAATTTCACCGCCCTTTGCTTCGTCGTTGGCGCGGTGCTGTTCACTGTCGCCTCCGTGCCGTACCTGTGGTCGGTCGCCCCGGCAGATCGCGAGCTCCTCTATGGATTCTTGGCGTGGCAATACCTGATCGGCAGCTGTCTGTTCTTCATGGGCGGCGTTTTCAATTACTGGCGCGCCTATCTCGTCATAAAGAAGCAACTTTCTGCTCAGACCTCCTCGTAGCTTCCCAGACAAAGACATCGGCACGCTCCGCATCAGAGACCGGCTGTCGTGTTTAACGTTGTTTCGTCAAGAATTTCTAGAATCCGCCCACCTCGCTACCGGCGATCTATCCCACCTTGGGGCACCGCGTAAGGGATGTTCGCCAGGTCTGCAATCCCACATAACGGCGCTTCAGCGCTCGGCAACAGGGAGTTTCCACTTCATCGGAAGGCCCCCGAGTGTCTGGATGACATCTTGATCAGGCCTCGGTCCCCCGCTATTGTCGAAGATCGGGTGTCGCTGGACACGCAGGGGCGGATGGACTTCCTATCCGATGGGGATCGTCGCGGTTCGGGGACAGTGCAGGCCCGCCGGTCGGAGTTGTAATCGACGCCGTTGATGTGCCGAATCCGGGTTGCTCCGCATCGGATTCCGGCGCCATCCCAGGGCTTGCACGTCGAACGCCTGGTACGAGGTCCGCGTAGACCGCAGCTCCCGTCAAGCTAGCGACGATTATCACACGCAGTCATCCTTCTCTAGGTCAGGTGTCCGTCTCCATGCGCCAGCTCAAGCTCTACCTCGCTCTCGTGCCCGTGTTCTTCCTCGTCGACATGCTCTGGCTCGGCGTCATCGCCGTGGACTTCTACCAGGCGCAGATCGGCCACTTGCTGAGCCCGCAGGTGGATTGGGCGGCGGCGGTGGCCTTCTACCTTTTGTTCATCGGCGGGATACAGTACTTCGGCGTGCGGCCGGGGCTCGCGTCCGGACGCATCGGCGAAGCGGCCTTCAACGGCGGACTGTTCGGGTTCTTCACCTACCTGACTTATGAGCTGACGAACCGGGCGACGCTGCCGGCCTGGCCGTTGACGATGGTGTTTGCGGATACGGCTTGGGGGGTGCTGCTGTGCGCCGTGGTGGCGAGCATTGGATGCTGGATCGGGCTGCGGATGGGGATGGGGGGCGCGGCAGAGCGGGTCTCCGATTCAGTTCGGCGGTGAAGCGTTGACGCCGCAGGTTGCGAGCCCGGCGGGCGCGCCGGCGGCGTGATCCGCGGTCTCGTGGTCACCGAAACCGAGGTTCCGGCTCAAGGTAGAGACGACGTCGTCGAGGTGACAGGCGTTGACCATCACACTGCGATCCTTGGTGCGCACGGCGAAGGCCACTGTCAGTATCCGACCCTTATGTAAAGCTCTACATAAGGGTCGGTAGCCGCCCCTATCCGGCAGCCTGATACCGTAGTCGTTAACAACGCGAACCTGCCGTTCCTCAAGGCGGCTATAGCCCGCAAGTCGAGCCTGGATCGACGCTAGCTGCACTATCCGAGAACTCGGGCCGCAAGCTCGAGGGCTCAGCTGATTCAAGACCTGCACGGACATGGTCCAATGAGGTGGTCATGCGAATCCTGATCTATGGTGCCGGGAACATTGGATGTTTGTACGCGGCCAAGCGCGCCCAGAGTGGGCAAGACGTCGCGATTCTGGCGCGCGGCGATCGCTAGGAGGCCCTCGGCAACCACGGGATCACCTTGGAAAATGGCGTTTCAGGTGAGCGCCAGACGACCTCCGTGCCGGTCGTCGATTACCTGGATCCCGCTGACCCTTACGACCTCGCGTTCGTGGTATTGCCGAAGCCTGCGCTCGCCGAGGTTCTGCCGGTCCTCGCCGCGAACGCTCGCGCATCGAGCGTGATGTTCTTCGGGAACAACGCCTCTGGCCCTGAGCCCATGATTTCGGCTGTGGGCAGAGACCGCGTGCTCCTCGGATTTCCCGGAGCCGCTGCTATACCTGACAACGGCGCGATTCGATACGTCATCACATCGCGGCGTGAGCAGCCGACAACGATCGGTGAGCTTGATGGCGGGCGCTCGGAACGGATCACGGCCATCGCCAGCGCGCTTGGTGGGGCGGGCTTTTCGGTGTCGATCTGCGCTAACATGGACGCTTGGCTGAAGACGCACGTTGCGAAGATTCTGCCGACCGCCGGCGCCCTCTTATACGCAGGCGGGCATGCCCAGCAGCTCTGAGCACGCGCACCGCGAGCTCCAGCTGCTGGCCGAAGAATTCCGAAGCCTGAACGCCGCTACGCGGCTCCCAACGCCGGCGATGGATCGCCTGTTCAAACACCTTGCCTGCACTGCGGTCCCCGGCCTGGCTTCGTAACATGCCGTCGTCGCACGCGCGTATGCTCGAGGACGGTTCTCCCTGCTTCGCGCCCGAACGGGACGGACGCTTCCTTCACGAGGTGCACCAGATCATTCTCGCGGCGCCCGCGCTCCGATTGGAACGCTCGGCGAGCCTGGCCGGCTCTAGCCGCGTTACCTCGAGCGTGAAGAAGGGCTGCTACCGGCCGACTGCTGCCTGTCGTCGACCCACGGTGCAGGTCTACCTATTGGTTCTTTGCCGCCGCTCTGCGGCCGGCATCTAGTGACAGTTTCTGGCCGACTCCTGCCTGTCGGCGACCCTTCGGCGGAGGACCGCTCCCTGACCCTTTGCTGACGCCGCCCCAGGTGACGTGCAGCGGCAGTTCCCGACCCAGAACCGCCACTGATGCTCAGAGCGGCAATGGCAGGAATGTGGGCAGCAGCAGACACGAAGACGGGATAGCCGACCCCTTGGTAAAGGGATTTCCTTGTGTCAAAAAGACAGACCAGACCCCATGATCCTGGGGCCGCCCGCCTGGGAAGATGATCTCGGGCCGATGCCCCACTGGGACCTCCTCAAACAGCCCGAGCCCGACGTCGAGTTTGACCAGCGCATCGCCTGGTAGCCGCCGTCTCCTGCTCGCCGTCTCCGACGGGCGCGGCGGCAGCCGCCCTTGTGGTCCGCCCGTCCGCTGTGCTGCGGAGTCGCGTTGCCACAAGTCGGAACACGGGATTTCTGCTCCATTGTGAGGCCGCTGAGCGCCAACATCGCGCGCTGACGGATCATCGGTCCCCATTAGGATCACCAAACAAACATCGCTGAACGTGCAGAGGCGGAAGTCAGGATTCATTGGGGTCCTCCGTTCAAGCCGCTTCGCGCTGGATGTCGACGATGCTGGTCGCGTCCTCGTGCCAGGCGTACGGCACAAAGGCGTCGTCCAGAGGGAGTCCGATGGCGTTACTGGTCAGGTTGCTGAAGACCTTGACGCAGACGCCCAGGATGACTTCGAGCAACTGCTGCCGGGTGTAGCCCGCGGCGAGAAACTGCTCGATCTGCGCCTCGGTCACCATCCCTTGCCGTTGCAGCAGGGCCGCGGTGAATCGCTTCAACGTCTCGAGCCGCTGGTCGGGGATCGGTGCGCCGTTGCGCACGGCGGTGACGATGGACTCATCGACACCCTGCATGGCGGCGAACGCGGTATGGCCGGCAACGCAATAGCCGCAGTGATTCTGCGCGCTGACGGTGAGTTGGATGACTTCGCGCTCGGTGGCGCTTAGCGTCGAGCCTGCGAACTGCGCATTCATGGTCGCGAAGGCCGTCAGCGCGCTCGGGGAGCCCGCGAGGACGCCGAAGACGTTGGGCACAAACCCGAGCGTCTGTTCGAGATCTTGGAGGATTGGGGCCGATGATTCCGGGGCATTCTCGGGGGTGTAGATGGTGGTAGGTGTCATTGGTCTTCTCCGCTTGGTGGTCGTCGTTCTTGGGTTTCCGGACGGGTTGTTCGTCCGTTGGTGAAAGCCTAGAGAACCGCTGGTTTGCCGACCACTTCGCAACCTGTAGTATCCAACTACAGTTTCCGGAGTAACCAACTACAGATTGGAGTCGCAGGGATTGATCGTGCGCAAGAAGATCCAGGGTCAACGGGGTTACGAATACTTTCCGAGCGGGTCCTGCAAGGAACTCTTGCCGATCATCCGACAAGTCGGTGATTGGGGGATGCGCTGGGCGCGCAACCATCTGACCGAGAGCGACTACGACGTCGAGCTGTTGATGCTGTACCTGCAGCGCAGCACCGTGCCCGAGAAGCTGATCGGCCCGGAGACCGTGTTGCGTTTCAAGTTCACCGACATCGACGATCTCTCCGATTGGTGGCTGTTAGTCAAAGGCCAGGACGTGGATATCTGTGTCACTGATCCGGGCAAGGACGTGGATGTTTACTTCACGACCAGCGTCCGTGTGATGGCAGGCATCTGGATGGGCGATACCACGTACAGAAAGGCCATGGCGGAGGGCAGCCTGACGGTGGTTGGCCCGAAGACTCTGACAAGGGAGATCACCGCATGGATGGGCAACAGCATCTTTGCCGAACTACCGTCCGCCGGTGAGATCTAGTCGGGCGTTGGCCAGTCGCTGAATCGGCCGCCGTGCGTGCACACTCTTGGATCGCTGCGGTCTGGTCGCAGGGAAGCCGTTTTCTCCGACTCTTGGCCACCCGCGAATTGTCCGTATTCGATTGATTTACAAAATATAATAATTACGTCGTAAAAACGTTGGTGTTTCGTTGGGACGCCAAGGCCGGTCTGATCTACTTTTCTCCTGAAGCGCGTTCCCGAACTTGGGGGCGACGTTCACAGCTATCTGATGAACCAGCTATCTGCTCAATCAGGAGAAGACTATGAAACGAGCGACCACCGCGCCAGTACTGTCCTCAGCACATCTGCTAACACCTCTTGCCGCCATGAGCGGTGATACTCCGGAGGGCGGCGTCATGTTGCCGTCCGACCACATTTCGTCGCAAGACAACCCCCGCGTGCCCGGGCTGGGGCTGGCGAAGATCATGGGCGATGCGAAGAAGCCAGGGCCTTTCGTCCATCGGGTCAAGTTTCCGAAACGGCGCGTCGTCCAGGCCCATAGCCATCCGGACGACCAAACGTACACGGCCCTCTCGGGCACCTGGTATATCGGTTGGGATGACCAGTACGACCCCGAGAAACTGACGCCACTCCCAGCAGGTAGCTTCTACACGGAACCTGCCGGCGTACCGCGTTTCATCGCGACGCCGGACGGAGAAACGGTCGTGCAAGTGACCGGAACCGGCCCTACCGCAGCAACTTTCGGAGATCCAGCCCATGCGCCGAAGAAATAACCCGGGGAATTGGCGTTCCGCATGGGCGCCATGCGCGAACATCGGGCTGGTCGCAGGATTGCTTCTCGTCAACGTCAGTCCACGAGCGGAAGACCTACGCGATATCGAACTGCGGCGCTTGCTCCAACCGACCGAGGCTGAACTCCGTCAGGAGGCCGAAGGACGCATCTATATCTACGATGGTCTCCGAGATATCGATGTTGAGGGGGCTATGGAAGAGCAGTACCAGAGGATAGAGAACATGATGTTCATTCGCCTGAAGAAGACCGACGAACAGGGTGAGCCTCTGAAGGATCCCACGACCGGAGAGGTCGAAGTCGAGGATGACGGGTGCTGAGTTCGGACGTTCCCGCAGCCACGGCCCCCCAAGAAACAGATGCCTCCGAAGTGGTAGGTATCTCCTTTTGGCGTTGAAACATGCATCGAAGAACCTTGCTCCGGGCGGCAGCAAGTGGCGCTTCCTACACCGCCATGCTTGCCATGGGATTCCTCCCGAGGCGTTCCATGGCGTCATGGCCAGCCGATGCCTTTCACGCAGAGGTCCTTGCCGATGCCCAGCGCCTGCTTTTCGGCGAGCGTGCGACCAAGGGTGCATGCGGTCCATCAAGGTCACCGCCGGAGGCTGTGGTGTGTGAAGCAATAGTCGGATTGCGGCGTCCCTACAGGAACAAAGAGCTATGGCAATCAGAGACTTCGGCAGAGTGCGTGCCCCTCTAAATAACGGTATCGTCAAGGTAAAGGCGCTTCTGCGGAATCCGATGGAAACCGGTAGCCGCAAGCATCCGGGCACCGGCGAAGTGCTGCCGCGCCAGTTCATCCAAGAGGTGGTCTGCGAGCACAATGGAACGCCGCTCTTGATGCTGGATTGGGGATGAGGGATGTCGGCGGACCCCTATCTCTCTTTCGACCTGTAGGAGGGCAGCGTGGGAGACGTGATCGCAATCCGTTGGGTTGACAACTTGGCAGCGAGGGCCTCGTCGAGGGGGCGATCGTTTAGCGTCCATCTGTCGTCCGGGGCCGGCCGTGCCGACCACGAAATGCTCAATAAGCAGTCAGGTTTGCTTTCAGAACCACCTTCCACCGCTACCATAACGTGAGCCTGTCGAGGTAACGGATTTGGGTTCCTCGGCTTCACGGAGCCAGGAGACGAGCACGTAACCGGTCGAGCACAGGATCATTGCTGTTTTTGCGCCAACAGCACGCCGCGTCACCACCGTGGAACCCCGGCCTTATCCAGACCTGCCAGTAAATGATCCCGATCCAAGGGACGCCGGTAGGGCCAACGGTTCGTCAGCCAGTCCATCGTGAAAGGACGTAACGCTTGCGCTTCATGCTCCTTGTTCAACGCTGCCAACACTCGCCTCGCCTGATCTGACTCTTCCAGATACCCATAAGCGGCAAGCAGCACGATAAGAGCATCCCGTTCATGGGGGTTGATGGCGACGGCGCGGTTCAGCGACTCAACAGCATCTGCGTATAAGCCCTTGTCGAATTGGGCGCGACCGATCACCAACAGGTACGGGGCGACAAAATTTGGATCGAGCCTCATTCCTTTTCGTGCCACCTTGATGGCATCATCTGGTCGACCGAAAAAACTCAACGCATCCGCCAGCGCTAGGTACCCCCCAGCGTGGTTCTTGTTGAGCTGAATCGCCTTTTCCGCCTCGGCAATGGCATCTTCATAACGGCGGTTGATCAATAGCATAGATGACTGGGTACTGTGCGCAAGCGGCGTCGGATTGTTCATCGCTAGTTTCAATTCACGACGTGCACGGGTCCAACCTGCATGGGGATTGCCGAAGTTTTCATGCCATTTTTGGCGCCACGCCTGCCAGTAGATCAGTGCTAGTCCTGCATGAGCACGAGAGTTAGAGGGATCAATGCTCAGCGCCGTTTTGAAATGTTGCTCGGCCACGGCAAAGTCCTCGCGAGAAAACCGCCAGTAACGTTCCCAGCCCTTCAGAAACTCGTCGTATGAGGTCGGATTAAGCGTTTCTCTTTGCGTCAGGTTTTGTCGTTCGGACTGGGTCAACCGCACCGATAATGCGGAGGTGATCTGTCGCGTGACCTCGTCCTGCACGGCGAACAGGTCTTCCAACTCGGTGTCGTAACGTTCTGCCCATAGGTTACGCCCAGTGATGCCATCCATTAGCCGGACATTGATGCGAAGTTGCTCGTTGTCGCGACGTAAGCTGCCTTGCAGAATGAAGCGCACCCCCAGCTCGCCCGCCACCTGAGTCACATCAACTGCCTTGCCTTTATAGGCAAAGGAGGAGTTGCGCGCAATCACAAATAGCCCGGATACATTCGACAGATCAGTGATCAGGTCTTCGGTGATACCATCGATAAAGTAGTTTTGTCTGGGGTCATTTCCGGTATTGATAAACGGCATCACAGCAATGGACGGCTCGTCGGGCAACGGCAGCCGAGTCGCCGGATGAAACCGCCACCAGAAGACAGTCAATGCCAATACTACAAGAACAGCGGGTACCGCCAGCCACCAGCGAGAGCGGATATGTTGGGCTGGCATCGATGGCAGTTCACCCAGAGGTTCGGGCGCATCATGCTCCGCCGGGGTCACGGTGGCGATCATGCGATAACCGGTTTTGGGAATGGTCTCGATGAACCTGGGCTCGCTCGAGCTATCGCCAAGGGCTTTGCGCAGCTTGGTAATCGTGTTGGTCAGCGCGTCATAGCCGACTACCATCCCTGTCCAAACATGATCTTCTAGCTCCTGCCGGGAGACAACCTCACGGGGGTGTTCAGCGAGATAGACAAGAACCCGCATGACCCTGGGCTCCAACCGTAGCTCCTTCCCCGCGGATGCGATACGCAAGGCGTCCGGATCGATTTGCCATTCATTAATGTAAAACGAGCGTGCGTTTCGGGGCATGGGCATCACTCTGCCTGTTCGGCCGGTGGTCATCGATACGTCCAGTTTACTCAGCAACGTCGCTCTTCACAGCCACTGCAGCACAGCAACACCGACGACCACGGTCGGAACCGAGCAGACAGAGTAGCGTGAGAGTGACACTGAGCGATCGGCCTTCATGTCCACAGTGCTTGTCCGACGGGCGACCACCGCTACCCGATCGCCCGCCCTACGTCGGCCGCAACCTTGCGCTTAGCATCCCCGGCCGAATTGCTAACCTACTGATTGTTCGAACCCGTCTTAAAATGAACGGAAAACCGTTTGCTATCCGTCGCCCGGTTCTGCTCGTTGTGCCCTATAAAAAAGCTCCGAACCACCAGTCCCGATGGAGGATGCTCATGCACACATTAAGCTTTCCGAGCCCGTTGGCTGTTTTGCTACCTACACTATTATTTGGTTGGCAGACGGCAATCTCTGCCGATAACGGCGACCTGCGAACTAACGACTATCTCCTTAGCCATGCCAGCGCCGAGCCCTTCTACACTGAACAAGGGCTTCAGCCCGATGTTCTCTTGCATGTTAGAGAAGTGGTCAAGGCGGGTACCGAGCGAACCGCAGGCAGGGATAACAGGGTGTTGCTGTTCCTCCACGGCGGCACCTTTCCGGGGTACGTCGCCTTCGATCTCGATTATGAGAACGTGTCGATGATGCGCCACTTCGCTCGACAGGGCTGGGACACCTTCGCGCTGGATCTGGAGGGCTACGGCATGTCGACCCGTCCCCCCATCATGGATGAGCCGGACAAGTACCCGGACAGTCCGGCACCCATCGGCCTGGACGTGACCCTCAGTGATCTCGACCGGGCCGTCAACTTCATTCGCGACCTACGCAACACGGACCAGGTACACCTTTTGGCCTGGTCAGCCGGCGCCATGGCCGAAGCTCCCCGTTACGCCAGTCAGCATCCGGAGAAGGTTGCCAAACTGGTTCTCTATGGCGTCAACTACCTCGGCAAAGGTAAGAGCGCAGAGGAACGCAGGCAGCAGGATGTCACACGCCATGCCGAGAAAAACCGTTACGGCGATCCGGCGGCCTTGCAGCGCTGGGGCAAACTGGGTACCAAAGAAGAAAACCTGATACCAGGCGCGTTCAACGCTTACACCGAGGCGCATCTGGCTTCGGACCCGAGATCAGCCGAACTGGACGGACGTGTCCGCGCGCCTTGGGGCCGTTTCATCGGCTGGCCTGAGCCACACTTTGACGCCAGTTCGATCACTGTGCCGACGCTGGTCATCCGTGGTGAAACGGATGCGCTAGGAAGCCGAGAAGACAATGAACAGCTGCTTGACGACCTTGGCAGCCAGGTCAAGGCGTATGTCGAGATCGAAAATGCTGGTCACATGATGCACTTTGAAAAGAACAACACGAAGTTCTACAGTGCAGTCGAAGACTTTCTGAGTCAATAACGACCACCACGCACGACCACCGAGAGGAACCAACCAAGATGATAAGCCGTAGCTCGTTGTGGCTGATACTTTTCGGCCTTTTGTCGATAACGTCGTTCACCAGCGCCAAAGCGGAAGAAGTCAATCTGCATTTCAAGGATTTGACCCTGAATGCCAATCTGGAGATTGCCGAGGGAAAACAGCTCAGTGATGGCGTTGTTCTGATCATGCACAGCTTTCTTGCGCATAACCGCATGGAGATCATCGAAGCCAGCCAGACCGCACTGCTGGAAAACGGCCTGAATTCGCTGGCGATCAACGTCAGTCTTGACGTCGACAATCGTCACGGCTTTTATGACTGCATGATCCCCATCCGGTTCAAGTTGGCGGATGCGCTGGATGAACTGGACGCCTGGATCGCCTGGCTGAAAGGACAGGGGGCGACGACCGTCGTGCTGATGGGACACTCCATCTCCGCTAACCAAGTGCTGACTTACGCTGCCAGCCGTAGCAATCCGACCGTCAAGGCGCTGGTCTTGTTAGCGCCCAACACGGTGGGCCATCCCAGCTCTCCGGCACGCTACAAGGATGACTACGACAGCGATCTTCAGCAAGTACTCGCTCGCGCCAAACAGTTAGTCGATGCCGGTAGAGGCGATGAGCTAATGACAGAGACCGATTTTGGCTTCTGCCCGAAAGCCACAGTTTCGGCGGAAGCCTTTTACGACTTCTACGAACAGAACAATGCATTCTGGAACGCGCACGTCTTCTTACCCAAAACGGATGTGCCGGTGCTGGTCATCGCCGGCTCGATAGATGACCGTCAGCCAAATATTCCGGAGCATGTCGAACCCTATGTCGATGATGAAAGGGTGTACCTGACGGTGATTGAAGGCGGAGATCATTTCTTTCGCGATCTGAATATTGACGAAGCGGTAGAAGCTGCGGTGGAGTTCATCAGCTCACTGGATCAACGCAGTTGACCTGGATTCATGGTAGGA
>CAVPHF010000005.1:0-180529 GCA_963704155.1 uncultured Gammaproteobacteria bacterium
GGCTTCGGGGTCGAAAAAGGAGTGGGGGCTTTCCAGCCCCCTTTTCTCTCCGAGCGGGGGACAGGAATGTCCCCCCTCCAGTTTCCAAGCAAAGATGTTCCGCCGCACCGTGTTCCAGCTCACCCCGTAGCAAAAGCCGATGGCATCGGTGGCGGTGAAGAGCTGCTGCGACACGAACAGCTCGGGCGTCTCGCGGTGGTAACGGCGGATCTGGTCCACCCCCAGCGCAATCGCCTCGTCCTTGTTGGCGTTCTTGCACTCGATCACCAGCACCGGGATGCCGTTGATGAGAAAGACGATGTCTTGCCGCGTGCCGTAGTGACCGTTGTGAAAGGCCCACTCCTCGGTGACTTCGTAGACGTTGTTCTCGGGATGCTCGTAATCGATCAGGATCAGGTCGCGCTCGCGCTTCGCATCAACGTCGAAGAACTTGCCCCGGTTGCGCAGGTGCTCGACGAATTCCCGGTTGCCGTAGATGTCGGTGTGCAGATGCCGGAAGGCCCCGAGCAACGCGCCCTCGGCCTCGGCGTAGCGCGGGTTGAGTTCCCGCACCTTGGCGTCGAGCAGATCGTCGAAGAAGAGCGACAAGGAGCGGGGGCATTCGCGGACCCCCGGTCTTACATCCAAAGGGGGCAGGAATGCCCGCTCTCCTTTGCTCGGCCTCCTCGCGGGACACAAAGGTCCAACCGATGGCCTGAGCGTATTCGAGGATGCGGGCTTGGACGGTCTTGTGTTCTCCGGGTTTCGGCATGCGCAAACTCCGTCAATGCCAGCCTTGCCGCCAGGCCTGGTACTCCGCAGGCCGCAGGCGATAGCGGGCGATGTTGCCTTCATGGAGGCTCATCATCTCTGTTTCCGCGACCTCGACAAATCGCCCCTGATCCTCTGCCGGCACCTGCTCCGCGGCACGTTGCCGGACCAATGCGGTTGCGGCCTTCTTGTCCAGCCCGTCGCGAACCACCGTCGCGACCACCTCGGCGATCAGCGCGCGGTAACGCAAACGGAACAGGTCCGGCTCTCCCAGCGACTGACGCACGGCGGAGTAGCGCGCGCAGGAACGCTGGTAGGCCCAAATGAAAACATCGCGCAACAGCTCGATGCGATTCAGTTCATAGACGCCCAGCACGGCGTCGATATAGGCGCGTTCCGGAACGTCGACGAAGGACAGCGGGCAGAGGTTCTCTCGAATCAGCGGGATATTCGCCGCAAGACGCGAAACCCGCTTGTTGACGTCTTCGAAGGGTTGCAGGTACGCGAGGTGCACGAGGGCAAAGAAGGCCTGCTCGAACGGATCGGCAATCGCGGCCGCGGTCTCGAGGACCTTCCGGAAGCCGTCTTCGAGGAGTTGCGGCACATCCAGCGGATAGTAGACGGTCCCGGCGATGCCGACCCCGATACTCCGCAAACGGCCACCGGCCAGCGGATCGGCGAGCAGGTTGTCCGCCAGCAGGCCATGCAGATTCAGGATGGTGTAGTGATTGAAACCGATTTCGTCGGCCTGCTCGACGAGCAACTCAATGGCCGCCTTGTGGTTCAGAATCATTTGCGCTTCCAGTGCATCCTTTCCCTCCGCCGCCTCGCCCAGTTCGAGCAGCCGCTCGGTTTCCAGCAGCGAATAGGTGTTGCCTTCCAAGCGACTGGAGTTCCAGGAAAGATCAATCAGCAGACGGCTGTATATCCTGCGTGCATAGGTCCCGGCCGGACGTTCGGCGTCGGGCGGGCGACCCATCTCCAGCAGGCGCTGACGCGTGTCCTCCGGTAGATAGAAGGTCTCGTTGGGCCGGTACTCATCCAGAAAGGCCCGCTGGTAGCCGACTGGTTGCCGGTGCTGAATTGGCGCGCGAACCGCATCCTTGATGGCCTCCGCCTCGGGCGAAACGGGCGGGTAGACTTCGAGACCGGCCGGACGCCCTTTGATTTCGCGCTGACCGGGCCGAGCTTGGACGACAACGTCGTTGGGCGGCAAACGATAGCGCCGACCTTTGCCTCGCCCCTCTGCCGTCAGTCGTTTCTGATCGACCAACAAGGCCAGGCGCCGCTGCAGCATCCGCGGCGGCAGCTCAGACGCCAACCCCTCGCGAATGGTCCGGACCTGCACAGCGCTCGGATGATGGTCCGCTACGATCGCGAGGATGGCGTTGAGTTCTTCTTCTGGAATCCTCTTTGGCATGTGGCGGATTATATGTCGCGAAAAACTCTTACGCGACATAAAAGCGGTTGATCTGACGTGAATCTTCCTATACGTCGTATAAACTGTCTTTTTTGTCGCTAAAGCACCCGTCACGACGTGCCTTTGTTTGCACATGGCTTTCGAACAGGAAGCCCGTCCCCGGCGATGCCAGCCCGACCGCCAGCCTTCAGCGATGTCTCGTGGGACTCCAGAAATCGCCGTAGCGCCTCCGCCAGCAGATCGTTGAAGTCCGTCGCCCAGCCTTCCGCGACGAATGCTCGGGCCTGAGCCGCAAGCTCCGCGGGGAGTTCAGCCTCGATCAGCGTGTTGTTCATGGCTTGTAGTCCGAAGTGCATCAGGTGTGCGGTTTGACAGCCGACGATGAACATCTGCGCGGTGGTCGAAGCATTTGCCCCGGTTGCGCAGGTGCTCGATGAATTTCCGGTTGGCGTAGATGTCGGTGTGGAGATGGCGGAACTGCCCGAGCAAGGCGCCCTCGGCCTCGGCGTAGCGCGGGTTGAATTCCCGCATCTTGGCGTCGAGCAGGTCGTCGAAGAAGAGCGAACGGTTTTTGGCGCGGTCGGCAACCGGCACGTCCGGATCAAACGCGCGCCGCTGCTCGGCTTCCTCGCGGGACACTAGCGTCCAACCGATGGCCTCGGCGTATTCGCGTATCCGGGCTTGGACGGTCTTGTGTTCTCCTGGGGTGGCCATGCTATCGAACCTTGACCAGCTTCTTTGAAGTCTGTGCGACACAGATTCCATCGCTGTTCAGTACGAACGCCCTTACCCAATGAGTTCCTCGGTAAGAGGTAGACTCCCATCTGACTCGTTTTCCAGAATCTTCTGACTCGTAGAAGTCACCTCGACGCGCATCATCCCGCAATTGCTTCCTCGCCGGTGTTAGTTACCTGCCATTCCACCCTGTAGGGCTCGGGCACGTTGGTTTTCACTGGTAAAACGGAGCCAAACATTTTTGGGCACAGGCCGATCCGAAAGGGTCCACAACTTCTTACCCTTCTTCCCGCCTCGCTTAAAATAAACTGAGCCGATCACTTTCGCCTTATAAGTTGGAGCGGCGACGATCTGAAATTTTGACTCAGGCCGATAGAGCAGCGTCAGTCTCGCTGCCAAGAGCTGGAACCATTGGGCCGTCGGTAACCACGGCCGGGAGCATGGGGTTTCTCAGAACGCCCAGATCGTCCGCCACCTTGCGCATGGTTGAGTCGCCAATCGACTCGTTGAGAATCTCTACACCCTCGCGGACGCTTGCAGCCTCCGAAACCCGCATGAAATCCTGCTCAACCTTCTTAAGCCAATTCACAAAAGCCTCGCGGCGCTCCGGATATTCAATCCACTTGTCAGCGAAATTCTCATCTTCGTCGACAGGATTCTCAACCCACCAGACGCCGTTCCGATTTTCGATGAAGCTTGGCATCCGTTTCACGATCGAGTCGAGGGCGTCGAAAATGTCTTCCTCGTTCCGATATGCATGACCCGCGAGAGTCGTGATGATGATAGATATCGGTTTGGCATCTGAGTCGCTGGCAAAGTAAGTATCGCGATGGCGTTTGAGAATCTGAACGCTGCGCTGCAGCGGAGTCCTTACGCTCCACTCAGGAACATCTTCGATACTCGCCGCCATTGATTCGGCCGATAAAGCTGCTCGCTTTTGGAAGACCAACGCCATCCTTCCTTGAACCATTCGGCGTAAGCTACCGGGTTGCTTTTCTGCCACAAATGAAGCTCTTTATCGCTGAGAAGAATTCCAGTCGGCAATCGTTCCTGGTTCGGCATTGAGGGGAGAACATCCAAATGGAATCTTGGCATTCCCGTGCCCTGTGGATATTCCAAAGTCCAGCAGCGTCGTGATTCCGTGAGAATCTTCCTTAAATCATCACGCTCTTTAAGACGATCCCCGATCTTCTGCTTCAAGTCACTCTGCGTGATGCTATGCTTGTCGATGGTTAGTCTACAGACCTGGTCAATGTCATATTCACCATCGTTGTGAAGTGGTCGTACGATCGTCCCTAGCCTGAAGGAGCCTTGAACATAGATCTCAGGCACGTGACGGTTGAGCGGAGAGTCCTCTGCGGCAAGGTGCTCTCCGACATCCTCATATTGAATCGTCGCATCTTCGTGGACGTGATCGGGGATATCCAATGCATCGCCAATCGCGGTCAGGATACTGTCCAGCTTCGTTCGGTCTTCGATAAGCATGATGTCGAATTGTGTTCTATTTGTGCAAGGGTGTATAGCTGGGTGCCAGGTGGTCCAGGAATCGGGCTTGAAAATCAGGAACAAAACGGCGGCTAATGTGTGCAGCTTTCCCAATTAAGTCTTCGGCTTTCTCCTCCGTCTGAGAGAAAATGCACTCGCTGCAACTTTCGGGTAAGCCGGGTAACGTGATCTTTCCCCAACAGGAATTGGGCCTGGTTGTTTACTCCGATACTCTGCCCTCGCATGATGATGTCGACGGCGTCACCACTTCTGGCCCATGACAGAATCCCACCTTTGTTGAGGCGAGAATGTCGGTGTGTAACGGCATCGGAAGTCCCAATGCTTAATACAAAAATATTGGAGAGTGGAACGGCAAGAGGTCCGCACGCCTCTACTACCGCCACCATTGTAGGGTTATTCGCCCACACCCCGCCGTCTATTATTCGGCGAAGATTATCAACATCTCGGGTGCAAGGGAAAAAGGTGGGCGCAGAACTTGTCGCCTTTGCTACCTTCCAAGCCGGAACTTTGAAGTCTCTGCACAGGTTTTCGTGATGAGGTGTGCGAAACAAATAAACATCATCTTCACCTAGATTATATGCCGGAATAACAAGCCGCTTCTCGCTATCTCCAAAGAGGCGGTCCTTGAAGCAGCTTCTTAGTGCTGCCTCCAATGGATCAGCGGAGTACTTACGGAAAACCCATTTTTGAATGGACTTGGCACCGAGCCATCTAGGGAATATTCGCTGCCCTTCCTTCACGTAAAAGTCCACAATTTCGCGAGGGCGAAGTCCTAACCCAAGACCGACCGCAATGATTCCGCCTGTTGAGGTTCCGGAAATCAGATCAAAATGATCTGTGATTCGAATTTTCAGATCATCTTCAATGTGGGCAAGCAGGGCGGCTGAGAAAATTCCCTTAACTCCACCTCCATCTAATGCGAGAATCTGAAATCGGTGCGGCATGTCGTTGTTGGAGTTCTCTTCCATGATTCGCTTCCTAATCAAAGAGTCAACGAATCGACGCGGGTCTTCGCAGTCATTAGTTCGTGAAGGAGGGTGCGGAAGAGGTCTTGTAGTTGGTTGCGCTTCTGGGTCGCCAGCCTGATCTTCCGATCTGTCGCTGAGAATGCTTCCGCAATTTCCGTCTGCTCTTCGACCGAGGGCAGCGGAACCGGCCAGGGTTTGAGGAACTGAATGTTGATGTTCTTCTGCGTGCCCTTCGGAGCGAGTCGGTCCATCTCAGACTGCTGGGTAATCAGGTAGTAATTCAGGAACTCGGTGTGAATGTTCTCATCGGGCGTAATGCCGATCAGGCTGTCCGGACATGCGGAATCAAATTCCAGAATCCCTGTAAATCCGATGTTGGCGGCAATCGTGATGAGAATTGTGCCGGCGGGAAACATCTTGCTTATGGCAAGACCGTCGTCGTTGAGTGTTTGCGTGTAGGAGCGAACGTAGCCGTCGCAATTGGAGACGTCGCCAGTTTGAACGAAGGGATACTCGCCGCCATAAAAGCGAGGCTCGTTGCGTGGACGATGGGAGAATTTGCCTCGCTCGATTTTCGCGACGTCACCCAACTCCACCACCTCCCAGCTTTCGGGGACGGGGCCGATTTCGGTTTGTTTTTGGGGTTCGTTGCGGAGGCCTTCGGTGAAGAGCTTGTGCATGAGGGCCTTTTTCAGCTCGGTGGTGGTCTGAATGATCCGCTCCTGCGCTTCGATCGCCCGCTGCACCGTCGAAAGGATGTGCGCGATCTTCTTCTGCTCGGGGAGTGGGGGGAGCGGGAGCAACGGACTCCTTGAACGAATGCCATCGAAGCTGCCGGATACTGTACGCCTCACGTTCTTGATCCGGCTAGTCGATGAACTGTCGCATGCGAACCAGATAGTCAGGAATCCAGAAGTAGCGAATCCGATTGCTTCGGCCAGCGCGAACACGAGAGATGTCGGTCGAGCGATCCATCGAAGTCTGGCTCGTCGACGTCGACTTTGCCGCAAGTGAGCCGCGTTCGCCGAACAGAGACGTCGCCGATCTTGCAATCGCAGTTCGTGATGCCGACTTGATGTCCGTTCCGATCCAGCAAGTGGCACGGCGTGACCTCAGAAACTGACGCTTGCGTCGAGATGCTTGCCACATCGACGTAGTGAAGTGTCGACTCTCGTCGGCCATTCATCTGGATCTGCAGGTCACGTCTGCTTGAGCGTCTCACGACGACCTCGCCAATCGGCTGATTCTTCCAGTCTGGCGGAATGGTTCAATCGGATTCTTCGAGTCCATTCACTCCCCACCTCCTTCCCGGTTCTCCAGCCTAGCCCGCGAGATCTCGATGGCGGCATGGAGTTTTTGTCTGAGGAGTTCGCGCGGCGGCAGGGCGGTCAGGTACTCCGCGACGTGGATACCGGATCGATCGAGCTCCAGCAGCTCGATTTGCTCTTCCTTCTTGCCGGCGCAGAGGATGATGCCGAGGGGCGGCTCTTCGCCGGGCTGTTGCTCGTGCTTGGCGAGCCAGCGGAGGTACAGCTCCATCTGGCCTTTGTACTCGGCCTTGAAGTCGCCGAGTTTGAGGTCGATGGCGATGAGGCGTCTCAGACGACGGTGGTAGAACAGCAGGTCGAGGTAGAAGTCGTCGGAGTCGATCTGGATGCGCGTCTGGCGTCCGAGGAACGCGAAACCGTCCCCGAGCTCCAGCAGGAAGGCTTCGATCTCGCGCAGGATGGCGTCTTCGAGGTCCTTTTCGAGGTAGCGGTCCTTGAGGCCGAGGAAGTCGAGGATGTAGGGGTCGCGGAAGACGAGGTCGGGGGTGAGTCGGTCCTCACTGCGCAGCGCGGCGATCTCGGCCTTGGCGACTTCCTCGGGCTTCTTCGAGATGGCGGTGCGCTCGTAGAGCATGGAGTCGATCTTGTTGCGCGAGGGTGCGGACGCTCCAGCGCTCGACGCGGCACATCTCGGCGTAGAACTCGCGCTGGAGTCGGCTGGTCAAGCGGGATAGCTCTTTGAAATGGGACCAGCCCAATTGTCGCGACAGCGTAGCGACAATTTGCCGATCCGGAAACACCTCGGCAAACTGGATCATGCGGCAGAGGTTCTTCGCCGCGAAGCCGCGTCCGAACTCCGCGCATCAATTGTCGCGACAGTGTAGCGACAATCTCTTTCCGTATTCAGCACGTTGATTTCGCAAGGATTTCCGATCTGGATGCGCTTCCCGATGCGCCAGTAGAGCAGGGTCATGCCCGGCATTGACGGTGCGGGCGACGCCCTCGCGGGTCTGCACGATCATGGACCGCACGTCGGCGGCGATGCCGTCGGTGCTCTGAATCATGCCAAGTTTGTCCACTCGCTCATACCCCGATCTTCCGCAGAATCTCCCGCAGCGCCGCATCGGCCTCCCGCGCCTCGGCCTCGACCGCGTCCAGGTCGGCGACGATCTCCGCCAGCGGCCGATAGGTCTCGGCGTCGCTGGTGTGGATGTAGCGGCTGGGGGAGATGTTGTAGTCGTTCTTCTTCAGCTCGGCGTGATCGACGATGCGGCTGAGCTTTTCCTCTTCCTTCCAGCCGATGAGGGTGTCGGCGATGCGCTGGATGCCTTCGTCCGGGATGAAGTTCTTGGGGTCGCCCTTTTCGAAGACCTGGCTGGCGTTGACGAGGAAGACCTTACCCCGCCGTGCCTCGGGCTTGGCCTTGTTCAGGAACAGCACGATGCCCGGCGCGGTGGTGTTGTAGAAGAGGTTCTCGGGCAGGTAGAGGACGCTCTCGATCAGGTCGTGGTCGACGAACCACTGGCGGACGGTCTTTTCCTTGTTGGTGCCGGCATTGCCCGAGCCGCGGGAGGCGGCGCCGGTGTCGAGGACGACGGCGGCGCGGCCTTTGTCGTTGAGGCTGGCGTGCATGTGCTGCACCCAGCCCCAGTCGGCGGAGGATTTGCCGGGGAAGCCGGCCCCGGCGGGGAAGCGGTCGAGCTCGTCGTTGTCGTAGTCGGCCTCGGTGAACCAGTTCTGGTTCCACATGGGATTGGCGACGACGCGGTCGAAGGTGCGCAGCCTGCCGCGCCAGCGGAATTTGGGGTGCTTGAAGGTGTCGCCGATCTCGATCTCGCCCTCGAAGTCGTGGATGATCAGGTTCATGTTGGCCATGGCCCAGGTGTCGGCGATGTACTCCTGGCCATAGAGCTTGAGGGGAGCGGGGGCATTCCTGCCCCCGGTTTGATCTTGGGGACTGGAAAGTCCCCGCTCCCGTTCCTCCATCGCGATCTCGCACTTGATCAGCAGACCGCCGGAGCCGCAGCAGGGGTCGTAGATCTCCATGCCCGGCTCCGGCGCGAGCACGCGGGACATGATGGTGCCGACCTCGGGCGGGGTGTAGAACTCGCCGGCGCTCTGGCCGCCGCCCTCGGCGAACTTGCGGATCAGGTATTCGTAGCTCTTGCCGATGATGTCGGCCTCGACGTCGTCCAGGCCCAGGCGCTTGGTGCTGATCGCTTCAATCAGATTGGAGAGGCGGTCGTCGTCGAGGTCGCGCTGGCCGTGGGTGGTGGCGTTGAAGTCGACGCGGTCGATGATGCCCTGCAGCAGCGGGTTCTCCCGGGCGATGGCGCGCATCTGGGTGGTGACGCCTTCGCCGATTCTGTCCGCGAGCTTGCGGATGACGGACCAGACGGGTTGCTCGGGATCATCCGGAACCAGCGGCAGGTAGAAGCGCACCAGCTTGTGGTCGGCCTTGGCGAGTGCGAAGGCCGACCTGCGCGAGCCGACCTCCGCGGCGATGCGGTTCAACTCATCGTCGAACACATCGCAGAGGCGCTTGGTGAAGATCAGCGGGAGGATGTAGTCCTTGTACTTGGGCGCGTCCTTGGCCCCGCGGATGGAGCAGGCGGCGTCCCAGATCCAGGATTCGAGGGATTTGGCGTTGGTGTTCGTTGACGGCATGGATGTCCTCGGTCCTTTGCCTGTATCGGCGGTCCCTTTCAGCGTCGGGTGTCGGGGTTGATGGTGATAGTTTGGGCGATGCCGTTGGCGCCGTTACCGGCAAGTTTAGGGCGCGGGGATTCTAGCGTCATTGATGCCGTTCGCATTGCTGCGTGTCGTCTCTTTGCCGCATGTCCGTCGAGACTGCCCGGAACGCGCCTCCGCGACTGTAAAGGCCGCGCGCGTGCCGTCCGCGGTGGTTACAATTGCGCCGCCTAATCATCCAGTCCCTTCGGACAACATCACCCAACAGGAGTATTCGCCATGCGTATCGCCAATGCCGCAGCCGTCGGTCTTTCGCTCATGCTCGCCGGCCCCGCCTTTGCGGAGAACCAAAAGGTCGCCATCGATGTCAGCATCGGCGGCGAGCCGGCTGGCACCATCACCTTCGAGCTGTTCAGCGATGTCGTGCCGAAGACGGCCGAGAACTTCCGCGTGCTCTGCTCTGGGGAGCAGGATGAGGAGCTCAGCTACGCCGGCAGCCCCTTTCATCGCATCATTCCCGGCTTCATGATCCAGGGCGGCGATTTCACCAACGGTAACGGAACCGGCGGCAAGTCGATCTATGGAGAGCGGTTCGAAGACGAGAACTTCGATCTCAAGCATACCGAGGCGGGTTTGTTGTCCATGGCCAATGCCGGACCGAACACCAACGGCTCGCAGTTCTTCATCACGGTCGCGCCGACGCCCTGGCTGGACGGCAAGCATGTCGTCTTCGGCAAGGTGGTCGACGGCATGGAGGTGGTCGAGACGATGGAGGAGCAGGGCTCGCGCAGCGGGCGGACCAAGGCGCCGGTCGTGTTCGAGCGCTGTCGCGTGCTGTAGGGATCGAGTCGGTTGCCGGCTGAAAGAGCCGGCTACTTGCCCGGGTCTCTACCAGTGAACCCCGTTTGTTCCATACCCGTTTGGAGAGATCCGTTTATGACGAAGGTGCGGTGCCACGCCGGACGATGAGGCATTTGTCTCAAGGTCACTCAGCCGCCGCGCACGGCCCGGTCCATGCGCGTCTTCGCATCGAGCCAGGTCGGGTCGCCGACGCCCTGCTCAGCCATCAGCTCCATCAGACCGTAGGCGATGGCGCGGTGGTCAGCTTGCAGATCGCGTAACTTGGTCAGTTTGAACAGACAGCCGGCGTGCTCGTACTCCAGTGTGCTGATCAGTGCATAGAGGGTCAGCGCGCTGGCGGACTCCGGCGCCTTTTCGACCACGGCGAGCGCTTGCTGGAGTGCGTCGTCAGGCGTCATGCCGGTGTCTCGGTGGCAAGTGACGAGTTTCGAATCTCGAGGCTCACTCTCCCGCAACGGTCATCCGCTCGATGAGCCAGGAGCCGGTGGTGGTGCTGCCGGGGAAGTCGCAGTCGTTGCCGATGGACACCAGGTTTCGGTACATATCGAGCAGATTGCCGGCGATAGTGATCTCTTCCACCGGGTATTGGATGGTGCCGTTCTCGACCCAGAAGCCGCTGGCGCCGCGCGAGTAGTCGCCGGTGACGTTGTTCACCCCCTGCCCCATCAGCTCGGTGACGAAGAGGCCGGTGCCAAGCGCCTGCAGCATGCCTTCGCGGTCGAGTTCGCCCATCGCGACGCTCAGATTGCGCGCCCCGCCAGCGTTGCCGGTGGTCTGCATGCCGAGCTTGCATGCCGAGTAGTGGTCGAGCAGGTAGCTCGAGAGCACGCCGTCGCGCACCAGGTCTTTGCGGGCCGTGGCGACGCCGTCGCCATCGAACGCGGCGCTGGACAGACCGCGTCGCTTGTGCGGGTCCTCCTGTACATGAACGAATTCCGGCAGGATGCGTTCGCCGAGCTTGTCGAGCAGGAAGCTGGTCTTGCGATACAGCCCCGAGCCGTTGATGGCGCCGGTGAGGTGGCGCAGCAGTCCGGCAGCGAGTTCGGCGCGGTAGAGCACCGGGACCTCGCGCGTGGACAGCCGGCGCGCGCCCAGGCGGGCAACTGTGCGCTCGGCAGCGCGCCGGCCGACGGCGGCCGGATCATCCAGGTCCTCCGCTGCCCGCGCGCTGGTCCACCAATGGTCGCGCTGCATGGCCTCGCCCTGCTTGCCGACGACGGCGCAGCTGAATCCATGACGGGTGCTCGGATAGCCGCCGATAAAGCCGTGGCTGTTGCCGTACACCTGCAAACCGGCATGGGTGCTGAGACTCGCACCCTCTGAATTGACGATGCGCGGGTCTGCTCCGCGGGCGGCGTCTTCGCAGGTGACCGCGAGCCGCACGGCCTCGTCGACGCCGATCGACCAGGGGTGGTTGAGATCGAGATCGGGCAGCTCGCCAGCCATCAGCTCTGCTGGCGCCAGGCCGGCGCAGCAGTCTTCCTGTGTGTGCGTGGCAATGGTGCAGGCCTGCTCGACGGCGTCGCGAATGGCACCCATCGACAGGTCAGAGGTGCTGGCAGAGCCCTTGCGCTGCCCGAAGTAGACGCTGATCCATAGCCCGTGGTCACGGGTGTGCTCGACCGTCTCGATCTCGCCGAGGCGAACCGCCACTTCGAGCCCGGTATTGTTGCTGACCGCGGCCTCGGCGGCGCTGGCGCCGCGGCGCTTGGCCTCGGCCAACAGGTCTTCGATCTTCTGTTGCAGATGCCCCAGCTGCTCGCCGGTATCCGCGATGGACAGGTTTCCCATGAGTTTCAAAGTGCTCGATTAGTGTTCTGGCTGTAAGAGCGGTAATTGCCGCCTGGCTTGGCGACCGGCGCCGCTTGCGAGACGGTCAAGCCGCGCTCGTGCCGCCAACCGTCAGGCCGTCGATCCGCAGCGTCGGCTGGCCAACGCCGACCGGAACGCTCTGCCCATCCTTGCCGCAGGTGCCGACGCCTTCGTCGAGCTTCAGATCATTGCCGATCATGCTGACGCGTGTGAGCACCTCCGGACCGTTGCCGATCAGCGTGGCGCCCTTCACCGGCCGGCCGACCTTGCCGTTCTCGATCAAATAGGCCTCGCTGGCCGAGAAGGTGAACTTGCCGGAGGTGATGTCGACCTGGCCGCCGCCGAAGTTGACCGCGTAGAGTCCCTTGTCCACGGAGGCGATGATCTCGCCCGGGTCCTTGTCGCCGGCCAGCATGTAGGTGTTGGTCATGCGCGGCATCGGCAGGTGCGCGTAAGACTCGCGGCGGCCGTTGCCGGTCTCGGCCATGCCCATGAGGCGGGCGTTGAGCCGATCCTGCATGTAGCCGACCAGGATGCCGTCCTCGATCAGCGTCGTACTCTGGGTCGGTGTGCCCTCGTCGTCGACATTCAGCGAGCCGCGCCGGCCGGGCAGGGTGCCGTCATCGACCACGGTCACGCCAGCGGCTGCAACGCGCTCGCCCATGCGACCGGTGAAGGCCGATGTGCCCTTTCGGTTGAAGTCGCCCTCCAGGCCGTGGCCTATGGCCTCGTGCAGCAGCACGCCGGGCCAGCCGGGACCGAGCACGACGGTCATGCTGCCGGCCGGCGCCGGCTCGGCGTCGAGGCTGACCAGGGCCTGGCGGACCGCCTCGCGGGCGATGCTGAGCGCGCGCTCGTCGGCGAGGAAGATGCTCAGATCACGCCTGGCACCGCCGCCGCTGTGACCCTGTTCGCGGCGACCGTCCTGCTCGACCACGACATTGACGTTGAGCCTGACCAGCGGGCGCACGTCGGCACTCATGCGGCCGTCGTCGGCGATGACGAGAATGGTGTCCTGCACCGCGACCAGGCTGGTGACGACCTGCTTGACGCGCGGATCGGTGCGGCGCGCCTCGGCGTCGACCTGGTGCAGTAGCGCCACCTTGGCGGCGTCGTTGAGGCTCTCGATCGGATTCAGCGGCTCGTAGAGTCGCCGCGCGACCGGCGCATTGCTGATCTGTACCTGGCCCTCACGGCCGCCGCCGGCGATGGCACGCGCCGCCGCGGCGGCCTGCTCCAGGGCCGGGAACTGCAGCTCGTCCGAATACGCGAAGCCGGTCTTCTCGCCGGCGACGGCGCGCAGTCCGGCGCCCTGCTCGATATGGAAGTTACCGTCCTTGATGATGCCGTCTTCCAGCACCCACGACTGCAGGCGGCTGCTCTGGAAATAGACATCCGCGGCGTCGATGGCCGGGCTCTGCAGCGCGCCGATGAGCCGGTCCAGGTCGGAGTCGGCGAGGCCGACCGGGGCGAGGATGCTGTTGCGGGCAATTGCGATGGAGTCGTTCATTAGGCGAAGAAGCGGCGAGTTGCGAGGGCCGAGGTCTGTTCGGCGAGGCTAGGGATATAGGGCCAACCGCTCGTAAAACCGAGCTGGGATTGGTCTAGCCTGAATGCGATCAGCCGGCGCCTGAGAGGCGACACTTCAGACGCCGATGCTGCAATGTCGGGAAGCTGCGCCGGATGGATTCCTGGAAGCCGCGGTCGATCGGGCTGCAGATGCAGCCGGCGCCGCGCGGCACCTGGGCCAGGATCGCTCCCCAGGGATCGACGATCATGCTGTGGCCGTGGGTCTCGCGGCCGCTCAGGTGATAGCCGCCCTGGGCGGCGGCCACGACATAGGCCAGGTTCTCGATGGCGCGGGCGCGCACCAGCGTCTCCCAATGTGCCTTGCCGGTCAGCGCGGTGAATGCGGAGGGCACGGCCAACAGCTCCAGGCCGCTGTCTTGCATCTGTCTCGCGAGTTCGGGAAAGCGCAGATCGTAGCAGACCATGACTCCGAGGCGTCCGAACGGCGAATCGACGACCACCGATTGGTCGCCGGCCTCGATCACGGCGGATTCCTCATAGTGTTCGTCGACGCCTGGCAGGTGGACGTCGAACAGGTGCATCTTGTCGTAACGCGCGACCCGGTCACCGCGGTCGTTGAGCACCAGGGAGACGGCGCGCACCCGTTCGGTCGTTGCGGATGTGAGCGGGATGGTGCCGCCCACCAGCCAGATGCCGTAGCGAGACGCCATGGTCGACAGAAACGACTGCAAAGGACCGTCGCCGTCGGCCTCGGCGAGCGCAAGCTGGTCTGTGTCGCGCCGGCCCATGAACGCGAAGTTCTCCGGCAACACGACCAGTCCGGCGCCGCCCTCGGCGGCGTCACGGATGATCCTCTCGACCTCGATTAGATTGGCGTTGACATTGGGGCCTGTCGCCATCTGCACGGCCGCGACTCTGGGTTTTTCGCTCATTGGGCTCCGCGGGCGTTGCCTGTCATGCGCTCTGCCCGGCCAGGTGCCGACGCGGGACAGGTGGATGACGCCGAGATTACAGTCTTGTCGTTGCGCCGAAAGATACCACCCGACCCAGCTTGCTGCCCATTGGCGCCTCAGAATCCTTCCAGGAAGGGGTTGTCATCGGTGCGCCCTTGCTTCTGCCGACCGATGCCGCCGGCGCTCGTCGACGGCGGTGACCGCGGGCCGCCTCTCTGCTCGCTTGGCTGCTCCGGCTCGGGCCTCGGCCTGGCCTGGTCGGCAAACAGGTCCGGCACCGATAATGCGCCGGCGCTGCCGGTCACGCGGCGGATGAGCGGTTTCTTCCATGGGCCGGTCACCTGGTACTCATAGCTGCCGAGCTGCTCGACGGCGCCGCCGGTCACCTTGTCGGCCAGGAAGACGGCGGCACCGACCAGCGGACCGCCGGCGACGGCGCCGGCTAGTGCGACACCGGTGCCAATCTTCGGCGTGACGCGTACCGATTGGTCGAAGGTCTGGTCGATCAGGTTGGTGGTGCCGCTGATGCGGATGTCGGCGGTGGAGGAAAGGATCTCGAGCCGACCGATGCGCGCCTTGCCGCTGCCGATGGCGATCTGGCCTGTGATCTGATCGAAGCCGAAGCCTTCCTCGAACACGTCGCTGAAGTCCAGGCTCAGACGGCGCTGAAGGGCGCCCAGGTTGAGGATGCCGAGCATGCGCCCGACCCCGGGCTCGACCTCGGTCAGCCGGCCCGCTCCGAGTGTGGCCTCGACCGAGCCGCGCATGCGCGCCAGAGACAGCTCGCCGGGCCCGCCCGGCCAGGAGAGCTGCAGTGTTGCAGTCGAGGGCGCGCCGCTGATGGTGCTGTAGTTGCCCATGTCGCGCAACAATTGACCCAGGTCCGCGCTCTGCAGGCGCAGTTCGATCTCGCTGCTTGCATAGTCGGTGCCGTCCAAGGCCCAGCCGCCGTCACCGCGCGCGGTTACCAGCGGACCCTCGAGTGACAGTTCCGCCAGACGCACGCCACGCGGTGTCGGCTCGGTCGCCAGACGCAGCCGTCCGAGCGGCTTGTTGCCGTGACGCAGTTCGCCGATGTCCAGCGCGATGCGCCCGATACGGCGCGGATCCGATCCGCGCGCGCCGCGTCCCGCTCGCGCCTCTTGCTCGGCTTCGGTCTGCTCGCCCTCGAGCAGGGGTTCCAGGTCGAGTCTGTCGAGCCGAACCGCGATGGCGCCATTGCTCGCCGGGGCCGGCAGATCGACCCTGCCGCCGCCGTCGGCCGCCGCGAAGCGCAGCGACCAACCGCCGCCATCGGTCGGCGTAATACCGGCATCGACGTCGCGCAGGCGCAGTGCGCCGAGGCGCAGGCTGTCCACCCGCAGCCGCGACGGCAGCACGGGCAGGCCGGCGCCTTCATCGCTGCGCGGCTGCAACAACGCGGCATTGGTGCCGACCCAGTCGATCCAGGGATCGAGATCGAGCCGCTCGAGACCGCCGCCGAGCCGAATGCCGCGGGCATCCGGCAGGCGCTCCGGCGTGCCGCCGAGGTCCACCGCCACGCGCTGCACGCTGACCTCTTGGTCGCTGCCCCTGGCCAGTTCCAGCCGTGCGCCGATGTTGCCGTAGCCCGCGGTCAGCGCCATTGGCCAGGCGCCGTCGAGCCGAGTGGTCAGGGTCAAGGGTCTGGATTCTCCGGCGCCTTTTCCGATGGGTTCTGGTGCCGCCACCGACAGCCCCTTCAGTTCGGAGCGCAGCTCGAGCGCGATCGGCGGATTGGGCTTGACCGCATCGCTGTTCTTGAGTGTCAGGTCCAGGCGCCAGTCGACGTCTCCGTCAGCGAGTTGCCAGACTGGGCTAGGCAGGTGCTGTTGCAGCTGCGACACGCTGGTACGGGCGTCGAGAGCGATCTCGGTCCTCGCCTGCTCGGTGCCCGGATCGCGGGTCGCCGCGCTGACGCCGAGCGCAAGGTCGTCCAGCCGCGTGCGGATGCCGTCGGCGCGCACGCCTTCTTGATCGAAGCGCAAGACACCATCGATGGCGGTGAACTCGAGCCCGGCGGGCAGCAGCGTCGCTGTGGGCGTGCCGTCCAGCGTCACGCTCCCGTCGTATCGAAACGGCAGCGACTTGCGCAGCGGTATCTCGAGCGACAGCTCGATACCCGCTTCCCCGGAGACCTCGAATGCCCGCGGGATGCCGCCGAGCTGGCGTGCCAGCGGCGTCTCCGCCAACACCCGCATGCCGTCCGTTGCCGGGCCGGTGCCGCGCGCGCGCAGGCTGAGATACCGCGGCTGCCAGAGATTGGGCATGCTGACGCGGCCGGAGAGCAATTCGGTTTCGAGCAGGCGTCCGCGCGCGACCTCGATCTCCAGCCTGCGGTTGTCGAAGCGCAAGGTGGCGTCGATCTCCTCCAGACGCGGCCAGCCCGGAATCATGGTCTCGCCGGTGGCGCTCATTACCGGGCCGGCTGCAACCCTGTCATCCCGCGTCAGTGGTCGCGGCGGCTGATAGTCGAGGATGCCGTCGCGCAGGCGCAGTTCGAGCAGAAAGCGGCCTTCGTTGGCGTCGAACGGAAAGTCCTCGGTCTTGCCGCGGAACAGGATGTCGCCGGATTCGAGATGTCCGGCGACGACGGCCCTCGCCAGCCATGCCTCCAGCTGGTCATTCATGATCCCGACCGGCAGGTAGCGCGCCAAGACCTCGGCGTGTTCTTCGCCCGGACGCCCGATCAGATGCGTGTGCAGGTTGATGAAGGGGCTGGCGCCGGACGGATGCGCGCACAGGCTGAGGCGGCTGAGACTGCTGAAATCAGCAGTGTCGGCTTGGAGCGCCGGGGTCCATAGGTGGATCGAGCCGGCCGGCATCAGCCGCCAGTACAGCGAGCCGTTCATGCGCAGGAAGCGCGTCGGTTCGCTCAGCATGGGCCGCAGGTCGATCTCGGTGTCAGTCGCGGAAAGGCTGATACGGCCGGTCTTCGGGGCCGCGTCGACCTCGACATCGAGGCCGCGCAGCGGCGGGATGGCGCCATGCCCGGCGAACCCGAGCCCAAGGAGCTGACCTTGGACGCGCCAATCGCTCGGCGGTTGCCCGTTTGGCGCGATTTCAGCGCGCCACGCCAGGTTGGCAAGCCGGCCATCAATCCCTTGCGCAATGACCTGATCCGGCATCTCCGGCAATGCATCGCTGAAGAACGCCGCCGCCTCTGCCAGCGGCTGAAGGCGCAGCTCGCCGAGACCGCCGATCAGCCGTGATCCACTCGTCGACGCAACCATGTCCGCGTCTGGCTGTCGGTCTGGACCTCGGTCTGCCGGATCGTCTGACCGACCGCCTGTCCGACCGGCCGAGGTCTGCTGCAGCCGCAGGCTCAGGTCGGTGCGCTCGGGGCGCAGAACGGAGCCGAACAGATCCAGATCGGCCACTTGCAGATGCCAGCCGCCGGCTTCGGCGCGCCAGCGCGCCAGGGCGCTGAGGTCGCCGAGGTCCAGCCGGCGGCCGTCATCGGTGCGCCGCAGGACCAGATTGTCGAGCCGGACGCGATTCAGCGACTCGCTGAGCCGGCCGTCCCGCAGTCGGTTCCAGCTGGTCAGGCGCAACGCGCCGGTCGCCAGCCGAAACCGGGCCGGCAAGCGTCCGCGCAGCAGCCGTGCCAGGTCGCTGCCTCGCCAGTCCGCGGCAATCCGGCCGGACCAGACTTCGGGCGTGCGCGGCGGTCCGGTCAGGTCGGCACGCAGCAGCAACTCGCCGTCGGCATCGCCGGGCGGGGCCGCGCGGGCGCGCAGCAGATGTCGCTGCCCGTGGTTGGTGATATCGAGCCGTTGCACGTCGAAGCGCAGAGTCGGCACCCGCGCGAAGCCGTCCGTCCAGTACAGCGTGCTGTCGGCCAGGCCGAAGCGGCCCTCGCGCAGAAAGAAGGTCATGGCGTTGCGGTCATTGCCGGCGCGCACGCCTGCAAGACCTCGCACGCCGATGCGGCCCTCGCTGTTACGCAGTACCTCGATGCTCGCCCCCACCAGCGTGATGCCGCTGATGCGCGGCTGGCGCGCCCGCAGGCTGGCGGCGGCATCGAGACTGACACGCAGCGCGCGCGTGCCGAGCAGGTGGTTGCCGGTGAGCGGATCGCGCAGCGCGGCATCGGTCAGCGTCAGGGTCGGCTCCAGGCCGTCGAAGGTCAGTGCGAGTCCGCCGACCTCCACCTGTACGCCGAGAAAGTCGCCGAGACGCTGGCTGAGCTGTTCGCGCAACTCGTGCGCGTGCGGAAGCCAGAAACGGGCAGCGACGGTGAGGATGGCGAACAGGATGATGGTCCCCGCGAGCAGCGCGAATGCCCGCGCGAGCAGGGTATTGAGAAAGGCTTTCATTTCGGCTGAGGTGATGGCCGCCGGGCGGCGCCCGGCCTTGGCTTCGCTCGCGCTGTCGTCAGATCAGTACGACGTCGTACTGTTCCTGGGTGTACAGGGCCTCGGCCTGGAGCCGGATCGGTTTGCCGATGAACTCCTCCAGCTCCGCCAGGTGACCGGACTCTTCGTCCAGCAGCCGGTCGACGACCTCCTGAGACGCGAGCACGAGCAGGGTCTTGACCTCGAACTGCCGTGCTTCGCGCAAGATCTCGCGGAAGATCTCGTAGCAGGTGGTCTCGGCGGTTTTCATCGAGCCGCGCCCGCCGCACCAGGGGCAGGGCTCGCAGAGCACGTGCTCCAATGACTCGCGTGTGCGCTTGCGGGTCATCTCCACCAGCCCGAGCGCGGAGACCTCTGTGATATGGGTCTTGGCGTGATCCTTGGCGAGGCACTTCTCCAACGCGCGCAGCACCTGGCGCTTGTGCTCGTCGTCGGTCATATCGATGAAGTCGATGATGATGATGCCGCCCAGGTTGCGCAGGCGCAGTTGCCGGCAGATGGCCTGCGCGGCCTCGAGGTTGGTCTTGAAGATGGTCTCCTCGAGGTTGCGGTGGCCGACGAAGGCGCCGGTGTTGACGTCGATGGTGGTCATGGCCTCGGTCTGGTCGATGACCAGATGTCCGCCGGACTTCAGCTGAACCTTGCGTTGCAAGGCCTTCTTGATCTCATCCTCGACGCCGTAGAGGTCGAACAGCGGGCGCTCGCCCGCGTAGTATTCGATGCGCTCGACGATCTCCGGGATATATTTGTCCGCGAACGGCTTTGCCTTGTCGATGGTGGCGCGAGAGTCGATACGGATGCGCTCCACCTCCGGGGTGACCAGGTCGCGCAGCGCGCGCATCGCCAGCGGCAGATCGTCGTGTATGAGGCCGACCTCCGAGCCGTTGTCGCAGCGTTCCTTGATGCCGCGCCACAGCTTGGCCAGAAACGCCATGTCCCGGCAAAGCGCGTCGTCGTCGACCGTCTCTGCCGCGGTGCGCGCGATGTAGCCGCCGGCGTCTTCATGCTCGTCGACATAACGCTGCAGAATCTCGCGCAGGCGCTTGCGCTCGTCGTCGTCCTCGATCTTCTGCGAGACGCCCGTATTGGCCAGCCGCGGCATGAACACCAGGTAGCGCGATGCGATCGAGATGTTGGTGGTCAGGCGCGCGCCCTTGGTGCCAAGCGGGTCCTTGACCACCTGCACCACGATGTCGTCGCCCTCCTTGACCAATTCCATGATCTGCTCGCTGCGCCCCTCGCCGTCATGGCCGATGATGTCGGAGGCGTGCAGGAACGCGGCGCGCTCCAGGCCGATGTCGACGAACGCGGCCTGCATGCCCGGCAGCACGCGGCAGATGCGGCCGCGGTAGACATTGCTCACCAGGCCGCAGCGCTCGGCGCGCTCGATGATGATTTCCTGCACCACGCCGTTCTCGACCACGGCGACGCGGGTCTCCGGCGGCGTGACATTGATCAGTATTTCTTCGCTCACTGGTGATCCCGATGCGTGTTGTTGTTATGGAGGGCGCGGATGTTGTTTGGATTGATCGCGTTCGGCGGCCGATGGGGCGCGCTTTGTGATTCAGGGCCTAGGGCCAGGGCCAAGGGCCAAGTTGCCTGGGCCGCGGATTATGCTCACCCTCGGCCTTCGGCCCCAGTGCAGAGGTTTCGAGACCGTCTCTGATCGTTGTCGTTGTCGTTGTCGTTGTCGAGTATCGGCACGACACCGATTACGGATTCGATTACGACAACGACAACGAACGGCCTCGGTATTTCCGTAGTGCGGCACTAGCAACTTCCCAATACCTCGATGCCTTCCCTCGCCAGCAGCCGCGCCGTCTCGAACAGCGGCAGACCGACCACGCCCGAGTAGCTGCCGCTCAAGTGCTCCACGAACAGGGCGCCGAGACCTTGGATGGCATAGGCGCCGGCCTTGTCACTCGGCTCGCCGCTCGCCCAGTAAGCGGCGGCTTCCGCCGCGCTGATCGGCCTAAAGCGTACCAAGGTCGCGCTGAAGGCGGTCTGCTGCCGTGCTCCAAGCAGTGCGATGCCCGTCAGTACCTGATGTTCACGCCCGGACAGCAGGCGCAGCATGGCGAGTGCCTCATCGGCATCCGCGGGCTTGCCGAGAATGCGCCCGTCGCAGACCACCGCGGTGTCGGCGCCCAGCACCGGCAATGGCGTCGGCGCGCTCTGCTGTCCGGCGCGCGCCTTGGCGAGCGCGATGCGCATGACGAAGTCACTCGGGGCTTCGCCCGGTAACGGCCGCTCGTCCACGTCCGCGCTGGTCAGCTCATGCGGCAGGCCGAGCTGCGCGAGCAGGTCGCGTCTGCGCGGAGAGCGCGAGGCCAGATAGAGCGCGATCTCTCTCATATGCTGATGCGCCGGATGATGACCCGCCTGCGGATGGCGCATCGCCAGACTTGTCTCCTGAGTGGTCACGCGACCGGTCATGCGATTGGCTACGCGCGGTGATACGGATGTCCCTTAGTGAGACTCCAGGCACGGTAGAGCTGTTCCGCGAGGATGACACGCACCAGCGGATGAGGGAAGGTCAGCGTCGACAATGACCAACGCCGGTCGGCCCGCGCAAGGCAGGCGTCGGAGAGTCCGTCCGGTCCGCCCACCATCAGCGCGACGTCCCGGCCGCCGGCCAACCAGGCATTGAGTTCTTCCGCCAGTTGCTCGGTGGACCAGCTGCGGCCTCGCACATCGAGCGCCACCGCCAGCGCACCCTCGGGGAGCGCCTTGAGCAGGCGCTTGCCCTCGTCGTGGCGGATGCGATCCAGGTCCGTCGCGCTGGTCTTTCCGCGTCCGCCCGCCCGCCGGCTGGGCTCGATCTCGACCAATTCCAGCTGGCAGTCGCCGCTGATACGCTTGGCGTACTCGCCGAAGCCTTCGTTCACCCAGCGCGGCATCCGCCGGCCGACGCTTAGCAGCCGGATTTGCACGGATGCGTCTTAAACCGGGCGCGCCGGTCGATGGTCGCGGCGATGTTGCTCATGAGGGGCAATGCTCTGTTCAAGGGCGGACCGCGTCGCGGTTGGCAGCGTCGGACGCCGCCGAGGGGATGGTGTTCTGCGGTTTATCGGACCCCGAAACAGCACCGGGAAAGGTTATCACGGTCTGCTTTGCGTCGACCTTGGCGAACCGCCAGGGTCGGGCTGCGAAGCACATGCCGAAAAATGGCGAAAAAAAAAGGCCAGGCTCGAGCCTGGCCGCTTTTCCGCCTTTTCTCTGGCGAGCGTTACTGATACTTGTCGCAGCCGGCCTTGTCTTTGATCGCCTCCAAGAACACCGCGTCGTACCAGGACACCTGTTTACCACAGATATGGTAAAGGTTTACCGAATTGGAATGGCCCTTGAAGAAGAGCGCGATTCCGACTGCCAGGACACCAAACAGAAACAGCAGGACCAGTGACTTCATCAAAGCTTCTCCTCAAGTGACGACCGGGAGGCCGGTTCGTTTCGAACGTGCTTAGGCGATTTCTGTTAAATCTCGTACCAGCTGACTTGTCTTGACGCCCGCCTTCCGTGTCGCACCGGCAGTCACATAGCTCGGCTATGCTCCTGCCGGTGCTCCTTGAAGGCGAACCTCAATCCGGCGTCATCTGGTACGAGATTTTCCGGCAATCGCCTTAAAACCCAAGCCGCGGCGTTTGCAAGGCGATGGAACCTCTCGCTTGAGCGACTCCCAAGCAAGATAGCCCAGACCTACGACCTTGGGAACAGTAGCACATAAGAGAGAATCCCGTATGTGCACAAGGGTTTTGTTCGGGGGCGCCGTTTCCAGTCAGGCGGTTGACAGAAATCGCCTTAGAACAAGCCGCGCAGATCGAGTGCCAAACCCGGCAGCGACGCGATTTCGACGCGGGACAGATCCGACACGCGGAACTGATGCGCGTAGCGCATGCCGTCGGGCTCGCGATGGATATCCAGGTGAGACCCTGGGATATCGACGATCCAAACCTCTGGCACAAGAAAGCGGGCGTAGAGAGGAAGCTTGGTATCGCGGTCGTAGACCAGGCTGGACTCTGCGACCTCGATCAGCAGCAGTAGATCGGCCGGCCCAGGGTGGGCCTCGGCATAGTAGTCGTCGCGGTAGCGAAGCAGCGCCAAGTCGGGCTGAGGTATCGACAAGTCGCCCAGGACGACAGGGTTCTGCGCTGAGACAATCGCCTTGCCCTGCAGCGCATGGGCGAGTATTCCGGCCAGTCGGTTGGTCTTGCTGGCGTGGAGCGCACCGATCGGCGGCATGTCGATGATCTCCCCCGTGATGAGCTCGCATCGAGCGTCCTGGCCCAGGACGCCAGCCTCACCCATGCGTAGGTATTCGTCCACCGTGATCGGGTGCCGTGCGGGACCCTGTCGAGCCGGCATTTCAGCACGGGTTGCGCTCGGGATCGTCATGCCATGCGCCTGTTGCCTGTATTGAGATGCAGATTAGCCCAGCCGAGACACCGGGAAAAGGGGTAGAGGGCTGCGGGCCGTGAGCGCACGGACAGCAGGGTGAACGGAATGGGGGGTGGCTCTGGCCCGGCCCCCGGGTGTCGCAATAGGAAACGGGCCTTGCGGCCCGTTTTCTCGGCGGCGATGAAACGGCCGTTAGGCCTTGCTGTTCCGTCGATAGCCGATCCCCGCCATGCCAAGCAGCGCAGAGCCGAACAGCCAGGCGGCAGCCGGGATCGGCACCGCCGTGACCTGGATGTTGTCGATCGCGCCGGAGACGCCGTTCATCGAGATCACGAGTGATTTGGCCGCGCCGAATCCAGTGATGCCGGTGAAATCGATCGTTTCATAGAAATTGGGCGAGCCATGGGTGTCGCCATTGAAGAGATTCTTCACGTCTCCACCGACTTGGGTCCCGGTGCCGTTCGCGTCCGAGAATAACTTGAAGGTCACGTTGCCCAGTGTCGCGTCCATCAGGTCCAGGCTATTGATGAAGACGCTCGCCGAGAAATTGACCGTCAGCGTTCCTCCACCCGGGTTGTCGCTGACCCCGCGGCCGCTAACCGCCGGATCATCTTGTGAAATGACCATTACCAAGCCCTGGTCCTTGCCGGACAAGGTGCCGGTAGCCCGCTGTCCAGCGTCATAAAATGTTCCTTCGAGGAGAAAAGGAAGGGAAAGAAAGAAAAGGGGCCAGGCTCAATTAATGTTAATTAATGGTTTTGGGAGGATACTGGGTCTAGAGTGGCAACGTCATGGGTGATGCCAGCGCTCCCGGCTCTTGGTCCCGCTCGCTCGCCGGGACGGGCAGGTTGCCCATCGAGTTTTCCCTCAGGCTCCTGTCGGGTCGCCGCGCGGGGAGATCAGGGCGCTCCGGGGGGATGGCCGGACAGGGCATCGGAGAACCCGCTGCCGGACACAAGGCGCTGATGACAGACGGGCCGCCGTATCGTTGTTCAGCGCTTCAGGTCCCGATAGAAATTCTCGTGCGTGCCGACCAACAGTAGCCAGCGGGTTTTCGGGTCGTACTCGTATGCGAGCAGAAAGCGGCTGCCGACGCACTGGAATTTATAGACAAACACTCCGGCAAGGTCTCCCTTCTTCGCCTCGCCCAGCGTCGGATCTTCGACAATCGTGGCTACGGCTTCGTCGACGCCTGCTTTTTGATTTGGCTTCAAACGCTTGTATGCGCGGCGGAAGCCTGTCGATTGCAGGACCTCAATCATCGCTGTCGGTGCGGTGTCCTTCTGGAATGAAAGGTGTCGCCCGGTCGTGTCCCTCGGCGCGCGCCAGCAAGAGGTCGCGAACGAAGTCGACCGGTAGGTCCGGGTTGTCCAGAGCGGCCTTACCGATCTTGGCCCAGAATTCGATCTGGCCCGCAATGGTTCGCGACTCCGCCTTGGCCTGCCGCTTGGCATCCTGGTACAAGCATTCGTCGATCCGCACCGGTGTGCTCATGATACAAGGCTCCGCAAGGTTGCTACTTTTGTAGGCTAGCGGATGCAGCGAGGAGCCGCAAGGGGGCACAAGCGTCCGGCGTCAGGTCCATAACCGCAGTCTCCAGGTCGATCCTGTGCTGCAGGTGCTGATTTCGGTCGGCCGCCGGTACGTGCGGTCTATCAAACACTTCGACGCGCGCACCGGCACCCTGGGGGACGGCCGCTACAGGTCCTCACTGGTGCGGCCGGAAACGCGTGGCGTGCAGAAACGCCGCCCGAACAAGCCGCCACAGGCACAGGCACAGGCACGGGCACAGGCTCAACAGCCACGGATTCCCGGTCCACTCTCGCGCAAAGCTGCGCTGCCGCCGGAAGTCGAGGGTTGGCCCTCGGCGCGCTTGGCCTTGGCGCAGCCCGTTCGGCACGCGCCCGAGCATCGCGCTGCTAGAGCAAATCCAACAACCGCAAAGCCTCGGCGCCGATATCGCTTTGCGGGTCCAGCGTCTGGGCCTTGGTCAGCGCCTGCCGCGCCTGCTCCGTGTCGCCTGCCTGCATGGCAACGAAACCCAGACTCAGCCAGATGCGCTGAAAGTCGGGTGCGGCGTCGGTGCCGGCGCGCAGCGCGGCGATGCCCTCGGCGGTGTTGCCGGCATAGTGCAGCGCCAGCCCCAGGTCGTTCATGACGCCGGCATCGTCCGGGGTCAGCCGCAACGCCTTGCGATAGAGCGTCACCGCTTCGGTGAAGCGCTGAGCGGCGAACAGACGGTCCGCTTCCTGGGACAGCAAGACCGGATCGGATTCCATCAGCGCCGGCGGAATGCCGCTGTCGCTGTCGCTCAATGCCTCGCGCATGCGGCTGCCCAAGGCGGCCGATGAGTCCGGCACCGCGTGCGGCGCCGCCGATGCCATTGGCCGTGTCGGCGGATGCCGCAGGTAATAATCGCGGGTCAGCGCAAAGACCGCGAAGCCGAAGAAGAACAGTAAGGCGGCGAAGAGCGCCCACTGGAGCAGCGACAGCTTTGGAAACATGGGTAACCTGAAGCTCGGTGGTGTATGGATCGCGCGATGCTCCAAGCGGCGGGGCCGTCTGTCAACCGCAGCGCCCGGCCCGGCTGCCTCCGATTGCGGCGCGGCGCCTCGCCGGCGCTTAGGGATTTCTGTCAAATCTCATACCAGCTGACTTGTCTGACGCCCGCCTCCTTTGTCGCACCGACAGTCACATAGCCCGGCTATGCTCCTGGCGGCGCTTCTTGAAGGCGAACCTCAATCCGGCGCCACCTGGTATGAGATTTTCCGGCAATCACCTTAGCTGACGGCGGCCTCGATGACTTGTCCTCCCGGCGAAAAGCGATATCCTTGTCGCCGCGACCGCGCGGTTCGGGATGTCTTGCCGAACACCGTACCCTTCAGCTAAGGGTTGGCTGGACTGGAGCGCCGGATTCGCCGTCAGCCCCCCACGCAAGCAATCGACCACGGAGGCCTCATGGCTACCCCCGTCAAAGACCTCAAGGGCATCACTGAAAGCATCGTCGACGCGCTCAAGGCAAGAGACATCGCCGACAATGAACGATTCGTCGAGGCCGCCGCCGCGCCGGCGCAGCGCAAGGAGCTGGCCGAGGCCTGCGGCTGCGATGCCAAAGTCATACTGCAACTGGCCAATCGTGCCGACCTGGCGCGCGTCAAAGGCGTCTCCGGCGTCTACTCGGACCTGCTCGAGCACGCTGGTGTCGATACCGTGAAGGAGCTGGCAACGCGTAGGCCGGAGAACCTGCACGCCAAGCTCGGCGAGACGAATGACGCGCTAAAGCTCACCGAGCGGCCGCCAAGCGCGGCCCAGGTCGAGGACTGGGTTGCTCAGGCCAAGTCCCTGCCCAAGCTGCTGACCTACTGATCGCGCGCGCCTCGATGCCGCGCGCATCGGTTCGAGCATCCTCCGACAGCAGCTTGAGCTGACCCGGGCCAGGACACTGGCCCCGCCGGCCCCTCCCGCTTTTCCCTTCGAGGTCTCTTTCATTGGCGGTTGATTGGCAACACGCCCGCGATCTCGCGCGGATACGGCTCGGGCAGGCGCGCTCGGCACGGCCGTTGGCGGCGCCGCTCGCGCCTCTGGAGCATTGGTTTATCCTCGGCCTATTGCTCTATTTCGCCTTGCACACGGTCATCCGCGCGACCGGCGCGGCCGCGCTGGAACCTGATGAGAGCGAGTTGGTCATCCTCTCGCAGTGGTGGCTGCCCGGCTATACCAATCAGCCGCCGCTTTATGTCTGGTTGCAGGCCGCCGCGTTCGGCGTGCTTGGCTTGAACCTGGCGGCGCTGAGTATTCTCAAGAATGCGCTGCTGTTCCTGGCCTATCTGTTCAGCTTTCTGGCCGCCCGCCGCCTTTGCCCGGATGCGCGGCGCGCGATGCTGGCGACCTTGTCGCTGCTGCTGATCGGGCAGGTCGCCTGGGAGGCGCAGAGGGACCTGAGCCACTCGGTGATCGTCGTCACGGTGGCGGCCGCGAGCCTTTACACGCTGCTGCGCTGGCTCGATCGACCGAGCATCGGTGGCTATCTGTTGCTCGGGTTGCTGTTCGGGCTCGGCGTCTTGTCGAAGTACAACTACCTGCTGTTCGCGAGTGCTGCCTGTCTCGCGCTGCTCAGCACGACGCGCGGGCGCCGATTGCTCTTCGATTGGCGCATTGCCTTGAGTCTGTTGGCGGCGGCCGTCGTGGTTTCCCCGCACGTCTTTTGGTTGCTCAGCGACCGCGGCATGGCAACTGGCGCTGGCGCACTGCAGAAGCTGGACTTCGGCGCCGGCGCTTGGCCCTTCTCCGGACTGGGCAGTTTGGCCGTGGCCGTGCTGGACTTCCTGGCGCCCTGGTGGCTGGTGATGCTGCTGGTCTTTCGGCTGGACTTTGTTCGTGCACTTGGCGGTCCGTCGAGTCTCGATTCTGGGTTTCCGCTACGGCGCTACCTGCTGTTTCTGTTCGCGCTCTTGTTGCTGCTCGCGCTGCTCGGGGCCGCACAGTTCAAGGCGCGCTGGATGCTGCCGCTGTTGCTGGTGATGCCCCTGTATGTGTTCGCCGCGCTCGAGGCGCGGGTGCTGACCAGGGTACGGGTTCGTGTCTATGCGGCAGCCTGCCTGGCGGCGGCAGCGCTGGTCCTTTCGGCCTCGGTCTGGCGGCTCCAGGATTGGCCGATATCGGCTGGCCGCCACGCCCTCGCCTACACCTACGACAAGATCGCCGCCGATGCCGTGGAACAGGGGTTTGGTCGTGGGATGATCGTTGCCGAGCCCGAGAGCCTAAGGGCGGCTGGAAGTCTGCGCCTGCGTTTCCCAGACAGTGCTATGGTGGTGCCGAAAGTCATGCCGCCCATCTCCGTGTGCGCGACCGGGCGGGATCTCATGGTGCTCTGGGATGGCGTTCGTCAAAGGGAGATGCCCGGCCTGCTGCGAGGGCTGCTGGTCGATGAACTCGCGCTGGATGCGGATGTCATCGACGCGGCTTTTTGGACCGACACCGAGCCTCGCAGGCCGCGGAGAGAACCGGGCTTGCTGGTGATACCGAACAGTCTTGGCGTCGATTGTGGGCAGTGACGCCACCGGGGAGGCGGGCCATTGGGAAGGCGGACCATGGGGCTGGATTGGACTGCGCGGCCGATCTTTCCGAATTGGCCGCGCCGCCCGCTGATGCCCGGCTTAGGGCTTAATGTAGGTGTAGCCCTGGGACTGGAGCTTGGCGAGTTCGGCAACGCCGCTCGGGACGATGTCGTCATCGTCGACGTCGTAGAGGGCGTCCATCTCCACGGCGCGGCCCTTCAAGGTGTTGGCGCACACCCTGAATTCCACGCCACTTTCCTTCAGGCCGGCGATGCGCGCCTGCATGTCGTCGCTGGCATTGCCTTCCTTCATCTTGGTGCCCTCGACCGAATCCGGGTACAGCAGCATGGCGACACCGTTGCCGTGCAGGACCACCTGCAGCTCCAGATTGTCGGCGCCGACGGCATTGATGTGATTCTGCACATTGCGCAGTGCGGCCGTTTGCTCCTTGGGGCCGTAGTAGTTGACGTGATAGACGACCTTTTGCTTGTCATAGCCTGTCTCGGTTGCCGCGAGCGGTGAAGCGGCGGCGAGCAGGCCGAGGGAGAGGACGATCAGCAGAATCAAGGACGGACGGGACATGGTGAACCTCCAAGGGCGGTATTTGATTGTTTTCGATGTGCTGTTGGCGGCCGGATTGGCTCGCTCGCGAGATATTTAGGCTTTTCCGCCTCTCGTTCAAGTCCGGTCGTGTCGGGTGCATGCGCTGGCGCCTGTGCCGGCGGGCGTGGAACGTGGAATGCGGCTCGCGCCTCTCGTGCGCGGATGCGCCGAGGTCCGAGCCCGTGATTCGCGTTAGGATGCCGGCGCCGGGTTCGGTCGACGGCGATGCCGTTCCCCAAGTCTGTTGCCCAGACCTAGCAACCCATAGCTGCCACCCCAACCCGTCACCAGTAGGACGACGATCCGATGAGCAAGCCCGCCGCCAAAGGATCCAGCGACGCCGACAACGGTCAAGGACTCGACAAAGAGGCCAAGCAGCCCGTGGAGCGCTGGGGCAGGTCGCTGGCGGCCTTGCGCGACCGGCGCGTGCTTACCATGGTGTTCCTCGGCTTTTCGGCCGGCATTCCGCTGCTGCTGATCTTCTCGTCGTTGTCGCTGTGGCTGCGCGAGGCGGGTGTCGAGCGCAATGCGGTGACCTTCTTCAGCTGGGCCGCGCTGGGGTATTCGTTTAAGTTCGTCTGGGCGCCGCTGGTCGACCGTCTGCCGCTGCCCTGGCTGACGCGCCGCTATGGCCGTCGCCGCGGCTGGCTGCTGCTGGCGCAGCTGTCCATCATGACGGCCATCGTACTGATGGCCTCGATCGACCCGGCGGCGGGGGGCGACAGCCTGGTGCACATGGCGCTGGCCGCGGTCCTGCTGGGTTTCTCGGCGGCGACCCAGGACATCTGTATCGACGCCTATCGCATCGAGTCGGCGCCGCCGCGGTTGCAGGCCATGATGTCATCCGCCTATATCGCCGGGTACCGCGTCGGCATGGTCACCAGCGGCGCAGGCGCCTTGTTTTTGGCGTCTATCTTTATGTCCTCGCCGGGCGCCTATTCCTATTCCGCTTGGAGCCTGACCTACCTGATCATGGCGTCGACCATGCTGGTGGGGCTGATCACGACCCTGGTGGTGCGCGAGCCCGAGGTGGAGCGCGCGGCCGCCTACGAGCATCCGCCGATCCAGTACGCGCGGCTGGTCGCCGTGTTCCTCTGCGCCGCGGCGGCCTTCGCCGGCACCTTCTTCATCAGCGGCGGCGGCTTCGGCGTGGTGCGCGAGGCAATCGGCGGCGGCGCGCTGACCGCGTTCCTGGTCGAGGCGCTGCGCTTCGCGCTCGCCATCGCCGTGGCGGTGGGCGTCGGCTGGGCGTTGGTGGCTGTCGGGGTCGTCGACAAGCCGATGGCGCGTGACACCTGGATAGCGCCGGTGCTGGACTTCTTTCGCCGCTATGGGCTTGCGACGGCACTCCTGCTGCTGGCGTTGATCGGGCTCTATCGGATCTCCGATATCGTGCTCGGTGTCATCGCCAACGTGTTTTATCAGGACCTCGGCTTCACCAAGCCGCAGATCGCCAAGGCAGTGAACACCTTTGGGGTGCTGATCAGCATTGCCGGCGGCGTCATCGGCGGCGTGCTGGCGACGCGCTTCGGCGTCATGCGCATCCTGATGCTGGGTGCGGCGCTGTCGGCGGCCACCAATCTGCTGTTCGTCGCGCTCGCCTATGCGGGACACAATGTGCCGCTGATGTACTTGACCGTCGCCGCCGATAATCTGGCCGCCGGACTCGCCAGTGCGGCCTTCGTCGCCTTCTTGTCCAGCCTGACCAGCGTCTCCTTCACCGCGGTGCAGTACGCCATCTTCAGCTCGCTGATGACGCTGCTGCCGAAGGTGCTCGGCGGCTATTCGGGCTCTATCGTCGACGGCGTCGGCTATCCCGGCTTCTTTATCTTCACCACCCTGATCGGTGTGCCGGTGCTGCTGCTGGTCTGGCTGGCGGGCCGCAAGCTGGCCATCGCCGAGGACGGCAGCCGCGCGGCCTAGCCGACGAGCGCCGGGCTGCCGGCTCGGCAGCCTATTGCATCATCTCGACCTCGACCCCGCGCGCATGCAGTGCCTCCATGCGCGCCTGCAGGAAGCGCTGGAAGCTGGGCTCATGCTCGTACGCGCGCGTGGCGACATAGTCCAGTGCGCCCTGGATATGGAATCCCTTCAGATAGGCCTCGGTGCGGAAGACCTCGCGGCCGACATTGTCGAAGAAGACCAGGCTCGGCGTGTACTGAATTCCAAGCTGCGCTGCCCAGTCGCGTGCCGTCGTCTCTTCTCCGGTCGGAGTCTGCAGCGGCTCATCCGACCAGGGGTTGACGATGGCGCCGTCGAAGTTGCTGAGCGCATAGGCGACGGTCTCGCGCTTGAGGATGTCTTGATGGAGCTCGTCACAGGCGGCGCAGACCGGCTGCTCGAACATCACGACCAGCGGCCGCTCGGAGGCGGCGCGGTTCTCGTAGAGCCGATAGGGTGCGGTGATGAATCCGCCTTCCGTGTGCAATTCACCGCTGGCCGCCTTCGGCTCCTGCGACAGATAGAAGTCGCGGAAGCTCTCGCCCTGCTGCTCGCGCTTCAGCGCCACGTAACGCAGGCCCTGGTGGAATTGGTGCGGTGGGAAATAGCCGTCGACGCGCAGCACGACCTCGGCCTGCTCGTCCAGCAGCAGCATGGTCGGCGTGTACTGGACGCCCAAGGCCGACGCGAATGCCTTTTCCGTGGTCGCCTCGCCGTCGCTGCCGGTCAGCTCGCGATCGCCCCAGATATTGATGGCGATGATGTCGAAGTGGGCCTTTGCTGTCTCGCTGATCTCGCGGTCGCCGAAGTTATCCTGCAGCAGCTTGGAGCAGTAGGGGCAGCCGTCCTGATAAAAGTAGAGGACGACGCGCTTGCCGGCCTCGGCTGCCTCGGACACGTCCTCGCTGATGTCGAGGAAGGAGTTCTTGAACCAGTCCGGCTTCTCGTGGTAACCGGGATTCTGCAGCTCCTCCAGCACCTCGGTGCCGCCAGCCGCCAGCAGCAAGCCCGGCAGGCAAAACAACAGCATGATGATGGTTCTCATTGGATGCTCTTTCGTTTTGTTTCTGGTGGCAAGGAGTTGGGGATGGTGCGCCTGATCAAAACGCGATTGGCGCGCCACGCCAGCCGCGCCGCGGCACCGGACGGGCACGCGCGAGTGCATCTTCGGCGGCGACCCAGCCCTTCAGCCCGGTTTGTCCGGGTCGGCCGCGCCACAGGTTCAGCGCTCGCTTGGCCCAGCCGTAGAGCCGGAAGAACGCCAGTGCATGGTGCCGCTGCCGCTCGAGCTGCGCCGCCGACAGTGGTCGCACCGAGCAGATCAGCTTGTCGTCGTAAAGACCGCGATCATGCAGGCCGACGGCGCCCTGGGCGCAGACCCAGACCCGGGTTCCGGCCGCAAGCCGTGGACCAAGCACCACCGCGTCCAGCAGATCGCCCTCGAGCCCAAGCAGCGTTCGCACCGAGCCGTAATTGAACGGACAAGGCAGCGGCGAGAGAAAGTCCAGCCTGCCGGTCGAACCGACCTTGCGGAAGCTGCCGCGGGGGATCTCTATGGTGACCTCGAGGCGCGGCGGCGGGCGCTCCGAGCCCCGGTCGCGCTGCGGGTCCGAGCCCCGCGTCGAGCGCTGTTCTGGGGCCGCCGACGGATATGTATCGATTGCGCTCATGCGCTGCCCGTGCTGGTTCGCCGGGCCGGATGCTTCGAGTACCCTGCGTGGGCTGGGCTGGCCACGTCAGCCGGTCGAGTCCGGTGTCGCCGGCGGCCCAAACCGCACCGGGTGCTGTTTGACGTAGGCCTGCTCGAAGTCGAGCTCAATGCAGACGCCGTCCAGGTCGTCGTCGCGGATCTTGACCTGTTTGAGGTCGGGCATGCGCACCGCAAGCCAGGTGCACATTGCTGCGGCCAATGCCTCGTCGTTGGACTTGATGGCATGCACCAGATTGCCGGCGACGAACTGCGCCTTTTGGCCGAGGTCCGGCTGGCGGATCAGCTGGCCGTCGATGTCGATGCCCTGATCCGTCATGCGCCGATCCATCTTGTCCAGGTAGGCGCCCTGATAGTCCGGCAGGGGTTTGCCGCGGTCGTATTCGATCTGGGCGATGCCGTTGAGCAGCACGGCCATTAGGTTGCTCATGTCGTCGGTCCCGTCTGTGGCCTGTTGGCATCATCCGTCTGCGTCTTCTCCGCATGCCTCGGCGTTTGGGCCGAGGCATCGCGCTCCGGATGATCCCGAAAAGGCCGTCGGCCTGCAAATCGGACCGAGGTGGGTCCTCCTCACGGGGGCTTTCCGGAACTTATACACGCGTCGGCGGCATCGGCAAGCGCGAGCGGACGCGGCCACCGTGTCGGAGTATGCTTTGGCCCAGTTGGGCGGCCGCGTCGGTGGCGGTGCGCTGGATCAACTCGGGAGACGCTAGCATGCAGCCGCACCAGCTTGTCGAATCTGCCAGCCGCCGCGAGGCCGTTATCGAGCGCCCGGGCAGCAAACCGGTTGCACCGGCTTCAACATCGGCCCGGGCGCGACGGGCCCAGCGCTGCTGGCGACCCTGCTGGACGTGCTGCCGGGGCCTGGCGTTGGCGTCGCTGTCAGTCCTACTGATGACCATGGAGCCATCGATGGCGCAGACCAAGCAACTGAACGACGCCAACCAACCGAACGACGAACGCGCCGGTTCCGAGCTGCGCAGCACGCTGTCGGACCAGCAGGCGGTGGCCGTGACCATCTATAACGACGATCTTGCCTTGGTGAAGGATCAGCGCCTGCTGACGCTGCCGGCAGGTCGTTCGGAGCTGGCGTTTCGCGACGTCAGCGCGCGTATCCGCCCGCAGACGGCGCTGCTGCGCGACCTCGACGGCCCCGGCCGGATCGCTGTGATAGAGCAGAATTTCGATTTCGACCTGCTGACACCAACCAAGCTGCTGGAGAAGTATGTCGGCCGCGAGGTCGGCATCGTCACTCGCCATCCGACCAGCGGTGAGGAGACCGAGGAGCGGGCGACCGTGCTGGCTGCCGGCGACGGTGTGGTGTTGCGCATCGGCGATCGCATCGAGGCAGGTCAGGTCGGTGATGACGACGGCGGTTTGCCGGGGCGCATCGTCTATCGCGACATCCCGTCCAATCTGCGTGATCGCCCGACCCTGGTGTTGATGCTCGACAGCGCCGCCGACGGCCCGCGCACGCTGGAACTCAGCTATCTCACCGGCGGGCTGAGCTGGCAGGCGGACTATGTCGGTGAGCTGGCCGCGGACGAACAGAAGCTGGACCTGACCGGCTGGGTCACGCTGGAGAACCGCAGCGGCACGAGCTACCGCAATGCGAAACTCCAGCTCGTCGCCGGCGATGTCAATCAGGTGCCGGAGTCCATGCCGATGGCGCCGATGGCCGATGCGATGCGCACCATGGCCGCCGCGCCGCCGCCGATGGCGCAGGAGTCGTTGTTCGAGTACCACCTCTATACGCTCGGCTTCCCGACCACCATTGCCGACAATCAATCGAAGCAGGTCTCGCTGCTCAATGCGTCGGACGTCGCGGTCGCCAAGGAGCTGCTGATCCAGGGCAACCAGGCCGGCTACCGACAGCCGCGCGGCGGGATCGCCGATGAGCTCGCGGTCAATGTGTTTCTGGTGATGACCAACGACGAGGCATCCAATCTGGGCATGCCGCTGCCGGAAGGGATCGTGCGCATCTACAAACGCGATACCAACGGCAATGCCCAGTTCATCGGTGAGGACCGCATCGGCCATACGCCGAAGAACGAGACGGTGCGCACGCGTCTCGGCAAGTCCTTCGATGTCACTGCCGAGAAGAAACAGACCGAGTTCACCAAGCTCTCCGGCACAGGGCCGTGGCAATATCAGTTCGAGAGCGCCTTCGAGATCGAAGTCAAGAATGCCAAGGCCGAGGCGCAGACCGTCATCGTCCAAGAGAACATCCCTGGAGACTGGAGCATGCTTGCCGAGAGCGCGCCGCACGAGAAGGCCAACGCGCACACCGCCCGCTGGCGCCTGGATGTACCGGCCGAAGGAAAGAGCACGCTGACCTATCGTGTCCGGGTCAGATTCTAGCGCTGCCGTGGATGGCAACCGGCCTAAGATTGAGCTAGTATCAAAAAAACAATAAAAGGGGAGCGTGGCAGTAGGTTTTAGGGCGCAGGCCCGACTTCCACTGGCCGGCAATAAGGCGATTGCCGGAGAATCTCGTACCAGATGACGCCGGATTGAGTTTCGCCTTCAAGGAACACCGGCAGGAGCATAGCCGAGCTATGTGACCGCCGGTGCGACACGGAAGGCGGGCGTCAAGACAAGTCAGCTGGTATGAGGTTGGCATCGTTGATGCCGCTCGCGGCGGTGCTTGCCAGACCGACGTCAATCTCCTCCTTCCTGCATCACAGCAAAGGCGCGACCGCGACAGGGCAAGCTATGGCAGTTATCGACCTCGAGGCCCTGCTCGCGCCAGTGAGCGACGAGTTGCCGGCAGGGGCCGACCTGGAATACGACCCGGCCGTTCTCGAAGTCCTGCGCCTCGCAGAAGGGACGCCGGAGCGCGTCATGGGTGGTGCCACTGTTCCCGCGGAGGAGGCAGACTGGCGCCAGGTGCAGGCCCAGTGCACCCAGATCCTTTCGCGCTCGAAGGACTTGCGTATCGCCTTGCTCCTACTGCGGGCCTTGCTCAGAACCTCATCGCTGCCCGGCCTGTACGCTGGTATCCAACTAATGGCGGGGCTTATCGACCGCTACTGGGAGTCGCTCTATCCAGGGCTCGATCCGGCGGACGACAATGATCCTACCGAACGGATGAACCTGTTGGCCTCGCTGACAGATCCGGCGGATATGCTCACCCCAATGCGTGATGCACCGCTTCTGGATTCGAAAGTCTTCGGTCGGCTGTCATTTCGGGACATCGAGGTCGCTGAGGGCAAGGCAAGAGCGAACGCAGACGAGCAGCCATTGGACCCGGCCGCGGTCAATGCCGCCTTTCTGGACTGCGACCTCGAGCAGCTCGCGGCCTATACCAAGGCCGCATCCGCGGCGCTCGAGCAGATGCGCTCGCTTTGCGACTCTTTGGCGAATCTGATCGACCGCGCCGAGATACCGAATCTCGATCCATTCCTTGAGCTATTAAGCACCATTGCAACGACATTGCAGGCGCGGCTGGCAGAGCGGCAGCCGTCAGGCGCCGCGGCCGGTGACGCAGAGCCTGCCGCGTCCGGCGAGCAATCGGCACCGTCGCCTGCGCGTGTCGGTCAGCATGACCCGACGCGCATCGCTTCCCGCGAGGACGTGGTGCGGGTGCTCGACGCGCTTTGCGAGTACTACCGGCGCAACGAACCGTCGAGCCCGGTGCCGCTGCTGCTGCAGCGTGCGCGCCGCCTGGCAACCAAGGACTTTCTCGACATCATGCGCGACCTGGTGCCCGAGGCAATGGATAAGGTGGCGATCATCAAAGGACCGGACAGCAACGAGCCATGAGCCATACTGTAGAAGTGGGCATCGCTCCGAACCATCGAATGCACCGCGCATCCGGCGGCGGCCGCGTTGCTGGTGTCGAATCCGTGGTTGCGGCAAGCGCGATACGCATCCGTGGCCCGGGGCGACCTTTCCAAAGATTTTGGCGAGATATCGACCTAGCACTATCGGGGGACTGACGATGGCAAAAGAGAGTAGCCAGAAATTCATCGCGCGCAATCGCGCGCCGCGGGTCCAGATCGAGTACGACGTCGAGCTCTATGGCGCCGAGAAGACCATTCAGCTGCCGTTCGTGATGGGTGTCCTTTCGGACCTCTCCGGCAAGCCGTCGGAGCCGCTACCGCCGGTCGGCGAGCGAAAATTCCTGGAGATCGACGTGGACAATTTCGACGATCGGCTCAAATCGATGAAGCCGCGTGTCGCGTTCCAGGTTCCGAACACCCTAACCGGCGAAGGCAGCATGAACGTGGAGCTGACCTTTGAGAGCATGGATGACTTCTCGCCGGCCGCCGTGGCGAGAAAAGTCGACTCGCTGAACAAACTGCTGCAGGCGCGCACGCAGCTGTCGAACCTGCTCACCTACATGGATGGCAAGAGCGGCGCCGAGGAGCTGATTGCCAACGTCCTCAAGGATCCAGCTTTGTTGCAGTCGCTGGCATCGGCGCCGAAGCCGGAGGACAACGCCGAGACCGAAACCAAAGCGACCGAGGACAAGTGACATGGCTGAAACAGAGGGTCAAGTCCAACCCGAAGCGGAAGCAACGACAGCCGAGGCCGGCGACTTCGCCTCACTGCTGCAGCAGGAGTTCAAACCGCGCTCTGACCGCGCTCGCGAGGCGGTCGAGGACGCGGTGCATACCCTTGCCGCGCAGGCGCTGGAACAGACCGGGCTGATCTCCGAGGACGCCGTCCGCACCATCGAGTCGATCATCGCCGAGATCGACCGCAAGCTCACCGAGCAGGTCAATCTGATCCTGCATCACCCGGATTTCGAGCAGCTGGAGGGGAGTTGGCGCGGACTGCACTATCTCGTCAACAATACCGAGACGGATGAGATGCTCAAGATTCGCGTCATGAACATCTCCAAGAAAGACGTGCACAAGACCTTGAAGAAGTTCAAGGGGACCGCCTGGGATCAGAGCCCGATCTTCAAGCAGGTCTACACGAATGAATACAGCATGTTTGGCGGCGAACCCTTTGGCTGCATCGTCGGCGATTATTACTTCGATCACAGCCCGCCGGATGTCGAGCTGTTGAGCCAGATGGCTCAGGTCTCCGCTGCCGCTCACGCCCCCTTTATTGCCGGTGCGGACCCCGGCGTGATGCAAATGGAGAGCTGGCAGGAGCTGAGCAACCCGCGTGATCTGACCAAGATCTTCCAAACCCCGGAATACGCGGCCTGGCGGTCGCTGCGGGAATCGGAAGATTCGCGCTACATCGGTCTCGCGATGCCGCGCTTCCTGGCGCGGCTGCCGTACGGATCGAAGACCGATCCGGTCGAGGAGTTCGATTTCGAAGAGGAGACCGGATTCGGCGACCATAGTCGTTACACCTGGTCGAACGCCGCCTACGCGATGGCGACAAATATCAACCGGGCCTTCAAACTCTATGGATGGTGCTCACGCATCCGCGGCGTCGAGTCCGGCGGCGCCGTCGAAGGACTTCCGGTGCATAGCTTCCCGACCGACGATGGCGGCGTCGACATGAAGTGCCCGACCGAGATCGCAATCGATGATCGGCGCGAGGCGGAGCTGGCGAAGAACGGCTTCATGCCGTTGCTGCACAAAAAGAATACCGACTTTGCGGCCTTCATCGGTGCGCAGTCGCTGCAGAAGCCGTTCGAGTATGACGATCCGGATGCGACGGCGAACGCCAATCTGGCCGCCCGGCTGCCGTATCTGTTCGCGGTGTGCCGCTTCGCCCATTACCTGAAGGCCATCGTGCGCGACAAGGTCGGCTCCTTCAAGGAGCGCGACGATATGGAGAAATGGCTGAACAAGTGGATCAACAAATACGTTGAGCCGAATCCAGCGAACGCGTCAGAAGCCGACAAGGCGCGCAAGCCGCTCGCGGCCGCGCAGGTGGTGGTCGAGGAGGTCGAGGGTAATCCCGGGTACTATCGCTCCAAGTTCTACCTGCGACCGCACTACCAGCTCGAGGGGTTGACCGTGTCGCTGCGCCTGGTCTCTCGACTGCCTTCGGAGAAGGGCTGAAGTGACCTGTTGCCGTCGTCTTAAAGCACGAGGCGAACGACCGGCTCTCCCGCTGAGGTCGTCGTCTCGTCCTTCTCGGCGGCCTTGTCGCGCAAAGGCATCCGTTGGCCCGGTCGGTCATCTCAACGGTCAGACCGGCTCAGTTTGGACTGACCGGCTCAATTTGAGCCGGTCAGCCGATCCTGGTCACTGCCTCGGATGCTGCAGACCTGTCTGCCATCGCTTGCGAAGAGTTGTCTTGTTTTTCAATAACTATATGATTTAAAAATATTTATTCCGAACTGCGTCAGCAATCGAATTTCATCTGGCATGTGCCATGCAAGGAAAGTACTAACGGCCCACCGGGGATCATTTTCGAAGGACGGGGTACGCTCAACAGAGCAAAGGAGTTAGTGCAGTCCCCTTGGAGCCGCAGCAAAGCGCCATTGCGCGCGATTCGTCAACAGCCTGAGGAGTAAGTCTGATGTCAGCCGATATGTTTCTGAAGATCGAGGGAATCGATGGTGAGAGCACCGATGATGCACATGACAAATGGATCGAGGTCCTGAGCTACAGCCTTGGCGTCAGCCAGCCCGTGTCTGGTGTCAGCGCCACCGGTGGCCGAACCGGCGGCCGGGCCGATTTTCAAGATCTATCGATCACCAAGACCATCGACAACGCCACGCCTGATCTGAACATCAAGTGCGCGTCTGGCGAGCATGTGCCCACGATTCAGCTTGAGTTATGTCTTGCCACCGGTGACAAGCACACCTTCATGAAGTACACGCTCGAGGACTGCATCGTCACGTCGATTTCACCCGGCGGATCGAGCGGTGGCGATACCAAGCCTTTGGAGAACGTGTCCTTCGCCTACGGCAAGATCAAGTGGGAATACACACCGATCGACCATACCGGCGCACCAGGCTCGGCGACCGACCGGACTTGGAATCTCGAGAAGAACGTCAAGGAGTAGAGCCTGCGTTGGTCCCGGCCGGAGGCTGCCGGCATCGCCACGACAACTGCCGGACGAGCTTCGTCCGGCCGGGGAGGACTATCGATGGATGCAGAAGAAGCCCTGCGGCAGGGTGATCTCGACGTCGCCCTGAAACAGTTGCAGGCGCAGATCCGCAAACAGCCCGCGGACGCGAAACTGCGGGTGTTCCTGTTCCAATTGCTCGCCGTACTGGGTCAGTGGAACAAGGCGCTGGTGCAGTTGGACCTTGCCGCCGAGCTCGATGTCAGCGCGCTACCGATGCAGGCCACCTACCGTGATGCGGTGCAAGCGGAGGTCTTGCGCGAGGGCATCTTCGCCGGTGAGCGCGATCCGGTTGTGTTCGGCGAGCCGCAGCGCTGGATCGCTCTTCTGGTCGAGGCCTTGCGCGTCAGCGCGCGTGGCGACGCCGAGCACGCCCAAGCGCTCCGCTCCGAGGCATTCGGAACCGCCCCCGCGACCGCCGGCCGCATCGACGGCGCGGCCTTCAGCTGGATCGCCGACGCGGACATGCGCCTGGGCCCCGTGCTCGAGGGTATCGTCAACGGCCGCTACACATGGATTCCGTTTCAGCATGTCCAGCGCATCCAGATTGACGAGCCCGTCGATCTGCGCGATCTGGTTTGGGCTCCGGCTCAGGTCACCTGGAGCAACGGCGGCGAGTCAGTGGTGCTGATCCCAGTCCGATATCCGGGGTCCGCGGCCAGCGAAGATTCCAGTCTGCGTCTGGCGCGGCGGACCGAGTGGGTGGAGCTGGGTGCAGAGTGTTTCACGGGTCTGGGCCAACGCATGCTCGCTACCGACACGGACGACTATCCACTGCTCGGTGTCCGCGAGATCGCCTTTGGGCAGGTGGCGGCGGTGAATGAGCCGGCGACCGATGGCTGATCTCACGCCGAAAGAGCGGCTGCAGCCTTCGCTGCTCGACCGTTTGACGGACAATGCGCCGAATGCACAAGAAGAGTCCCGCGACGATCGGGTCCTGTCGCCGCGCCGGCTCAAGGCGTGCGTCATGCGGGACCTGCAATGGTTGCTCAATACCTGCGATCTGGCCTCGGTACAGGACCTGGAGCCCTATCCGGAGGTGGGCCAGTCGGTGCTGAACTTCGGTTTGCCTGATCTTGCGGGCCGCAATGTCTCCGGACTCGATGTGTTGTCGCTGGAGCGGGAACTGCGCCGCGCGATCCTCCGCTTCGAGCCGCGCATCATGCGGCAAGGCCTGGTCATTCGTGCCGTGGTTGATGAATCGCACATGAGCCATAACGCGATCCGTTTCGACATCGAGGGCGAACTCTGGGGGCAGCCCATGCCGCAGCAGCTCTACCTGAAGACCGAGGTGGATCTCGAGTCTGGAGAGGTCGCGGTGTTCGAATCGACGGCGGCTAACGCCTGACGGAGCCACTGAGAGAGCAATGGATCCGCGTCTGCTGGAACATTACAGCCGAGAACTGCAGCACCTGCGGGGACTTGGCGGGGAATTCGCCGCTGAATTCCCAAAGATTGCGGGCCGCCTCGGCCTCAGCGGGTTCGAGTGCGCCGATCCCTATGTCGAGCGGCTCCTCGAGGGCTTCGCGTTTCTCGCCGCCCGCGTCCAGCTCAAGATCGAGGACGAATTCCCGACCTTTACCCAGCATCTGCTGGAGATGGTCTACCCGCACTATCTCGCGCCGACGCCGTCGATGGCCGTCGTGCAGATGCAGCCGGACCTCACCGAAGGCGCCTTGGCGGAAGGCTTTACGATCCCGCGCCAGAGCGCGTTGCGCAGCGGCGTCGGCAAGGGCGAGCAGACCGCCTGCGAATACCGCACGGCGCACGACACCGTCCTCTGGCCGATCGAGATCGCCGAGGCCGAGTATTTCCGCCATGCCGGCCCGGTCGCGAAGACAGACCTGCCCATACTCAACCGCACCAAGGCCGGAATCAGACTGCGTCTACGGGCCACGGCCGGGCTGAACCTCAGCAACATCAAGCTCGATCGCTTGGTGCTCTATCTGCAGGGCGGCGACGAGGTGCCGTTCAAGCTTTACGAGCAGCTGACTGCGAATCCGGTCGGCGTGCTGCTGCAGCCCCTGAGTAGGCCGCTTCCGTGGCTGACGCAACTGCCGGGCTCGGCGCTGATGCCGCTCGGGTTCTCCGCCGACGAGGCGCTGCTGCCGCATACCGCCCCCTCGTTTCAGGGATACCGGAATCTGCATGAATACTTCGCGTTTCCCGAGCGTTTCCTGTTCGTCGCCCTCGACGGATTGGCTAAGACATTCGCCCGCACCGAGACAGCCGAGATCGACCTGATCGTGCTGTTGAGCACTCACTCCAAGGCGTTGGAAGCTGTCGTCGACGCGGGGAATTTCGCGCTGCACTGTACCCCCGTCATCAATCTGTTTCCAAAGCGCTGCGACCGGATTCATCTGGATAAGGGTGGCCCCGAGTATCATCTGGTTCCGGATCGCACGCGGCCGATGGATTTCGAGGTCTATCGAGTCGACAGCGTCACCGGATACGGCACATCCACGACCATGGCGCGCGAGTTTCGGCCCTTCTATTCCGCGACCGATCTGGCCCAGCCGGACGATCAGCCGGCCTACTACAGCCTGCATCGGATGCCTCGACGGCTTTCGTCGCGGCAGCGCCATCGCGGACCGCGTTCGAGCTACCTGGGCAGCGAGGTCTTCATCAATTTGGTGGACTCCGCGGCGGCGCCTTGGTCGGCGGAGCTGCGTCAGCTAGCAATCAATAGCATGTGTACGAACAGGGACTTGCCGCTGCAAATGCCGGTCGGTATCGGCAAGACCGATTTCTCGCTGGAGTCTGGCGCGCCGGTGCAGGCGGTCCGGGTGCGTGCAGGACCTTCGGTGCCCAAGCCATCGCATGCCCACGCCGATACCGCCTGGCGTCTGATCAGCCACCTGTCGTTGAACTATCTGTCCATCAGCGATACCGAGGGCGGCAGCGGTGCCGGTGCGCTGCGCGAGCTGCTCGGCCTCTACGCCGACCTGACCAACGCCAGCAACCGCCATCAGATCGAGGGCATTCGTTCCGTCACCTCGCGGCCGATCGTCCGGCGCCTGCCCGACGTCCGTCCGATGACCTATGCCCGCGGCATCGAGATCGCGCTGGAGTGCGACGAGAGTGCCTTCGAAGGCAGTGGCGTGCATCTGCTCGGCGCGGTGCTTGAGCGCTTCTTCGCCCGCTACGCATCCATCAACGGATTCACGGAAACCGTCCTATCGACGACCACCCGCGGGGAGCTCAAGCGATGGCCGGCGACCATCGGCCGACGCCCGACCATCTAGCGCTGCTTCTTGCCCTGGAGCGAGAGCCCTGGCGCTTCGGCTTCATGCAGACGCTGCGGCGGCTCGAATGTCTGCATGCGGACCAGCCGCGCGTGGCCGAGTCGGCACGACCTACCGACGAGCCGATCCGCCTCGGGCAGGAGCCCTCGATGATCTTCGCGCCCGCGGAACTCGCGGCGCTGCGGCGTTCCGCCGGCGGCCGATTGCCGCGGCTGTTGGTCCACTTCATGGGGCTGCTCGGTCCGAACGGTCCGCTGCCGCTGCACCTGACCGACTACGCGCGTGATCGCGAAAGAAATGCAGGCGACCAGACCTTCGCGCGCTTCCTGGACCTGTTCAACCATCGCATGCTCGGCTTGTTCTATCGGGCATGGGCGCAGGCGCAGCCGGCGGTTAGCTTCGACCGCCCCGAGCGACATCGCTTTGGCGCCTACCTTGGCTCGCTGCAAGGCATCGGCATGCCCGGCTATGCGCAGCGGGACGCGATGCCGGATCTGCTCAAGCTGCACTTCACAGGGGATCTGTCCTGTCCGACTCGGCACCCCGAGGGACTTGGCGCGATTCTCGCGGACTTTCTCAAGCTGCCCGTGCGGATCGAGGAGTTTATTGGTCACTGGCTGCAGCTTCCGAACGACTGCGTCTGGCGCCTCGGAGAGTCCCCCGAGAGCGGTTCTCTTGGACAGACCACGACCCTTGGCGGGCGAGTCTGGGACCATCAATCGAAGTTTCGCATCCGAATCGGTCCGCTGCACCTAGCCGACTACCTGCGCCTGCTGCCCGACGGCCGAAGCCTGCAGGCGGTCAAGGCCATCGTGCGCAACTACATCGGCGATCAGCTCGAATGGGATCTGAACCCGGTGTTGGCTCAGCCCGAGGTCCCGGCCACCCGCCTTGGCACGGCCGGCCGGTTGGGCTGGACCACATGGCTGATGAGCGGTCCTCTCGATCGGGACGGTGACGACCTGAAGCTCGAGCCCGCCTTCTGTCGACCGGGAAAACAGACATCTCTGCACGGCTCCAACGAGGCCGCGCCAGCACGAGGAACAGCATCATGACCGAGATCAACCGCGCCGCGCTCTTCGGAAAGCTCAACCCGCTTGCCTACAAGGCCATCGAGAGCGCCACCGTCTTCTGCAAGATGCGCGGCAATCCCTATGTCGAGCTGATCCATTGGCTGCACCAGATCCTGCAGGGACAGGACTCGGATCTGCATCGGATCATCGGCCACTTCGATCTCGACGCGGCGCGCCTGGCGAAGGATTTCACCGATGCCCTCGATCGGCTGCCGCGCGGTTCGCGCTCCATCGCCGACCTGTCGTCCGATGTCGAAGAGGCGGTAGAGCGCGGCTGGGTCTATGGCACGCTGATGTTCGGCGAATCCCAGGTGCGCACCGGGCATCTGGTGGTTGGCATCATGAAGACGCGCGGCCTGCGCACGGCCTTACTCGGTATCTCGCCGCAATTCGAGAAGATCGTCACCGACAGCCTCACCGACGCCTTCGACAAGCTCCTCTCCGAATCGCCGGAGACCCGCATGGCGAGCAGCGATGGCTTCCGCGTCGGCGGTGGTGCGGCGCCCGGCGAGACGAGCGGTGCCATTGCCCCGGCGCAGATGGGCAAGCAGGACGCGCTGAAGCAGTTCTCTGTCGATCTCACCGAGCGCGCGCGCAACGGTGAATTGGATCCGATCGTCGGCCGTGACGAGGAGATCCGCCAGATCGTCGATATCCTGATGCGCCGGCGCCAGAACAACCCGATCCTGACCGGCGAGGCCGGCGTCGGCAAGACGGCCGTGGTCGAAGGTTTCGCGCTGCGCATCGCGTCCGGCGAGGTGCCGCCGCCATTGGTCGACGTGACGCTGCGCACGCTGGACGTCGGACTGCTGCAGGCCGGTGCCAGCATGAAGGGTGAATTCGAGAACCGGCTACGGCAGGTGATCGAGGAGGTTCAGACTTCGCCGAAGCCGATCATCCTGTTCATCGACGAGGCGCACACGCTGATCGGTGCCGGTGGCAGTGCCGGTACCGGCGACGCCGCCAACCTGCTGAAACCGGCGCTGGCGCGCGGAACCCTCAGAACGGTCGCCGCCACCACCTGGAGCGAGTACAAGAAATACATCGAGAAGGATCCGGCCCTGACGCGACGTTTTCAGGTGGTCCAGGTCGGTGAGCCGAGCGAGGACAAGGCGATCCTGATGGTGCGCGGCGTTGCCTCGACGCTGGAGCAGCATCATCGCGTACAGGTGCTCGATGAGGCCTTGGAATCGGCCGTGCGCCTGTCGCATCGATATATTCCGGCGCGTCAGCTCCCGGATAAGGCCGTAAGCCTGCTGGATACCGCCTGCGCGCGCGTCGCGATCAGCCAGAATGCGGTGCCGGGGGAGGTCGAGGACTGCCGCCGGCGTATCGAGGCCCTGCAGACGGAACTCGAGATCATCGCCCGCGAGACCGCCGTCGGCGTCGATACGACGGAGCGGGAAGCGAAGGCCGTCGATAAGATCTCCGTGGCGCAGGCACTGCTCGGCGAGCTGGAATCGCGCTGGGAGCGAGAGAAGACATTGGTGCAGGACATCCTGGCGCTGCGGGCGCATCTTCGCGGCGAGCACGCGCCGGTCGAGGGGACCGGCAGCGACCTGGAGCAGGCCGCGCAATCTGCTGCCGAAGGCACGCAAACGGGGGCCTTGCGGAGCGCGGCCGACCAGTCCGAGGCAGATGCGCCCGATGCAGCCCCGGATGCGCCCGTTGGGCGAGATCGCGAGAAGACTCTGGAGCGCTTACGCGGCTTGCAAACCGAGTTGCATGAGCTGCAGGCGGACAATCCGCTGATCCTGCCGAGCGTCGACGCTCAGGCGGTCGCATCGGTGGTCGCCGATTGGACCGGCATCCCGGTCGGCCGCATGGTCAAGGACGAGGTCAAGGCCGTCCTGAACCTGGCCGACACCCTGAACCAACGCGTGATCGGCCAGCGCCATGCGCTGGATATGATCGCGAGCCGCATCCAGACCTCGCGCGCGCGCCTGGACAATCCGAATAAGCCCATCGGTGTGTTTCTGCTCGCCGGCCCGTCCGGCGTTGGCAAGACCGAGACCGGCCTCGCGCTGGCCGAGGCCCTCTACGGCGGCGAGCAGAACATCATTACCATCAACATGAGCGAGTTTCAGGAGGCGCACAGCGTCTCGACACTGAAGGGCTCGCCGCCCGGCTATGTCGGTTATGGCGAGGGTGGCATCCTGACCGAGGCGGTGCGGCGCAAGCCTTACAGCGTCGTGCTGCTCGACGAGGTCGAGAAGGCGCATCCGGACGTACACGAGATCTTCTTCCAGGTGTTCGACAAGGGTTGGATGGAAGACGCCGAGGGCCGCAAGATCGATTTCCGTAACACATTGATCCTGCTGACGACCAACGTCGGGACCGATCTGATCATGGGGCTATGCCAGGACCCGGATCTGATGCCGGACCCGGAGGGCATCGCCAGCGCGCTGCGTGAGCCGCTGCTGAAGACCTTCCCGGCCGCACTGCTCGGCCGATTGGTCGCAATCCCCTACTATCCACTGAGCGATGAGATGCTTGCAGCCATCATTCGTCTGCAGCTCGGGCGCGTCGTGCGGCGTATCGAAGACAATCATCGTATCCCGCTCAGCTACAGCGAGGACGTCGTCACACTCATCGCCAAACGCTGTGCCGAGGTTGAAAGCGGCGCCCGCGTCGTCGACGCCATCCTGACCAACACGGTGCTTCCGGAGATCAGCCGCGAGTTGCTGACCCGCAACATGGAAGCTCGGCCGGTGGCAAGGATCGCCATCGATGTCGGTGACGAGGGCTTCAGCTACAGTTTTGAATGATGCGGGATCAATTGCGCCGGCCGCGTGCCGGGACAAGCTGATTGATTGGCATCCCGGCGAACGATCCAGCATGGAGTTGAAACGCGGTTTCCGATGCTAGGGCGCTCCCTGTGGACGATGACACCAAACCCGCTCGCAAGGCGGCCAAATTCCGCCGTACTCAATCCACCAGACAACGGTCAGGAGGCGAGGATGACAGTATTGAGACAAGGCGCTCGAGGTCAGGCAGTGGAGGAGTTGCAGAACAGCCTGAACCAGCGACTAAGGCCCTCCCCCAACCTCAAGCCAGACGGAATATTCGGGCAGAATACTCGGCGCGCGGTCCTGGCCGCTCAAAAGCAGTATTGGCTGGTTGAAGATGGCGAGGTCGGTCCATGCACCTGGGCGGCACTCCGTCAAACCGAGCATTACACAATCCTGAATCCGGTGACCCTCGTGCCGCAGCATGATCCATCCGCGTGCTGGCTGGCGGCGACATCGATGCTATTGCGATACTCGATACCTCGCTCCAGCGTGCCAGCGTCGCTGCTTGCCTCGGACGGAGGGTTGTTGAACGACTCGGAATTGGACAACCCGATTCATACCCAAGCTTATGCCGCACATTTCAATCTTCGCATGCACTACCCCCAGAGCTGGACCGCAATCGGGCTCGCAAATGTATTGCGTCACGGACCCGTGGCGACCCACATTCTTTGGAACGTCTCGGGTTATCTGAGTGGGGTTGGGAGCAGTGGCCATTTCGCGGTGATCGCCGGCATCCGCGGGGACGGGACGGCGATCGGGACCACTTTGAGAATCTACGATCCCTGGCCTCCGAACAGGGGTCAGATCAGATCGTTCGGCTACCAGAAACTTATGAGCGGGACGCCAGCCCTCACCTATCAACTGTTTCAGAAGTAATGCCTCAGTTATTGGGAGAAGCTGTAGGAACGTGCTGATCAGCCCAGCACCGCCTGTTGCCGGCGTCCAGGCGCCCGGGTTTCGAACAAGGGCGCATCGGGCTGCATCAGCGCCAGCTCTAGCGCCGCAGCGATACGCTGCCTTTGCATGCCTGTCTTCAGGACGTGCTGACAGTGAGCAGCAGAAATTGGTTGTCCGGTCAGATAACGTGCCCCGGCTTTGAACCGCCCCTGATTGTCGGTCCACCAGGCCTTGATCCGCGCCGGATCGGGCCACGGCAGATCTTCATCCGGGTCCATTGCCACCTCCTCGTCCTCGGCATCCTCGGTTGGACCGGCCTCGTAGCCGCTTGGCCAGTCGCCCTCTAGATTCTCGGAAGCGATATCAGCACCGGTAATCATGCTGAAGGCCTCGCCCGCGATGCGCGCATCCTCGGGTGCGTCAGCCATTTGTTCAATCAACCAGGGCACATAGGCGGGGTCAGCGCAAACACCGCAGCCGATGATGAGTTCACGCCGACGGCCGGCATCCCGCGACAGTGCCTTGAGCCATCCCGCGGCCGTGTCAGGATCCAGCACGCGCAGCAGAATATCGAGGGCCCGCGTGCCAAAGGCCCCGCCGGTCAGGGCCAGGGTCTTCAATGCGGCAACCCCTGCCGCGCGATCGCCCAACAAGACCGCCGAGCGAGCAGCCCAAAACCCGCATGCCGGATCGGTCGCGTTAACTTGCCCCCTGACTGCAGTCAGAAGGTCCACACGTGCTATCTCCCCGGCGGCACGCAGCGCTCGCGCCTTTAGGTCGAGATCTTCGTGCTCGATTGCCCTGGCGAGATGCTCGCCGCAGTCGACGCGGTGTACCGCGCAGGCGGCGATTCCCGTTCGCAGCCACAGCGGCGAATCGGATCCAAGCAACCCCGCGATCTTGCCCCTCAGCTTGTCGGGCGACACCCATCCAATGGCGGAGACCAAACCTCGTACCGTCTCCGGAGCCGTCTCCACCGCCGCGTACAGCTGTTGGAGCCGCTGCGGGTCATCGCCCTCGAAGGCGAGCACGGCGGCGGCAAACACCTCGCCGCTTTCCGGCTGCTGCAATCCATCCGCGACCATCGCCCAGCCGCCGTCTCCCGCAACCCGCAGCCCGTCGATGTGAGCCTCGACGCGCTCATCGAGCTCGGCGAGATCTTGAAGCGAATAGTGCGGAGCGGCGACGGCGGCATCCCTCAGCAGCCACAAAAACGCCGCCTCTTCCGCATGCTCTGCAACGATCGATTCAATGATAGGCAATTGCGAATACCCTTGCTGTCGAGCGCCTTTATCCGCGTTACCGGTTATGGCCGTGAGTCGGTTGTATTGCGCCGATTCAATTGATTTGGCGAACATGCAGCTCGCAGCTGCCCATCGCAACGATATCACCCGTTTGGATGCCGCGTGGGGTCTGTATGAGTTCGCCGTTCAGAAAGGTTCCATTCGCGCTGTCGAGATCCGTCACGGTCAATCCGACGCGGCGATCCACCGACACCACGTCGATACGTGCATGGCGACGCGATACGCAGTCATCGTCCACACGCAGATGCGCCTGAACGGAGCGGCCAATGGTTGCCGAGTTCTCAATGATCAGTTCATCATCATACGCAGGTCCATTGACGCGAACGACATGAACGCGCAGCGATGCACTCCTAGGGCGTTCGATGAGTGTCGTGCGTTCAGTCTCCTGCGAGGAACCGGCCGGGCCCTCCGCGCCGACGCTCTCGAGCCCTGAGCGCTGAATGACCTGCAGCAGATCGCGAAATGCCGGATCGAAGGCGGCGCGAAAATCGACATACTGCAGGGTCCCCAACCGCAAGTGCAGGTCGATCGGCCGGCAACTGCGCGCCAACACCGGGATGATGCAGCCCGGCATGTGCTCGACCGCCCAGTGAGTCTCTGCCTGCACCCACTCGGATCGCTGTGCATCGGGCGACATCACGACAATGAACCAGTCGGAGGCGGCCAGCGCGGCGCGAATCTGCTGTTCCCAGTTGGCCGCCGCCTCGAGATCCGACGAGGAGCACCAGGATACGCAGCCGTTGGCGTCCAACGCCGGTTTCAGCCGCGACAGAACAAAATCGCGATCTCGGGTCGAATGACTGATAAAGATTCGCATCACCGGCAATCACTGCGTCTGGCGATATTCAGCCAACACCGATCACTGATCCGGCCAAAATTCTGGGTCAAGAAGTCCTGGTCGTAAAGGTCGTTGCTCGTTGTCACTGCGCCACCTTCTGAGACGCCAGCCATCGCACGGCACGGCTGACAGTTGCATAGTGCACGTGGAAATAGCCAGCGATCTCGTGCATCGTATAAGCCCCCGTTTCGAAGGCGCGCGCCATCGCCTCGCGGCGATTCGGAAAGTCCCGTTCAAAACACTCCAGAGAGCTCGCCATCGTGCGGCGCTGAGCCCGCGGCACTTCACGCAGTTCCCCGCTTCTCGGCCTGGCGTCGTGAACTGCCCGCTCGACGAATGCGTCGCTGCCGAGGAAGACCTGGTGGCGTAGTTCGGTCCACGGGCTCGGCTGGCCAACGCCCGCCGCGACAAAGGCAGCGAAGCCGGTTCGCGCGTCCGCACGGTCCGTCGCAAACTGTCCAAGCCCCCAGTCGGTCTCGAGCCACGTCGGCGGGACCGTCAAACCCATCATCGCGCGATAGCTGCTCCAAGGCCAGTCGCCAGCCTGCCCCACCATGTACGCCCGCACCGGATTGAGCACGACATAGCGGCACAACTCCAGAAGATAGGCGTCCCGCTCGACGAGGATCGCCTTGAAACGCCCCTGGAACAAATGCCCGACCAGCCGGTGTGCCCGATTGAAGTACTGCGTGTAAACGCCGTTGAGCTGTCGCATACCCGCCGATAGGTTTGCGTCCGGCGTTTCGATGATGAGGTGATAGTGATTCGTCATCTGGCACCAGCCATGGCAGCGCCAGTTGAACCGCTCACACACCTCGCCAAACAGAGTCAGCCAAGCGTTTCGATCCGCATCACCGCGGTAGATCGCCTCCCGTCGGTCGCCCCGCGCGGTGACGTGGTAGAGCCCGCCAGCCAGTTCAATGCGTAAGGGTCTTGCCATGCTTCCAGCTTAGCTCATGAGTGTTGGATTGCAAGACCTGACCCTCTCCTCCTGCTGACCCTCTCCTCCTTCCCTTGACCCCAATTCCGCCTACTCTTTAAGATACACATCCGGAGGTGTATCGCTATGCGTACGAACATCGTCATCGACGACGCGCTCGTCGAAGAAGCTTTTGCAGTATCAAACATCAGAACCAAGCGCGAGCTTGTCGATCGGGCGTTGCGCGAGTTTGTCGCTCGACAAAAGCGCAGGAACCTCATGGACTTGTACGGCAGTGACGGCTTGGATCCCGAGTACGACTACAAAGCGGCCCGCAGCGGAAACAGTTAGCCGTGTATCTTGTTGACACCTCGGTTTGGATCGATTTCTTCAAAGCGACCGCCAATCCAGCGGTCGAGCGATTGAAGACGCTGTTAAGAACAGGGATCGACATTGGAATATCCACGACCATCTTGCAGGAGATCCTACAGGGCACCGCGGACCCGCAGCAGTTTGACAAATATCGTAGTTACTTCGAGACGCAGACAATCTACCTGCCATCGGACCCCATCCAAGCCGCGATCGCCGCGGCTCGAATGTACTTTCACTGCCGTCGCCAGGGGATCACCGTTCGCTCGTCCAACGACTGCCTGATCGCCCAGATGGCGCTGGACAACGGGCTGATTCTGCTACATAACGACGAAGACTTTCGCCGCATCCGAAAAGTTGTTTCTGAGCTTAAGGAGACCTCAGGTTAGCGCGATGCGGTTCCGACTTGATCTGCGGTCCTGCCAGCCGCGCATTCGCGGAGGCGAGCAATTCCCCGCCTGACCGAGGCGGAGACTTATTCACGAGCAAGCTTCTTGGGCCGATATCGAGGCAGACCGCGCTATCCTCTTCCTTTTGTCAATGTTGGATTGCAAGACCTGACCCCTGCCCCCCGTGACCCCTGCCCCCCGTACGCCTGCCCGAGCTCGTTGATCGTCTTCACCCCGCGGATCGCCTCAAGACCTACTTTCGCCTTGAACGCCGCCGTGTAACTCTTGCGCTTCGCTTCGCCCATTTTGTCTCTGCCTCTCTCGGTTGGGCGCAAGCTTAAACTCGTGTCCTGTTTTCGGGGTCCACTTTACCCCTTCCTGCTCGAGTTCCTTAACGATACCCCTCATAACGCTCGGTCGGCAGCATCAATACCCCCGGAGGATTGAATTTCAACAAGCTCTCACGTAGCGATTCGTCGATAACAATCAGCGTCGGGTTTTCCACGATTCGAAACAGCTTCTGGCCTCTTGTTGCCGCAGGATCAATATTAAAAGATCTCAGGCGACCGCGCCCACCGCTGGCCCTTGCCTCAATGACGCTAGTTTGAAAGTCCACCGCCTCCAGCAGTCCAACCACGTTGACTAGTGAATACTTTTTCTCAACCTTTCCTTCTTGATTCTCAAGCTCCACTGGGAAATATTGCAGGTTGTCTATGCCTAGTCGTGTAAGTTCGTCTCGAAACACTTGGTGAAACAGCGTCACAATGCCCCCAATGATACATCCACGATACCTGCCGCTCCTAGGAGACAATGACATGCGAATCGGATCCCGAGGCGGGGCCATAATCCGTCCATCAATCCAATCGGCAGGGTCCAAATCCTCAGGCACGGTCATCACAAACGGTTGATCGACAATCCGGAGGTCTTGCTGAAGGATGTAGTAGCCCATAGTCCTTACCCGATGCCAAACGACGCGTTGTTTACAGGAATGTCTTGATTCGGGGGCTTCTTCGCGATTCCGGAATATTCATAGGCTCGCATCGACACAAAAAAGGGGTTGCTATCAGCCGGCTTTGCCCCATTTTCCCCGCTAAACTTTTCGAGATGCTCTTTTATTTCCGCGCTCATGTCGTCCATGTCCTTTTTGAATTTTTGCGTCTTTTTCTTCGTCTTCACAGAAATCGGGTGGAAAGCTTTTTAGCAGAGCTAAAAGCATGGAGATGATTTCCACATCATATTGTGTCTCGTGGCCATAGTCGTTTTCATCCTGCTCGTCTGTGCCCCCATCTTTCCACGAATCCACATTAGTTTTCGGCACTGTTATGGTAAAGGCGTGGTGCCCGACATGCCATTGCGCGCCAAGCTCCTTCATCAGAGCAAATGCGATCCTCTTTTTTCCTTCCGGGTCATCAAGATCTCCGTATTTCTTCCTTCCACCGCCGTCCGGATACGTGAGTGTATAATGCGTGGTTGGTAACCCGATTCCATTCTCTTTACAGTTGATGTTATAGCCGAGCATGTTTCCCATGCGTACGAGTTGCCGTATCCTGGCGTAGCACTGCATGGCCGAAATGAGATGATGTTGAGCGGTGGTGTAGGGAAGATCACCGTCCTTTCTCCTTCTAATTTCGCATCCCAAGTCCGCAGGCACGCTAACTACATTATCATCCACTGCCTCTGGTGTATCCGTCGCGTGGCCAATAGGTTTTTCGTGACAAAAAGGACAAAGATCATCCTTGGACGCATCAACAGCATTCGCGGCGTTAACTGCTTCTTCTAGAATCTGCATCGCTTCACTAAAATAGCAACGACAAAAATGCAACTGACGTCCAGGAATTTAACCTACTATGTTCTTCTTATTATGAAACATCGGATCCCCCAACCGACAAACATTCTTCCCCTCGAACTTCACATCAAACGAATACAACAAAAACTCACAAACATTCATATTGACGTTTGACAGCACACCGCCGACGGTCCCTGCCTCATCCCCCATCGAGCGCGAGTACTTCGCTCCCTTCACCATCGGCATCTTCTGGTCGGTCGTCACCTTCTTCGGACCCTGCGACGTATCGGATGACTTCCCAATGTTCGGGTAGGGAATCGGGACCGGTCCACCGGGTGTCGGTGTCTTGCAAACGTCGGGAAAGACGATGCTCATGCCTCCGCTGGCCTTGTGAACGACACCGCGCGAGTTGACAAAGACGGTTTGCGACATGGTTGCCCCTCTGAGTCTCTATGCGTTCTGCGATGTGATGCACGCCGCACCCCTGGGTGCCGCATCCGATGACGCCCAAGCGAGGCTGGGTGCTCGCAGGTAACCCTTCTCGATACCGACAGCGGCAAGCCCCAATAGCACGGGCCCAAACGCAGCACCGACGTCGCCGAATCCGTCCGCCGGATGCACGATGGTGAACTCCGGGTCGATCCCGCCTTGGCAGCGGCTAAACGAAACGCCCCATTCTTTGGCTCCGAAGTTCTCGCCGTTGAACCCTGCGAGCACGGTCTTCGCTGGCACACCATCAAGAGCCTTCAAGGCGCTGTCGACGGCGCTGGACAAGCCGTCACCCTGGTACGGCGCCTGACTGTATCGGTGACCAGGCTCGACACCCAATCCGGGCCTATGGACCTGGATCCTTGGCGGCGGATGGAGCTTCGCCGCCAAACCCTCGGCCGCAAGCAACAGGAACCCCGCACCCTCGCCCGGTGCGAATCCGTCCATGACACCGGCTGACAAGACCCGGTCTTCCACGTCCAAGGTCCCGAGCAAGTATAGGTCAATATAGGTGTCGACACCGCCGACGAGTACGAAACGATCTTGCTCTCGGCTCAGAAGGTCCAGCGCTCCACCGAGCGCCTCGAACCCGGCAGCGCGTCCGGTCATGAACACCTGACTCCGATCGCGGTCGACAGGGGCGTCGGTCTGCGCGATCAGCAGGTCGAGAAAGGCATCTGTCACCGGCGGCGGCCGACCTGGGTCCGGCAGGGGTTCTGGCAGCGCGAGGAACAGCGGAACCTCGCTTTCGGCCGGCAACTGGGACAACGCCTCATCGATCGCCAAGTGCGCAAGGCGCAGCATTCGGCTCTGACGTGACGTCAGGCCGGTCATTGCCGGCTCTTCAAGGCTCAACGGTGGCAGGACATCCTCCGGAACCAAGGCCATGGTCATCGGCGCGAACCGCTTGTTGTAGACTGAGCTCTCTTCGTAGCGACTGATGCCGGCGCGTACCGAGGCCGCGGTCTGCGCGGTAGAGCCTCCGACCGCGGTTACGAGCCCGATGCCGCAGATGAATGCACTGTTGTCGGGCATCAGGTCTTGCCGCCGGTCAATTCGAGGTCTGCAAGAGTGATGGTCACCTGCTCTACCTTGAGCGCCCTCTTGTCACATTGGACCTGACCACGCCAGGTCATCGAGAAACGTGCATCATCGGGCTCGATCAACAGGGTCTCCAGATTCAGCGGCGGCCTTTCCGGACTCCCCGCGATCTGCACCTCGGTATCCAGGCGACACAGGGGCAGCACAAACGCGATCCGCGGTACCTGTGACAGATGCATTAGGTGGATCGGTTCACTTCCCTGCAGATAGCGGTCGAACACGAGATCGGGATGGGCCGCGTTGACAAAATGGGAGTCGAAGTCCTCGGGCAAATAGGGCGAACGCGTCGCCTGCCAAGCGGCATCATAGGTTCCGGCAAAGCCGCGCCGGGGTTCCCAGTTAGGCGCGACAAAACCGAAGCAGGCCGGTACCGCCTTGTCGCCAACCTGCTCGACGAACCCAGCGGGATCTTCGAGGTTCGGCAGCGGAAGTCCTGCCAGATCAGCGTTGTTGCGTGCGCCACGAAAGCCAGCACCAACGGGATTGCGCTCCTCGGCAAGGACCCTGGGCGTCTCGCCCTCGACGACGTGCATCCCGCCGAAGGCGCGTTCATACACCAGCGCCATAGTCTCGAAAGGCTCCGGTTTTGAGACCTGCTTATTCTCGTCGACCCAGGTTCGATCGCCAAACACCCGAATTAGCTTCTTGCGCTCAGCAACCGCGAGGCTGACATCGAGCGATGGGACGGCCTTCCCCCTCGGCGCGTAGGCTTGTCCTATCAAGATGACGTCAGTCGACGGTTTACAAAGATGCAGATCGCTCGCATACCTGATGCTGGATGCGCCGGGCTTGCCCCAGTATTCGTCTGACATCGTTAAGGGTAGCTGTTCGTCGGCGACCCTGATCTGCGAACTGGCATCAAATTCGAAGGTGGCCTTCAGGACCACATAGAGCGTATCGATGCCCGCCTCGTTTGGAAACAGCGTGATCGTTGCCTTGAATGGCGTCTCGTTCTTGAGCTGTAGCACGCTGGTTGGTCTGCGGTCAGTTGAGCTGGATCGAGCCGCCGCGAATGCGATTGACGCCCGAGGAATGACTGGACAGAAACTTCCCCTTTAACAGGATCTTTCCGGCGCGTGTCAGCGTGACGCTCGCATCACCGCAACGCAGCGTGATTTCCTCTTCGGCGGAAAGCGATATCCGCTTTCCGTCCTGACTCAGTTCTAGGCTGACGGAGTCCGAGCCATGCTTCGCCTCGACGCCGGCGGCTGGCGAGCCCGGTTGCTGCATGAATCCAATGATAATGGGCTTCTTGGGATTCCCGCCTTCGAACAGCAGTGCCACCTGCCTACCCAAATCGGCAGTGGAAACGGATACCGTGGTCGCGGCAGGGACCGCGGTATCATCTTGGGTCTGCAGCGGGTAGGCGACGCGTACTGGGTTGCCAACAGTACATTCGACGATGCGGCCGATGACTACGCCGGTGATTCTTTCTGGGGTTACCTCAAGCTGCGGGCGTGAATCGCGCTGACCAACCGGTCCGTTGAGCACCGCATCCAATGCTGAGTTCGCGTCTGTCGCCGGCGAGCCGCCGGCAAGCCGCGCGTGCGGTCGAGCCGATGCAGGCACCTCGGCATGACGAGCGTGTGGCGTGCGGGGCTTGTTGGTCATGGCGTCAGTTCTGCTTGATCTTGCTGCCCTTCATGGTGATATCGCTGGATGCCTTGACATTGACCTTGCCGGAGCCCTGAACGCTAATGTTCTTTCCCCGGATCATGATGTCGCCATTCTTTTTCATCGTGATCGAGGCGCTGCCGGTCTTGATCACGATTTCGTCACCGGCAACGATCGCCAAGTTCTTGCCAACACTCAAGGTGTCGTTCTTGCCGACTGAGTGAGCACGATCCTCGCCAATCTGGACGGTCTCGTCTTTGCCGACGTTCTCGGTGCGATTTGCCCCAACAGTGACGGTCTCGTCCTTACCAACACTTTCTGTTCGGTTGTCACCAATCGAGATCGTTTCGTCCTCTCCGACCGATTCGGTTCGGTTCTTTCCGATCGAGATCGTCTCGTTGTCGCCGACGCTCTCCGTGCGGTGCCTGCCGACACTCGTCTGCTCATCGTGACCGATGCTCTTGGAGCGATCGTTTCCAACCTGGACCGTCTCATTGTTGGTCACATCCCGACTACGATCATGCAGAACGTGCTCGCGCAGATCGTTCTCGATGGTGCTGTCCTTGTCGAACTGGCCATGCTCGCGGATGAGCTCGTTGCCCTTGGTGTCATCCATGACGTATTCGTTGTAACCGCCGCCGCCCTTGGTGCTGTTGGACTTGATGCCGCTGACCACGGCGCCGGCGGGCAGGCCGTAAGGCGGCATCTGATCGCCGTTGTAGACCCGACCGGTGATGATAGGCTGATCCGGGTCGCCCTCCAGGAACTCGATGATGACTTCCTGTCCGATGCGTGGGATGGCCACGGCGCCCCAGTTCTTGCCCGCCCATGGGTGGGAGACACGCACCCAGCAGGAACTGTTCTCGTCCGACTTGCCGTAGCGGTCCCAGTGGAACTGGACCTTGACGCGGCCGTATTGGTCGGTCCAGATCTCTTCTCCGGCCTTGCCGACGACGATGGCGGTCTGCGGACCCTGAACAGTGGGCTTAGGAGTAGTCCGCGGAGGCCGAAACGGCGTCTGCGCATCCATCGCGGTGAGGCTGCATTGGAACACCGGCCCCTCAGGCGCTGCGCCAGCGGATCCAAAGAGATCCGACTGCAGCCCATACTCGGCGCCGACGATGAGATACTCGCGGTTCTGGTCGTCACGCGGGTAATTGATCAGATTGAACAAGGCGCCGCTCGCGAGCCCTCTCGCGCTGCCTTCTGCTTGCACGCTTTCATAGCCTGCGTGCATCTCCTCCAAGCGAATGCGCGCGTAGCCTTCGCCGTCACCGCTCTCGGTGTACTCGCCGGGATAGTCGTAGACTTCCAGATCGGCCGCTTCGTGGGGCTTCGGGTCGCTGCGCTTGGTGAGCAGGTTCTTTCTGGGTGCAACGAAATCGAAATCGTTGTGGGCGAAGGCCCCTGGCTGTACCGCCTGCAGGACGGACCATTTGCTGATGTGGTCTCGCTCCCGCAGGGAGCTTTCATCAGGCGGGTAGTATGGGACCTCGTCGAACCCCGGCACACTGTTGTGCGCACTGTAGCTGTCGGCCATGACGAGGGTGTGCTTGCCCTCCTCATGGGTGAAGTAGTAGTAGATCCCCTCCTGCTCCATCAAGCGGCTGATGAAGCCGAAGTCCGTCTCGCGATATTGGACGCAGTAAACCCATTGCCGGTAGCTGCCGCTCAGACGCTCTTCGAAATCCGTGTAGCCGTGCTCGCGGAAGATCTCCTTGATGATGTCCGGGACGCTCTGCTCCTGGAAGATGCGGCAGTCGGCGGTGCGTGTCAGGAACCAGGTCCAAGGCACCAGTGTTGCGCGATAGAGGGCGAATGAACCGTCGAAGCCGATCTGCGAGAAGCGGCTGACGATGCCGTTGAAGTAGCGTTGGCCGCCGTCGAGCAGACTCAGCTTGACGCTGAAAGGGGTTCCAAGCAGATCTTCATGCTTGATGTTGACGTCTTCGCTGAGCAGCTCGAGCTGATAGTCGAAGAGCCTGCCAAGCTGCTCCGATCCAGTCATGTTGCGCAGCAGTAAGACGTCCGGCCCAAGCGGTGTGGAGACCGACAGCGAGCGTGCCTGTTGACTCAGCGCCATATCCGGTGCCCGAGTAGAGGGTGCTATAAGTTAAGGATCAAGCGTGATGCAAATCCCGGCGCGTCGCCACGCCGTCCGTGGCGCGGCATAGACCGGTCGGTCCGCTCAAAACTCGAGTCGGACGCCCGCGTTGATCGCGTTGTAGGTGACGTCGTTGTAGCCCAGCAGTGTGTTGTAGGACAGGAAAGCGGACCTGCCATTGGGGAACTGCGCCGAGACACCAACACTCAGGTCCGCGTAATCGCGAACCGGCTCATCGGTCAGGATAAACAGCGGCTCGCTGTTGATGTCGTTGACGAAGCGGGCGCCGACCTGCTCTTGCCCGTTCTCGAATTCGTGGACCCAACCGATCCGCAACTGAGGCACGATGACCCCGCCCTTGTAGCTGATGGCCCGGGCCACCTGAACGCCGAGGTCGGACGTGAACGATGTGAAGGTCTGGGAATCGATACTGAGGGCCATGGAACCGCCGACGCCGGTGGGGTCGGACATCCGCTCCCGATAGCTGTCGACGTCGTTCTGCAAATAGTTGAGTCGGGCCGATGGCGTGATGGACCAGGCGTCCCTGTACAGCGTATAGCCCGCGCCGACGTTGATGTTCCACAGGTCCGCACTCGGGTCCGACTTAGCGTTTTGCGCTGCTGTCTCGGAGCCGATTGTGTAGTTGAGCCGGCGCTCGAGCTTGTAGTCGCTCTGGCCGTAACCGATCAGACCGTCGACGAAGAAGCCATTGTTCATGTTGTACGACCCGTACAGCGAGATGCCCCAGCTATCGCCGGTCATGTCACCACGGTTGCTGTCGTAATTCACGTCGCCGTCGGCGTAGCGAAGCGAGATGCCGCCGATCAGATTGTCATCGAAGCGGTAATCCAGGCCGCCAAGGATCGACCAGCCGTCGAAGTCGTACCCTGGCTGGAAGGGCGTCTGGTCGGCATCCCCAGTGACGTAACGGGCGTTCAGGAAGCCGCCGAACGGGCCGACAATGAGGTCGCCGCTGGCGCCGCCGCCCAGCGGCTGGCCAAATGGGCCGGAGGCTATCACGGCAATGGAATCGAGGCCCTGTGTACTGGTCAGCCGGAGATTTGCGAGACGGCTCTGGACCATCGACACGCCGAGACTGGCGGTTCGCGTCGCGACCGAGTTTTGGGCGTTGATCTGATCGGCCGCGATGTCCGTCAGTGCCTGCGTCGACCCCGCGAGGGCGTCATTGGCGCCGCCGATGATCAAATCGCAGTCGGCCTGGAACAGCTGATTGTTCGCGCCGCCATTGCCGTTGTCGCCGGTTCTACAGGTCGCGAGCAGCGCGTCGCCCGCGATGCGTCCGTTGACGGTCGTGTCCTGCAGGGCCTCCTCGTAGCCGGCGAGCGGATTTTCAGGCTCAGCCGGCTGGCTGGGCGGCGGTTCCGTCGGCATTGGGTTTGGGTCCGGCATGATCGGGAGCCGGCTGTCTTGTGCCAGTGCAGTCACTGGAATCGACAGGATGGTGGAGCCGGCAATAGCGAAGGGGATCAGGTAGCCTCGCAGTGCACCCGAAGCGCCGCCCGCGGGCGCGTGCAGACCGCTGTCACGTCTTGGTAGTCTCATTCCGGTAAAAACTCCTTCGGTAGGTCTGAATACAACCTTCGGTAGGTCTGAATACAAATGGACAAGAGGCCATTGGTAATTCGGCCGTGCGGCGCGGCCACGCTCCGCGACATTTGTGTCGCGTCGACGAAACCCATGATTCCGACTATAGCAGTGGACTACTTGCGATGTCGTCGAAAAACATACGAAAATGTCGCGCCGTCACCATGGATTTGCTATCGGCTAACAGAAGGAAGGCGGAAACCGCGTTTTCGCCTTCCGTGTCGGTTATATGTCACGAGGCCGATCAATCAGCGTCAAACTGGGCCAAGCGAAATTCGACGACCAGCGCCGTCACATTGTCGCGGCCGCCTGCTCGGCAGGCGTTGTCGATTAGTTGCTGAACCGCTTGTTCCGGCGTGCCGGACCCGAGCAATGCCTCTATGCGCTCCGCGGCGAGTTCTTTGGTTAGTCCATCGCTGCAGAGCAGGTAGCGATCACCATCGCATAGCGGCTCGAGTGCCCGATCAATGCGAAGATCGTCTTCCGCGCCCACCGCTCGGGACAAGACGCCGGCATAGGGGTGCGTTTCGGCCTCCTCGGGCGAGATCTGCCCGGCGGCAAGCCAGCGCTGCACCTCGGTGTGATCGGTCGTCAGCTGCTGCAGACGACCGTCGCGAAGCCGATAGATTCGGCTGTCTCCGACCCACATCAGCGCGCACGAGCGACCGACCGCGAGTAGCACGACGACCGTGGTGCCAATGATGGCTTCACCGCTGGCCTCGGCCTGTTCTACCAGGCGGCGATTGGCCTCCGAGAGCAAGCACTCGACCTGCCAAGCCGAGCGGCCGAGAAACCTTGGTTGCGGCAGTTTGGAGAGCTGTTCCACGACCAGCGCGCTGGCCCGCTCGCCGGATGCGTGCCCGCCCATACCGTCGGCGACGGCCCAGAGGCCGATGTCTGGGCGATCGAGCAGGGCATCCTGGTTGATCGGGCGGACATGGCCGCGGTGTGTGCCGCCTGCCGAGACCCAGCCGCCCTTGGATTGCGCTTCCGGCATGCTCGTCATCACCGCATGCGATCAACCGCTGGGAGAGCCCAAGTCGCACCATTGCCCGCCCGACCAATCGCCGGTATACAATGCGTTGAAGGCGCCGTCACTCGGGAGGCCTTGACCCACCAATAACGATGGCGGTAGTCGATCGGACCCCTCGGACCACCAAAGGCTGTAGGCGAAGAAGACCTCGCCCAATGCGTGGTGCAGCAAGCCGGGCAAGACCTCAGGCACCCGGGACGGGCTTTGCAGCGACAGTCTCCACCCCCGAACCTCGCAGGCCGTGTCACTGCTGGCAGCAGACAGATCGTTGATCGGCGCGGCAACCGGCCCAAGGCCAAGCAGCCTTGCATCCATCTCGTCCAGAGTCAGGTCGCCCTCAAGCGCGGCGAGCATGACGGTCTGCGTCTGCGCGAACCAATCGGCCGTCGCGGTGAGCATTTGGAACGGATTGGTGCTCTCGTGCAATGGCCTTGCGACGGTCAAGGGAAAATAGCGCCCGACCCGATCAACGCTCGGCATCAGCAATCCAGCCCAAGGCGTTTGGCCTGCAATGCCGGCGGTGAGCACGAATTGCCAAATCGGGCTGGTCAGATAGGCGTCCAGCCAGCCGTCTCCAAGCGCCTCGCGGCTCTGCGTCAGTGACCTTTGTAGCCAGGGATCCCAGACACGAAGAAACTCGGTTGGGAGCCGCCGAGTCACGAAATCGCCCTGGCCTGGCAGCTTGCCGAAGAATCCAGGATCGGCCGTACTCGCATCAGTTAGAGTCGGTCCGGACATCGGAACCCTCTGAGCTCGTCCAGTTTGAACGGATTACGGACGCTGACCGCCCGCAGATCGAATTGGGCCCTGTAACCGGCGAGCGAGAATCCAACCTTGAACAACTCCGGCTGGCGCGTCGAGCGCATGTTTGCGGAGTCGAGCAGACGGAACCAGGCCCAAGGACCGTTATGGGTCACGGTCGGGCGAGCCTCCTGGTTGTCGACGAACACCATCCGCACCCGCCCCGGTGCCTGCGGTGACGGCCATTGCAGCCTGTACGCCGTCGGCGGACCCTGCCGGTAATCGATGATCTGCCCGCCCAGGTCGAGAATGAACTGCCGCACCCGTACGTCCAAGGACACCGGCTCGAGTTCGAACTCCACTGCCGGCAGCTTACCGCCGCCAAGGAAAAAGGCCTCGCGTATCACGGTCGCACGCTGAAACTGAGCGAGCACATCGTCGGAAATGCCGATCCCCGTGCCGATCCAGCGCCAGCGCGCGCCAGAGGTGTCTGCGAGCTGGCTCAGATTCTCCTTGAAAAAGGCGTCCATTAAGCCATCGGGACCCAGCAGCCGGCCAAAGTCATGCAGCGTTGTCTCGCGGGAGCTACCGCGCTCAAACGGATAACGGTCGTGGATCGCCTCCCTGCAAAAGGGGAGGACCTCTGCCGTCCAGATACGATTGAGCTGGGCGCGCATGCCGCCGGAGACGATATCGGCGCTGTCTTGCGCGAGGGTCGCCAGCACCTGCGAGACTGGATCGGGCAGCTCGCCTGCCACCTGCTTCAGCTGGGCGATTTCGGCGCTCTCACCCGCGGCGAGGACGCCGCGTCCGGTGCTCGCCGCGGTGCCGACCGACTTTAGTTGCAAGTGCATCTGAGCGAGCGCGTCGAGTGCCTTGTCGACCGGTGCGGCGCGTCCTTCCGCTGCCGTGACCAGGTCATGGAGCCAGGCGAAGCGTCTCGTCACATAGGCCTCTGGCGCATCCTGGGCCTGCAAATCGGCGGGCTGTTCACCGCCGAAATAGCGGTCGACCCGCGCGAGAAACCCGGCCGCTGGTTGCTCCTCGTCGGCGCCCGGCGCCTGTTGTTCTGTATCGGGAGGGCGATCGAGCTCGGTCTGTCTGGCGGCGGCGACGAGCAGCCGGCGCAAGGGCGATGCCTCCTTGTCCGCCAGTACGCGAGCGATCTCTGCCGCATGATGCAGGTCGCGAGGCGCGACGATATCGATATCGCGCAATTGATCGTCCCATGCGCTGACGTAATCACGCATGTAAAGCAGCCGGACGTCGTCGACGATACGGCGCGACTGCTCCGAGCCCGATTCGAGCCCGCTGCCCGGACCGAGGATCCAGCTCTCCTCGGCGCTTGCGGCGACCAGTCTTTGGATCTGGTCCGTGAAGCCTCGGTGATAGCCTTCATAGGTGTAGAGTGCTGGAACGCCATCGCTGAACGGCCGCCCGCTGCGTCGCTCGAACACGAGCTTGGCGTAATCGCCGCCCGCATCGGCGACCGAGAAGTCTTGGTAGCCGGGACCAAGTCCGTCGCGTCGCAGGCGCTCGTAGAGCCGTTCGGCCAGCGGTGCCCGATTCAGGATCTCGCGTGCCTGCGCGACCAGCGCGCCGTCGAGCTCCAGCGGAAGCGGCGCCGGGCGCTGCTCCAGCAGCGCCTGGAGATGATCCTTCAGCGCCTCGCGCTGCTCGGTGGTGGTTACCCGCGGCAGACTGCGGTCCCAGTCGCGCCCGACCCAATACTGGACGGTCTCGGCGTCATAATGGGAGGGACTGTCCAGCATCAAATAGACGCGTAGCGCGTCGTAGAGGAAGTCCTGATCGCCGCCGGCCTCGCGAATCTGATCTTCCAATCGCAGCATGACCGGAGGCAGCAATGCCTCGCGCAGGACGCGGCGATAGGCGCGCTCTGCCTCTGGCCCGAGCTTGTTCCCCTGATAGAGACCCAGACCCGACAGCAATGGCGGACGCCTGTCGCGATCACCGTAGCCGCCAGGAATCTGCCTTGCGGCGTTCAGCAGAGGCAATAGTGACACAGGATCCCGCTCGCTCGGATTCAGCGCATCGATTTGCGCGTCGATCTCCACCAACGCCTGGTCTACCTCCTCGGTATAGGCGCGGTTGCGGCTGTAGCTGGTCGTCCATGCCGCGGCCGCCAGCAGCGTCAGCGCGATGGCACCGGCGTAAGCACCGCTGCGCAGCCAGCGTCGCCGACGCTCAAGCCGGGGATTCAGGCCGGCAAGACCGGACTCGGGAAACACCAGGTCGCGAAACAGACGCGCCAAGAAGTAACCGCGACCGGTGCCTTCGAACGCGGCCTGGCCTTGCCGGGCGAGTCCCAAGCTGGAGGCAATCCCCGCCAGAACACGGTCGATCGGTGTCCCGGTCTGGGTTCCGCTGGTGAAATAGACGCCGCGCAGCAGTGGGCGAACCTCATATCGGCTTGGCGTAAAGACGTCACGGACGAATTCGTCCACCGGCTGCTCGAGCGCCGCGAACTGCTCCGGGAAGGCGAACATCAGCCCGCGCTTGCGAGGATCGCGCTCCTGCTGCAGGCGCGTTAGACGACGCTGCGTCAGGCGCGCGGTCAGCGCCTTGAGCTCGGCGCTCAGTGTCTCGACGGGTGCTGTACCCGTAGCCTCGGCGTCGAAGGCCAGAGTTGTTCCCCAGACCTGCTCGCGTCCCTCCTTACCGAGGTCGGCAAAGTACTCCGTGAAGCCGGCAACGAGATCCGACTTCATAAAGACGACGTACACCGGAAAACGGATCTTGAACGTCGTATAGAGCTCTTGCAGCCGTTTTTTGATCGCCTGCGCGTGGGCCGAGCGCTCCGTCGGTGACTGCTGCAGTAGATCTGCGATGCTCACCGAGACAAGCACACCGTTGATCGGCCGTCGTGGGCGATGCTTCTTCAGCATCCCGAGGAAACCCTGCCAGGCGGCGCTGTCGACCTGCTGGTAGCTGTCTTGCGTCGTGTAGCGGCCAGCGGTATCGAGCAGCACCGCATCCTCGGCAAACCACCAGTCGCAGTTGCGAGTGCCGCCGACGCCTTGCACCGCCGCCTTGCCGACTTGATCGGCGAGTGGAAAGCGCAGCCCCGAGTTGGACAGCGCGGTTGTCTTGCCGCAGCCGGGCGGGCCGATGATCAAATACCAAGGCAGCTGATAGATCCACCTGCCGCCTAGCCGACTCCTCGACTCCGAGTTCTTGAGCAACTGCAGCGCATCCTGGAAGCGCTCGTTGAGGACATCCAATTCCTCGCTCGAGGCGGCCTTGGCCGGATCCGCTTCCGCGGCGTCCGTGGCGCCGAGACGCTCGACGAGCCGGCGGTTGCGCAAGCGCGCGCGCAGCGCGGAACCGATCTGCCAGAGCCCCCAAACCCCCAACAGCCCGGCGATCGTGGAGACGCGCGCCGACGGAGATGCCAGCGGGGTCCGACCGCCGATACTGATCAGGTCACCGGTGAACCAGATCAAGAGCGCCAACGCGAGCGTGCCGAGCAGAGTCAGAAACCAGCTCTTTCCAGCGAATGCGAACAGCTTTCTCATCTGTTTACGATAGCCCGCGTATCGACCTCGACGAGTATTCCAATAGCCGCCACCAATGGGTCCGCAACGCGGTCATGGCGTTCAGCGCTGCGACTTCGGCTTGTTGTAGGACATCGCTCAACCTGGGCCGGCCGTGCCGCCGGCGCTGGGCGTTAGCGTGATCTCCACCCGGCGATTTGCCGCATCACGCGGGTTTGCCGGAATTCGCGGCTCGGTATCCCCTCGGCCTTCCGCCGCCAGACGCTCGCTGCCGCCCATGACGCCGGCGAGCAGGTCGCGCACGGTTTCGGCACGCGCTTGCGACAACACCTGATTTGATGGAAAACGCAGTGTTCTGATCGGCACGCTATCCGTGTGGCCGGTCACCAGAACGCGCCCGGGCAACTGGACTAGTGCCTCGGCGACGCGTCTGAGCATCGGAACGAACTCCGGCCTCACCTCGATCCGCCCGGATGGAAACAGACCGTCGCCGCGGACGATCACGGTCTGGCCCAATGGCCTATCGGCAACCTCGAGCCGGTTGGCGGCGATATCATCGGCGAGCAGGATGCGCAGGGTCAGCGGCGGTGCGGCGCCAGGGGTTGCTGGCTCAGGTGCCTCGGCTACCTGCAGTCTGGTCTCCGGCCGCACGGCCGCCGGCGTGATCTCTCTGCCGACCTGGGCCAAGCCGGCGAAGACCGGATCGGACGCCCGGTGCAACGCGAAGGTGAAGGCGCTGAAGAGCCCAAGCAGCGCAACGCCCAGGATCGCGGTCATCACCCACAGCGGCAGGTGATGCAGTAGCGGGTCGCGCCGCTCTCGAACACCCTGCCAATGCGGCGAGAGTTCGTGCTCGGGCTCACCGCGCTGATTGCGGATGGCCAGGTAGAGGCGCTCGCGGACCTGTTCCAGTTCTGTCCGCCCGCCTTCTCTCACCCGGTAGCGCCCCTCGAAGCCGAGTGCGAGACAGAGGCTCATGAGCTCGAGAAGCTCCAGATTGCCGCTTGGGTAGGCAAGCAGGCGATCCAGCGCCTCGAAGAACTTTTCGCCGCCCCAGGTCTCGTTGTGAAAGGTGATCAACAGACCGCGCTCGCCCCATAGGCTCTCGCTTCCCCACGGGGTATCGAGCACGGACTCGTCCAGCAAGGCGCAGAGCACATAGCGCGCCGGCAACACGACCGCGTCCACCAGACCGCGCGCACGGGCGCAGGTCTCGAACTTGCGCACGCCCGCAACCAGCCCCTCGAGCAGCGCGGTCGGATTGGGATGCGCCGGGGTCCCGCGCAGCTGCGCCGCGGCAGCGAGCAATCCCGACGCACAGGCGACGAGCGGATTCTCGGCCGCAGCATTGCCTAGCTCGGTACGCCAGCCGATACCGACGTCAGCGTCCGGCGATGGCGGAGGCAACGGCGCGGCCGCGCGCGAGCGCCGGCCCCCTGGGATCGGTCGAATGACGGTTGGACCGCCATCGTCACTCGTATGGAAGGGGTCGTCGTGGTTCATGGCTATTCGCGAATGGCCCACAGCTCCAGCTCGAGCGCTGGAAAATCGCCGCCGACATGCATACCGAAGCCGCCCGAGCCCGGTAGTTGCGTCCAGTAATCGCTGGTCCCATCGAGCTCGAAATAATTGAATCCCGCATGGTAGGGCAGCTCCATCGGCGCCATCGGCATCGGATGCAGGCCGATCCCGGGCAGGGCCAGTTTGACCAGCTCCTGGATCTTGTCGACCGGGGCGACCTTGGCCTGGGCGGGGAAGCGGCTGCGCAGCTTTTCCGGATCGACGCCGGCCTTCGCCGCGAGCACGAATCGGGCGCCGGCGAACAGGGATTTGTCGGCGACCAGTGCGACGCGGAAGCCGAACTTGCGCTCCTGAATCGGAATCGCGATCGCCCGCTCGACGCCCTCGCGGCTGAGCGATTGCCTCAGCGCCTCGAATACCGGGCTGAAGGTGGCGTCGAGATCCTCATGCTGATAGGCGGGAAAGGCCGGCGGACGCTTCTCGTCGACCGTGAAGGTCGCGAGTTCGCCCGCGAAGCACAGCAGCTCGCGATACAGAGTCTCCGGGTGGTGAGCGCGCGTTTCGACCAGGTGGGCGAGCAGCGGCTCATACCGGTTCAGCAGCTGGAGCAGCAGGAAATTGGCCCATTCCGATACACCGCCGGCGGCGCCGGCGCGCACCCTGGCCGCCAGCAGTTCCGCACGACGCCTGCACAGCCCCAGCAGTTCCTCGTGAAAGCTGGTGACGCGAGCGGAGGCAGCCGTTGCGACACAGGGTGGTATATAGTCGCCGTCGAGCACCAGTTGACCGTCGCTGCGGCATTCCAATAGGCGGGCGACACCGCAGCAGGCATAGCCGTCGCGGTTGTCGCGCTCCAGCAATAGGCGCAGATCCAGCCGTCCGACTTCGACCAGCTCCTCGCTCTGCGCCTCGCTGGTATTGTCGCGAGCCGTCTCTTCGCCGGCCCGATAGCGCAGCATCGTCTGCGGCTCATCGGTCGCGCCGCTCTCGCGGGCGCCCGGGCGGCGCAGCGGCAACGCCAAGTAGAGGATTTGGCCGGCGGCGTCCGCTGTCAGCGCCAACGGATCGGGTAGCGGATCGCTCGCCGGAGCATCCACGGGCGTTCCATCCGGCAGTAGCCCGGCCGCCGCCGTCAAGCCCAGCTTGCCAAGGGCGAGCAAGTCTTGATCGACAGACAGTAAGCGAAGGCCCCACGGGTGCGGGACGCCGACGCCGCGCGCGGAGGCCACCAAATGCTCCAGATAGCGGTCCTGCTGCTGAAAATGGTGCGGCTTCAGGAAGAGCCCTTCCGACCAGATAACGCGGTTCGTCCAGGTCACCGTCAGCTCCTAGTAGGCGGCGGCGGCGACATTGTCCGCCGCGATCTTGACGATGACGTTGTTGGTCGCATCGCTCTTCAGGCGGGTCGTCGTTCGCCACGCTGCTCGATCAATATCACGAAAGGCCACCAGGACGCCGAGGTAAGCTGTTTCCGGCGATATCACCTTATCGATGGGATGCCGCTGGCCCGGCGCCAGACTGATTTCCTCCCGGCCGAGCAGGTCCGATCCGAGTGTCTGCGCCTCTCGCTCGTAAAGGCTGTAGAAGTCGGCCGATGAGAAGGCCCCGGCGGTCCTCAGCTCGTAGAGACGAACGACGACGGGTCGTGCCTTTTGTCCGCCGCCGCTGTTGAGGTCGTCACTGGCCACCAGCTTTGCCGCTAAAGTCGTATCCGGAGTCGTATCCGGCAGTTTCGGCGCACCGCCGCACGCCTGCAGCAGCAACAGCAAAACGAAGGGCAGCGCCACGGCAGCGATGCACTGGACTGAACGGGGCTTCTGCATTTGCGTCACCTTCATCGAACGGCGTTGCACGGCTGCGACCGGCTTGTGGAACATGATCTGAGCTTAAACCGAATCGCCCTGTTGCGCCGCATCCAGGCGACGGACCTGTTCTTCGTAGGCGCGATTGAAGGCATCCCCGAACAGCCGCATGAAGTCCTCGGCGGCGTCATCGGCGACCTGGTCGAAGGTGGATACGAACAGGTCCCAGCATTTCGACTTGCGTGCCATCGGCAGCAGCTTGTCGAGATGGGACTGGCGCTCGAAGTGTTGTTCGAGCTGCTCTGGTTGGAAACGCCCGAGCAGCGCGCGCATCGCCGCCCGCAGTCCCGCGATCATCGCCATCTGATGCGCCTGTATGTCGTCGAAGCTCTTGTGCACCGCGGCCGGGGGATCCAGGAAGCCGCGGCTGTGGCGCCACAACAGGCGTTCGAGCGCGTCGTCCGCATCGACGCAGAACTGGAACGGATTGTTGTCGCGGGAACGGATGGTCGTCACCTCCAGTCGCAGCTCGCTCTTGAAGCTGGCGCGCGCCATCATCACGGCCATCAAGCCTTCCGTCATCTCCCGCAGGAGCTGGCCCGAAAGCCGCAGCAACGCCTCGCTGTCGTCGATCGCGGGCGGGCGGCCGACGCCGAGTCCGGCCAGAAACGCGGCCAGATCCGCGCTCTGTGGGTTTCCGCGAGCGCTCGCATTCTGGCTCGAGCGCGGCGCGAGGGCATCGACGGCATCGGCTGGCGGCTCTAGTCCCAGGGCAACGGCATCGTGGCTTGCCCCGCTCTCTGGCAGTCCGGAAGGCGGTTCGAAGTGGGCAAATGGCGCCTCGGCGCTAACTGGCCGCGCAGATGAGCCCGCCTCTGGCTGATTCGGAAAGCGCGCGGTCGACTCCTCCGACGGAACCGATGCGGCAGGCATGAACACAGGCTCGTCGTCCGGGGGGCGGCTGGTGTCATCTTCATCCGGGGCGGTGAATTCGTCGCTCAGCAGGTCGTAATCATCTGGAATGGCGGCAGGCGAGCGGCCGGTGGCGGGTTGTCGAGACGATCGGGAATGCCCCGCCGGCGGCTCGGCGGGGGATTCGGCGTGATCGGAGTCCGCCGATCCAACCTCCTTGTCGGTGGGCGTTTGCGGGATGTTGAAATGGATGTTCTCTACCGACGGTCGCGGCGGCTCGGCCGTCGCGGGCGGCCGCTCTCGACTTGCGGCGTCGAACTGGCCCCCCGGGCTTGACTCCGCCCCGAGCAGATCCATGATGTCGGGGCTGGTGTGCGGGTCGGGGAGTCCGGGCAGGGCATCTTCCCCGGCGAAGGCGAATGGGTCCGCCGGGACCGACTCGCGTCCCTCGTCCAGCGTGACCCCGACCAGGTAGGGGCCCATCGCGAGCTTGTCGCCGTGATGCAACATGAGCGGTGAATTCGGCGTAATCGGCGCCTCGCCAGCGTTCACGAAGGTGCCGTTGGTACTCTCCAGGTCGGTGATCGAGAAACCGCCGCCGTGACGGCCGATCACCGCGTGCCGGCCCGAAACGACACATTCCGGGTCCGGCAGCTCGAGCTGACAATCCGGGTGGCGACCGATGAAGCAGTCCTGATCGCCGACTCGGACCACCGCCGCACGCGGCGGCGGGAGTCCGTTGTAGGATAAGACCGTTAAGACCAGCTGCATGCGCTTACTCGTTGTGGATAGGCAGTGTGGGGCATGCGCTTAGTGTCTTCCATGCGGCGGCACTTCCTCGGCCGGCGCTGCCATTGCCGCGATGAAACCTTCTAGCAGCAACGGGCCGGGCATGCGCACCGTATCGAATGCCGCGGGATCGATCAGGCTATCGTCGAGGGCGAAGATCAGCGGTATCCAGCCGGTATCTCGTTGTAGGCAGTCAGCGGCGAATCTGCGAAACACCTGCGACAGTCTCCTGGGTATCTCGACAGTCTCCACGGAGCTCCTATCGGGTTGCCGGCAGCCCGACGGATCCGAGGTGACCAGGTATTCACGGCAGGCGAGTGGCCGCTGCTCATGGATACTGCAGGATTCTTCCTCGAGAAAGGGGCAGGCGATGCCGAGCGCAAAGTACTCGAGGCCGAGCCCCACGCGTGAAGCCTTGTTGTCCTGGGCGCTGTCGCGCAGCCGGCGATCGAGATCATTTGACCGCAATCGATCGCGAGCGGCGCTGAAGCGTCCCTCGACGCGTTCTAGATGAGCGGCGCTAAGGCCCGAGATGACCCCGCGAAGCGCTGCTGCTTCCGCTGCCGCGACCGGCACCAGCTGCCGACAGCAGGCTCCGCAACCCGGTCCGCACGACACGACACGCTCGGTCTGCCGGGCTTCTCGCTCCGCGGCCTGAACGACCATCTGGGTGAGCCCCTGGACGATCGGCAGAAACTCCGGCAGCGACATCGGCACATCCGGCACGCTTAGCTCGACGCGAACCGCGTCTCGGCCAATGCGCATGTGGATGTCGAATTTTCGGTAATCCACGGCGGCAGTCTCGCGACATGGCTCATTGATCAGGATAAGCTACCAAAACAGTTGGACGATGTCAGTTAGGGGTTGAGGATGGATGGGCTCGTGCTCATTCGGTGCGGGTAGTGCCGTCGGCGGTTTCACGGCTCGTGCCGCGCCCTGTCGTCAACGACTGCCGTCGCTTGAGCCGCGAAGGCCTCCCCGGGAAATAGACTGCAGAAGGCATGCAAGAGCCGAAGAATCAAGCGCTGCCCATCGGCGCCATGATCGAGGAGTTCCGCATCGTACGGACCCTTGGGGTCGGCAGCTTCGGCGTCGTCTACCAGTGCGACAACACCTATCTGGACGAGACGGTCGCGATCAAGGAGTTCCTGCCGACCGATCTGGCCACGCGTCTTCCCGACGGCACGATCACGCCGCTGTCCTCTGCTACCACGGATGCCTTCGCCTGGGCGCTGGACCGCTTTCTGCAGGAGGCGAAGACGCTTTGGGGTCTGGGGCGCCCGGTGCCGCACCGCAACATCGTGCGGGTGACGCGCTATCGGGAGCTGAACGGCAGCGCCTATATGTTCATGGACTTCGAGCGCGGCCGGCCGCTATCGGCAGTGCTCGAAGAATCCGGTACGCTGCCGCTTGCGGACTTACGCGCCATCCTCGAACCGCTGCTCGATGGGCTGGAACGCGTCCATTCGTCCGGCATCGTCCATCGCGACATCAAGCCCGCAAACATCCTCATTCGCAGCGACGGATCGCCGGTGCTGATCGACTTTGGTGCCGCCCGCTACGTCGCCAGGAGTGGTGAACGGTCGGTCTTCGCCACCTACACGCCGCTCTACGCGGCGCTGGAACAGCATCAGGACGTTGGCGAGCAGGGCCCCTGGACCGATATCTACGGACTCGGCGCCACCCTCTACCGGGCCGTGACCGGGGGGCCTCCGAAGAGCGCCTCGCAGCGACTGCTGTCCGATCCTCAGCTTCCTGCCGCGGAGGTGGCCGGCGGTCGCTATCCGGACCAGTTCCTGCGCGCAATCGATTGGGCCTGCGAGCTGGATCCCGGCAAGCGCCCGCAGTCGGTCGCGGACTGGCGCCATGCGCTGATCAGCAGCGTGGCGGCGGATGCCTATGCGCCGACCGTGGTCAAGCCGATGGGCCGGGCGCCGCAGCGTCGGCCGCTCCCTCGACTCAACAGCGGCGACGACAAGCGCGCACCGCCCGCCAACCCTTCCCGCCGACCCTGGGAGCGGCGGGTCGAGCCTGACTCCCAAGCCGCCCGATGGCTCGCTGCCAGCACGCCGCTCGGCGCGTCCGCTCATGGTTTTCGCTGGCATCCTGCTGCTTCTCGTCGGCGCGGCCGTCGGCTGGTATCTCTGGCGCCAGCCGGTAGAAGAGCGGATCGCAGAGATCGGCGTCAGCCTGCCTGAGGCATCCGGCGAGCGGCCGGCAACGGCGGCCAACTACGAGCGCCTGGCCATTGACCACTACGTTCGCAATGAGGTCGATCGCGGCATCGAACTCGCAAAGCTCGGGCTGGCGACGACCCCGGGCGATCCGCGGCTCGCCAAACTGCTTGCGTACTTTCAGGCGCACCAGCTCGCCGGCAAACTGCTCGCGCGGGCCAAGCGCGCGGTGGCGGACGGCGAGCTCGATCAGAGTCTTGCGTTGATCGACGACGGCCTGCAGCAGTTGCCCGGAGACGCCGAGCTGCTCGCGCTCCGTGAACGCGTTCAACAGCAACGGATGCAACGCCGGCAAGCGCAAGCCGAGACGCTTCGGGCTCAGGCCGACTCGGCACGCGAGCGCGGGGAACTGGACGCCAGTCTCGCGCTCATCGATGAAGGCCTGCGCCAGGTTCCCGGCCAGCCGGGGTTGTTGGCGCTGCGTTCTTCCGTGCAGGCACAAGTGCAGCGCAACAGGCGGGTCGCCGACGCGATCGCCGCCGCCCGGCTGCTGTTGCAGGAGGGCGAGATCGAGCAGGGGCTCAGCCGGATTTCCGATGCGATGTCGCTCGATGCCGAGAATTCCGAGCTGTTGGCGCTGCGGGACCAGTTTCAGGAACGACGGCAGCAGGAGCGTGAAGCCCTGGCCGGGGCGCTGCTGGAGCGGGCGCAGCGGTCCATGCAACAGGGCGATCTGCAACAAGCGTTGGAATTGCTGGACGGCGGCTTGGCGAAACTGCCGGAGCAGCCGCGGCTGACCGCCTTTCGGACAACCGTCATTGCGGCCTTGGATGCGGAGCGCGCCGACGAGCTGCTGGCGCGGGCACGCGACAGCACCGGTCGCGGCGATCTTCATGAAGGCCTGCAGCTGGTCGACGAAGGGTTGAAGTTGGCGCCCGAGCATGCCGCGCTGCTGACGCTCGCGGCGGAGATTGAGGCCGAGCTCGAGCAGCGCGGACAGGTCGAGCGCGCCCTGGCCGAGGCGCGAGCGCTCCGACGGGGAAACGCCCTCGACGAGAGTCTGGCCCGCATTGACGCTGCGCTGCGGCTGGCGCCGAACAACGCCAAGCTGCTGGAGCTGCGACGCTCCGTGGAACTGGAGCAAGAGTCGCGGCAGACCGAACGCGAGCGCGAGATTTCCGGTCTGCTCGATCGCGCGAGACGGCACGAGGCGGCGGGTGAGCTCGAGCGCGGCGTCGCCTTACTCGATCAGGCGCTCCAGCTCGCTCCTGGCGACACCCGATTGTCCGATTACCGGGACAGGCTTCGCTCCAGCCTGGAGGGGGCTCAGCAGCTCAGCGCGCTTCTCGATGAGTGTGGAGCCGCCGTCGACGGCGACAGCGCCGACCTCGATGGCCTCGCCGCCGCGGCCGAGTGCTTTGGCCGTGCGCTGGCACTCAGCCCAGGAGAACCGATCGCAGAACAAGGACTCGCTGGCATTGCGGATGCATACGCCGCGATCGCTTCAGCGGCGCTCGCCGCTAGTGAGGTCGAGCGGGCTGATCCGGCTATCGCCGCCTTGCGTGCGCTGCGGCCCGAGCACGCCAAGCTGCCGGTGCTGGATCGTGAGCGCGATGTGATCAGTCGAGGCTTGCTTCCGGTGATGACTGTAATCGATGGCGGCTGCTACAGCATGGGCAGCCCGGACGTCGAGCAGGGGCGGGAGCCGGATGAGCGGCAGCATGAAGTCTGCGTCGAAGGGTTCCTGTTGGGCCGCCATGAGGTGACGATCGAAGAGTTCAGCCGCTTCGTCGACGAGACCGGCTACCGCACCGAGGCGGAACGCGGCGTTGGCGGACAGTACGGATGCTGGGCCTTCGACCGTGACAACGGCAACGACGCCTGGGCCTATCAGCCCTGGGCACATTGGCGAACCCCAAACAAATATCAGCGAAGCCGCCCGGAGCATCCCGTGGCTTGCGTCAGCTGGAACGACGCCCAGGCATACCTCGACTGGCTCAACCGCGAGACCGGGCGGCGATTTCGCCTTCCGACCGAGGCGGAATGGGAGTTCGCGGCGCGCGCCGGCACGACGGCGGCCAGGTACTGGGGCGATGAAGCGGGTGAGGGGGCCTGTCGCCATGCAAGTGTCGCCGATGCGAAACACGGCTGGTCTGACGGCTTCCCATGTGACGACGACCACGAATGGGTGGCCGCCGTCGGGCTGTTCGAAGCGAATCCGTGGGGCCTCTACGACACCCTGGGCAATCTGTGGGAATGGACCTGCTCCGAGTACGACACGAGCTACAGCGGCAACGAGCGCAACTGCGGCCCCGCGTCTTCGGAGGATCCGCGGGTACTGCGCGGCGGCGCATGGAACAGCGGGCCATCACTGGTGCGTTCGGCGTATCGGAACAGGAACTTTCCCGAGGCGCGCTACAGTTTCGTCGGTTTTCGGCTGCTGCAGGAAACCGACGCTACAGAGGCGAAGACCGGCCAGCGGCCATGATGCACCAAGGGCGGCCTCCGTCCGATTACTCCGCCGCTGCCAGACGACGAGAGGTGTCGAGCAGGCCGTCGATCTCCTGGCGCAGGCTCAACTCGAGCTTGCCGGCCTGGGCGGCCTTGCCTTCTGCTTGCCCCCTGCCTTCGCTCTCGGTTGCGCGCAGCTGCTCGACGGCGCGCAGCTTCTTTTCTCGCAGCTCCGCCTCGCGTTGCGCATCGCGCTGCTGACTTTCCATCAGCCGCTCGATTTCCTGGGTGCTGGCGCTTCTGGGCGCTGGTGCTTGCGGGGCGCCCGAGGGTGCCGCGCGCTGTTTCGCTTGTCGGAGTTGCTGCCGCAACGATGAGGCGACCTGGTTCCGCAGCGCCAGCTCGCGCTGGAACGCCGCGCGCTCGGCCTTGAGTGCCGACTCAAAGACCAATCGGTCTTGCGTCAGGCCTGTCGAGCGCCGATACCAATCCAGCGCGACCGCGTTGTCCTTCGGCACTCCTAGCCCACGCTCATAGAGTGAACCGAGGCTGATCTGCGCTGGGCCGTGACCGCCTTCCGCTGCCTTGCGATACCAGCTCGCCGCCGTTGCGTAATCAGGACCGGGCAAACCGAGACCCTTCTCGTAGATCTCTCCAACATAGGTCTGCGCAACCGCGTCACCGGCGCGCGCCTTAGGCAAGAGCGTCTGCAGCGCGCTGCCATAATCGGAGCGGTCGAACAACACGTACTCGCCGCCGCGGATCGCGCAGTCGCGCTGCGTCGCCTTGACGGCACGGCGCGGCGTCAGATAGGTCATACTGGTGCCAAGGCGGCGTATCTGCCCGGGGAGCAGGCAGTCGACCAGCACATAGTCCTCGACGCGCCCGGCGGAATCCGTGTCCAGCGGGAGAGCGGCGACGGAGTCCTCTCCAATCGGTGACGAACCGCAGCCGGCGACGGCGCATGCCGCGGCCAGCAAGAGGCTTCGGAACAGAAATCGCGACTCTAACCTGATCATGATGTTCGCACCCTGCGGTCGTCGATTGAGTGTCTGCGGCGAAGCATGCCCGGCATGCACCTGCCGTGTCCATATTGGCGGTCGCCGTTGTCAAGAATTGCGCCGCACTGAAGTCGCATCCGTTGCGGTGTCAGCGGGCGCCCGTTTCTTCAGCCGCTGACAGGGGGCCGGGAATGCACGGGCCACTGGACCGTCCGCGGGCCAAGCCGGCGTGCTACGGTGACTGTTGTCGGTCAGCGCGGCTAATCAGACGGCGACGGCCTAAGCTTAGGCTGACCGTCGCAATTTTTCGAGTCTGCTTGTGCTGCCTGACCGCACTCGTCGTTGCGTGCAGCGGAGCGAAGATCAGCGGCGAACAGCTGGCGGTCGACGCGGACCTGCAAAAACAGCGTCTCAGAGGCGACCCGTTTCAGCACCTGGCCTACGTCGGAAAGGCGAGCGGACACGGCGGTACGGCGCTGCATGTCTATCTCTCCGGAGACGGAACCCCATGGATCGGCCGAACGCGGATCAGCGCCGATCCAACGCCGAGGAACCCGATCGCCCTGCGCCTAATGGCGCTTGATCCAAACCCCCGCCTCTACCTTGGTCGGCCCTGCTACGAGGGATTCAGCGAGAGCAGCGGCTGCGGCCCCTACTATTGGACCGCTGGCAGATACTCTGAGCCGGTGGTTGCCTCGATGACGTCGGCACTTCGCCGTTACATCGATGACAACGGCTTCGAAGAGGTCGTTGTCATCGGTTACAGCGGCGGCGGTGTGCTTGCCTGGTTGCTCGCCGAGCGACTAGCCGAGATTCGCGGACTGGTCACGATCGCCGCTAACCTCGATATCGCCGCCTGGACCAGCCGCCATGGCTACACGCCGCTGGAGGGCTCACTGAATCCGGCAGGTCGAGGGCCATTGCCGGAACGCGTTGCTCAGCTGCACTTGGTAGGCAGCCGCGACACCAACGTGCCGCCGTCCCTGGTGCGCTCTGCGCTGAGGAAGACCGGTATGCAAGCCCAGGTTGTGGCCATTGCGTCCGACCACCGTTGCTGCTGGGAGTCGCATTGGCCGGCCGTCCTCGAGGCGGTCGGGCGGATCGAAACCCGATAGCGATGCGTCCGTTGAAAGGCCGATGCCCAGCCGCCTGGTGAAATGCCGGCTGTACCGGCATCGGCCGGTCGACGGTCGACGCTGGTTAGTACAGCTCCCAGCGCACACCCACATCGATCAGATGATCGGTCCAATACTGCTGGTCGAGTATCGTGTCGTAGTTGATGAAGGCCGATACGCCGTGCGGGAAGATGGCCGAGAGTCCTACACCTAGCCGGAAGTAGTCACGGTCGGGGCTGTCGGTGGCGATGCCGAAGGCGGTGTTGGTCGGATCGGCGGCGAAACGCGCGACCAGCGTGTCGGCATCCTGGTCGTACTCGTGCTCCCATTCCGCTCTGGCCTGGGGAACGAGCACCGCTTGGTTGGTGTTGAACACCCTGGAGATCCGTGCTCCCAAGGTCGTCGTCACCGATGTGGCGTCAAAGCCCTCGATACTCAGATCGAGACCGCCGGCACCCTGTTCTCGATAGCCGTCCACATCCGCCTGGATGTAACCAGCCCGGCCATAGACGCCATAGGACAAAGGGCCTTCGTCGATGTCGTAGCCGGCACCGATGCTGGCGCCGAACTGGGTGCCGTCATAGTCCGCCTTGGCCTGCCGGCTGACGGCGCTGGTTGTCGAGGCGACCTGGTAACGGATGTTGCGCCGCGCGTCGTAGCTCTGCCAGCCGTATTCCACGATGGCGTCGACATAGAAGCGTTCGGTCCAGCTATAGGTGCCGTAGGCGGCCAGATGCCAGGTCTCCGTATCCAGGCCTCCGCCGCTCGAATCGAACGACAGGTCGCTGCTCGCATAGCCAACCGCACCACCGGTGACCAGCTTATCGCTGAAACGGTAATCCGCGCCCGCGGTGATGCCGGCGGTGTTGAAGTCGAACCCGGATTCGTTTTCGGTTGTGTCCTTGTCGCCGAAATTGAACGAGCCGTTTAGGAAGAAGCCCCAGCGCCCGAACGCACTGTCGCCGCCCGCGGCGCCACCTGATAGCTTTGACGGCAGGACGCCGGCGACCAAATCGACTGGCACCGGCTGGCCGTCGACGTTCAATGTGAACCCTTGTAGGCTCAGCCCAGAAGCACCTCCGCGTAAGGCCGCGAGACGGGAGCCGATGTTGGCCAGCTGCTGGTTTCCGGTTTCGACGGCGGCGCTCGTCGCCGCGCGGGCCTTTTCCGTGGTTACCTGTTCTAGCGTGTTCGGAATCCCGCCACTGGCGCTGTTCTCGAGCATTTGCGAGCACTGCTGGAACAGATCTTCCTGCGCGGCGTTGCGCGACGACATGCCAGCGAGCTGCGGACAGACGGTCTCGATGGCCTGCGCCACGCTGCGCTCGTTCGGCGTCAGGTCGGTGCGGCTGGAGAGCGCATCAGATGCCGCGACATCGACTGTGACCGGCAGCTCGACCCGGGTGCCGCTTGAGTCTGTGATCACGATGCGGTCGCTGATCACGGCTGCCGCCGAGCTGGCCGGAATCGCGACCGCATAGATGGCAGAGCCCGCGGTGTCGAGGCTCGCGGGCTCGACCGTCCCGCTGCCGCCGCTGGCCACGGCGAGAGTGTAGGGTGGCGTGCCGCCCGATACGCCGAACGATTTTGTCGCCTCACCTTCGACTCCCACCAAGGACAATGCCGATAGTTCCAGCGGCGAGGGCGTCACCGCGATCGCAGAAAAGACCTGGATGAGCACATCGACGGTGCGGGTCGCCCCGGCGGCATCGGTGACAACGATGGTGTCTGTCAGTGAGGCTGGGGCGTCCGCTGGTATCCTGGCGCTGTAGTTCACGGTTGCGCCGCTCACCGATACCTGACCCAAGTTCGCGCGCGCCTGGTAGGGCGAGACCCCGCCGCTGGCTTGCAGCTGAGCCGTCACCTGCTGCCCCGGATCGCCTGCGAGGTTGAGCATTGACGGCGACACGGCCAGCCCCGGAAGTACGTTGACCGTGACAGTGATCGTGGTGGAGTTCCCTCCGCAGTTCGTGTCCTGCCCGCTCAGCGTGACGGTGTCGCTCAATGACCCGGCCGCGGCGCTGGCCGGGATCCGATATCTGTACTCGAGCCGGGAGTCCGAGAGCGCCACATCCGCGCCCAGCGCCGAGGTCGCGATATAGGGAGCGAGACCGCCGGTGAACGGCGTGTTGAATACGACGGTCTCGCCAGGGGCGCCGGAGAGGACAGGCGCCGTCTCGGAGGCGGTCAGCGGGTCCAGGTAAAGAATGCGGACTCTGGCGGACTCGGAAACCGGCAGGCGACCGGAAACACCGTTCGCGACGATGTCGGCGGCGATGTCGGTGCTGGCGCCCTGCACGTACTGACAGTGCTGCAAATCACCCGGATCGCTGAAGCTGTAGTCGGCCTGCAACGGCGACTGGGACACGGTGAGTGTGCCGACACCGGTTTGATCCCAGTTTGTGAAGGTTTCATTTGGGCCCAGGGAGACGGTGAATGACTCGGACAGGGTCGCACCCGGGGCGAGTGTCCGCTCGACGACTCCGTTGGGACTCAGGGTGAAGGCCCCAGCTGGCCCGACGAGCAACGATAGCGCGATGGCACAGCATCGAGCGGTATTGTTACGCCTTGCATGCGGCCGTGTGGCGATGCGATCAAAGGTGCGCGAATGTTGCATATGCGATACTCCTGCCATGTCCGGGAACAGCGGCTTGCCTAGCAACGGGCCCTGTTCGCAGGCCCCAAGCCCGGATAGAAAGCGCTGACCAAGAATCTCGATTGCCCGAGCACAGGGCTGCGCCCGCGGTTCCCCGCGCGTGCCAGCAGGCTCCCCGTGAGGCGATCAACTCAGGTCGTGTCGCAATTATTAATCACTATCTCAAAAATGCTACGCCCGTTCGTCGAAAACAGTCGGCGGCGGCCGGCGAAATGGCGCTGGCCGGCGGCTTGGCGCCCGAAGCTAGCCTCCGACACTATCTTGGCTGGACAAAGGGTCGGAAAAAGGCGCGCGGCTCGGACCGGATCCGAGTCCAAGTAGCGGATTGTCGAAGTCGAAACCGAACAACCGAGGGTTCTCGCCGATCACCGCCGCCGAGAAGATGTAGAAGACATAGTTGTAAGTCTCGTCCGGAATCCGGTGGTCGCGCAGTAGCTTCCAGAAATTGCGCTCACGCGGATTTTTCGGCATCTTTCGCAGCCGCTTTATGATGTTGCCTTCGCCCCAGTTGTAGGACGCCATCACGAGCAGGCCTGATGCCTGTGCATCGGTGCGGTAGATGTATTTCAGGTAGCGCGCGGCAGCGTTGGTCGCCTTGGCAAAGTTGTGGCGATCGTCCTCCGGGTCGAAGCGGCCCAGATGCTGAAGCGGCCCCGGCGTTAGGCCATAGCGTTTGGCGGTGTCGGGTATGAATTGCCACATTCCCTTAGCATGGCCGTAGCGCGTGGGCGGGCCCACCGCGTCGTAGCGAAAGCTCGATTCCTGTAACGCCAGATACAGGAATTGCGGCGGCAAGTCCTGTGCGGTCAGCTCGCGATAAATCGTTGGTGCGTAACCGTTTTCATGGAGTCTGCGAATGGCTCGTTCCAGGCGAGGCGTCGCCTGCCATTTGCGGATATAGCTCTTTACCTCGGCGACGAAGTCAGGCGGTAGGTCCAACTCGGTCTCACCAAACACCCTGGCGATGTGCAGGATGATCTCGTCCTCGGTGTTCAGCTTGATGATTCGGCTCGCCTGTACCTCTTTTACGAAGCTGTCGTAGCGCTCGCGCATCCCAGCCAGCAGCCGTTTCGAGTCCGCGATCTGGGTCCTTACGGCGGCCGAGGCATCGCGTTCGATGCTGGCTTCCAGTTCGGCGATGTGCAGTTCAAGCTCCTTCATCTCGTAGAAGGTTTCTTTCGCCAGCTCCCTGGTCTTTCCGAGTTGGCTGTGCTGGTAGAGTGCAACCCCGCCAAGCATTCCAATGAGCACGGCCAACCCGGACAGAAGGGCGATGTAGATGCGCCGCTGTCGGCGTTTCACATTGCGGTACGCGCGCCGGATCATCATCGTGTGCTCACCGGCGGCGCCGGATGCTTGATGATCCTGATCGAAATAGTGGCGAGAGACGTCGTCCAGCGATCCGGCCCGCTGCTCCTCCTTTGGCTGAACCGGAGGAATCAGCCGAAGCAGCGGGCCATCGGCGCCGAGTCGAACCGTCATGGCGCCGGTGACGGGTAGCTTGTCGATGGGTTGACCGCCGACCAGGGTTCCGTTGCTGCTTTGAAGGTCCCGAATCCACCAGCGTCCGTCCTCCGGATACAGCGCCAGGTGGTGACGGCTGACCAGCGGGTGCGAAATCTGCAGGCCGCAGTCCCGTCCACGTCCAATCAGCGTCGCGGCGGCGAAAGCATGGGTCTGCGGCACGCCGGCTGCGTCTGTCAGCGTGACTTGTATGGACTCCACAGCCGTCATGCGCTGCGCCGCTCTTGGCTGGAGCACGGTCTTCTCATCTGGCATGCCGACACGCTGCTCTGAACTCAATTCGCCTGCTCTGAGCCGCAATGTTTCACAAACGCATGGCGTGGGCAATGCCGGGCGGGGTTACTGTGCTGCCGAAGAATGCTGATCGCGATCGGCCCAGAACAAACCGCGCAATGCCTCGGCAACAGTAGCGGTGGGGTCCTTCGCCAAAGCGATGCGGTATTCGACGCCAAGTATGCAGCGTCGCACAAAAAAGCCGGCTCAACGCCGGCTTCGTCGATCGCCCGGAGCCGGCTCCCGCGATCTTGTCCGTCGCGTCCGCATGGACGCGACAGTGGGTCGGCTCAGTAGCCGCCTTTGCGGTGCACCGCGGGCAGCCCGGCAATCTTGGTGCCTTGCTTCGTGGGGGCAAGCGGAAACAGCCTGTAGACGTCCTTGCTGGTGGGCTTGGAGCCCCAGATCTTGCCGACATCTTTCAGCAACTGCCGCTCCATGGGCTGGTTTTGGTTGTTGTTGAAGTACTCGTCACGCAGGTACTTGATGACGTCCCAATGCTTGTCGGTGAGTTCGATGCCCTCGGCGTCGGCGATGGCCTTGGCGACGTCCTCGTCCCACTGGGCAGGGTCGACCAGAAAGCCGGACTCGGTGGTTTCGATGTGCTTGCCGTTTACCTCGATGGTCACGTTTGGGGTCCTCAGGTCGTTGTCGGCCGGTTCGCTCTAGCCCGGCTACAGTGTTGGATTGGAAGGGTTTGGGTCGGTGTTGCCGTGCTGCGCATCACGGGCATCGCCGGTTGGCGATGGGCACCGTGATGGCGGTCGGCATATAACCGGGCGCTAATATACTGGAATTATCTGTTCCGCGTCATCTACTTGGTCTGGTGCACGGCGTCGATCCCCTTGTGCGGGATGAAGATGCCGCAGCCCATCTCCCGGCGCGGACCGAGACCATGCTGCTGCAGCAGCATGGATTCGTCGGCCGTCAGGTCGGCTAGCATCAGGCTGCGTGTGTCGATGGCGCCGGCCGGCGTGGCGAGCGGCGTGCGTTTGCCGCACAGTGCCTTGCGAACCTTGACGCCGAGCGCCGCCAGCTCGCCCGCGGCCCACTGCAGGAAGGCGTCCTCGTCTTCGCCTGCGGGGCCGGCGACATAGCGTGAGAAGAGCGTGCTCGTGTGGGTCAGTGAGCGTTGCTTGCCGCGGCCGATGCGCAAGGCAGCGCCGCCGACGTCGACGGTTTGTCCTTCCAGCGCGGCCTTGAGGTCGGCGATGCGGGCCTTGGGTATGCGCACGCAGAGCTTGGTGCGCCGCGACAGCTGCAGCTGTTCGCCGCCGCCGTGTTGCGGGCGCTCCCAGCCGTTCTGCGAGCCGGCGACGTGGATGGTGTGGATGCCGCAATCGGTGTTTTGCAGCCAGGGTGCGCGCTCAAGCAGTGCGCGGGACAGGGCGTGCGCGTGGTCGACCGAAATGCTGCGGCAGTCGAGCGCGAACAGCACGTCGGTGATGTCGTCCGGGATGCGGTCCGCGGTCCTGTCTTCGTCTTCTTGCCAAAACATATAATCGGAGAGTAGCGAGCTTGCGTCAGTGGTGCGCTGTGTGGATGTCCGCGGTTGCGCTAGTCGCTGCTCGCGCCCGTGTCAGGGAGACGGGAATGCAGCGTGTCGCGATCGAACCACCAATCGTCCTGGACCAGTACGTCAATGATGTTGCGCAGACGCACCAGGAACTTCTCGGGCTCGCGCAGCTCCAGGCGATCGCGCCAGAGGTCGAACGCGGCCTGACTGTCGATGCCGCTGTGACGGCGGGCGACGTCGCCGAGCAGCTGGGATGCGAAGAAGGTCAGGTTCTCGCGCTGCACACCCTCGCAGCGCACGTCGGCCAAAAACAAGGCAGTGGTGGCGGCGACCGCGGCGCCGTCGGCGTCGTCCGGCGTCTCGTCGATCACATGCGACAGCAGCTCGATGGATAGCTCCGGATCGATGGGGTAGGTCACGGCCAGCCAGATGCCCTGGCCGAGCGCGCAAAGCGAATCGGGCTGCTCGGCCCGGAAAAGCACGTCGCAGCAGTCGGCGGCGGACTCGAATTGCTCATCGCCGATGAAGGCATCCAATGCCTCACGGCCGAGCGGCCACGCCTCTTCGCCGCGTCCCAGGCCAACCAGGGTTCGCCCCATCTGCAGCTTCAATTCGGCGATCTCGCTGGCCTTTGCGCCGATGCGCCCGAGCGTCTCGAACTGCTCCTGGAGGGCTAGCAGGTGAGACTCCAACGCCGCCTCTTCTGCGCCCTGATGCCGAATGGAATCGGCCGCGGTGTCCGCCAGACTGTATGCCAACTGGTTCTGCTTCATCTGCTGCTGCCCCATCGGGTTTGCTGTTGCTCGGGCGGCGTCCGCGGCTCTGCCACGATGGTCCGAGTCGGAATCCGTCTCTCTTGCTACCGAATGAGTCCGCTGAAGGCGGCCTCTAGGCGGTCCTCCCAGTCCTCGGGCGTATCCGGGTAGGGTGGCTTCACATCCATTCGGAAGAAGCGTTCGCCGCCGCGCGCGACATCTTGTATCGCCGCCAACAATTCGTCGAAGCTGTCGATGTCCTTTCGCGAAACGAGAATTTCACTGAGTTTCAACATAAGCATTACGTCAATTAATCGAGGAAGCGCGGCGGTCGGGAACTCCGCTGCACCATGACTGTCGATTTTTTCGCCTTCCTGCAAACGTGAAGCCGCAACTTGCCGAAAACAACGGCAGTGCGCGGTCGACCCAGTTTGGTGCGAAGATAAATATCAGTTTTCGCTTATATTAGGATTCGTTGACACGCCGAACGCTGACGCGTAGACTTCGGCTACCTTTGCGAAGCTCGGATGCCTACCGCTAGCGCATTGTCTGGAATAGAAAAAAATACTCCAGTCAACTATCCCAAAAGGGATAGACGTGGCCGGGGCAGCCCCCCGAAAGGCGGAGTGTGAAGCGTTCGAGAGGGCTTTATAGTGGGGGTCGGTGGACGCTGCGGCCCGGAGCAGGGCTGAACCAAGCTCAGTAGTCCGGCGGTCTTAAGTTTCCGGTCATACTAAGGTTAGGCTTGGCGCGGCTCGAGCCCTGGCAGACGGCCAATGTCTGGAGACGACGTCCGGAGGGATCTTCTGGGCCGAAAGCCGCACTCGGTTGCGGGCGCCGATCCAACGATTTTGTACACGTCCTTTCTCGACGGGAGAGATAGCGAAATGGCGATTGATAAGCACCATACCCCGATGATCGATCAGCTGGAGGACGGTCCTTGGCCGAGCTTCATCTCCGGCATCAAGCGTCTGCGCGACGAGCACCCGGAGCCGCGCATCAACGAGATGACCAATGACCTGCTTGGCCAGCTCGAGCATTCCTACGAGACCCGCAAGGGCTACTGGAAGGGTGGCACCGTCTCGGTCTACGGCTACGGGGGCGGCATCATTCCGCGCTTCTCCGAGGTCGGTAAGGCGTTCCCTAAGTCCAGAGAATTCCACACGCTGCGCGTGCAGCCGCCCGCCGGCAACCACTACAGCACGGCCATGCTTCGCCAGCTCGCCGACAGCTGGGAGAAGCATGGCTCCGGCTTGGTGACCTTCCACGGCCAAACCGGCAACATCATGTTCATTGGCGCCGATACCCAGGCGACGCAGCACTTCTTCGACGAGATCAATGAGTATGGTTGGGATCTCGGCGGCGCCGGCCCCTGCGTGCGGACCGCCATGTCCTGCGTTGGCGCGGCGCGATGCGAGATGTCCTGCACCAATGAGCTGAAGGCTCACCGGATGTTGGTCAACAACTTCGTCGATGACGTGCATCGCCCGGCCCTGCCCTACAAGTTCAAGTTCAAGGTCTCCGGCTGCGCCAACGATTGCCAGAACGCGATCGAGCGGGCGGACTTCGCCGTGCTCGGCACTTGGCGAGATGACATGAAGGTCGACCAGGAAGAGGTCAAGGCCTATGTCAAGGCCAAGGGTCGTCAGTACATCATCGACAACGTCGTTACCCGTTGCCCGACACAGGCCCTGTCGCTGAACGACGACGACACGCTGGCCGTCAATAACCGCGATTGCGTCCGCTGCATGCATTGCCTCAACGTCATGCCGAAGGCGCTGCACCCCGGTGACGACAAGGGCGTGACCATCCTCATCGGCGGCAAGCGCACGCTGAAGATCGGCGATCTGATGGGTACCGTCGTCGTCCCCTTCCGCAAGCTCGAGACCGAGGAAGACTACGAGGAAATGGTCGAGATGGCGGAGAACATCATCGACTTCTGGGCCGAAAACGGCCTGGAGCACGAGCGCTGCGGCGAGATGATCGAGCGCATCGGTCTGGCCAACTTCCTCGACGGCATCGGCATCGAGCCGGATCCGAATATGCTCAGTCACCCGCGCCAGAGTTCCTACATCCGTCTGGATGGTTGGGACGAGGCGGCCGAGCAATGGTTCGAGCGGCAGGCCGAGAAGGCCGCCGGCTGACGACCGCGCTCACGCTTTCGTTTTGACCTCGACGGCTCGTCCCTGCCCTGACGCTGGGGCGAGCCCGAGAAACACGCTTCGCCTCAACAGCTAACGACTTGGAGGAACATCGATGGCCAAAGACATGAGAGAGCCCATCGAAACCGGCTGCCCCGATCCGTGGCAGTACATGCATCCGACGATGCGCAAGAACTTCGGCCAGTGGAAATACCACGAGCACCCCCGGCCGGGCGTGCTACGCCATGTTGCCTATAGTGGCGACGAGATCTGGACGGTCAAGGCCGGCACCCAGCGCATCCTCGACGTCTTCACGCTGCGCAAGCTGTGCGAGATCGGTGATGAATTCGCCGACGGTTACGTGCACTTCACGCTGCGCTCGAACATCGAGTACATGGTCACCGAGGAGTCGCGCGTCCAGCCGTTGATCGACGCGCTCGAGGACGCCGGCTTCATCGTCGGCGGCACTCAGAACTCGGTGACCATGATCTCGCACACCCAGGGCTGGCTGCACTGCGACATCCCCGGCACCGATGCCTCCGGCGTGGTCAAGTCGATGATGGACGAGCTCATCGACGAGTTCCGCAACGCCAACATGCCGAACCGCGTGCACATCACCACCAGCTGCTGCCAGATCAACTGCGGCGGCCAGGGTGACATCGCCATCAACGTGCAGCACACCAAGCCGCCGAAGATCAACCACGATCTGGTCGCCAACGTCTGCGAGCGCCCGTCGGTTGTCGCCCGCTGCCCGGTGGCGGCCATTCGCCCGGCCATGGTCAACGGCAAGCCGTCGCTTGAAGTGGACGAGCGCAAGTGCATCTGCTGCGGCGCCTGCTACCCGCCCTGCCCGCCGATGCAGATCAACGACGCCGAGCACTCCAAGCTGGCCATTTGGGTGGGTGGTAACCACTCCAACGCGCGCGGCAAGCCGACCTTCCAGAAGCTCGTCGCCGCCGGCATTCCGAACAACCCGCCGCGCTGGCCGGAGGCCACCGCCATCGTCAAGCGCATTCTGAAGGCCTACAAGGAAGGCGCGCGCGACTGGGAGCGGATCAACGAGTGGATCGAGCGCATCGGCTGGCCGCGGTTCTTTGAAGAGGTGGAGCTGCCGTTCACCAAGTATCACATCGATACCTGGCGCGGCGCCCGGGCCAGCTTCAACAGCTCGTCCTACATCCGCTTCTGAGCCCCCTCCCCATCCGGTGATGAAACCGCCCGGCCTATGCCGGGCACGGATGGGGCAGCGGATCAACCCAACGCGAGGTCGCAATGAAGTTTGCAATCCAGATCAACGAAGGACCTTACCAGCACCAGGCGTCCGATTCGGCCTACTTCTTTACGAAGGCGGCCCTCGAGAAGGGACACGAGGTCTTTCGCGTCTTCTTGTACCACGATGGCGTCGACAACGCGACGCGGCTGACCACGCCGCCTCAGGACGATCGCAACGTCGTCGAGCGCTGGGCTGAGCTGGCCGAGCAACACGATCTCGACATGGTCGTCTGCGTTGCCGCGGCGCAGCGCCGCGGCCTCGTCGATGAGGGCGAAGCAAAGCGCAATGGCAAGGATGCCACCAATATCCATCCGCGTTTCCGGATCTCTGGTCTGGGGCAGCTGGTGGAAGCAGCCATCCAGTCCGACCGGCTGGTCGTGTTCGGCGACTGAGCAGCGGGAAAAGGAGAAAGACCATGTCCGAAACCGTCAAGAATTTCCTTTACCTGAATCGTCGCCCGCCGTACGGCACGATCTACGCATGGGAGTCGCTCGAGGTCGTCTTGATCGGCGCCGCTTTCGACCAGGACGTCAGCCTGGCGTTCGTCGACGATGGCGTCTACCAGCTCACCAAGGGCCAGAGTACCGCCGACATCGGCATGAAGAACTTCTCGCCCACCTATGCCGCCCTCGGCGACTACGAGGTGAAGAAGATCTTCGTCGAGCAAGAATCCCTCGAAGAGCGCGGTCTGACGCTGGACGATCTCCAGCATCTGGTTTGGGAAGACGAGGACGAGGACTACGCGGAGAAAGACTCCATCAAGGTGGTCAGCCGTGCCGAGATGGCCGCGATCATGGACGCGTCCGACGTCGTCTTCAGCTTCTGAGCCCGATTCCCTTGAGACCGATTCCAACAGGACGCCAACGATGAGCACCCTGCACACCGTCAACAAGTCACCCTTCGAGAAGACGTCGCTGGACGCCTGTCTCAACCATCTCGGCAGCGGCGCCAATCTGCTGTTGATCGAGGACGGCGTCTATGCAGCCTTGAAGGGCACCGCCGTTGAACAGCGTATCAAGACCGCGCTCGATTCGGCTAAAGTCTACGTGCTCGGCCCGGACCTGCAGGCCCGCGGCTTTGCCGAAGAGCGCGTTATCGAAGGTATCAGCGTCGTGGACTATGCCGGCTTCGTGGATTTGGCCGCGGAGAACGACAAGGTCCAGGCCTGGTTGTAGTTCAACCAAAATCAGACAGACAGGAGAATCGCCATGCCGATCGAAGTCAACGGTAAGAGCTTTGAGACCGACGAAGAGGGTTACCTCGCTGACATCAACACCTGGGAGCCGGGTGTCGCCGAGGTCATGTCAAAGGAAGACGACCTCGAGCTGACCGATGAGCATTGGGACATCATCAACTTCCTCCGCGAGTACTACGAGGAGTATCAAATCGCTCCGGCGGTGCGCGTGTTGACCAAGGCGGTCGGCAAGAAGCTCGGCAAGGACAAGGGCAACAGCAAGTATCTGTATGGCCTGTTTCCCTACGGCCCGGCCAAGCAGGCGTGCCGCTACGCTGGTCTGCCCAAGCCCACCGGCTGCGTCTAACGCCGAAGTCGGTTGCCGCCTGCATCGGCTTCAGATGGCCGATGCGCGGACGGCTGTATGACCTGGGGCGCCGTGCCCCGGTCATCCCTGGACCCCACTGAGGTAGCGGAAACATGTCGTTTCTGTCGAGTGTTTACGCCTATTTATTTTATTTCGCGGCCTTCGTGCTCGTGGCCGGCCTTCTTTTCAAGGTCATCCAATACGCCCGCACGCCGGCACCGCTCAAGATTCCGACGACCCCCGCACCGACCACCAAGGTGGGTGTCGTCTTCCGTATCACGCGCGAAGTCGTCTTCTTCGAGAGCCTGTTTCGCGGCAACAAATGGATCTGGATCTTCGGCTGGCTGTTCCATTTTGGCCTCTTCCTGGTGACGTTGCGCCATCTGCGCTACTTCATCGACCCGGTGTGGGCGCCGATCCAGTTCATCCAGCCGTTTGGCGTCTATGGTGGCATTGCCATGGTTGTTGGACTCGCCGGACTCTGGGCAAGGCGGTTTCTGGTCGATCGCGTTCGCTATATCACGTCCCTGTCCGATCACCTGATTCTCGGTCTGCTGATCGCCATCGGCCTGAGCGGCCTGACCATGCGCTTCGTAGTCCACACCGATATCATCCGGGTTAAAGAGTTCTTCCAAGGCTTATACGTCGGTCAGGTCTATCCGTTGCCGGCCGATCCGCTGCTGCTGATCCACCTGCTGTTGGTTGCGGCGCTGATGATCATCTTCCCGTACAGCAAGCTGCTGCACATGCCGGGATTGTTCTTCAGTCCATCGCGAAACCAGGTCGACAATCCGCGTGAGAAGCGGCATATCGCGGCCTGGGCACGGCGCCTTGAACAGTAAGGAACGGCGCAGCAGTGGACGGTCGTCGTCACCGGGAGCAGGGTCAACCGGCGGATGCACGGTCCACGCCTGGCTGATCTCGACCGCCACGCCGCGCGCCGTCGCGCGGCCGCCGAGCAGAGAAGTAGACCTAGACGCAGACCTGGACCTGGACCCAAACAGAGTCCGTTTCGGAGTTTGAATCATGGCCAAGGCAGATTTCCAAGTCCCCGAGCTCAAGCAATACGCTGAGATTCCCGCCATTGAGCCGGGCGTGATGTCGCATGCGGCCCCGTTCAAGGCGAAAGAGGAGTTCCAGGTCCAATTGGGCTTTCCGGGCACCTTGCCCGATGACTGGCAGAGCAAGGCGATCGGTAAGATGGGCGACCTACTGGGCCGCTATCGCTCGCTGCGCGTCTATCTGGACTCCTGCGTCAAATGCGGCTCCTGCACCGACAAGTGCCATTACTACCTCGGCACCAAGGACCCGAAGAACATGCCGGTCGGGCGCCAGGACCTGATGCGCAAGGTCTACCGGCGCTACTTTACGCTGGCCGGCAAATTCTTCCCGAAGCTGGTGGGAGCCGAGGACTTCACCGAAGAGGTTCTGGGCGACTGGTACAGCTACTTCCACCAGTGCTCTCAGTGTCGGCGTTGCTCAGTGTTCTGCCCCTACGGCATCGATACCGCCGAGATCTCGATGGCCGCCCGCGAGATCATGGATAGCATCGGCGTCGGGCAGAAGTACTGCAACGAGATCATCGGCAAGGTCTACAAGATCGGCAACAACCTGGGTCTGCCCGGTCCGGCCCTGGCCGATACGCTGGAAGGGCTCGAGGAGGATGTATTCGATGAAACCGGTGTCGAGGTCAAGTATCCGCTCGATGTCGAGGGCGCCGAAATCCTCTTGGTGACGCCGTCGGCGGACTTCTTTGCCGAGCCGCATGTCGATGGCCTGATCGGTTACGGCAAGGTGTTCCACGAGGCCGGCGTCTCCTGGACGCTCAGTACTCACGCCTCCGAGGCAGCCAATTTCGGCATGTTTATCGGCTCCTACGAGAACATGCGGCGTGTGGCCATGCGTATTCGCGAGGCCGCGATCAAGTTGAAGGTCAAGCGCATCGTGTTCGGCGAGTGCGGGCACGCCTGGCGCGTCGCCTACAGCTTCCTCAACACCCTGGCCGGTCCATGGGATTTTCTCGACGCCCGCTACCCGGTGCCGCAGCATATCTGCGAGTTCACCTACGACCTGATGCAACGGGGCAAGCTGAGGCTCGACAAGACCCGCAACGACGACATGGTGCTGACCTACCACGACTCATGCAATGTCGCCCGCGCGTCGCGCATGGGCGACAAGCCAGGCGGTCAGTTCGACATTCCGCGCGCCATCATTCGCGCGAGCTGCAACCACTTCTATGACATGGACGAGGAGACCATCCGCGACCGGACCTTCTGTTGCGGCGGCGGCGGCGGTCTGCTCACCGACGACCTGATGGAGGTCCGCGTCAAGGGCGCGCAGCCGCGGGTCGAGGCGCTGAACAACCTGATGCAGGAAAAGGGCGTCACGCACATGGCCGCCATTTGCGCCATCTGCAAGAGCCAATTCACCAAGGTACTGCCCTACTACGGCATGGACATGGATCAGATCGTCAGCGTCCATCAACTGGTGTCGAATGCGCTGATCCTGACCGGGCAGACCAGCGACGAAGACGAAGAGGAGGCCGCCGACGAGGCAGCCTGATGGCTTGCCGGCGCAACCCGGCGGACACAGTTAACGGCCCCGACCTGGCCCTGGCCGGTCTGGCGTCATCGATAAGACCGAGCTGAAGCTCGACTCGTTAAGGAGCGTTATCCATGGCAACTTCCAGCGACGAAATGACGAAACTTTCCTGGCGCCGTTTCGAAGACGGTGACAACGTCTGGGACGATCTGACCAAGCAAATTTTCGCCCAGGATACCTCCCACAAGTGTCCGACCTATGTGCACAAGACGCCGCCTTGCCAGGGCAGCTGTCCGTCCGGCGAGGACATTCGCGGCTGGCTGCAGATCGTGCGCGGTCTGGAGCAGCCGCCGGAGGGCATGACCTGGCAGGAATATGCGTTCCGTCGCTCCACCGACGCCAACCCATTCCCGTCGATGATGGGCCGTGTCTGCCCGGCGCCATGCCAGGACGGCTGCAACCGTAACGAGCTGGAAGACTTCGTCGGCATCAACGCCGTCGAGCAGTTCATCGGTGATACCGCGATCACCAACGGCTACAAGTTCGATCCGGCACCGGCCGATACGGGCAAGCACGTCGCCATCATCGGCGGCGGCCCGGCCGGCTTGGCCGGCGCCTATCAACTGCGCCGCAAGGGCCATGCCGTCACCATCTTCGAGGCCAACGACGCGCTCGGCGGCATGTTCCGTTTCGGCATCCCCGGCTATCGTGTGCCGCGCGACGCGCTCGACTCCGAGATCAATCGCATCCTCGACATGGGTCAGATCGAGGTCAAACTGAACAGCCGCGTCGGTGTCGACGTGACGATGGAGCAGCTGGAGCAGGATTTCGACGCCGTGCTCTGGGCCATCGGCTGCCAATCCGGCCGCGGCCTGCCTGTGCCCGGCTGGAAGGACACGCCGAATTGCGTCTCCGGTGTCGCCTTCCTCAAGGCATTCAACGAGGGCCGCATGAAGGTCACGGCCGACAAGGTCGTCTGCGTCGGCGGTGGTGATACATCCATCGACGTGGTCTCGGTCGCGCGCCGTCTCGGTCATATCACCAAGACCGGCAAGAGTGATCTGCCCGAGACCGTCATCAAGGACGGCTATGTCGCACACGACGCCGCGATGACCGCGGCGGCCGAGGGCGCCGAGGTGACCCTGACCTCCCTGTTCACGCGCGACAAGATGACCGCTGCCGAGCACGAGGTACACGACGCGCTCTACGAGGGTGTCACGGTGCTCGACGGCGTCATGCCGCTCGAGGTCCTCAAGAACGACGCCGGGCGCGCCATCGGCCTCAAGGTGGCCGACTGCAAGATGGATGACGGCCGTCCGACCCCTGTCGAAGGCACCGAACGTGTCATCGAGGCGGATCTGGTCGTGTCGGCCATCGGTCAGGGTGGTGACCTTACCGGCCTGGAGGCGCTCGACAACGGTCGCGGCCTGATGAACTCGGACAAGTTCTACCAAGTACCGGATAAGCCCGGACACTTCGTCGCCGGCGACATCATCCGTCCGCACCTGCTGACCACCGCCATCGGCCAGGCATGGATCGCTGTTGAGTCGATCGACGAGTACATGAAGCAGGCCGAGCACAAGCGCCGTCCGAAGGTGGATGTTCATCACTTCGACCTGCTGGCCAAGATGACCGAGGCACACCTGGCTCCCGAGGAATTCAGGGTCGAAAAGGGCGGTGACCTGCGCGGGACTTCCGACGCCAACTTCGCGATCCACAATTTCGAGGACCGCTCCGGCGCCGAGGTCATCCCGCACGACGAGCTGTTCCTCGGCCACTTCAAGTACGAGCCGCGCGTTCTGCGCAAGGAAGAGGTACCGAGTGCCGAGGAGGTGCTGGGCCACTTCAAGGAGCGCGTGATCGGCTACACGGAAGAAGAGGCGATCGCCGAGGCTAAGCGCTGCATGAGTTGCGGTATGTGCTTCGAATGCGACAACTGCGTGATCTTCTGCCCGCAGGATGCCGTTTTCCGGGTCAAGAAGGACGCGGCCACTACCGGTCGTTACGTGGATACCGACTATGCCAAGTGCATCGGCTGCCACATCTGTGCCGATGTCTGCCCGACCGGCTACATCAAGATGGGCCTCGGTGAATAGGTCCTGGTGAATAGGCTGGGGGTCCAAGAGGCAAGTGCAGCCATGAAGTTGGAGGCGTCGATGGCAAAAGTCCTAAAGCGCGGTGGCCTCGTTGTGATCGGCCTGGCGGGGGTGTTGTTTACCCTGGCCGCGCAGGCCGAGGCGATCGGCGGTTTCGTCGTCGAGAGTTCGAAGGCCGCTGATCTCGATCAGTGCGTCGAGCCCACCGAGTACATGCGGCGAAACCACATGGAGCTGATTCGGCACCAGCGCGACACCACCGTCTACGGCGGCATCCGCTCGACCAAGCACAGCCTTGAGGGCTGCGTGACCTGTCATAGCGGTCACCGTGCGGACCAGACGCCAGTGCCGATCGACTCGGACGGACAGTTTTGCGCGGCCTGCCACGACTACGCCGCGGTCACGCTGAACTGCTTCGACTGCCATGCCACGGTCCCGGTCGGGGAGTCGTGGAATCAGGCACCGGCAGGCCATTCCCAAACCCGGTTCGACGGGGCAAGCGAACCCCTGTTCGCGCTTGTCGCGCCGGCTGACTATGTCTCCGCAGAAGGGGCGGTTGCCCAGGGCGGCGCTGTATCTGCCGCCACCGCTGAGCGGGGAGAAGGCGAAATCAAATGACTGACAAGCAAGCAAGCGATCAAGCGCCGGTCAGTCGCGAACGCCGCAGCTTCCTCGGCGCAGCCGCCGGGATCAGCGCTGCGAGCATCGCGCCCGGTTTGGTGTTGCATCAATTGGCGGAGGCGGCGCCGCGGACGGAGCCCGTCTCCAGCGAAAACCGATGGGGCATGCTGATCGATACCAGCAAGTGCGCCGACGGCTGTTCGGCTTGCGTCGAGGCGTGCGACGAGGAAAACGGGCTCGATTTACAGTCCAAGCCCTTGGGTGACGACCTCGCGAAGTGGCAAAACCAGCGTGCCGTCTGGGTGCGCAAGGTCAAGCTGAAGGACAATATCACCGGCCATGTGACCAACCTGCCGCTGATGTGCCAGCACTGCGAGAATCCGCCCTGTGTCGATGTTTGCCCAACGGGGGCCTCTTTCAAACGCGCGGACGGCATCGTCATGGTCGATCGCCACACCTGTATTGGATGCCGCTACTGCATGATGGCTTGCCCGTACAAGGCGCGTTCCTTCATCCATGAAAAGATCGCTGAGAAACTGACCCGTGCGCCGCGCGGCAAGGGGTGCGTCGAGAGCTGCACCCTCTGCGTACACCGGCTCGACGCGGGCGATATCTCGACGGCCTGCGCCGACGCCTGCTCGGCAGAGGGCCACAAGGCCCTCGTCTTCGGCGATCTGAACGACGAGAACGGTCCGCTGCGTGAGGCGCTGCGCGCTCAGCCGAGCCGGCAGCTCCGCGGGGATCTCGGCCTGAACACGGGTATCCGCTACGCGGGCATTTGATGCCGCGCCTAGGCTAACAGTCTGCCGGCGGTTCGACCGCGCAAGCACAGGAGCAGTCACAGAGAGGCCGCTATGAAGAGAATCGTCTACCGGGAATGGCGCATTGCGCCGGAGCGCTACTGGGGCCTCCTCGCGGTGCTGGCCGTCGTCATCGGCATCGGCGGCAGTGCTGCGCTGTTCATGGAGCACGAGGGCCACTGGGTCACAGGCATGACCAATTCCGTGGTCTGGGGGCTGCCTCATGTGTTCGCCGTCTTCCTCATCGTGGCGGCATCGGGCGCGCTGAATATCGCGTCCATCGGCACTGTCTTCGGCAAGACGGCCTACAAGTCGCTGGGTCGCTTGTCCGGATTGCTGGCAGCGGCGCTGCTGGTCGGCGGGCTCTTGGTGCTGGTGCTCGACCTCGGCCGGCCCGATCGGCTGGTGGTGGCTATGACCACCTACAATTTCAGCTCGATCTTCGCCTGGAACATCTTCTTGTATACGGGTTTCCTGGTCGTCGTCATCGCCTACCTTTGGACCATGGCCGAGCGCAAGGGCAATGTCTTCAGCAAGCCGGTCGGCACCTTCGCGTTCGTCTGGCGGCTGGCGCTCACCACGGGTACCGGCTCCATCTTCGGCTTCCTGGTTGGCCGGCAGGCGTATGACACCGCCATTCTGGCACCGATGTTCGTCGTCATGTCCTTCGCATACGGACTCGCCATCTACCTGCTGGTGCTGATGTACAGTTTCGAGTGGGACGAGCGGCCGATCGGCGCCTTGATGCTGAAACGTCTGAAGAATCTGCTCGCGCTGTTCATTTCAGCGGTGCTGTACTTCACGCTGGTCTATCACCTGACCAAGCTCTACGGCGCCAAGAATACGGATGTGGAGACCTTCATCCTGGTCAGCGGCGGCATCTACACCTTCTTGTTCTGGATCGGCTGGGTCGTCATCGGCAGCCTGGTGCCGCTCGGCATCCTGTACCATCCCGAGCTGAGTAAGGACCGCAACTGGGTCGCCGCCGCCAGCGCACTGGTGATCCTGGGCGGCCTGGCCGCCATGTACGTCATCATCATCGGCAGCCAGGCCTATCCGTTGGAGATCTTCCCGGGCAAGACCGTGCTCGAGTTCGGCGCGCCTGGCGACGTCGGCGGCGTGGTGGCGCCCTACACGCCGAGTCTGCCGGAACTGCTGCTCGGTATCGGCGGCGTCGGTGTCGCCTTGCTGATCACCGCGGTGGGCATCCGCGTGCTGCAATTCCTGCCAGAGTCTCTGGCCGATCAGGACGTCGATCCCCACGCCGCGCTGAAGGCGGCCTGACCTTCACGAGGCAGTGTCGGCAAGGACACGCGTGTCGCCGCGGCGGATGTTGCTCGGCTTTTTACAGCATCCGCCGCTTCTCGTATCTGGCCGTCTTCGCTACACTTAGCCGTTTTTGGCGCGGACTCTTGCCTGATGACCCTCGAGCGCGAGGCGCCGCCGGCCGCCTTCCAGTGGCCGGTGCGTGTCTACTTTGAAGACACCGATGCTGGCGGTGTCGTTTATCACGCGACCTACCTGCACTTTCTCGAGCGCGCGCGCACCGAGTGGCTGCGTGCGCTCGGTTTCGAACAGGATCGGCTGCGCGCCGAGCAAGGCGTGCTCTTCGTCGTCAGGCGGCTCGCAATCGACTATCTGCGCTCGGCACGCTTCAACGAGCAGCTGACCGTGACCGCGTCATTGTCCGGCCGCGGACCCGCGAGCTTCGATTTTGCGCAGTCGGTGCTGAACGGGGCGGACGCCAGTGTCTGTTGCCGCGCGACGGTCAATGTCGCCTGCGTCGACGCCGAGCGGATGCGCCCGACACGCATCCCGAAGCCCATTCTGCACGCCTTGTCGGGTGTTCTGTCAGGTACTGCAACAGCCGCAGGCACCGCGAACGAGGCAGGCACGGAACTTCACCCAGGCACCCAACAACCGGAGACCCTCGATGGGATCTGAGCTTTCGCTGATGGATCTGGTGCTGGATGCGAGCCTGGTGGTGCAGCTCGTGTTGCTGATTTTGGTGCTTGCCTCGGTGTTGTCATGGGCAGCCATCTTCGACCGCTCCCGTGTCGTGAGGCGGGCGCGCGACGCGGCCGACAACTTCGAGGCCAAGTTCTGGTCCGGCGGTGACCTCAGCGCCCTCTACCGCGAGCTTGGACAGGAGGAAAAGACGCTGACCGGTCTGGCTGCCATCTTCCGCAACGGATTCAAGGAATATGTGCGACTGCGCAAGACCGATCCGAACGACACCATGGCCGTTATCCTCGGCGCCGAGCGCTCGATGCGGGTGGCGCTGAGCCGCGAAATGGACCGGCTGGAGTCGAACCTCTCCTTCCTCGCCACGGTTGGCTCGACCAGCCCATACATCGGGTTGTTCGGCACGGTCTGGGGCATCATGCACGCCTTCCACGCGCTCGGAAACGTGCAGCAGGCGACCCTGGCACTGGTCGCCCCCGGCATCTCTGAGGCCCTGGTCGCAACCGCCATCGGCTTGTTTGCAGCCATTCCGGCGGTCGTCGCTTATAACCGCTATTCCAATCAGGTGGAGCGTCTGAACAATCGCTACGAGGAGTTCATGGAGGAGTTCTCGACCCTGTTGCAACGCCAGGGCCGGCGTACCGATGCCGTCGCCGCCTGACGGCAGGGGCAGGCGATGAAGAAAAAGGAGCGCAGAAATCGCCGCCGACCGATGTCCGACATCAACGTGGTGCCGTACATCGACGTCATGCTCGTGTTGCTGGTGATCTTCATGGTTACCGCACCCTTGATCACGCAGGGCGTCAAGGTCGATCTGCCCCAGGCCGAGGCGCAGCCGCAACCTGGAGAGGGCACCCCGCCGGTGGTGATCCACATCGACCAGTTCGGCGACAGCTATGTCGATCTCGGCGATGCAGACCTGCTCCCGGTGGATCAGCAGCTATTGTACGAGCGTCTGCGTACCGTGCTCGACAACGCGCCGCAGACGCCAGTGATGGTCCGCGCGGACGCCTCGGTGGACTACGGTCTAGTGGTCGACGCGATGGTGGCGGCGCAGGCCGCCGGCGCGGCAAGCGTCGGGCTGGTTACCCGGCCACCAGCGGACGGGCCGCTTTGACGGGAATGCCATGTGGCAGATCCTGAAGCGCTACCCAAGGGCCTACCTGTGGTCGCTGCTGCTGCACCTGAGTCTGCTGCTGCTGATGTTCACCGGCGTCGACTGGCTGGTTCGCAACCAGGAGCTTGGCGCCTTCGAGAACATGATCCAGGCTCGCATGGACGCGACCCCGGACGTCGAACGGCAGATTGCCGCGCTGCGCGCCGCGGCTCCGGCCAGGCCGCTGCCACCTCCGGAGCCGCTAACCGAGCCTGGGGCCGAGCCTGGGGCCGAGCCTGAAACCGAAGCCGAGCCCACGCTCGCGGAGGCAGACCGATCGGCAGCCGCGGCTGCCGCGGCGGCACTGCTGGCCCGAGAGCAGGCGCTCGAGCAGGCCCGAATGGAGGCCGAGCAGCGAGCCGAACGGGAGCGTCAGGCCGAGGCTGAACGCCAAGCAGCGTTGGAGCGTGAGCGTCAGGCCGAGGTCGAGCGCCAGCGTCAGGCGCAAGCCGAACGCGAGCGCCAGGCAGTGCTCGAACGCCAACGTCAGGCGGAGGCTGAGCGCCAGCGTCAGGCCGAACTCGAGGCGCAGCGCCGCGCGGAGGAAGAACGGCGCAAGGCCGAGGATGAGATCCGCCGGCAGGTGGCCGAAGAGGCAGAACGGCGCGCCGCCGAAGAGGCACGCCGGCGTGCCGAGCTGGAGGAGCGCCGCCGTGTCGCGGCGGAGGCCGAACGGCGCGAGCGCGAGGAGCGGGAACGGCGCGAGGCCGAGGAGCGCGAGCGTCGTGAGGCACAGCAGGCCGAGCTGCAACGTCAGCGCGAGGCCGATGCTCGGCGGCAGGCCGAGTCCGAGCGGCAGCGCCAGGTGGAAGAGCGCGCCCGCCGTGAGGCAGAGGAACTCGAGGCGATCGAGCGCGAACTCCAAGCCGCGCTCGAGGCTGAAGTTGCGAACGAGCGCCGCGCGCTAGACGCCGCCGCACAGCAGCAGATGGCCGCCGCGCGTGCGCAGGTCGCAAGCAAATGGGTGCCGGCCATCCAGAGCCGCGTGCGCCAGTTTTGGTTGCGTCCGCCGAATGTGCTGGCCGGCAGCGAGGCCGTGGTCAATCTGCGTTTGCAGCCAGACGGTCAGGTGATGCCGGACAGCGTGCGAGTCATCGAGGGCAGCGGCAACGCCGCCTTCGATCAGTCGGTCGTAGTGGCCATCTACAAGGCGTCGCCGTTGCCGGTGCCGGACGGTGCCGAATTCGACCTGTTCAAGGACTTCAACTTCGTCTTCAGACCATAGAGGCCCACTGCCATGAAAACGCATCGCCGGAACCGGCCCCCGCTCATGCTGCCGCCTCTGTCGCTGATACTCTTGTTGGCGATGACCCTCATCGGCACGACGGCACAGGCCAAGCTGACCATCGAGATCACCGGCGGTGTCGAGGGTGCGCAGCCGATTGCCGTGGTGCCCTTCGGCGATGTCGATGGCGCCCGGCCGAGCGTCGACGTCGCCGACGTCATCGCCGCCGACCTTGCCCGCAGCGGGCGCTTCAAGCCGATGTCGCGGCGCGAGATGCTGGTCACGCCGCACCGTCAGGAAGACATCGACTTTCGCGAATGGCAACTGCTGTCGATGAACAGCCTGGTCGTCGGCGAGGTCGCGCGCAATCCGAGCGGCGGCTACATGCTGCGTTATGCGCTGTTCGATGTCTTCAGCGGCCGCAAGCTGTTGTCCAACTCGCTGCCGTCGACCGAGAAGGGGCTGCGCCATGCCGCCCATCGCATCGCCGATGCCATCTATCAAAACCTGACCGGCGAGCCGGGCGTGTTCGCGACCCGCATCGCCTATGTCACATCCAGCGGACGCGGGCCGGGCTCGCGCGTCGTGCTCAGGGTATCCGATGCCGACGGTTACAACCCGCAGACCATCGTTGACTCGGCCGACCCCATCATGTCGCCGGCCTGGTCGCCGGACGGCCGCAAGCTCGCCTATGTCTCGTTCGAGAACCGCAAATCGGCCATCTATGTGCAGGATCTCGCCAGCGGTCGGCGCGAGCGGATCGCCAGCTATGACGGCATCAATGGTTCTCCGGAGTTCTCGCCGGATGGACGCAAGCTGGCGATGACCCTGTCGAAGGGTGGCAACCCGGATGTCTATGTGCTGGACCTGGGCACGCGCCAGCTGACCCAGCTCACCGACCACTACGCCATCGATACCGAGCCGGCCTGGTCGCCGGATGGCGGGCATCTGGTGTTTACCTCCGATCGCGGCGGCAAGCCGCAGATCTACCGGGTGTCCGCCGGCGGCGGTTCGGCCCAGCGCGTGACCTTCGAGGGCGATTACAATGCCGCGGCGTCTTACGCCCCGGACGGCCGTTCCATGGTCATGGTTAGCCGAGATGGTGGGCGCTTTCGGATCGTGCTGACCGATGCAAACGGCGCCTCGCGGCGCCAGCTCAGCAGCGGTGCGCTCGACGAGTCGCCAGGTTTCGCGCCGAATGGCAGCATGGTAATTTACGCTACCCAGAACAACGGCCGCGGCGTATTGGCGGCCGTCCCCATCAATGGCGGTGCCATCCAGCGCCTGTCGCAGGACTCCGGCGAGGTGCGCGAGCCCGCCTGGTCACCGCTGCTGCCCTAGCCGATGTCCTCCCGCCTCAACCGCGTCATGTCGACCAGGAGTCAGTCCGTGAATCTGCGCCCGCGTTGCTTCTGCCAGACAGCCGCCCAAGGTCGGCGCCAACCCGGCGTTGCTCGGACCAGCATCGAAGCCGATCGGTACGCCTCCGCCAAGCCGTCCGCCCTTGGTTCCGCCATGCTCTGTGTGGGTCTCGCCACGCTTGTCATCGCCGGCTGCGCGACCCAGCCGGAGCAGCCGCCGCCACCCAGCGCCGCCGAGCTGAACGCGATGACGTCCTCGACCGGCAGCGCCGTCTCCACGACCACCATGCCACTCGAGACGCAACCGCGCTCGCCGCTGGATGATCCATCGAGTCCGCTGTACCGCAAGGTGATCTACTTCGATTACGACACCGCCGAGATCCAGCCCCGATACATCGACCTGCTGCGCGTGCACGCCGGTTATCTGTACCAGACGCCTGGAGCCTCGGTGACGCTCGAGGGCCACACCGACGAGCGCGGTACGCGCGACTATAACCTCGCGCTGGGCGATCGCCGAGCCGACTCGGTGAAGCGCTACCTGACAGCCGAGGGTGTGCCGGCGGAGCGGCTGACGACCCTGAGCTATGGTGAAGAGCGCGCGGCAGACCCTGGCCACAACGAACAGTCCTGGGCGCTGAATCGGCGCGTTGAGCTGGTGTACTGATGGAGAGCCCGATGCGACCCCCGATGCGATCAAGGTCCGACAGCATGCCCAACCCGCCGCTCACTCGTCTGCTACCGCCCTTGCTGCTGCTGATGACGGCGTCGCTGGCGCTTGATGCGTCGGCCCAGGTCCGGCGTGATGACCTGCTGACGGCTGGTCCGGGCGCCGGGGATGCCGCGCTCAGCGTCCGGCTGGAGCGATTGGAGCGCATGCTGAACGACCAGAGCCTGTCCGAGCTAGTGCTCCAGGTCCAGCGCCTGCAGCAGGAGGTGCAGGAACTGCGCGGTCAGGTGGAGGTGCAGCAGTATCGGCTGCAACAGCTCGGCGGTTCCAGGTTCGGCGGCAGCCTAGGCGGCGGTTTGGAGTCCTCGTCGAGTCCTGATGCACTTTCGGGTGCGATCGCGGGATCGGCGGCCGATGCCCAGGTGGGTGCCGATGCTGGCGCCGGCAGTGATGGTGCGGGGGCTTCAGGGCAGTTGGATGCGGCCGGTGAGTCGGCCGCCGCCATCACGCCGCCGCCGCAACAGGGCGTCGGCGCCATGGGCCGCGGCAGCGCCGACGGCGGCCTGCTCGCATTGCCGTCGCCAGAGACCACCGCCGGTGGTGAACGCGAGGCCTATCGCGAGGCATTCGATCACCTCAAGGAACGCGATTACGCCGCGGCAAAGAAGGCCTTCGGCACCCTGCTCGTTCGCTATCCGCGGGGACAGTTCGCCGACAACGCCTGTTATTGGCTGGGCGAGATCGGCTATGTGACCAAGGACTACCCCGCCGCGATGACCCAGTTCAATCGTCTCATCGCCGACTTCCCGCTGAGCCCCAAGCTGCCGAGCGCCATGCTCAAGCTGGGCTATGTCTATTCCGAGCAGAACGACCTCGAACAGGCGCGCAGGATACTGCAGGAGGTCGCCCAGCGCTTTCCGGACACCACCGAGGGCCGTCTCGCGCAAGGTCGGTTGGAACAGATGACGAGAGAGGGCGCTTGATCCCAGAAACGGCGGTCCACCGCCGATCGTAAGGAAATCGACTGGCAACCGACGCCCACTCACAACTGACGCAAGGTATCCCAAATCAGTGCCGCCGCCATGGCCCAGAGCGCCAGCCGAAGTACACGCCGGTAGTGCTCTGGGTCGATGCGGCGGCGCAGCCGGATACCGGTCCACAACACGCCGAGGATCAGGGGCAGCGCCCATAGCGCCTGGGCAATGATTGTCATGTCGAGCGCGCCGTTGACGGTAAAGGTCAACAGCTGCCCCGACTTGCTGGTAATGAAGCTGAGGTTGAAGGCCGCCACCATCAGCTCGGGCCGCATCCGCGTGTAGAGCGCAAACACGATGATCACCGGCGCAAAGATGTTGACGACACCGGCCAGCAATCCAAGGCACAGCCCGAGCAGCGCCAGCCCCCAGTTGGGCACGGTCCGCTCGCGCTCGACTCCGTGTAGGCGCTCCGCGATCAGATAGGCCACCAACACCAATGCCAACAGCAGCCGGAATGGCTCAGCGTCGACCGACAGCAGCACCTGGGTCCCGATCAGACTGCCGACCATGGTAAAGACCGGGATCGGCCAGAACAGCCTCAGGGCCTCTGCCCGGTGTTTCTCTCCCAGGATACTGACCAAATTGATGCAGATGGTGGGTATCAGGGTCAGCAGGATGGCGCCGCGCAGGTCCATCATCAGCGCCAGCAAAGGCGTCGCCACAAGCGGAAAACCGAAGCCGAAGGCGCCGTGTACGAATGCCGACAGCAACAGGACGGCAAGGATGCTTGGGTCTGGCATGATGTCCGCGCTGGGTTCCTAGGCTGGATCCTGTGATGGGGCTCGCCTGAACGTTGGCGGCCGAGACGCGGCAGTCTAACGCGAACGCCGCGCTGCGCCCGGGAGCGACTCGCATCCAGCGCGCTACTCGCCGTATGCTAGCCTCCTCTCTCTACATCAGAAGATCATGGCCCGCGCACTGGCTGTGCGGGTTTGACATCGGGAGGACTGACCCATGGCCCACCGTTTGCTCGTTCTCGGCTGCAAGACCATGCGTGAGGGCGTCTTGGTCTCCGCCATCTTTTTCGCCGCCGCAATCCTGCTGTTTCTTGCCGCCACGCATGTCGTGCCGGCGATCGCCTATTTGCCGCAGGTCGTACTGTTCTTCGCCCTGGTCCTGATCATGCTGGCGCCGATCGTGCTGATCTCAACCTTCTTAATCTCGGTGCTGCCGGGGGCGCGGGAGAAACTGGAGAAGTGCGAGCATTGATCCCGTCACCGCCGCGGCAGCCACGAGCGGATCAGCCGCCGATCACGGGCGCTGACCCCGTCTTTGCTGGATCGGCAGATCGTTTTCCCAATTTGGAGGTAAGACAGCGTTGGAACTGACAGGTAAGATCGTTCAGGTGTTGCCGGAGAAGTCCGGCACCTCGGCGCGCGGCGCCTGGCGCAAGCAGGAGTACATCATCGAGATCCCCGGGGACTATCCGAAGAACGTCTGTTTTATGGTCTGGGGCGATCGCATCGACCAGCTCGCGATACAGCCCGGGCAGGAGTTGACCGTCAGCATCGACCTGGAGAGCCGCGAATTCAACGGCCGCTGGTATACCGATGTGAAGGCCTGGCGCGTTGCCCCGGCCGGGCAGGGTTCCTCGGCGAGCGGCCAAGAGGAGCCGCCGCCCTTCGACGACGACCTGCCGCCGTTCTAGCGGAAGAGAGGGCCGAGAGGCGGGGGCCAAGGATCGGATGTGCGTGACCCTGCGACGGTCGGGTTTGCTCCTGAACCAGGCGCCGCCGTCTCAGTGTCGGTTCAGCTTAACCTTCAGGATTGCGTTGACCTGCTGCGGATTTGCCTTGCCCTGGCTCTGCTTCATGACCTGGCCGACGAAGAAGCCGAATAGCTTGTCCTTGCCGGCCCGGTACTGCGCGACCTGACCTGGGTTGGCCGCGATGATGCCGTCGATCAGCTGCTCGATGGCGCTGCTGTCGGTGATCTGTTTTAGGCCCTTGGCCTCGATGACGCTGTCGGCATCGCCCTCGCCGCTCCAGATCGCATCGAACACCTGCTTGGCGATCTTGCCGGAGATGGTGTTGTCCTGAATGCGTGCGATCAGGCCGGCGAGCTGCTCCGCCGAAACCGGGCTGTCGGCGATATCGAGGTCCTCCTTGTTCAGCGCCGCGGCCAGTGCGCCGTTGATCCAGTTTGCGGCCAGCTTGGCGTCGCCGCACCCGGCCGCGACCGCCTCGAAAAAGCGAGCCATCGGCAGGCTCGCGGTCAGCAGAGCCGCGTCATAGTCGGTGAGCCCGTATCGCTCGAGGAACCGATGGCGCATCGCGTCGGGCAGCTCGGGCAGGTCGGCGGTGGCGGCGTCGATGAAAGCGGTGTCGATGTCCAGCGGCAACAGGTCCGGGTCCGGGAAGTAACGGTAATCGTTGGCCTCCTCCTTGCTGCGCATCGAGCGGGTCTCGTCCTTGTTGGCATCGTACAGCCGCGTCTCCTGCACCACCGTGCCGCCGTCTTCCAGGATGTCGGACTGGCGCTCGATCTCGAACTCGATGGCCTTTTGTAGGAACCTAAACGAGTTGATGTTCTTGATCTCGGCGCGTGTGCCGAAGCGCGTCTCGCCCTTGCGCCGCAGCGAGATGTTGGCATCGACGCGGAACGAGCCCTCCTGCATATTGCCGTCGCAGATGCCGATCCAGCGCACCAGCTGATGGATCTTGCGTGCGTAGGCGACCGCCTCTTCCGCTGAGCGCATGTCGGGCTCGGAGACGATCTCTAGCAGCGGCGTGCCGGCGCGGTTGAGATCAATGCCGGTCATGCCGCCTCTCGCGCCGCCAAATTCCTCATGCAGCGACTTGCCGGCATCTTCCTCCAGATGCGCCCGGGTGACGCCGACCTGCTTGACGCTGCCGTCCTCGAGCACGATCTCAACCTGTCCCTTGCCCACCACCGGCAGCTCGTACTGGCTGATCTGGTAGCCCTTCGGCAAGTCCGGATAAAAGTAGTTCTTGCGCGCGAAGATCGAGCGCCCGGCGATCTCGGCGCCAATTGCCCGCCCGAAGCGCACCGCCCTTTGCACCGCGCCGAGATTCAGTACCGGAAGGACACCGGGCAGGCCGAGGTCGATGGCGCAGGCCTGGGTATTGGGCTCGGCGCCGAAGGCGGTCGCCGCGCCGGAGAAGATCTTGGATTGGGTCGCGAGCTGGGTATGGATCTCCAGCCCGATGACGGGTTCCCATTGCATTCGATTCTGCTCATGGCTGCGGCGATTCCGGCAAGACAGCCTCTGCGGTCCTGCCGAGACGGCGCGCCGAGCGTGCGGGCGCGGCGTGAGCTCGCCTTGGTGAAGCTTTGCAGACCCGGCGACGTCGCCTACCGGCCGACGGGGCTCCGGTCTCCAGACCAACAGATCATCGACCTATTGCGGTTTACTGTAAAGCCAGCAGCACCCGATCCCCCTTCGTCGATGCCCCCGTTGGCGGCACCGATGAGATCGAGCTGATACTGCTCAATCGCGCCGCTGCTCATCAATACCGGTCGAGGACCGCGCTCAGGCCGCGGACTTCCCAGCCAAGGTCTACCTGGAGATCCATCCATTTCAATTCGGTCAACGGCGGGTCCAAGTCTTCGCGAAGACCTCGCGAAGAGCATCGTCGCCTCGCTGTGCGACGGCTCCGCCTAGACGGGTCGCCAGGGCTTGGTTGCCGCGGTAGACGGCCAGCTCGGTGAGGATGAAGGCGGCGGTTGCGTCGTCGGCGGCGGCGACAAGCGCCAACAGCCAATCGAAGGCGGCATCGGTGCGCGCCAGGACTGCTGCGCGCAGCAGCACCCGGTCGCGTTGTCGCTTGAACGGCGTCTGCTCCCAGCGCTCGCGCAGCAGCGCAACGGCTTCATCGAGCCGGGACTCGCCGAGGGCGAGCGCTGCCAGCTCCGCGACCACCGGGCTCGGGTCGTCGAGCCGCTCGGCAACAAAGGCCGCCGCCTCCTCCGGCGCAACCTCCAGCAGCCCGCACAGGCACTCGCCGATCACCTCCGGATCGGCGTCACCGACGAGCACCTTCAGACGCAGCACCGCCTCGGCCGCCAGTGGCGCCGTGCAGGCGATCGCCCGCGCCGCACCGCTGCGCGCCTGGTGCTCCGGATCGGAGAGCAACGCCACCAGGTCGATCAGCGCCCGCGGGTCGCCGGTTGCGGCCAGCCCCATCGCACAGCTCGCACGCACATCCGCGGCCGCGTCGATGTTACCGCCCCAGACAGGCTCCAGCTGGCGCAGCCTGATTCCTTCCCGAAACACGACGGCATCCAGGCAATCCAGGCCGACCAGGGTGCGGGCCATCGCACCCTTCGCCTGGCAGCCCGGGTCAGCCCCGTGATCGAGCGCAGCCAGCCGCCGAAAGGCCGCGATCAAGATCGGCTCCAGCTCATAGCACAGGCGTTCCCCAGCCAGCTCCGCGGCCCGTGCGACGACGCGATAATGCGGATGTGCCAGCGCCTTACCAAGCTCGGCGCAGTCGGCATGCTCGATTCCCCTCAAGACCGCCGTCGGATCCGTCGTCTGCTTTGCGGTCGCTTTCTTGGGCATGAGCAGGCTCCCGACTTCGCCGTCCCGGATCATGTGTGCCCATTGTCGCCTAGCGGGAGGCCAATCGGCAGGGGCATCATCTCCTGAAACGAGCCGCGGCAACACGATCGACAACAACACGATCGAGAAGGTAGTGCTGGAATGGGACGGACGGAGTGGCAGGGCGCGGTGGCGGCATTGAGTACGGCCCCGCTGCCCAGACAGATCAATGCGACCATGCGGCAGATCGGAAAGCCCAAGCCGGCCTTCTAAGTGCTTGGCTGCGGATATACCGCTTGGTTCTCCTGCGTGTCCGCCATGATGGCGGTTGCACCGTCGACCAAGCGCATCGGACGGTTGCCGGTTTCGCCGCTTTTCTCCCCTTTTCTCTGTTAGCCTCGCTATTTCACTGCCTCGACGAGGTCTATCTCCCGCTTGAGCAAGTCGTTGACGAGCTCGCTTAGCTTGCGGCCCTTGTCGTCAGCACGCGCTTGGAGATACGCAAACACCTCATCGTCTAGCGTTACAGCGGCTCTGCCCTGTCCCGCAAATCGATTGGGCTTCGATTTCTCGTACTCGAAATCGTATTCGGGTAACAAGTCGTCAGCTTCGGGATCGCTGTTCATAATTGCGTTGCTCTTTGGGTGTCGCGGGCGTCGTGCGCTGATTAAGCGAATGGTCGTGTCGGGCTGCTCGGCAAAGGCAACCAGCAATACCCTGCCGGACTGGTGCGTGAGCAGGTGGAGGCGGACCGGCCGGGTTCTAGGATCGAAGTATCCGGGACCGGGGCGGACCACCGCTGGGCCGCTATTCACCAGTCACGGCCAGAGCTTGAGCGCCGCGACAATCAGCGCACCGACGCTGACGGTCAGCCCGAAGGACCAGAACATGAAGCGATCGAGGCGCCGCGTCAGCTCTTCGAAGCGCTTGTCCATCTGGTTTTGCATCGCCTCGAACCGCTTGTCGACGGCGTCGAAACGCTTGTCCATCTCCACCAGGATGGTCTTGATCAGCTCGCGCTGATGCTTGAGCTCTTCCTCCACGCGAACCATGCGCTCGCGCAGCTCGATCTCATAGACCGCCGGCGGCTTGCCCAAGGACTGCTCGGCAAGCCATTCGCCCAGGTGATCTTTGATGAATTGGATGTCCTCTTCGGCTAGGCTCATGTTGGTGCGATGGTGCTGGACTTGGTTGGCAAGTATATCAAGTGCGACGGCGGGATCACCTCGACCGCGCTGCCGCGGCTGCGTCTGAGTCAGGCCACCCGCGGACGTATCTCCTGCTCGATCAACGCGCCGGCGTCACGCTGTACCACTTTCAGGTCATAGCTTGCCTGGAGGTTCAGCCAGGACTGGGCATCGCCACCGAAATAGCGTGCGAGCCGCAGCGCCGTGTCCGGCGTCACCGCACGGCGCTCCTTGACGATCTCATGCAGCCGTGTCGCCGGCACGCGCAGCGCCTGCGCCAGCCCGTTCACGCTCATGCCGAGCGGGGCCAGGAAATCCTCGCGCAGGATCTCGCCCGGATGCACCGGGCGCATGCCGTTGCTGAGTGTCATGGGAAAATCTCGCTAATGGTAATCAACGATCTCGACGTCGTAGGCATCGCCATTGCGCCAGACGAAGCACAGCCGCCATTGGACGTTGATGCGGATGCTCCATGTCCCCGCTCGATCGCCGCGCAGCGCCTCCAGACGGTTGCCCGGCGGGCTGCGCAGGAATTCCAATGTCGTGGCATTGTGCACTTGCGTCAGCTTGCGCTCGGCGGCCGCCCGAAAGGCCCGAAACCCCGCCGGGCAGCGCCCCGCGAACAATGCCTCGGTATCCTTGCAGCGGAACGAGCGGATCATGCATCGAACGCTATACTTCGGTGCGTAATACGTCAAGCGTATAGGCTGCCGGAGTCACCGAGTGCATGGGTACGCCGGCCAATATGGGAAGAAAGCTGCGCCCCGGCGGTTGGCCGACGTGGACCCTGACACTGCGATCCTCGATCGCCGACCCTTCCCATTCAAGCCTGGCACCTCTCCGCTAGGACCAACCCATCGGCAACGACCAGATTATCGGAGGTCGAAGCGATGACCGCAGCGGCAGGAAGCTGGGCAGGCGGGTAGGCCGCGGACAGCGGCCGATCTGGCCGACGATTCAGGGCAGAGGCGCGTCGCCGTTGGATCTAGTCGAGGGCCTGGCCCTTGCGCACTGCGCGCGAACAGGCGCTTCGCGCGCGGCATCCCGACGGTAGGCGGCAGATCGAGCGATCGTTGATCGGCGCGCTTGCGATCTGCCTTTCGCTTGAGCATCGGTGTAGGTAACCTGGTCGGCGAACCGCGTGCAGGCGGGGCAGCGGATCGGGCGAAGACGAATGTGCGCGGCGGTCTGCTGGTTCGTGATGCAGCAAATGTCGATCAGCTGGTCTGCTGAGCATCGCCTGGTCTTGCGCTGCGGTTCCTAAACCTGACCCGATCCGCGCAAGCATGCTAGAGAATTGGCATTGGCCACTTTTCCCTTCTCCACCGCCTTTTCCCCCCGCCCGCTGGCGCGCGTCTGCTAGACTTAAGGTCGCGCGTCCACGGGCCTTTTTGTTCGTATTCGCCAGTTGCAGGTGTCAGCAGATGACGTCGATTTCCATCGATCTGCCCGACCGTATCGCACGAGAGGCCGAGCGGGCCGGACTGCTCTCCTCCGACGCGATCGCCCAACTGATCAGGAACGGCTTCGAGCGCAGAGCGTTGACGAATTGTTCGAGGCCATGGAGCGCATGGCCGAGGCCGGGGCGCATACACCGATGTCGCCCGAAGAGGTCGCCGCCGAGATCGCCGCCGTACGCGCACAGCGGCCCCACAGCGCGTCGAACTGATGCGCTTGGTGCTGGATAGCAATGTCGTCGTGTCGGGCATGCTCTGGCACGGCGCACCACGCCAATTGCTCCAGCGCGCACGCGTCGGACAGATTCATTTGTTCACCAGCCCTGCGCTGCTCTCAGAGCTGGACGAAACCCTGCGCTACGCCAAGTTCCAAGACAAGATTGCCGCGTCCGGAAAATCCGTTCAACGGCTTGTCGCGTTGTACACAGCCCTAACGTCCGTGGTCCATGCCGAGCCCATCAGTCCGGTCATCACCGCCGATCCGGACGACGATGCGGTGCTCGCCTGCGCACTCGCCGCTGGCGCCGCCGCCATCGTTTCCGGTGACAAGCACCTGCTGGATCTGGGCGAATGGCGGGAATCGAAGTATTGTCGGTACAGGCCATATGGACTCGGCTCAATCAGGACCAACGATACGGCGATTCGGCTTGAAAGGCTGATCCGGCAATCGTAATCGCCAAGTCGACGCAGGGTATGCGACGGGGCATGGTCGCAAGGTGAGCAGAAATTGAGCCTGGCCCCTTTTCCACTTTTCCCCCGCGCCTCAAGCGTCGTTGTCGTCGCTGCCGAACAACTCGGACACCGGTAGCATGAAGCCCGGCAGGATAGGCTCGGCGGTGAGGGTATCGCCCGGTCCCAACAGCGCGAGGTCCGTGGGACTCCGGTAGCAGGAGACGCGACGGCGCTGGGGATCGACGACCCAGACCAGATCCACGCCGATGCTGAAGTAGTCCTCCAGCTTGGCCGTGAGGTCTGTCCAGCGGTCGTTGGGTGAGACGATCTCGACGATCAGCTCCGGGGCCACGTCGAGGTAGCCTTGGGAGCAGGCCCGAGCCAGGCGCTCGCGGGAGATGTAGGCTACGTCGGCGCCGCGCAGCGTGTCCGGGTCGCGGCGGATGACGATGCCGGCCTCGCCCCGAGGACGGTACCAAGCCCGCTTGCCTCGGCGAACCGCGCTAGCCTTGAGCTGACGTTTAACCTCGGCGCGGGCATGCGGCCAACCGGTCGGTGGCATGGGTACGAGACCTCCCGTCGATAAGCTCACCGGGCGTATCGCCGACGACATTCGCCAAGTCGTCGATGGTGAGCAGATCCTCCGTTTCCAGTGTGTAAGCAGTGGCAGTGGACATGGCTCGGCAGCGACAAAGGCGTGGATTGCAAAAACTGCAGCTGGCGCAGCGCGCCTAGGGTTAGTCTAGCGCGGGCTCGGGTGAGCTGCGGCCCTTGTCGTCAGCACGCGCTTGCAGATACGCAAACACCTCATCGTCTAGCGTTACAGCAGCTTTGGCCTGTCCCGCAAATCGATTGGGCTTCGATTTCTCGTACTCGGGAGGAAAAGGGGCCAGTGCGGCCTGGCAAGGCCGCGTGTTCTAGCGGGTGGGAGTCCCGCCTGGGTAATCGTGCGCCACGAGCCCAGTATCGAGCCTTGCGGCGCGACTGGTAACAGGCGCGTCGATGCGTAGGCACGAAAGCAGGCGAGGTGCAAAGGTAACGGGTGGAGCCGACCTTGAAGGTGTTGAGCCCCGAAAATTTGGTCGTTGGAGAGTGCCGACGGGTTTGTCCCCCCGGCAGGCAACAACCCGTGCTGCGCCACGGCGAGCGGCGCGGGTACTCCCCGGGGTCCGAGGCCGTATCGAGCCTGACATTGAGAACACGTGGTAACCAGGGAGATCCGCGCATCGGTCCGCCGGAGGCGGGCACCCGTGAACAAGTGTAAAAAGCGAGGACACGGGCGGTGGTGCGTGGAAGTCGGAGCCACCCATACGAGCGTTGACGCCCGGTAATGCGGGTCGAGCAAAGGGGTGGCGGCCTGAGATAACGCGAGGGTGAAACACGGCCCTACACTGAGAGGACTCTGCCCGTGAGCACCGACGCTCGCGCGTTTCACACAGTTGGCGCGTCCCGCTCTCTGGGCGGTGCGCGGAAAGCTCTGCGCTGCGGCGGATGCCGTCCGCACGGAGTCGACAGGGCGCCGGATCGCCCCCTGTACCGCTGCGAAAGGCTCGGGCCGGGAGCCGGATGGTGTAACACTCCAAGTCCGGTTCTGCGAGGAGCCGGGAACGAACCGTCGCATGGCAGAGATATTGCGGCGCTACCGCGCCAACGCGCTCGGCGAGTCGGACGCGCTGTTGACGGCCCACCCGCTCTACCTCGCCCTCGGCGCCGACGACCACACGCGGCGGGCACCGCGTATCGCGAGCTCTTCCGTAGCGCCCTCGACGACAAACTCATCGCCGATCTGCGCCTCGCCCTCAACCAGGATCAACCCATCGGTAACGCCCGATTCTATCAGGAGATAGAAGCGATGACCGGCCAGCGGCGGGAGTTGCGCAAGCGGGGTAGGCCGCAGAAGCAGGAGGAGCCGCCGTCCGCCGATGATTCGGGGCAGAGCGAGTTACTGCTGTCAACTAATTGAGCCTGGGCCGTCTCTCCGGGGGCCGTTTTCCTTTTCCGCCTTTTCCCCCTTTTCCCGCTCTTCTCCGCCACCGTCAGGCGAGATGTATCCTCAATGCGTGATGCGGGGGCCGGTCTCGGGGTTTTGCCAAGCGGCTGCGAAGGTGCGATTCTGCTTGTGGGTACAGTAGTAACTACTTTGGAGTTCGTCATGGTCCAACTGAAAATCGTCAAGGTCGGCAACTCCTTCGGCGTGCGGCTGCCGCGGGAGGTGCTCAATCGTATGCATCTGGGTGACGGCGACAAGCTGATTCTGACCGAGGCCCCGGAAGGCGGCTATCGACTGACCCCCTATGATCCGGAGTTCGACCGGCAGATGGAGATCGCGGAGGAGGGCATCAGAAAGTACCGCAATACCCTGCGAGAGCTGGCCAAGTGACGGAACCGGTCTGGCTCTCCGACGACCTTCCCGTCGTTTTGCATGAAAGGCTGGTGGCGGATTTCGGCGGCTTGTCCGGTGTTCGGGATCGGGGATTGCTCGAGTCGGCGATGGCGCGGCCGCGACAGCTCTACGCCTACGGCAGTCCCGGCCTCGGCGAACTGGCTGCAGCCTATGCTGCCGGCGTCGTGCGCAACCATCCCTTTGTCGACGGGAACAAGCGGGTTGGCTTCATGCTCGCATACATCTTTCTTGTCCGTAACGGCTATCGCTTGACCGCCAGCGAGGCTGCCGCCACTCGGGCGGTCCTCGATCTGGCGTCAGGCGCCATGAGCGAGCAGCGCATTCACGCGCTGGCTTGCCGATAACGTGACGGTGAAACCTTGAGCCTCGACAACTCCATTTCGGACGTCGGCGAATACCACGCCGCCCATTCCCTCGCGGAACGGCTCGCCAACGACATCCTGGACTCAGGTCGAGGCTTGGAAGGCCCAAGCGCTCAGTCCGTTTCGCGCAGGGTCCAGGTGCTGTCCGATGTTACGTTCCGCGCCAAGACCCAAGCGTTCAGGCCGGATGGTGATCGCGTCCGACGGGGCATGGAGCAGGCTTGGCAGAACTTGAGCCTGGCCCCTTTTCCGCTCGAAATTGAGCCTGGCCGCTTTTCTCTCAGCGCTGCAGACCACGGCCCACGAAGACTGTTATCATTGCTATCATCGCAGCAGTGGCAGTGATTGAGGCGGGGCATCCGATGGCCAACTGGTTGGTACGCAATGTCGATGATGAGATCAGCCGGGCACTGAAGGCGCGCGCAAGCGCTCATGGGGTCAGCGCGGAGGCCGAGCACCGGCGGACTTTGGAAGGGCGCTGCTGCGGCCGAAACGGCGCAGCTTTCTGCGCGTGCTCGCGGACATGCCGGTGTGGGACGCGACGAGGACTTTGCGCGTCGCCAGGACGAGACGCCCGCCCGATCTTCGACTGAGCGGCGCCGCGGTGTACCTGTTCGCCACCAACATCGTCCGCGAGCTTCGCAAGGGCGAGCGGGCCAATGCCGCGTTCGGCACTGGTTGACGCGCTGGATGCTGATGATGCGCGGGTTACCTCGTGTATCACCTTGGGCGAACTGGGCGTGGCTGGACCAGCTGCGACATCGTGGCGATGTGGCACGAGGAGCGCCTGGAACACTGGCTCGATGCAGTATCGACGAGGACGCGGAGCGCAGTTTGGAGCTCGGCCGCGAGGAGGCTCTGTGGGGACGATTGCGGGTACCGCACCCCGAAATGCCCTGGACAAGCAGATCGCCGCAACGGCGCTGATCAATGACCTGACTCTGGTGACCCGCAACACGGGCGACTCGTCGCGACCGGCGTCAAGCTCTTGAATCCCTTCCTGTGAAGGGGAAAAGACGGGAAAAGGGGCGAGGCTGAGCCTGGCCCACCTCTTGCGACGGCTTGAGTGCGGCCAAGCGCGTGGCTGCACTGCTACAAACAACTCATGCACGTGTAGCGCCATGGCCCTGAACATCCGCAATGCGGAAGATGAACGCCTCGCCGAGCGCGTGCCGAATTGACTGGTGAAAGCAAGACAGCGGCTGTCGCACAGGCCTTGCGTGAGCGTCTCGAGCGGCTGCAGAGGGTGCTCAGCGGTCGTCGTCTTGCCGATGAACTTGACGACCTCGCTTGCCGCTACGCAGCGCTGCCGTGCTCGACACACGCACCGACGACGAGATCCTCGGCTACGACGACAACGGCTTGCCGGCGCATGATCATCGACACATCAGCCATCATGGCCGTCCTCCACGGCGAGCCGGAGCGCCGCCGCTTCAACGAGATGATCGAGGCTGCGCCACGCAAGCGGATCTCTGCAGCTACCCTCGTGGAGCTGTCGATCGTTAACGAGGTTCGCACGGTGCTGAAGGCGTCCGAGAACTCGATCTTTATCTCGCAACCGCCGGCATCGAAACCCGGGCGATCGATCGCGCCCAAGCGCTACTCGCACGAGAGGCGTTTCGGCGCTATGGCAAGGGGCGACATCGCGCAGCGCTCAACTTTGGCGACTGTATTTCCTACGCCCTCGCCAAATCGTTGGACGAGCCGTTGCTGTTCAAGGGTGGCGATTTCGGATTGACCGACATCACTCACGCGGTTGCGCCCCACTGAGCCCATCTTCGTGTGACGACTTCAATGTTCTGTCGCCGGATTCCCCGTCCCCGGATTCCAAGACTTATCCCCTCAACATCCAAGACCGTATCTCCATCGATCCGCGCGTCTGTCATAGCAAGCCCGTGATTCGCGGTATCCGCGTGCCCGTCGCCATTCTCCTCGGCAGCCTTGCCGGGCGTATGAGCTTCGAAGAGATCGAAGCCGAATACGACGTGACCCGCGAGGACATCAGAGCAGCGCTGGCAGTCGCCGGAGCGCTCGTGCAGGAGGAATCCTGTCATCCCCTGCCCGGCGCCGCATGAGGTTCCTGCTCGACGCAAACATGCCCCGCTCCGCCGCCGTGCTGCTGGAGCGCTCGGGCAATTTGGAAAAGGGGTAAGGGGCGGGGAAAGAGCAGGAATTGAAGCAAGTCGTTGACGAGCTCGCTTAGCTTGCGGCCCTTGTCGTCAGCACGCGCTTGGAGATACGCAAACACCTCGTCGTCCAGCGTTACAGCGGCTTTGCCCTGTCCCGCAAATCGATTGGGCTTCGATTTCTCGTACTCGAAAGCGTATTCGGGTAACAAGTCGTCAGCTTCGGGATCGCTGTTCATAATCGCAGTTGCTCTTTCGGTGTGGCGCGTCGTGCGCTGATTAAGCGAATGGTCGTGTCGGGCTGCTCGGCAAAGGCAACCATCAGAAGGTTCCCGGCGCAAGAATGCCCCACGATGATCTCCCGGGATTCTGTGTCGGAATGCCACTCGTCGACGAAGATCCTCGCCAATGGATCCTCGAAGACCGAAATGGCCTCCTCGAAAGTGACTCCGTGCTTCCTCCTATTGACGGCGGCTTTACGTGGGTTCCACTGGAAATCGAGACTCACAGCCTACACCGAAGCGTCTCGTCGGCGGGCGTCGAATCTTGCTCCTTGGATTTCACGGCCCGGCTGACCGTCATGCGGCTGACGCCGAAACGCTCCGCAATGGCCTGCATGCTGTAGGCACCGGTCCGGTAGGCTGCGGCAAGCGCTCGATCCCGATCTGGATAGCGGGAGGCGTAATAGTCCAACGGCTTCGCCAGGGCGCGACGCTGACGCTTCGGGATCTCTTGCAGCGGTCGCTGGCGATCGATCAATGCCTGCACGCGTTCGACGAACTGCTCGGATACGACGATCACCACGCCCTACGATGTTGCAGACCATCTGCGCACACCAGAAGAAATGGCCGTCTATCTTGATGCTTGCATCGAAGAAGCAGATGGCGACGCCGCTTTTATCGCCAAAGCCCTAGGCGATATTGCCCGCGCGAAGGGCATGGCTCAGGTTGCACGCGATGCGGGCTTATCGCGGGAAAGCCTTTACCGGGCGCTTTCCGGGGAAAGAGCCCCTGGCTTCGATACCGTGCTTAAGGTCCTGGGGGCACTCGGTTTGAAGCTCCATGCCGAGGTCTCAGACGTCCCGATAGGAGCCGAAAAGGCGCCTCCGGGGAAAGCGGCCAGGCTCGTTTAGCAAAAAGAAAGAAGGGAAAAGAGGGGAAAGGGGCCAGGCTCGAATGGCGCGGGAGAGAAAGGGGGCAGGCTCAAGTTCTGCTCGGGGAATCCGGGGTCACGGGGAAACCGGGGTCTAGAATCGAAGGGTTAGCATCGGAGTCATGTCTCATGGCTTATAGCCATTCAGCCTTTCGATTCTAGACCCGCACGACGTTCGTGCGGATGTCAACGCCTGCCGAGCCAGTATTGCGGCCGCCGGCGGTGATGCGCCACTGCCAATACTTGCACAGATTCGGCCACCTCCCGATACAAAACCGTATAAGGAAACCTCTTCAGGCTCTTGCGCCTGACATCTGGCGGTTTCTCTACCGGGTTCCTGTGGGGTGCCGCAAGAACCGCACCGATTGCGGTCTCGAACTCGGCGAGGAAGCTGGCACCGAGTCCCGGGCGCTTTGATTCATAGTAGGCGATGGCCTCCAAGTACTCAGATTCCGCTGCCGGGTGAAAGTAATAGCTCATCTGAGAAGAGCTAAGGCCTTCCGCCTCACTTCCTCCGCTGGGACCGGCTGGACAAGTCCCTCGTCGAGGTCGCGAGCCCTACGAGAAGCCTCGGTCAGCCAATCCGCTGCAATGTCGGCCTCAGCCGACGATTCCAGGCTCAATAGGAGTTTTTGGGCGAGCTTTGCCCGTTCGTCCTCGGTCAAATGCATGGCTTCACGTTCTATCTCGTGTAGGTTCATGTTTGGTCACCGTGTAACCGAGCGGGAATCGGGTCAGATCTATACGGAGAAAAAAGTAGAAAAGGGGCCAGTAGAAAGGGTCAAGAAAAGGGGCCAGGCTCAATTATCCCGTCTTCAAACCTCCCAAACCTGAACGACTGGGGCAATGCCTGCCTCCCTGGCCGCCTTGCAGAAGTCCAGGTCGAATGTGTGCATCACCGTGGAACCACAGGCCGCCAGATGCAGCGCATCCGCGAAGTCGGCGCCCTGCGCATACCAATCGACCGCTTGACCGACGGCGTCCGCTGTCTCAACGACAGTATTCTCGGTCTCCAGTAACGCGCGAAAGAAAGCCAGCAGCTCGCTCCGCGACTTGTTGTAGCGGGATCTCAGCACCCACTCGGTTTCCAGCAACACCGTGCGCGAGAGAAACACGGTATGCTCGGCCATCAACCGGCGTGCGACGGCGACCTGCTCTGCATTGTCGACGACGAGTGCGCGCACCAGCAGGTTGGTATCGAAGGCAATCATCGGTGGCGTGACTCGGATTGCTCCCAGTCGGCGCGGTAGTCGACCGGTTTGCACAGGTCCGCGGTGGAGAGCGGGGGGCCGTCATGCTTGAGCATGCCAATCAGGTCCTCCAGTCGGCGACTGGCCTTTTGCGGGGTCGCTTTGATGGTGACACCGGAGCTGGTTGCGATCAGCGTGAGCTGGGTGCCCTCGGTCCAATGGAGTTCGTCGCGAATCTCCTTGGGGATGACGACTTGTCCCTTGCTCGACAGCTTGATGGTGGCGATGGTCATTGGTCGTCCTGTGTGGTAAGACGAAGAGTAAGAGAAAGTGTCCGGCCACTGCCCGGTTAAATCAAGCAGAAGAAGGGGAAAAAAGGGGCCAGGCTCAATTTCTGCTCAAATTCTGCTAGGCTTGCCCCATGCCCCGCCGGACACGCATCCACATCGACGGCCTGCCGCTGCATATCGTCCAGCGGGGCCACAACCGCGCGGCTTGCTTTTTCGATGATCAAGACCGACTCGCCTACCTCGGCTGGCTGCACGAGGCCCTGACGCGCGAGCGCTGCCGCCTGCACGCCTATGTCTTGATGACCAACCATGTCCACCTGCTGCTCACGCCCGAGCAGGCCGAGCGCGTGCCGCAGGTGCTGATCTCGGTCGGCCGCCGGTATGTGCAGTATGTCAACCATGCCTACGGGCGCACGGGCACCCTATGGGACGGCCGCTACAAGTCCTCGCTGGTGCAGGCCGAAACCTATCTGCTGCTGTGCCAGCGCTACATCGAGCTCAACCCCGTGCGTGCCGGCATGGTGGCCGACCCCGGCCATTACCGCTGGTCCAGCTACCGCGCCAACGCACTCGGCGAGCCGGACGCGCTGTTGACGGCCCACCCGCTCTACCTCGCCCTCGGCGCCGATGACGACACGCGGCGCACCGCGTATCGCGAGCTCTTCCGTAGCGCCCTCGACGACAAACCCCTCGCCGATCTGCGCCTCGCCCTGAACCAGGATCAACCCATCGGTAACGACCGGTTCTATCGGGAGGTTGAAGTGATGACCGGCCAGCGGCGGGAGTTGCGCAAACGCGGTAGGCCACGGAAGCGGGATGAGAACCTATCCGCCGATGGTTCGGGGCAGCAGTCCTTGGGCAAGCCGCCGGCGGTCTACGAGATCGAGCTGCGCGAGCGCATGGTGCGCGTGGGGCCAGGCTCAATTTCTAAAAAAGGGCCGGCAAAGGGGGGAAAGGGGCCAGGCTCTATTTCTGCTCCATTTTCAGCTGCGCAGTGGAATCTCAAGTCTCGTCGTCGGCATCGTTCAATCCTCAAGCGGCCGGGCGATGTCTTCGGCGCGTAAGGCGGCACGCCGGCGGGGCTGGGCTGCATCTGCGCCAACCGTCGCGGGGCTGTCGTTGCGATAGAAATATGGTGATGATGAACTGTAGCCAGTAGGCTACACGTCGGCCGGCGGAGATAAGCGTAGTCAAGCGAAAGACATCAAGACAGCTTTGCGCCTTGCGAGAAATCTTTAGGTAGCCGAATGAATACGACGATCACCACGCCCTACGATGTTGCAGACCATCTGCGCACACCAGAAGAAATGGCCGTCTATCTTGATGCTTGCATCGAAGAAGCAGATGGCGACGCCGCTTTTATCGCCAAAGCCCTAGGCGATATTGCCCGCGCGAAGGGCATGGCTCAGGTTGCACGCGATGCGGGCTTATCGCGGGAAAGCCTTTACCGGGCGCTTTCCGGGGAAAGAGCCCCTGGCTTCGATACCGTGCTTAAGGTCCTGGGGGCACTCGGTTTGAAGCTCCATGCCGAGGTCTCAGACGTCCCGATAGGAGCCGAAAAGGCGCCTCCGGGGAAAGCGGCCAGGCTCGTTTAGCAAAAAGAAAGAAGGGAAAAGAGGGGAAAGGGGCTCAATTTCTGCCTAGATCGACTCGCTAAGCCCGGTTGGCCAAGCGAGATGTGCAGTGCGGTCTACTTGCCTCTCACGCCAAAGCAAACCGGGCGTGGAATTAATTGGGGAAAAGGTGCCTGGCTCAATTGCTGCCAGGCTTGCCGCATGCCTCGCCGAACACGCATCCACATTGACGGTGAGCCACGGCGTATCGTTCAGCGGTGCGACAGCCGAGCGTCCTGCTTCTTCGACAGTAAAGGCGCCGATTTGCGAACGAGCTGCCCGGGCTAAGGCATGGAGGCTAGCCCTCGTCATGATTCTCTGCCAAGCTTGCCCTTATCGCCCGCAGCAGCTCGGGCAAGCTGCTCCGGGCTGCCTGCCAGACGATTACATCGTCCACCCGCGCATAGCCGTGGATGAGCACGTTCCGGAACGCGATGGCTTTGGCCGCCTCTGGCAATGCTTGGACGAGATCGGGCGCCTGCTTGTCGAGTTGAGTCAGCGCCTCGCCCAAGATCTCGAACTGGCGTTCGACGGCGGAGCGCAGGACCTCGTCGGCGAGGAATTCGTCGAACGTCTTTCCGGCCAGAAAGCGCTCTATGGCTTCGCCGCTGGACTTGGCGTCCCAAAGTAGGGCGCGAGGATCACGTGCCATGCAGAAGCTCCCGACTGCGATCTATGGACGCACGCACGTAGGGGTTGCGCACTGCGTGGACGGAGACAAGGTCGACTTCCCGGTCGAGCAGGTGCGACAGGGCGTCCCGCAAATCGAAATAGGCATCGAACATGCCCATGGCCGGGTCCGGTTCAAACTCCACAAGGAAGTCGACGTCGCTGGTGGAGGTATCGAAGTCATAGCCGCGGGCAGCCGAGCCGAACACCTCAAGTCGCCGGACGTGGAAACGCCGGCACAGCTCGGAGATTTGCGCGCGCTTCTGTGCGATGGACGGGTGCATCTGGTTCCAAGGGGGGCGTAGCTGCAACTCGACTTACTAAATCCTGAATCCTAAAGCATAACGCGGTGCCGGTCTCTCGGCACCGCGCTATGAAGTGACGATCGGGGAGAAAAGGGGCCAGGGAAAAGGGGCTCAATTTCTGCTCGGGGAATCCGGGGTCTAGAATCGACGGGTTAACATCGAAGTCATGTCTAATGGCTTACAGCCATTCAGCCTTTCGATTCTGGACCCGCACGACGTTCGTGCGGCTGTCAAAGCCTGCCGAGCGCCAGTATTGCGGCCGACGGCGGTGATGCGCCGCCCCCAATACCTGCACAGATTCGGCAGCCTCCCGATACAAAACCGTATAAGGAAACCTCTCCAGGCGCTTGCGCCTGACATCCGGCGGTTTCTCTACCGGGTTCCTGTGCGGTGTCGCAAGAACCGCACCGATTGCGGTCTCGAACTCGGCGAGGAAGCTGGCACCAAGTCCCGGGCGCTTTGATTCATAGTAGGCGATGGCCTCCAAGTACTCAGATTCCGCTGCCGGGTGAAAGTAATTGCTCATCTGAGAAGAGCTAAGGCCTTCCGCCTCACTTCCTCCGCTGGGACCGGCTGGACAAGTCCCTCGTCGAGGTCGCGAGCCCTGCGAGACGCCTCGGTCAGCCAATCCGCTGCAATGTCGGCCTCAGCCGACGATTCCAGGGTCAATAGGAGTTTTTGGGCGAGCTTTGCCCGTGCGTCCTCGGTCAAATGCATGGCTTCACGTTCTATCTCGTGTAGGTTCATGTTTGGTCACCGAGCAATCGAGCGGGCATCGGGTCAGATCGATAGGGAGTCGCGGGGTCTTGCATTGCAACACCCTCAGATAGGGCAACGCCGGGTTGGGGGCGAGGTATTGTCAACCAGGCGAGAGGCAGGGGCGCTCGTTTTCCAGGCGTCGGCTCGCCGGCATCATGACCGAGTTCCCTTGCGAGACTATCGGCATCGAGTACGAAGACGTCTGCCCCTTCTTTGGCAAGGGTGCGGATGAAGTCGCGGCGTTTCAGACCTGCTACATCCGCGGCTCGCTCCTGGGACATCAAGCCCCGTTCGTACCAATGGATTGCTGCCGCAAGCTTCATCTCCCGGCCCAGCTCGGCCGGTGATTGGCGCAGGGCGGATAAAACAGAGTCTGGAATGGAAAGTGACAAAGTTGCCATGGGAGCGTGCTGCTGGACCAATAAAAAGTGTGCATCTTCCGGCGCTCCAGCGCTCGGGAGGGTAGGGGTGCGACGGAGTCTGTTCTCGCAAATCTCCAGCCGGCGCACGATGCGCTCGACTCGAACGCGTTAGGCGTCATAGCTCCCGTGCTGCGCGACGAAGTCGCCGTACCTATCAGCTAAGTCTCGGCGCAGACTGGCAGGGGTGATTTCCAGTTTCGTGAGTCTCGACCCGTCCCAGACGTTCGGCCAGCTCATCTTGACCAGGGGGAAAGGGCTAGACTCGAATGGCGCGCTGACGCCCACTCACTGGATCTGGAGGTCCTGATAATCGCCGGCAGACATGGCATCGACAGCCTGCGCGATGTCTGTCGCTCGTTGTCGTATGCGGGGCCAGCTCGTCGTGGACAACACAAGAATCGCTAGATGTCGGCCGGTCAGCACCTGCTGATGCTTCAGGTTGCGGTCCGTCGTGATCAACAGATCGAAGCCGACGGCCTGCGCCCGGTCCAGCAACTCGCGGTCGGTGAGCGTTGCCCATCTCAGCTCGGCGGCGGTCTTGATGCTGTGGTCGGCAAGATGGCGACGCAGGGGGACGGGCACGCCCTGATCGAACAAGATCCGCACGGCGAAAGCCGTATGACTAAGCCGCTTCCAGGGAACGCGCTGCGTGTTCTAACACGGCGCGGGCTTGTTCCAGCGTCACACCCGGAAACCACTCGACGAAATCGCTGACGTGGGCCCCGTCTTCCAAGTTCTCGAACAGCGCGGCCACCGGCACACGGGTTCCGCGGAATACCCATGCACCGCTGGCCCGCGCGGGGTCGCGCTCTACGGCCGAACATGTAGACCAGTCGATCATTACCGAATGCTACCGTCAGCTTGTCCTGTTGCCAAGCAAGAGCAACGGCGAAGGAGGAAAAGGGGCCAGGCTCGAATGGCGCTAACTTAGGCGGATTTCATCGACAAACCATGCGCTTGGCGGCGTTGAGCCGGGCTACTTTTGCTTCGTCAGGTGGCCGTTCAGCCGCACCTCCTCGCGTGCCTCAGCCCGAGGCTTGGTCATCAAGGGATAAGTGTTGTTGCGTCGCTTGCGCTGGCGCGGCTCGAGGCGCCCCGGTCTGAGGCCGACGCGCGGCTCGGCGATGAGCAGCAGCAATCCTTGGATGACCACGCCGTCGTGGCTGGCGCCGCCGCGCGCATGCCAACTAATCCAGACCTGTACCGTGTGTTTGAAGCTGAGCTGACGCGGCACCTGCTCGGCCAGCAGGGCGGCTTGGGCCATCAGCAGCCGCGCGAAAACGGGCCAGGCTCAATTAATTTTTTGCGGGACGATCCGCGGTCTAGAATCGCAGCGTCTGCCCCGACATCCGAGCGGAATTGGAGCCAGGTCTAGAATCGAAGTGTCATGGGTGATGCCAGGGCTCCAGGCTCTTGATCCCGCTCGCCGGAATGAAAGGTGTCGCCCGGTCGTGTCCTTCGGCGCGCGCCAGCAAGAGGTCACGCAGGAAGTCGACCGGTAGGTCCGGGTTATCCAGAGCGGCCTTGCCGATCTTGGCCCTGAATTCGACCTGGCCGGCAATGGTTCGCGACTCCGCCTTAGCGTGCCGCTTGGCATCCTGGTACAGGCATTCGTCGATCCGCACCGGTGTGCTCACGATATATAAGGCTCCGCAAGGTTGCTAGTTTTGTCGACTAGCGGATGCGGCGAGGAGCCGCGAGCGGGCGCAAGTGTCCGGCGTCAGGTCCATATCCACGGTCCCTCGGTCGAGGTCATGCCGGCGCTGACGCACATGGTTGCCGCCGCCAAGACGCTGCGCGCCGCGCTTTCCTTATGCATGTGATCTTCAGGAGACCTGTGCGCCAGTTGGCGGGTCGGGCAGAGGTTTCATGACCTGCGCAAGTGCAGTGGCCAGGCGCTCCCAGTCCGTCTCCGGTCCGGGCAGGCCGAAGCGCAGGGCGGACGGGTCCGTGAACAGTCGGGTCAGGATGCCGGTGCGAGCAAGCGCGTCGTGGATGGTAGCGGCCTGCTCCGTCGGCACCCATTGGAACAGGGCGGAGCCGCCTCGCGGGGCGAGCCCATTGGCGGCGAGCAGAGAAGCCAGACGTTGCCCCGCAGCCGGCAGCCGCGCGCGGGCCGCGGCCTGCCAGTCGGCGTCCGCCAGAGCGGCTGCGGCCACCCGGCGCGACGGTGTTGCGACACCCCAGGGCCCGAGCCGGTCCGCCAGCGTCCGGATCTGCTCGGGCTTACCCAGGGCGAAACCCACGCGCGCGCCGGGCAGACCGAAGAACTTGCCGAGTGAACGCAGCAGGATCAAACCGGGGCGAGGGACCTGAGAGGCCAGGCTGTGCTCCGGCGTGGCGTCCATGAAGGCCTCATCGACGACCAGCCAGCCACCGCGCTCTGCCAGGGCGTCCAGCCAACGGAGCAGGTCTTCTCGCGAAAAACAGGCACCGGTGGGGTTGTTGGGGTGGATCAAGACCAGCACGTCCAGCTCGCGGACCAGCGCATCAATGGCGTCGGCAGCCAGCGGCCGAACCCGATGGCCGGCCCGCGCCCAGGCCCGCGCATGTTCAGCGTAGCCAGGGGCGATGACCCCAACCCGCCCCGGCGGGCGGAGCCACGGCAGGGCCTGGATGGCGGCCTGGGAGCCGGCGATCGGCAGCACACACTCCGCCGCGCGGATGCCGTAATAGGCTGCGGCGGTCTCTGTGAGCTCATCGTCGTCCTCTGGTAGCCGCGACCACAGGTCCCGGCAGGCGGCCAATTCTGGCGACACCGGCCAGCCCAGCGGGTTGATGCCGGTCGAGAGGTCCAGCCAGTCCCCCAGCGGGATTCGCCAGCGCGCCGCGGCCTCGCGCAGGCGACCGCCATGGGGCAGGGGCTCGAGATCCTGTGCCGCTTGCAGCATGTTCAGTCGATGCAATGTGGTTGTCGCCGAAACGGGCAGGCCGAAGCCACCTTAGGCCGGCCCTGCCTGGGGAACCATCGGGGCCGGACTATAGACGCCGCCGGCGGCAGGCCGCAACAGGTCCAGCCGCAAAAGCCAAATACTCGTGCCGCCGCCTTGACCCTCGTGTGACGAACTGTCTTTAGTAGGCGATTGTTAAGAAGGAAACGCACCCGATGTCATTGATCGCGCCCTTTCGCGCTCTCTGCCCCGCACCCGCGTGTGCCGACGAGGTCCTGGCGCCGCCCTACGATACACTCGATTCCGCCGAGGCCCGTGCCGCGGCGGCGGGGCGGCCATGGAGCTTCCTGCACCTGTCGCGCCCGGAGATTGACACGCAACTGCCGTTGGATGCGGCGGCGGTGGACTATCGCCCGGCGGCGGCCTTGCTCAGGCGCATGCAGGCGGAACGAATTCTGGCTCGCGATGCGCGTCCGTGCTTCTGGGTCTATCGGCTCAGCCGCGACGGCCGCGATCAGACGGGGCTCGCCGCCGCCTTTTCGCTGGCGGCCTATCGGGCCGGACGGATCCGCCGCCATGAGTTGACACTCGCCGAGAAGGAGGACGACCGCGTGCGTCAGATCGCCTTCCTCGGGGCACAGACCGGGCCGGCCTTTCTGATCCACCGGCAGGCCGCGACGATCGACGACACCCTGGCGCGGGCCGCTCAGCGCGAGCCGGACCTCGATAGCCTGGCCCCTGACGGGGTGCGCCACCGCCTCTGGCGGGTCGACGACTCGCAGCGCATCATCAGTCTGGTGGCCGCGTTCGAGGACCAGGCGCGCCTCTACATCGCCGACGGCCACCACCGCACGGCCGCGGCGGACCGCGTGGACGCCGCTCGCCAAGAGCAGAGCGCACCCGGCGGCTCCGCGGCCGGCGGGCGCTTCCTGGCGGTCAGCTTCCCCGCCGAGAGCTTGCGCATACTGCCGGTCCACCGGCTGGTGCGCGACCTGAACGGGCTCGACGCGGCGACCTTTCTCGCACGGGTGCGGGCCTGTTGCCGCTTGGAGCCGAGCCAGTCACCGGTGCTGCCCGATCAGTCCGGCCTGATCGGCCTGTACCTCGATCGGACCTGGTATCGCTTGTCGCTGGATTCCGCTGCCCATCCGGTCGTCGGGCTGGCGTCGAATGGGGCGGTGACGACAGAAGGCGCTGCCCCTGGCTATGCCGTCTACGGAGTTGCAGGCGCGGACTTGGCGGCCCAGCTTGACGTGCGCCGGCTCCAGGATCTGCTGCTTGGTCCAGTGCTCGGCATCCATGATCCGCGGCACGACCCGCGGCTCGACTTCGTCGGCGGCATCCGCGGCCTTGCTGGCCTGACCGCACCGGTCGACGGTGGCGCCATGCGGGCCGCTTTCGCGCTCGCTCCGACGGCGATGAACGATCTGCTGACCATTGCCGATGCGGGGGCCACCCTGCCGCCCAAGTGCACCTGGTTCGAGCCCAAGTTGGCGGACGGACTGCTCAGCTTGATGCTGGATTAAGCGGTGCGCGTTTTGTCGTGTCGCAGGGCCAAGGGCCGGGCCGACAATGGGCAACGGAATACCTGCCCTCGGCGCTTGGCCCACTTGCGGCAGGTCGTCTGCCTTTCAGCCTGCGCGGGCCGCAACGCCTTTCGCCTCGGCGGGTGCTAGGGATCAGGCTCGTGGACCATCCTACGACGCAGCAGGTAGATATCCAGCAACCACCCCTTCTTTGCCCGCGCGGCCGCCTTGGTCTCGAGCAGCTCGTCGAGGACCTCGTCGATCGGCCCGGATACCAGCATCTCGTCCGGGCAGCCAAGATTGCCGCCCCAGTAGACGTCCATCTCCTGACCTTGAAAACGCCGGAACGAGGCGTTGTAGTCGAGCATGACGACGGCGTTGTCGATGTCGGCCGGGTCGCAGGTTTCAACATGGCGTCCGGTGGTGATGCTGATGGTTTCGCCGACCCGGTTCAGCGGGATCTTGTGTCTTGCCGTGAGCATCTGTACCGAGGTGATTCCGGGGATGACCTCGAAGTCCAGCGCTCCGTCCGACTTGGCGACGATGTCCGCGATCAGGCTCATCGTTTGGTCGTAGATGGCAGGGTCCCCCCAGAGGAGCAGCGCGCCGGATTGGCCGTCTTGGAGTTCATCCGCGATTAGGCGCTCGAAGAGCCGGCGCTTCTCGTCGTGCCAGTCCTTGACGCCGGCCTTGTAGCCGTCCGCATCCATACGACGGGCGGGGCTGTCGGCGACCACGACGCGATATCCGGATTCGCCCAGGTACCGGGTCAGGATATCGCGGCGCATCTGCAGCAGCTCGGCTTTGCCGCGCCCCGCCTTTTCCAGCATGAAGAAGACGTCGACGCGCTTGAGCGTGTTGATGGCCTGGATGGTGAGGTGGTCGGGGCTGCCTGGGCCCATGCCGATGAGGTAGATCTTCTTCATGGTCACTGGGTCTTGGCTGACACGGCTGCTGAAGGCGTGCTCGTTGCACGCGGTGCGGATTGAAAGCGCGGAGTGCGGCCGGCGGACACGAAGACTGTGTTGGTGCCCAGGCGGCACCGCCCAACAGCGTGGCGATTCCAGCGAGTCATTGGTATCATCCGGCGCTTGATTGTTCTACGGCGAGGCCCATGCCTGCGCCGAATAATCCCAGTCTTCATCATGGTTGCGTGAACCTACCCGCCTGCCGCATCCTCGTGATCCCATGCCGACGCGCTTCGACAGGCGTATCCGTGACCGATCGTTCTCAAAGAACCCGGAGCTGACAATGCGAATCCTATTTGTCCAACCCAACTATAGCGCCGGAGCTGCGGATATCGCGGGGAACTGGTCGCCGGCCTGGGTCGCCTATGTGGCCGGCTATCTGAAGGCCGGCGGCTACGAAGACTACCAGTTCGTCGACGCCTTGGTGGACAAGCTGGACGACGAGCAGCTTCGCGTCGCCATCCGCAATGCGGATGTCGACGTCGTTGCGACCGTCGCGATGACGCCGATGATCTACACCGCGCAGCGCGTGTTGGAGATCGCCAAAGAGGAACATCCGAACGCCATCACGGTGCTCGGCGGCATCCACGGCACCTTCATGTACCAACAGGTGCTGGCCGAGGCCCCTTGGATCGACGTCATCGTGCGCGGCGAGGGCGAGGCGATTACCCTGAACCTGGTGCGCTGCATCGACGAGGGCCGTTGGCCGGCCGAGCGCGCCAACATCAAGGGCATCGCGTATCTGGACGAGAACAACCAGGTGGTCGCCACGCCGGCCGAACCCTCGATCAAGGATGTCGACTCCATTTGGCCCGACTGGAGCATCCTCGAGTGGAAGAAGTACATCTACATCCCACTCGGCGTGCCGGTCGCCACACCCAACATGGCGCGCGGCTGCCCCTTCACCTGTAGCTTCTGCTCGCAGTGGAAGTTCTGGCGCGACTACCGCGTGCGCGACGCCAAGCGCATGGTCGATGAGATCGAGGAGCTGGTGAAGGTTCACGGCGTCGGCTTCTTTATCCTGGCCGACGAAGAGCCGCAGATTAACAAGGCCAAGTTCGTCGAGTTCTGCCAGGAACTCATCGACCGTGACCTCGGCATTCATTGGGGCATCAATACCCGCGTAACGGACGTGATGCGCGACGAGGACCTGCTGCCCTTCTATCGCAAGGCCGGGCTGGTGCACATCTCGCTCGGCACCGAGGCCGCCGCTCAGCTCAATCTGGATCGCTTCGTCAAGGAAACCACGATCGAGCAGAACAAGCGTGCCATCCAGCTGCTGCAGCAGAACGGCATCGTCACCGAGGCGCAGTTCATCGTCGGTCTTGAGAACGAGACCCGCGAAACCCTGGAGGAGACCTATCGGATGGTCATGGACTGGGGCGCCGATATGGCCAACTGGTCGATGTACACCCCCTGGCCCTTCTCCGATATGTTCGCCGAGATGGGCGACAAGGTAGAGGTGTTCGACTACTCGAAGTACAACTTCGTCTCGCCGATCATGAAGCCCGACAACATCGACCGCGCCGAGCTGCTCGACGGGGTCATGGCCAACTATCGGCGCTTCTACATGAAGCGGATGTTCTTCCAGTACCCCTGGGTCAAGGATCCCTTCCGCCGCCGTTATCTGCTCGGCTGTATCAAGGCATTCCTGAAGAGCGCCATGGAGCGCCGTTTCTATCAGCTGGGCAAGCAGAACTACTGGGGTCCGCTGTTCAAGAAGCTCATCAGATTCGACTACGACAAGAGTAAGGGCAAGATCGTCGAGCCGGATCACAATGCCTGGAAGAAGGCGCCCGCGGCGAAGCGGCCTGCGCTGGGCGTCGCGGCCGCCGTGCCCAAGGCCTGCGGCGGCGGTAATCAGCAGATGGACGAGTTTTCGCCCGGCGGCGAGGCCTCGCCAAAGTGTCAGCCGGGCGGCTGCGGCGGCGCTAAGGTCGCGCAGCCTCCAAAGGTGGCGATGCCCGATCTGCCGACCAGAAAGCAACCGGCCGCCGTGGCCGAAGAGGCCTGACACCCCGCGCCACATCTACCTGCGCCCCGCGCAACCGCGGGGTGGTCCTTAGGCAATTGCCAACGCCCCGGCTGTCGGGGCGTGGTTTTTTGCGCGAGAAACGAAATCGTCGCTTTCTATGCCTGACCTCGCCCCAAAGATCGACCTTCCGCCGCTCCGTGATCATGGGCCGCGCCGTGCACGCACCCTGATGATCCAGGGGACGGCGTCCGATGTCGGCAAGAGCCTGCTGGTTGCCGGCCTCTGCCGCGCCTACAGCCGACGCGGGCTCGCGGTGCGACCGTTCAAGGCGCAGAACATGAGCAACAACGCGGCGGTCACCGCGGACAGCGATGCACCGCCCGGAGCCGACGGGGAACAGCCGCGCGGCGAGATCGGCCGCGCCCAGGCCCTGCAGGCACGCGCTTGCGGGGTCGCACCCTCGATCCACATGAACCCGGTGCTGCTCAAACCGCAGACGAATGTCGGCTCCCAGGTGGTGCTGCGCGGGCGCGCGCTTGGCAACTGTCCGGCGCGGGTCTATCACCAGATGCGTCAAGGCATGATGCCGGCCATTCTCGACAGCTTTGAGCGCACCTGCGCCGAGGCGGACCTGGTCCTGGTCGAGGGTGCCGGCAGCGGCGCCGAGATCTATCTGCGCCATTGCGACATCACCAACATGCACTTCGCCGAGCGCGCCGACGTGCCGGTGGTCGTGCTCGGCGATCTCGACAAGGGCGGCACCATGGCCTCGCTGGTGGGTACCTGGTTGCTGCTCGATCAGGCCGACCGCGAGCGCGTGGTTGGCTACCTCGTCAACAAGTTCCGCGGCGACTTCTCGTTGTTCGAGCCGGCCTGCGAGACCATCACCGAACACACGGGCTGGCCCTTTCTTGGCGTGTTGCGCTGGTTCGAGGGTGCCGGCCGGCTGCCTGCGGAGGACTCGCTGGCACTCGAGCGGCCGGCAGAGACGAGCGGCGGCGTGCTCAACGTCGCCATTCCGCGGCTGTCGCGGGTGGCCAACTTCGACGATATGGACCCGCTGGCCGCCGAACCGAGCGTCAACATGCGCTGGATTCAACCCGGCGAAGCGATCCCGGCCGAGACCGACGTCGTCATCCTGCCCGGCTCCAAGGCCACTCGGGCCGATCTCGATTGCCTGCGCCGCGAGGGCTGGGACATCGACATCATCGCCCATGTCCGCCGTGGCGGTCGGGTTGTGGGCCTGTGCGCGGGCTATCAGATGCTCGGGCGCGTGGTGCGAGACCCCGCGGGAATCGAGGGCGCGCCCGGTGAGACCCCCGGATTGGGACTGCTCGACATCGACACCGAGATCGGCGGCGACAAGCGCCTGATCGAGATCGACGGCGTTGAGCGGCGCAGCGGCTGCAGACTGACCGGTTACGAAATGCACATGGGGCGTACGTCCGGGGCCGGACTCGAGCGTCCCTGGCTCGAACTCGACGACGGCCAGGGCGCGGTGCGCGCCGAGGGCGCGATCAGCGCCGACGGCCGCGTCATGGGCGGCTATGTGCACGGCATCTTCGGCGGCGATGCGTTCCGCGGCCACTGGCTCGAACGGGTCGGCGGACAGGCCGCGCGGATCGACTTCGAGGCCCGGATCGAGGACGCGCTCAACGCGCTGGCCGACCACTGCGAGGCGTGCCTGGATCTGGATGCATTGCTGGCGCTGGCGCGCTGAGCCCAGGGTGAGCGGGTCAGCTGATAGGAGATTTTCCAGCAATCGCTTAAATCGCCTCAGCGCGCGAGTTCAACATCCTCGTAGACGTCCGCGAGGGAGAAGGCGATGTCCAGATCGCCGCATCGGATCTGGATCTCGCCGTCCTGCTCGAAGACCTGGTGTCGCCAGGATCCGTTCGCGTCCAGGCTGTAGACCTCGGCTTGGCGCCGTTCTTGGCTGATCAGCAGGTAATAGCGCAGCGAGCTGAGCGTGCGGTAGGCGATGAGCTTCTCGCGCCGGTCGATGATCTCGGTCGAGGGTGAGAGCACCTCCGCGATCAAGCAAGGCGACTGCTTGTAGAGCGAGGCGCTGTCGTCACGGTCACAGGTCAGGAGCACGTCCGGATAGTAGAAGGCATCGTGCTTTTCGACCTTCACCTTCATGTCGCTGATGAAGACGCCACAGGGTGTGCCGCGCGCGGCCGCTCGCAAGTGAAAAGCCAGGTTGAGGCTGATACGGTTGTGCGTCTCTCCCGCGCCGGCCATTGCGAAGAGCTGGCCCGCGACATACTCGTGGCGGATATCGCTCGATTGCTCCGCAGTTAGATACTCATCCGGATCGATCTGAGGAATTTTTTCGGCCAGGCTCATGTCGACACCTTGCATGCCAACGGAATCTTGGTGCCCCAGTATAGACGACGCCCGGAATCGATGATGCAGCCCAAAGACGCGACCGACAACCAGGCATTCAAGGGCTTCACCAACGAGGCCTGTCCGTTTTATCCCTGCCACGCGGGCGTGAAGCGCGAATTCAACTGTCTGTTCTGCTACTGCCCGCTGATTGCCTACGCTTGTCCCGGCCCCTATGAACTCTACACCGACAAACACGGTAACCGGCGTAAGGATTGCACCAACTGCCGTTTGCCGCACGACGGTTATCAGGCATCATGGGCATTCATACAGAAGTGGTTGGAGCAGCCCAAGATCTGGGACGGGCAGGAGCAGGTCGAGCCCTATCGCCAGGTCCGAACAAAGCGCTGAGTGTCGTGGCGCGTCGCAACGCCCAGAGAACGCGGCGCTGCTGCACGCCCCGGCCGAGATCTTTGAGTGCTCTCTCGCAACCACATCTCGGTCGATGACCTTGACGTTGCGCCGGTCGGCCCTTCGCGGGCCGACCGTGGCACGGCGTCCAGCCCCAACATCCGCGAGTACCCATGTCTGATTCAGTCTCCCTCCTCCGCGCGCGTCTCGCACGCTCCATCCTGATCCTCGACGGTGCCATGGGCACCATGATCCAGCGCCACGGCCTGACCGAGGCCGATTATCGCGGCGAGCGATTCGCGGACTGGCCGAGCGACCTGAAGGGCAACAATGATCTGCTGGTGCTGACCCAGCCGGACCTGATCGGCGGCATTCATCGCGCCTATCTTGAGGCCGGCGCCGATATCATCGAAACCAACAGCTTCAACGCGACCCGCGTCGCCATGGCCGACTACGGCATGCAGGAGCTGGCCCGCGAGATCAACGTCGCGGCGGCGCGTGTCGCGCGCGAGGCGGCGGATGCCCTGTCCACCGACGACAAGCCACGCTTCGTTGCCGGCGTGCTCGGCCCGACCAACCGTACCGCGTCGATCTCGCCGGACGTCAACGACCCCGGCAAGCGCAACGTCGACTTCGACACCCTGGTGGCGGCCTATGCCGAGTCCACGCGCGGGCTGATCGAAGGCGGCGCCGACATCATCCTGATCGAGACCATTTTCGATACCCTCAACGCCAAGGCGGCCATCTTCGCCGTCAAGCAGGTGTTCGACGAAGACGGCATCGAGCGCCCGATCATGCTCTCGGGCACCATTACCGACCAGTCCGGGCGCACCCTCACCGGCCAGACCAACGAGGCCTTCTACAACTCGCTGCGTCACGCCGAACCGCTGAGCATCGGTCTGAACTGCGCCCTCGGCCCGGCCGAGCTGCGCCCCTATGTCGAAGAGCTCTCGCGTATCGCCGAGTCTTATGTCTCGGCCCATCCCAACGCTGGTCTACCCAATGAGCTTGGCGGCTACGACCTAGGGCCTGACGACATGGCCGAGCAGGTCGCCGAGTGGGCGCGCTCTGGCTTTCTCAATATCGTCGGTGGCTGCTGCGGCACCACGCCCGACCACATCCGCGCCATCGCCGAGGCGGTCGCTGGAATTGCCCCGCGCGAGGTGCCGACCATCGCACCGGCCTGTCGGCTGTCCGGATTGGAGCCGCTCAACATCGACGCCGAGTCGTTGTTCATCAACGTCGGCGAGCGGACCAACGTCACCGGCTCGGCGCGCTTCAAGCGGCTGATCAAGGAGGATGACTACGAAACGGCTCTGAGCGTCGCCCTGGAGCAGGTCGAGAACGGCGCCCAGGTAATCGACGTCAACATGGATGAGGGGCTGCTGGATGCCATTGCGGCCATGCGTCGCTTCCTCAATCTGACCTCCGCCGAGCCAGATATCGCCCGCGTGCCGGTGATGATCGACTCCTCCAAGTGGGAGGTGATCGAGACCGGGCTGAAGTGCGTGCAGGGCAAGTCGATCGTCAATTCCATCTCGCTCAAGGAAGGCGAGGCCAGCTTCCTGGAGCAGGCGCGGCTGTGCAGGCGCTATGGGGCGGCGGTGATCGTGATGGCCTTCGACGAGGTCGGCCAGGCCGATACCCAGGCGCGCAAGGTCGAGATCTGTACCCGCGCCTACCGGATACTGACCGAGCAGGTCGGCTTCCCGCCCGAAGACATCATCTTCGACCCAAACATCTTCGCGGTCGCCACCGGCATCGACGAGCACAATAATTACGCTGTCGACTTCATCGAGGCGGTGCGCGAGATCAAACGCACGCTGCCGCACGCCAAGATCTCGGGCGGCGTCTCCAATGTCTCCTTCTCGTTTCGCGGCAACAACCCGGTGCGCGAGGCGATCCACGCCGTGTTCCTCTACCATGCCATCAAGGCCGGCATGGACATGGGTATCGTCAACGCCGGTCAGCTCGCCATCTACGACGATCTGCCCGAGGAACTGCGCGAGGCGGTCGAGGACGTCATCCAAAACCGCCGCGACGACGCCACCGAGCGTCTGCTCGACCTCGCGCCCAAATATCAGGGTGACGGATCGGACGCGGGCGGCGCGCGGGCGGAAGACCAGGAATGGCGCAGCTGGCCGGTCGAGGAACGGCTCAAGCACGCGTTGGTCAAGGGCATTACCGACCATATCGATGCCGACACCGAGGAGGCGCGCCTCGCCCTGGGCCGTCCGCTGCTGGTGATCGAAGGACCCCTGATGGCCGGCATGAACCATGTCGGCGATCTGTTCGGTGCCGGTAAGATGTTCCTGCCGCAGGTGGTCAAGTCGGCGCGCGTGATGAAGAAGGCCGTCGCCTATCTGTTTCCGTTCCTGGAGGCGGAAAAGGCCGCCTCCGGCGACGAATCGCAGAACAACGGGCGCATCCTGATGGCCACGGTCAAGGGCGACGTGCACGACATCGGCAAGAACATCGTCGGCGTGGTCCTGCAGTGCAACAACTACGAGGTCATCGACCTCGGCGTCATGGTGCCGTCCGAGACCATTCTGCAGCGCGCCCGCGAGGAGCAGGTTGACATCATCGGTCTGTCGGGCCTCATCACCCCGTCGCTCGATGAGATGGTGCATGTCGCCAAGGAGTTGCTGCGCCAGGGCATGGAGCTGCCGCTGCTGATCGGCGGCGCGACCACTTCCAAGCTGCATACCGCGATCAAGATCGCCCCGCAGCGCGAGGCGCCGGTGATCTATGTGCCGGACGCCTCGCGCGCGGTCGGGGTGGCCTCCCAGCTGCTGAGCCAGGAGCAGCGCGGGGCCTACATCGACTCGATTCGCACGGAATACGAACAGGTCCGCATCGCGCGCGAGAACAAAGGGGCAACCCGCAAGTCGATGCCAATTCTTGACGCGCGGGCCAACCGTGTCCAGATCGACTGGGACCTCTACCAGCCGCCGAAGCCCGCCATCCTCGCGCCTGATTTCGCCTTCCCAACGGCGTTCGACATCGGCATCGAACGCGACGGCGATTCGGTCATCGCCGTCATCGACGACTTCCCGCTCACCGATCTGGTCGACTACATCGACTGGTCGCCCTTCTTCAACGCCTGGGAGCTGGCGGGCCGATACCCCGCCATCCTCGATGACGAGATCGTCGGCAAGGAGGCCCGCGAACTCTTCAAGGATGCCAGGGCGTTCCTGGACAAGCTGGTGGCCGAGCGCTGGCTGATCGCGCGCTGCGTCTTCGGCTTCTTCCCCGCCAATGCGATCGGGGACGACGACATCGCGCTCTTTGCCGACGAGTCGCGCAGCGATGTCGTCGCCAGGCTCCACAACCTGCGCCAGCAGATGTTGCGCAGCGCGGCGCGCAATCAGCCCAACCTCTGTTTGAGCGACTATCTCGCACCGACCGCGTCCGGGCGGCGCGATTATCTCGGCGCCTTCGCCGTGACCGCCGGCGTCGGGATCGATGAGCACATCGCCCGGTTCGAGGCCGATCACGACGACTACAGCTCGATCATGCTCAAGGCGCTGGCCGACCGCTTGGCCGAGGCCTTCGCCGAGCGCCTGCATCAGTTGACGCGCATCGGTTACTGGGGCTACGCACCGGACGAGTCCTTGGGCAACGATGCGCTAATCGCCGAGAAGTACGACGGCATCCGGCCCGCTCCGGGCTACGCGGCCTGTCCGGACCATACCGAGAAGGGAACGCTTTGGCGGCTGCTGGAGCCGGACCGTCGCATCGGTCTGACCCTGACCGAGAACTTTGCCATGCTGCCGACCGCGGCCGTGTCCGGCTGGTACTTCTCGCATCCGGAGTCACGCTACTTCGGCACCGGTAAGGTGCAGAAGGACCAGGTCGAGGACTATGCCGCGCGCAAGGGGATGACGCTCGACGAGGCCGAGCGCTGGCTGGCTCCGGTGCTTGGATACGACCCCTAGCATGGTTCGCACGCAGCACAGCCAAGCGTCCGCACCCGCCGCCATCCTAGTCACCGGCCCGGCGCGCAGTGGCAAGAGTGAATGGGCGGAGCGTTTGGCCTTGCAGTGCGCTCGCTCCGTCCTCTATGTCGCGACCGCCCGGGAAGATCCGCAGGACGCCGATTGGAGCGCACGCATCCAGGCTCACCGGACCCGGCGCCCAACGGAATGGGAAACCCTTTGTGTTCCCGCGGAGCTGGAGTCCGCGATCGAGATGTATTCGGACCCCGACCGATGTCTCTTGGTGGACTCGCTCGGCACCTGGGTCGCTAATCTGCTCGAGCTGGAGGAGTCTGCCTGGCAGGACAGGGTTGATCGACTATTGGGCGCGCTGACCGGCTCGCCGGCGCTCGTGATCCTGGTCGCAGAGGAAACCGGCTGGGGCGTCATCCCGGCCTATCCGCTCGGACGCCAGTTTCGCGATCGCCTCGGCGCACTCACGCGGCGTTTGGGGCCTTGCTGTGATCAGAGCTACGCGGTCATGGCAGGGCATGTGCTGGAGCTGTCCAGGCTCGGCACGCCATTGGATGTCTGAGCCTTGCGCGCATCGCTGCTGCCCCGGCCGAACTTGATCTTGCGTCGACTGCTTTCGACTCAGGCTCGCGTGCCGCACCCGAGGCTCCTTGCGGCGGTTTGGCTGCTTGCGCTCGGGGTGCCAGTCTGGCCGGTCGCGGCCTCGCCAGCCCCGGCCTCAGCTTCGGGTCCAGCATCGCCTCCGGTCCCCGCCCCGGCGCTGCCCACCGTCGTGTCAACGGATCTCTGTTCGGATTTGCTGTTGCTGAGCGTTGCCGCACCAGAGCAGATTCTGTCGGTATCTCGGCAAAGCCAGAATCCGCGGGTGTCGCCTATTGCAGAGACGGCGCGTGCGTACCTGCCCAACCGCGGCGGTGTCGAGGATCTGCTCTACCTGAAGCCGGACGTTGCGCTCGTCTACAGCGGCTGGACGGCAAGGCGACATGCCGATCTCCTGGCAGAGCGGCGTACGCGGCTCATCGCGCTGCCTTACCCGCGGACCTGGCAAGACACGCTGGCCTCAGTGCGCACGATTTCGGCCCAGATCGGTCGAGCAGCCGAGGGCGAGTTGCGCATCGCGGAGGCCGAGCGCCGGATGAGGGCCTTGGCCAAGCGTCATCGGCCCTATCGGGTGCTCTATTTGAGACCGAATGGCGGCACGGCGGGCTCCGGCACCTATGTCGACGACGTCTTGTCGCGAATCGGTCTGCGCAACCTCGCCGCGGAGCAGGGCATTTCTGGCTGGGGCCGCTTCCCGTTGGAGCGGCTGGTGATCGAGCCGCCCGACCTGTTCCTGCTCGGCTATTTCGACGACGGCCAGTCACCAGCCCGATCCGCATACGGAAGGCATGCGTTGTTCCAGTCGCTGCTGACAGACACGCCGAGCGTTCGCGTGCCGTCCGAGTATTGGGGCTGCGGCGGACTGGAGCTGGTGCGTGCGGCGGAGGAGATCGCTTATCGAATCGACCGCGCGATGCATCCCCGCGCGGGCATGTCGCAGCCGCAGAGGCACTGAGCGCGCGTTTCCGGCCGGCGATGCAATGACACTGATCCCGTCACGGGGCGCGATGGCGCTGAACGTCAGTCTGCCCCTCTTAGTCGTGCTCATGGGCTTGAGTCTTGCCTCGTTGTCCATTGGTGAGGCGCCGCTCTCCCTCGACGAGGTCATCGGCGGTCTGCTCGGGACAGGTGCGGAAGAGCATCGAATGATCGTCCAGCAAATTCGCCTGCCGCGCGTGCTCTTGGCTTGGCTGGTCGGTGCGTCGCTCGGGGCGTCGGGCGCTGCCTTGCAGGGTCTGCTGCGCAACCCGCTCGCCGAGCCGGGGCTGCTCGGCATCTCGTCCAGCGCCGGGCTTGGCGCCGTGCTTACCCTCTATTTCGGAATCACCAGCCTGAGTCTCTGGCTGCTGCCGGCGGCAGCGATGCTGTTCGCCCTGCTGGCGACTCTGGTGCTCTATCTGTTGACGCGGGCGGGCTCGAGCAATCTCACACTCATCCTGGCCGGGGTCGCGCTGTCGTCGCTGGCGAGTGCGATGACCTCGCTTGCCCTGAATTTGGCGCCCAATCCGGGCGATGTACAGGACATCGTGCTTTGGCTGCTCGGCTCGATCAGCGATCGGAGCTTCGCGGACGTCTGGTTGAGTCTCCCCTTTGTCCTCCTGGGCCTGGGCCTGCTGCTGTCCTGCGCACCGCGGCTGGATCTGCTGGCGCTCGGCGAGGCGGAGGCGAGTAGTCTCGGGCTGGATCTGGGCCGACTGCGGGGGCTCGTGATCGTCGGCTCCGCCCTCAGCGTCGGCGCGACGGTCGCGGTCAGCGGGGCCATCGGGTTCGTTGGGCTCGTGGTGCCTCACATGCTGCGTCGTTTCGTCGGCTATCGCCCCGGTCGCCTGCTCATGCCAAGCGCAATCGGCGGCGCCGTGCTGGTGCTGGGCGCAGACATCGCCATCAGACTCATCGGCACGCCACGCGAGCTGATGCTGGGCGTTGTCACTGCCTTGGTAGGATCGCCATTCTTTTTGGCGCTGGTACTGCGCTCGCGCAGGGACATGCTGTGAGCCTGCTCGAGATCGAAGGGCTAGCGGTTAGCATCGGCGGTAAGCGGCTGATCTCCTCGCTGTCATTCGAGGTCGGGGCCGGCGAGCTGTTCGGCCTGGTCGGTCCGAACGGGGCCGGCAAGAGCACCATCGTTAAGGCCATCGCCCAGCTGCTGTCCTACCAGGGGCGCATTCGCTATCAGGGTGTCGACCTGGGCGCGCAGTCCGCCCGGCGGCGGGCACGCCGTGTCGCCTACCTCAGCCAGGACGACCGCGTGCAATGGCCGATCTCGGTCCAGGACTTGGTCGCGCTTGGTCGCCACCCTTACCGTGGCAGCTGGTGGCGTCAGGGATACTCGACGACGGCCGAGGATTCCGCGGCCGTGGAGGCAGCGCTCGAGGCGACGGACGTCCTGCACTTAGCCAAGCGCCGCGCCACCGACCTCTCTGGCGGCGAGCGCGCGCGGGCACGGCTGGCACGGGTGCTTGCGGTGGGCGCGCCGCTCATCCTGGCCGACGAGCCGGTTGCGGCATTGGATCCCAGGCACCAGCTTCAGGTCATGGCCCTGTTGCGGGAGCACTGCCGCGCCGGCGGCAGCCTGGTTCTCGTGCTGCACGATCTGACATTGGCGAGCCGATTCTGCGACCGACTGCTGTTGATGCAACGGGGACGCTCGGTTGCACAGGGCGCGCCGGGCGAGGTCCTGAGCCTGGCGAATCTGCGCGAGGTCTACGGCATTCGAGCGGTTGGCGGTGAGCACGACGGCGAGCCCTACCTGTTGCCCTGGGAATGCGACTCGGCGGCAAGGGAACAGTAGGCAATTGACAGATATCGCCCTAACCCGGACCACTGGTCGACAAGCGGGCGATGGCAACGGTCGCGGCCTTGCCGTCGGCGCCGAGGAAACGTTGCTTGACGACCAGCAGTTCGTGACTGCCTGCCGCGAGCATCGCGGCAGCCTCCGCGACGCTGGCGGTGCCAAGCGCCAGCGCGGGCCGGTTCGACGGATGCGGGACCTCGACCGCCGCGAGGGTCTCCGATGGGAAGGCCTTCAGCCGCCAGCCATGTGCCTCCGCCACGGCGCGCACCGCGGGCTCGAGCGCCTTGCGTTCCTGGGTCGCCAGGACGGCGACCTTGATGCTTTGCTGCGGCAGATGAGCGAGTGCAAGCGCAATGGCGGTCTCAAGCGTTTCACGCGTGATCCCCCGTTGGCAGCCGACGCCGATGGCCAGTCTCATTGTCTTCGTTCTTAGATTCAGGGCAATCAATGAATTCCTTGGCCACGCGGCATTGTCCAGCGCTCTTTCTAACCGCCTGCTCGTCCGGACAGGGCAAGACGACCTTGGTGGCCGCATTGGCGCGCCATCACCACCGGCAAGGTCTTCGCGTACGGGTGTTCAAGACCGGTCCGGATTTTCTCGATCCGATGATCCTAGGCCGCGCCTGCGGCAATGAGGTGGAGCCGCTCGATCTCTGGATGGTCGGCGAGGCCGAGTGTCGGCGCAAGCTCTACCAGGCGGCGGGCGAAGCCGACCTCATCCTGATCGAGGGCGCCATGGGCCTGTTCGACGGCACGCCGTCTGGCGCCGACCTGGCAGACACCTTCGATGTGCCGATCGCCGCACTCATCGATGCGCGAGGAATGGGCCAGACCTTCGGCGCCCTCGCGCTTGGCTTGGCCACCTATCGGCCTGGGCTGCGCTTCGCGGGGGTGCTGGCGAACCAGGTCGCGAGCGAGCGTCACGCCGAGATGATCAGTGCCGGGCTTCCCGCGCGGGTGCCCTATTTGGGCGGACTGCCGCGACTGGCGCAAGCGGCACTGCCGAGTCGGCATCTTGGCTTGGTGCAGGCCGCCGAGGTTGCGGATCTCGACCAGCGTCTCGATGCTGCCGCCGACGCCATCGCCAATACCGCGCTTGCCGAGCTGCCCGAACCGGTTGCCTTTCGATCGTCAGCAGCGCCGGCGAAACCGATGCAGATGCTCGCCGGGCGGCGGATCGCTGTCGCCAGGGACGCTGCCTTCTCGTTCCTGTACGCGGATAATCTCCGATTGCTGACGGCGATGGGCGCACGGCTCGACTTCTTCTCTCCTCTGCGGGATACAGAGGTCGAAGCCGATGCCATCTACCTGCCCGGCGGCTATCCCGAGCTGCACCTCGATCAGCTGAGCGTCAACCTCGGTATCAAGCGTGCGCTCTGCGCCCATGCCGACGCCGGACGGCCGATCTACGCGGAGTGCGGGGGGATGCTGTACCTGCTCGATCGGCTGCAAGACAAGACTGGACAGGAGACCTCGCTGCTTGGGCTCTTGCCCGGCACGGGACGCATGCAGCAGCGTCTGGCAGGGCTCGGGATGCAGGCGCTGGACCTCCCAAGCGGGCGGCTGCGGGGGCACAGCTTTCACCACTCGACGATGCAGACAACGATCGAGCCGGCCGGATTCGGTATTCGTCAGCGCGATGAACGGTCCGGTGAACCCTTCTACCGGCATGGCTCGCTCCGGGCGAGCTATCTACATCTCTATTTTCCCTCGGCACCCGAGGCGGCGGCGGCCTTGTTCCTGACCGATCAGCGCTTGTAGGCGATGACTGTCGACGGCTGCAGCAGCTCTGGGTCCTATTCTCGGGAGACACTGCTAGAGAGCCGAAACGGCCGCGCACAAAGCTGTCGGCGTGTTCCACTTGGCGGTCACTTCCGGTTCCAGCCACCGTCACGCGTTACTGGGAGCCGGCGGGCTTGATGGCGGTCAGGATAGTCACTGGCATGGCAGTGCGCCAGCCGTCGAAACGACCGAGGGGGCTCGCCTGTGCAACGGACAGCCGGGTCAGCTCGCCGCCGATACGCGCGCGCAACGCGACCAGCAGTGCTTCGCTCTGGAGGGTGACGGCATTGGCGACCATGCGGCCTCCGGGCTTGAGGGCTTGCCAGCAGTGCTCGGGCACGCCTTCGATGGTGAGACCACCGCCGATGAAGATCGCGTCCGGCTGCTCGAGACCCTGCAGAGCAGCCGGCGCCGGCCCGGCGATCAGTTTCAGATCCGGTACACCGAGAGTCGCCCGGTTGCGCTCGATGAACGCGCGTCGCTCCGCGTTCGGCTCAATGGCGATGGCGCGACAGCCGTCGTCGGCACGCATCCACTCGATCCCGATCGATCCGCTGCCGGCGCCGACGTCCCACAGCAGCTCACCGGGCAAGGGTGCGAGTCGCGCGAGCGTGGCGGCGCGCAGATCGCGCTTGGTGAGCTGACCGTCGTGCTCGAAGGCATCGTCCGGTAAGGCACCGCGGCGGGAGAGCGGGCGCGTACCCGGGCTCGGGCGGCAGTCGATCGCGACCAGGTTGAGCGCGGCGCAGTCGCGAGCGGTCCATGTGCGGGCGGTCGCGCGCTGCCGATGCTCGGCGGCGCCGCCGAGCCGCTCGAACAGGGTCAGTTCACTGTCGCCGTAGCCGCGTGTGACGAGCAACTCGGCGAGCTGTTGCGGCGTGTCGCCATCCGCAGAAAGCACCAGCAGCCGCGCGCCGGGCGCGAGATGGAGAGAGACGCGCTCGAGCGGTCGCCCGTGCGACGGAATCACCCGGAGATCCTGCAGCGGCCAGCCCAAGCGCGCGGCCGCCAGTGAGACCGATGAGGGCGCCGGGAGAATACGCATCTCCGCCGCGGGCAGGCGCTTGGCGAGGCTGCCGCCGATACCGAACAGCATCGGATCGCCACTGGCGAGCACGCAGACCGGACTCCCGCGATGTGCCAGCAGCTGCTCGTAGGCGGCCTTGAAGGGGCTGGGCCAGGCGTGCCGCGCTTGGCCGATGCGCTCGGGCACCATCGCTAGGTGACGCGCCCCGCCGAAGAGCACATGGGCTTCAACGATGGCGTCGCGCGCGGGTCGGCCGAGCGCATCGAGTCCGTCTTCGCCGATCCCGACGATCGTCAGCCAGGCTAGCATTCGAGCAAGCGCGAGGAGACCGAGGTTGTGGCGCTGAGGGCCGGAATTCGCAGCGGCGATGGCCGGCGGACGGCATCGGTGAACAGCTTGGGCGCGGGAAGGATCAAGTCGCTGTGTTGTCTTGGTCGTGGCGACCCCTCGCCCGGCGCACAGGCCGAAGGCAGGGTAACGCGGTGGTTGAATGAATTGATAAGGGATTATACTGAGCTGCTTGTTGCGGCGAACCCCTCCTCCTTTTTCCAGCGTTCCGGCCACACCCTCGACGCGGTTAGCTTGCTGACACGTGCGATTCGATGCTGCCGTGTGACAGAGACAGTCCATGATCGACTACATTCGTGATGCGCATGACATCTACCGTCAATCCTTCGCCATCATTCGTGCGGAGGCGGATCTGGAGCGCATACCGGAGGATCTGAAGGCATTGGCCGTGCGCGTGATCCACGCCTGCGGTATGCCCGAGGTGATCGAGGATCTGCGATTCTCGGAGGGCGCGGGGCAGTCCGGTCGCGCCGCCATGGAGGCAGGCGCACCTATCCTGTGCGACAGCCGCATGGTCTCCGAGGGCATCACACGGGCACGCTTGCCCGCGGCCAACGAGGTCATCTGTACCCTGCATGATCCGAGCGTGCCGGCGCTGGCGAAGGCGATCGGCAACACGCGCAGCGCCGCGGCGATGGAGCTTTGGCGACCGCGGCTGGAGGGGGCGGTCGTGGTCGTGGGCAATGCACCGACCGCCCTGTTTCGCCTGCTGGAGATGCTCGACGAGGGGGCGCCCAGACCAGCGCTCATCCTCGGCTTTCCAGTTGGCTTCGTCGGCGCTGCCGAGTCCAAGGACGCGCTCGCCGAGGACAGCCGGGGCGTGCCTTTCGTCACGCTGCGCGGGCGCCGTGGCGGCAGCGCCATGGCCGTGGCCGCCGTGAATGCGCTCGGCCGTGAGCCCTCCTGAGCGTCATGGCTGAAGGGCGTTTGCTTGGTCTGGGCGTTGGCCCGGGCGATCCGGAGTTGATTACACTGAAGGCGCTGCGCTATCTGCGCGAGGCGCCGGTGGTCGCCTACTATCTCGGCAAGGCGAAAAAGGGCAATGCGCTCACCAGCGTGATGCCGCACCTGCGCTCGGACCAGATCCGCTTGCCTTTGATCTATCCCGTCACCGGCAAGAAGCCGGAGCCGCCCTACGACTACGAGGGCGTGATGCGCGCCTTCTATGACGAGGCGGCGGAGCTGGTCGCGGCGCACCTGAGCGCCGGCCGCGATGTTGCCGCGCTCTGCGAGGGCGATCCCTTCTTCTACGGTTCTTTCATGTACCTGCATGACCGTCTGGCCGACCGTTTCGAGACCGAGGTAGTCCCAGGCGTCTGTTCTGTCGTTGCCAGTGCATCGGTGCTGCGCACGCCATTGGTCTACCGAGACCAGCGTCTGCAGGTCTTGGCCGGGACACTGCCCGAAGCGACCTTGCGGGAGATGCTGTTCGGCGTCGAGGCGGCGGCCATCATGAAGCTGGGCAGCAACTTCGACAAGGTCCGCCGCGTCATCTCCGACCTCGGGCTCGGCGACCGGGCGCTCTACATCGAGCGCGCGACCATGGAAGGCGAGCGCATTCGGCCGCTGGCAGAGGTCGCGCCCGAGGAGGTGCCGTACTTCTCAATGGTGCTCATTCCCGGCGAGCGGTGGCGGGGCTGATGACGGAGTCGGTCCACAACGGGCCCTTGCTCCTTCTGGCGGACCCGGCCAACCGCGCGGCGGCCGAGCGCATTCGCGATGGTATCCAGGGTTCTGCCCTGGAGAGCGTTGCGGAGGATCGGCTCGGGCAGGTCCTGCTCGACCTTCAGCGCAGCGGCCGACCCTGCGTCTTTGTCGGCGAGCTGGAGCCCTTGGTCCTGGGGCTGGCGTCTGCTGAGGTCGCCCGCTTGGCGCCGTCTGAGGTCGTGCCCGTCATCGCCTTGACGCGGGGCTGCTCCGTGATCCCGGTCCTTGGCGTCGGACGCGGCGCGGAGGTACTCGCGAGCCGGGTGTCGTCGCTGCTTGCGGCCATCGGCTTGCCGGGCTCGGGTGCACCGGCAGGCGGTAGCCGGGGCCGCGTTGCCGTGGTCGGCCTCGGGCCTGGATGCGCCGAGCTGATGGCGCCGGCCGTGCGCGCCGAGCTGGATCGGGCGCAGGATATCGTCGGCTATACGACCTACGTCAACATGGCCGGACCCTTCCGCGCGGATCAGCGCACGCTCGACTCCGACAATCGCTGCGAGATGGACCGCGCCAGACTCGCCTTCGAGCTGGCGGCGCAGGGGCGCCAAGTCGTCGTGGTGTCCTCTGGCGATCCAGGCATCTTCGCGATGGCGACCGCCGTGGTCGAGGCGCTTGAGCAGGCGAAGGACCCGGCCTGGCATCAGGTCGACCTGGCCATTCTGCCGGGCATCTCCGCGGCGCAGCTGGCGGCCGCGCGGGTTGGGGCGCCCCTGGGGCACGACTTCTGCACCATCTCGCTGTCCGACAACCTCAAGCCCTGGTCTCTGGTCCGGCGCCGACTCGAGCTTGCGGCCCGGGCCGACCTGGTGATCGCGCTCTACAACCCCAGCTCCAAGGCGCGCCCCTGGCAGCTCGGCGAGGCATTGGAGCTGCTTCGCCGGCATCGAGCCGGTAATACACCGGTCGTCCTCGGGCGTGATGTCGGCCGCCCGGCCGAGTGCGTGTTGGCGACGACCCTGGACGAGGTGCGGCCGGAACAGGTGGACATGCGCACCGTCGTCATCCTGGGCTCGTCATTGACGCGTCAGTTTCCGCGACTGGCCGGCGGGGCTTGGGTCTATACGCCGCGCTGGTACCCGCATAGCACGACGACGGCCGAGGGTCTCAGTTCGGACCGGCAGGCCGGGACTCAGGCGGGCACTGGAAGCAGTCGCGGAGCCCTCTGATCCAGTCCAGGGCGGCTTCGACTGTCGGAGCACTGTCGACGACAGGTCGCCTCGGCCGCTTCCGCATGACAACGGGAACGCCGAGTTCGCGCGCCGCCACGAGCTTGGCGCCGGTGGCGTCGCCGCCGCTGTTCTTGCAGACGATCGCAGTCGATGGCATAGGTCCCGAGCAAGGCGCGTTCGCTGGGCAGATCGAAGGGACCGCGAGCGAGCAAGAGTTCGGCGCGGGCGAATGCCGGCATCGGGTCGGGCGGCGAGACGGCCCTGACGAGCAGCCAGGTGTCGCGGAGAACCGCAAAGGGGGCGACCTCCTGGCGGCCGACGGCCAAGAAGACGCGCTTGGCGCCGAGTCGGCTCAGTGCTCGGACCGCTTGCTCCCAATCCTCGACCGATTCCCAGCGGTCGTCCGGCGCGGCTGTCCAGGCCGGGCGTTCCAGCCGCAGCAGCGGCGTCCCGGTGGACGCGCAGGCGCTCGCCGCGTTCCAGCCCATGCGGGAGGCAAACGGATGGGTCGCATCCACCACGGCGTCGATGCACGTCGCCGTCAGATAGCGAGCCAGTCCCGCGACGCCGCCGAATCCGCCGATGCGGGTCTCTCCCGCCGGCAGCCTGGGGTTCGGCGTGCGTCCAGCGAACGAATTGAAGACCTGCACTCGGGCATCCGCAACGAGCGCGTCGGCCAGCAAATAGGCCTCGGTCGTTCCGCCGAGGATGAGGAGTCGAGTGTTGTTTGCTGAGGCCATGGCGGGAATAAGGCTGTTGGCTGCGCGGCTTGCTAGCGCAGGCGCGCCGGCTCAGCCGGGATGAGGTTTGAAAGAACTCGACTCAGCGCTTGGATGGGCCGCCGCGCTCGACCGCATCAATCACAAGAGCCAAGAACCGGTATCCCGCATGCACCAACTTGCTGTAAGGCGCCAATAGGAAGAGCGCGAGGACGCAGCCGAGATGAATGGCGAGCAGCAGTCCCATCGCGGCCGTCTCTCTGAAGGCCAGCAGCGCGAGTCCGGTCACCGCGACCTCCAGCAGCAACAGCAGCAGCGCGACCTCGGCCGCGCGCGCTTCAGGTGCCGTCGGGGTCGGGTCGCCCCGCCATTTCAGCCAGAGCAGGCCCGAGATACCAAGCGTCATGGACAATCCGCCCAGGGTGCCGAGCACGACCGGTAGCGAAGTGACCGGGTAGGGCGCCTGCAAGCCCAGGCCGTGATGGTAGAAACTTGCGACCAGCGTCGCCGCGAAGCTCGAGAGCACGCCGGCGACCATGATCTGATGCAGCCAGCGGCGGGCATGGGAGAACTGGCCGCCGAGGTCGCTGCAACCGGGGCCGCCGCCGCCGAGATTGCGCATCGAGACGAGGTTCCAGATGGCCATTGCGATGGCGCGTGTCGAGATGCGCGCCGTCCGCGGCCGCGCGTCGCGCCAGTACCGGCGCAGACCGATGGACATTGCCAGCACCGCCCAGCCCAGCGGAAGGGTGCCGATCAGCACCATGACCGCCAACGGGATCATGTCATAAAAGGCGCCGGGCCCGCGCTGCACGGCGAACACCTGCTCGCTCGGACCCATGGTCAAGAGCAGTGCAACGAGTGCAGCGACCGCGCCAAGGCTGACTGCCAACGCCGCCGTCGGGCACTGTCTGAGCAATGCCGCAAGCGGTCGTGGCCAGGCGTAGTCGGCAAAGGCGTGCTGACGCATCCGGGCGAGGCTGCGCGGCACATTTACCTCGAAGACGTGCGGTGCCGCGTACTGGCAGGCGTAGAGGCAGTTGCGGCAGCCATGACAGAGGGTCGCGAGCTGCGTGACGTCGGCGTTCGAGAGCGCCGGCCGTCGCTTGGCGGCGTCGAAGACGTCGCAGAAGCCGTTGCAATAACCGCAGGCGTTGCAGACATTCAACACCCGTCGCGCTTCCTGCACCGCCTCAGTGCCGGGCATGACGCGCCGCCTCCTCGCCGGCGATGCGCCCGAAGACGATTCCAATGGTGAGCGCAAGTCCGGAGACATAGCCGCGCGGGATGATATTGGGCGCCATGATCATTCCGGCGGCGAACAGGTTCTCCATCCTGTCGCCGTCGACGCGTCGAATCCGTGTGGTTTCGTCGACCTTGAGACCATGATAGGTAAAGGTCAGACCTGGACGCATCGGGTAGGCCGAGAAGGGTGGCTGGTCGATCGGCAGGGCGCAGCTGGATTTTGCTGGGGCCAGGTCGCGCGTGCGCCAGGCAGATGTGTCGGCGTCCCCGCCCCCGCCCTCGCTCCTGCTCCCGATTGGCGCCACGACCGCCGCGTTATAGGCCCCAATGGTCGTACGCAGTGCCGTTGCCGGGAGGTCGAGTTTTGCCGCCAATGCCTCCACGCTGTCGGCTTGGATGGGCGGGTAGAGGGCGGGCGGCGCGCTGCGCAGTCCTCGTGCGTCCAGGACGAGATAAGCGAGCTGTTCCGGGTAACTGGCCAGCCGCTGGCCCCAGAGGGCGTAACGTGTCGAGGCCCTGTCGCCGCCCTCGTCGTGGCGGCGACGCCCCGCTCTGTCGACCACGATACCGGCCGGCATGCAGCGGACACGGGTCGCGATGCCGCCGTCGTCTGGCGGTGAGCGCGCGTCCACCGCGACCAGGTAGGCGGCCTTCGCGTCTCCAACGGCCTGCGCACCCTGATGCAGCAGCGAGAGCAGCACCTCGCCCTGCGCGAAGGGCGTGCCGCGATTGAGAAAGCCATTGGCCGCATCCCCCCATTGGCCGCGGAGCCAATTGCGATTGGCTTGCGCGCCACCGCAGCACGCAATGGCCGCGCCGGGGCGCCAGGTCGTGGTGCCGAGCGGCGAGCGGCTGACAAGGTCAGTGAGTCGCCGACCGCACAACTGGAGTTCCGTGACTTCAGCCTCATAGTGGATCGCGACCCCGAGCCGCTCGGCGGTTGCGTAGAGGGCATTGATCATGGATTTGCCGCCGCCCAGCAGAAACGCCGTCTTGCGCGACGCCGGCACGCGACCGCCGCTCGTCGGCTGGAAGCGGACGCCGGCGTCGGCGAGCCAATGCGTGATGTCCTCCGAGCCTCGGATCAGCAGGTCGGTCAATGCCTGATCGGCCAAGCCGCCGGTGACGCGCAGGAGATCGGCTTGCATCTCCTGCGCAGGGTAGGGGCCGCTTGCGAGCGGCGTCTCGCCGCGGTGCATGAAACGGAGATTGCGGGAATGCCGTGTATTTCCGCCGCGCAGACCCTCGGGGGCCTGCTCGAGCAGGACCACCGAGGTGCCAGTGCGGCGCGCGCTGATGGCGGCGCAGAGCGCTGCCGTACCGCCACCGATGACCAGGACATCGGGCGCCTGCGATGGTTCAGTCAGTCCCGACATTGTCCCCACGCTGTCCGGTATCGCGCGGCTTGCTTGCACGCTGCTTGTTGGGCGGCGATGGAGTTTGACAATGCGCGGTGCTGGTAATGAGAATGATCGCAGTTATCACCAACACGATACGAAAGGAACGACCATCCATGCAAGACACTCGGCTATCGCGCTTCGACCCCGAGGCGCCTTCTCGGTGCCCCCTGCATGGGTAAGGTCTGGTTCGTCGGCGCCGGACCGGGCGCCTCTGATCTGATCACTGTTCGCGGTGCGCGACTGCTCGGGGAGGCCGGCGCGATCCTCTATACCGGATCGCTGGTCGCCGAGACCGTGTTGGAGTACGCGCGGTCCGATTGCGAGATCGCCGATTCCAAGTCGATGGACCTCGATCAGGCCACCGCCTGGCTGCTTGAGCGCGCCCGGCGTTATGAGACGGTGGTGCGTCTGCAGACCGGCGACCCGACGCTCTATGGTGTTCTCGCCGAGCTGGCCCGCCCACTCGACGAGGCAGGCATTCCGGTCGGCATTGTGTCTGGCGTTTCCTCGGCGATGGCCTCGGCGGCGGCCGCCGGAGAGTGTCTGACGCTGCCGGAGATCACTCAAACCGTGATCTTCACGCGTCTGTCGGAGCGCACGCGGATGCCGGAGCGCGAGTCGTTCGCCTCCTTGGCCGCGCATCACTGCACGCTTTGTATCTTTCTTTCCATCGAGCGCATCGACGCAATTGTCGCGCATCTGCTCGAAGCGGGTTGGGCGCCGAGCGCGCCGGTGGTGGTCGTGCACAAGGCGACCTGGCCGGGGGAGGAGTTGGTCATACGGGGCACGCTCGCGGATATCGCCCAGCACGCACGCGAGGCGAAAGTCCAACGACAGGCGCTCATTCTCGTGAGCCCCGCGCTCGGGGCGCGTCAGCGCGATGCCGCCCAGCGTTCCAAGTTGTATGACGCGGCCTTCCCCCGACGCTTCCGACCCGCTCGGTCCGGAGTTGGCGATCAGGACTGAGCCCTGCGCCGGTGATGCTTGACGCATGACTGAGCATCTATTGCTGGTCGTCGCGGCCTGCCTGCTCGATGCCGTCTTCGGTGATCCGGTCTATCGCTGGCATCCGATCCGACTGGTCGGGCATATGATCTCGGTCGCGGAACGCCTACTCTTCGCCGTCGGACTCGACGGGCGTTTCGGCGGCGTCCTTCACTGGCTCCTGGTGGTCGGATCCGCGCTGGGTGCTTGGCTTGGCGTTCGCGTCACGCTCGCTGGTCTGGACGCATCGCTCGCCTTCCTTTGGGATCTCTACATTGCTTACAGCCTGCTGTGCCTGCGTGGTCTGTTGGAGCAGGGGTCGCTGGTGCTGCGGGATATCGAGGACCTCGCCGCCGTGCGCGAGCACATGACCATGCTGGTCGGGCGGGACACCGAACCTTTGCAACGCGACGGCATCGTCCGCGCCACCATCGAAAGCCTGTCCGAGAATCTGACCGATGGCGTACTGACACCCGTCTGGGCCCTTTGCCTCTTTGGTCTTCCCGGTCTCATCCTGGTCAAGGCGGTCTCGACCCTGGATTCGATGGTTGGCTACAAGAACAGCCGTTACGCGCGCTTCGGCTGGGCCGGTGCACGCAGCGATGACCTGTTGAATTGGCTGCCTGCAAGGCTCTCGGTGATCTTGATCTCGGTCGCGGCAGCCATGCTGCGCTTGCATCCCCGGCTTGCGATCCGCTCGGCCTGGCGCTATCACGGCTTGCTGTCGAGCCCTAATTCCGGCTGGAGCGAGGCCGCCTCGGCGGGTGCGCTGCGGGTTCGCCTGCTTGGCCCTGTTTGGCGCGATGGCAGCTTGGTCAACGAGGCCTTCATCGGCGATCCCGACTGGCCGGCCGATCTCGGTGCCGAGGATCTAGGGCGCGCCTTGACCCTGATTCTACTCTGCTGTCTACTCGCCGTTCTTCTCGGCCTGGCCATGACGGCTGGCCGATTCACCGTGCTAGCCTAAGGCGTGTCGTCTCCCCTGGTTCTACGAGGTCTGGATCCGTCATGAGCAATCCCATCGACTGGATCTCGGATCCCTGCCCGCACATCGATACCGCTGCCGGCGAGGCGGCTAAGCGCCGCCAGGATCAGCTCACCAAGCCCCTGGGCTCACTGGGACGCCTGGAAGAGATGGCCATCCGGCTGTGCGCTATGCAAGGGACCGCAACCCCATCGCCCGATCCGGTCCACATTCTCCAGTTCGTCTCGGACCATGGCGTCGCCGTAGAGCATGTCTCACGCTTCCCGCGGGAAGTCAGCTTCCAGATGCTCCACAACATTGCCCGCGGCGGCGCGGCCGTCACCATCATGGCGGAGGCGGTCGGTGCCCGGATGGAGATCTTCGACCTGGGTGTCTTGAAGGATCCAGGTCCCATCGAGGGCGTTCATTCGATGCGTCTCGGGGCGGGCAGCGGAAACATCATGCGCGAGCCGGCGATGACCGAGGAGCAGTTCGCGGCCGCGCTCTGTCTCGGGCGCGAAGCGACCGAAAGCGCGATCGCAAGCGGCGCGAGACTCCTCATTTGCGGCGAGATGGGCATCGGCAACACCACCCCGGCGACCGCGCTCGCCTGCGCCCTGCTGGATTTAGAGCCCGCCGCGCTCACCGGGCCCGGCACCGGACTCGACGCGAGCGGCGTCGCACGCAAGGCCGAGGTGATCGCCCGTGCCCTCGATCTCCATGTTGCGCCTGAACGGACGCCGCTCGAACTGTTGCGCCGGCTGTCCGGCTTCGATATCGCCGCCAGTGTCGGCGCCTTCATCACTGCCGCTCAGCGCGGGCTGCCGATCCTGGTGGATGGCTTCATCATCAGCTCGGCCGCAATGGCCGCCGTGCGGTTGAACCCGGGCGTGCGCCCCTGGATGCTGTTTTCGCACAGCTCCGCCGAGCCGGGTCATCGCCTGATGCGCGAGGCGCTGGACGCCGATCCTTATCTCGATCTCGGGCTACGGCTCGGCGAGGCAACCGGGGCGGCTCCGCTGGTCCCCCTGTTGCGTCTCGCCTGTATCCTGCACCGGCGGATGGCCACCTTTGCGGAGGCCGGGGTCAGCGAGGCCTGCTGAGGCGGTGGCCGAGCGTTTCCTGGATCTGCTGCGCCACGGAGAGGTTCAGGGGGGTGCGCGCTTCCGTGGCGATCAGGATGATCCGTTGAGTCCGCTTGGCTGGGAGCAGATGCGGCAGGCCACGGTCGGGCCTGCTCCTACCTCGACACCGGCCCCGCCACCGGCCCTAACGCCTGACTGGACCCGGATCATCAGCTCGCCAGCACGCCGCTGCGCCGAGTTCGCGCGTGAGTTGGCGGTCGATCTGGAGCTCCCGTTCGAGGAGCGAGCCCTATTCCGGGAGCGCGGCTTCGGCGCCTGGGAAGGCCTTGCCGTCGATGAGATCAGCAGCGAGGCACTCCGGCCCTTTTGGTGTAACCCAATGGGTTACAACCCCCCCGGCGCCGAGCCCTTCGACGATTTTCGTGCCCGTGTGCTGGATGGCTGGCGCGACCTGCAAAGCGAGTCCGGCGCATGCGATCTACTCGTCACCCATGGCGGCGTCATCCGCGTACTCGTCGCCGAGGTGCTGCGGATGCCCGACGACGCCTTCTGGCTGTTCGAGGCGCCCCATGCTTGCCGTATTCGCTTGCGAATTCCGACGCCGCCCTGGCGACCAAGCCTCGTCTTCCATCGGACCCTCTAAACGGCTCCATCGAACTCCAATGCTGGAGCGCAGCAGATGTTTGCAGAATAACGGGCCGAGGTTCGAGGAGCCACATGGTGCGAGCGTGCTGAGCAGCGGCCCTTGGCACTCGGTGCTCCGCGCACTTGAAGCAATGCCACGGTTGCACAATGGCGCCCGCAAAGCGCGTCGGAATCGCCCGGCTCAGTTTCGGGAACCGCCCCAATGACGCTGCGTCCACTCTGGATTGCCGGACGCTTCCTGTCCCGGCTGCCTTTCCCTGATCCTGGTCCGGTCGAGCCGCAGGAGACCGGGCAGTCCGTGCCCTGGTACCCGTTCATTGGGCTGTGCATGGGATTGCTCGCCAGTCTGGCCGCGGTTGCACTCGCGCTTATGGGCACCGATCCCGATGTCGCAGCGGCACTGACGCTTGCCGTCTGGGTTTGGTCGAGCGGCGCCATCCACCTGGATGGATTGGCCGATACTGCCGATGCCTGGGTCGGTGGACTTGGCAGCCGCGAGCGCACCTTGGAGATCATGAAGGACCCGAGGAGCGGTCCAGCGGCCGTGACGACGCTGGTGTTGGTGCTGATCGCCAAGTGGGCCGCGATCAAGGCGCTGATCGTGGCCGGCGCTCCTTGGCTGTTACTCGCCATCCCCATGCTCAGCCGGGCGGGAATGCTGCTCCTCCTGCTCACCACGCCCTATGCCCGCGCGCAAGGCATGGCGATGGATCAGTCCAGAGAGCTGCCACGCCGTAGGACCCAAATCGCGGTTATGATCGCCATAGGCGGCACACTCCTGCTCGCCGGTTGGTATGGCCTGGCGATGCTCATAGCCGGGCTCGCTGTCTTCGTGATCGGGCGTTGGGCCATGCTCCAGCGCATCTCGGGCTTCACCGGTGACACGGCCGGCGCCTTGGTCGAGCTGGCAGAGACACTGGTGCTTGTGGTTTGCGTCATCCTGATGTGACCGATGCGCCGGGGCTTCGCTGGCGGCCGACAAGGCCTTTCTCGTCAGTGCGCCGAGCAGCAGTTGTGCGCCACATCAGGGCTCAGCCGCGCCGCCGGATCCTCGCCGACCGCGCTGCCGAACGCGCCTCATGGGTGTCAATCCCGAACAGCACCAGCCCAACCTAGCCGAACATCGGAACATAGGTGCCGGGTTGCGTTAGGTTCGCCATCGCGCCGAGTGCGACGAGCGGCGTTTTTCGCTGGCCCACGTCCTTGAGCGGTGCTTCGAGGCTGTCGAGACCGACAAAGGGATAGCTCAGCGGAAGACGTCTGTTTGCGTTTCCCTGTGGTCAGGGCACGCAGCCTTGGCTTGGGCTTCGGCGAACCCGCGCTCTACCGCATTGCAGTCGGGGGATCTCGACGAGCGCACGGCGGAGGATGTTGGCGATGCCCAGGCCGAGGCGCGGAATTCGGAAGCCACACTTCTGCTGCTGCGCGTCAGGGATCAGGCAGGCTTGAGCGGCGCTCCGGATGCACTCTACGGACTGCATCTCGCCATCCTCTCCGTCGAGCTGCTTTCGCGGCCGGACGAAACGCGATGGTCAACGCCGACCGACCTCGGCGGAAATCCACGCCAAAGGTTTGTTACGCCTCGGCAATTCCCAACGAACGGAAGCTCGACCTTGACAGTGCCGGCGATGTCCATCGACAGCCTGCTGCAGCGGAGCCGGGACATGTATTCAATGTCCCGCTTTTTTGGCCCCGAGGATGCCTTCTGCAACAAACGCTTCAAGTTGGCCGACGTGGAACTGGTCGAATAGGCTGATGCTTCGATCAAGATCATTTCGCGCACCTCCCGGCTTCGCGTGAGACCTCGTCTTTCTTGGTTGATCGATCCGTCCCCCCACGCCGCGCCCTGAACGCTGCAATGCTTAGGCGATTTCTGTCAAATCTCGTCCCAGCTGACTTGTCTTGAGGCCCGCCTTCTGTGTCGCACCGGCAGTCACATAGCTCCGCTATGCTCCTGCCGGTGCTCCTTGAAGGCGCACCTCAATCCGGCGTCGTCTGCTACGAGATTTTCCGGCAATCGCCTAAAGCGGGCGCCGCCTTGGCTAACAGGGCCGTGATGAACAAACCGTGGCACGGCTGCGCTCACGCGCTGCCGGCCATGGCATCTCGACGGCGTCGCAGCAGGCACCGGAAAAGGGGCCGCAGGCGGGGGTGCCTTCATTGATGCACAGCTGGTCGCGGGGTCGATTTTTCACGCCGTGACACGGAGCGAAACAGGCTGTAGACACCCGCGAGGCAGCCTGATGGGACCTCGGCAACCAAGATCAGGCTGGTTCTTCGCGGGGATCGTTTCGGGCTTGCGTTCTACGAATGCAATGCATAGAGTGCAGTCATTGCATACAAGTATGATCGAGAAACAGCATGGCCATGCTCACCGTTAGAAACCTGGATGACGCGATCAAGTCTCAACTTCGCATCAAAGCCGCTCAGCACGGTTGCTCGATGGAAGAGGAAGCGCGGCGAATCTTGCGTGAGGCTCTGCTCCCCGAGGATCAGCGAACGGGTCTGGGCACCCGTCTTCACCACCAAATAGTAGAACTGTCCGGTGGCGCCGAACTGGAACTGCCGGCTCGGAGCCTGCCCCGATCAGCCCCTTTCGCAGAAGACGATTGATCCATGTTCCTGTTGGATACCAATGTCATCTCCGAATGGATGAAGCCGTCTCCCGATCGGCACGTCATTGCATGGTTGGACGCTCAGCCAGCCAAACACCTTTATCTGCCTGCCGTTGCCAAGGCGGAGATCGAATCGGGTATCGCTTTGTTACCAGACGGTAAGCGCAAAATCGCTTTGCAGCGGGCGGCACAGGTCGTCATCCAAGCGTTTTCGTCGCGTTGCCTGGCACTGGATTGCGCTACCACAGTCGCCTACGCCGAGATTCAGTCCCAGTCCAAGATCGCTGGTCGTCCGATGTCTGTGGAGGATGCTCAGATCGCGGCGATTGCTTACGGGAACTCGCTGGCGTTGGTCACTCGAAATGTCGCGGATTTCGACTTCCTAACCGATTTACAGCTGCTCAATCCTTGGCAAGATGATCGCACGCAGCCAAGCTGATGTTGCTGCCATTTGCACCATCAGTTCCCCATGGGAGGCCGCAACTTGGACGTAGTTAGAGTCCTTTGCTAGCCCGATCGCGGAATGGCTTCCTGGCGCCGCAGATTTTTGCCTTGTCGAACAGGGCTTAGACAAGCGTTTGAACAACAGTGAGGCCCCGAAGATGCTCGGACTGGTCTTGACAGCCGTACTCCTTGTCGCCGCTAACGTTGCGATTCACGCCTTCGGAACCACCGCTTGGCTCCGTCACTTGATGCGTCGCTACGCCGGTCCCGACGGCAACTTCAAGGCCCATGCGGCGCTGCCGGCGGTGACCTTTACCGCGCTTGTCTTGCTGCTTTTGCATATGTTCGAGGTCGTGTTGTGGGCACTGGCATACCTGCCGGTATTGCCCGGCGATCACCTGGCTACCTTCGAGAAGGCGACCTATTTCTCCGTCGTGACCTTCACCACCCTGGGGTATGGCGACATCACACTTGTCGATCACGATTGGCGCCTGTTGAGCGGTATCTAGGCGCTGTTCGGCGTTGTCTTGATCGGTTGGTCGACGGCGCTGTTGTTTCTGATCGTGCAACGGAGTTGGCAGGGCATCACCCAGGGTCTGTAGGAGCCTGTCCGACTTAGGCTGGCCTACTGCGGAAGAGCGGATGCCGGCCCAATTTTCCCCGCGATCTCGTCAAATAGAGTCGACTATTCTCCTCGATCGCGGGAAAAATTGGTCTCGACCCCGCTGTCCCTCGCTACGGCCCCCTAAGCCGGACAGGCTCCTAAACGCAGCATGAGGATCTTCGAATGCACACCTTTCTGACCGTCGCCGCCATTTTGGGGCTGACGGCGCTGTTCAGCTACGTCAACGAGCGGTTCCTGCACCTGCAGCAGACCATCGGTCTGATGGTTCTGGCCCTGGTCTTCACGCTGCTGCTGATGGCCCTGAACACGCTGGGGCTAACCGATGCCTTCGCCAGGGAACAGGCCTTCGTTACGCAGCTTGCGCTGAACGAGACCCTGCTCAACGGCGTGCTGTGTTTCATGCTGTTCGCCGGCAGCATCAATGTGAAGATCCGCATCCTGGGCGAAGAGAAGTGGGTCATCCTAACTCTGGCCATCGGCGCCACGCTGATCGGCGCGGTGCTGACGGGGCTGGCCATCTGGTGGCTGCTGGGCCTGCTCGGGGTCGGCCTCGGACTGATCTTCGCCCTGGTCTTCGGCGCGTTGATCTCGCCGACCGACCCGATCGCCGCGCTGGCGATCCTCGGCAAGGTCGGGCTGCCGCCGCGTCTGGAGGCGATCGTCAACGGCGAGTCACTGTTCAACGACGGCGTTGGCGTCGTCATCTTCACCATCTGTCTGTCGGTCGCCCTCGGCACCCAGCAGCCGACGGCCATGGACGCGGTCATCATGTTTTTCCGCGAGGTTCTGGGCGGCATCGGTCTGGGACTGATCGCCGCCGCCCTGATGCACCATTTGCTGGTCAATACCAGGGACTACGGCACCCATGTGCTGATCTCCTTGGCCGTCGTTGCCCTGGGCTACGGACTCGCCGAGCGCCTGGAGCTGTCGGGGCCGATCGCGATGGTCGTCACCGGGTTGGTGGTGGGCAACTTCAGCCTGCCGCGGCTGGTCGAGCAGCAACTCGCGCCGTTCGAGACCTTCTGGCAGGCGGTGGATGAAGTCCTCAACGCGATGCTGTTCGTGGTCATCGGTCTGCATATCGCGATCATGCCTGGCTCCGGCCTGGTGCCGACCGCGACCGTCGCCATCGCCGTCTGCCTGGCCGCGCGTTGGCTCAGCGTCAACCTGTCATTGAACGCCTTGTCGCTGGTTGGGGCGCTGAAGGCGGACCGGCTCGGTCTGACCAACCTGCTTACCTGGGGCGGACTGCGCGGCGGCCTGGCGGTGGCCATGGCCATGTCGCTGCCGGATAGTCCTGAGAAGACCTTGATCCTGCACATGACCTACGGCGTGGTCGCCTTTTCCATCATCGTCCAAGGCCTGACCATCAGCCGGTTTTTCAAGGCCGATCAGCTCAATCGCCTGTTGGCGCAGTGAGGCGGTCGTGTTGAAGATTCTCCCATTCGGCTTGGTCTTACTGACACTTGCCGGCTGCGCCTCCTACGGCGTGGTCGACAATACCCGCCAGACGGGGCCAGGGCCGGGGGCGGGAACGGGTTCGGCCGACAGCTACTCGATCCGCGGCGGCGGAGGCAACCATTGGGGCTCGGAGGACATCGGACTGTTGCTGGCCTTTTCCGGCGGCGGTACGCGAGCCGCCGCCCTCGCCTACGGTGTCTTGCAAGAGTTGCGCGATACGACGGTCGTCGTCGACGGACGCGAGCGAAGGCTGCTCGACGAGATCGACCTCGTCAGCTCGGTGTCCGGCGGCAGCTTCACGTCCGCCTACTACGCCCTCTACGGCGACCGCATCTTTGAGGACTTCGAGGACGCGTTCCTAAAGCGGAACGTCCAGGGCCAGTTGATCCGAGGACTGCTGAACCCGCTGGAATGGTTTGCCTCCACCGGGCGCACCGAGATGGCCGTCAAGCTCTACCAGCGCGAGGTGTTTGACGGGGCGACCTTCCGCGACATGCAACGCGCGGGCAGTCCACTGACGCTGATCAACGCCTCGGACCTCGGGTACGGCGTGCGATTTTCTTTCGTTCAGGAGTACTTCAACCTGCTGTGCTCCGACATCTCCGACTTCCCGGTGGCGCGCGCGGTCACCGCCTCGTCCGCGGTGCCGGTGCTGTTCAACCCGGTGGTGCTGGAGAATTATCAAGACTGCAAACAGACCAAACCCGATTGGCTCAAGGCCGCCGAGGAACGCGCGCTCGGCGACCCGGACATGACGCGGGTGGTCAGCGGGCTGAACAGCTATTTCAAGCAGGACGGTCGCCAGTATGCCCACTTTGTCGACGGTGGCATCACCGACAACCTGGGCCTGCGGGCGATCTACGAGATCGTCGAGGTGTCGGGCGGCATCGACACCTTCGTTCGTAAGCTCGACCGTAAACCCGCGCGTCACCTGGTCGTTATCTCCGTCAACGCCTCCACCGACCCGGAGCCGGAGATGGACATCAGCAACAAGCAGCCGTCCTTGGGCGAAACCATCGGCGCCGTGACCGATGCGCAACTGCACCTCTACAACACGGCGACCCTGGAGCTGATGAACACAAGTGTCCAGCGCTGGGCAAGGGACCTAGCAACACCCGGCGCACCCGTCAGCCCCTACTTCATCCAGCTCGGCTTCCGCGACATCAAGCAGCCCGAACAGCGAAAGTTTTTCAATCAGGTACCGACCAGCTTCTCACTGACCGACGAGCAGGTGGACAAGCTGGTTACAGCGGGCCGCGAGATATTGCGCGGCAATCCAGACTATCAGCGGTTCATCGCGGGTCTGGGTGGTGCGCGGACGACGCGCAGATGACGATGCTAAGTGCGCACCAAAGAAGCCATCAAGACCGCCCTGGCGATGACCATCGCCTACGGCATCGCCCTGGCGATGGATTGGGACAAACCCATGTGGGCGGGCTTCGCGGTGGCCTTCATCAGCCTCTCCACGGTGGGTCAGTCCCTGAACAAGGGCGCGATGCGCATGCTGGGCACTCTGTTCGCCGTGGTCGTGTCGCTGACCATTCTGAGTCTGTTCCCGCAAGACCGTTGGGGCCTTATGGCGGCCCTGTCGGTCTTTGTCGGCCTGTGCACCTACCTGATGGGTGGTGGGCGACGCCAGTACTTCTGGAACGTGGCCGGTTTCGTCACCGCCATCATCTGCCTGGAGGCGTCGGGCACCAGCTCGGAGGACGCCTTCAACATCGCGTTGCTGCGCGCCGAGGAGACCGGCCTGGGCATCCTGGTCTACAGCCTGGTCGCGATCCTGCTCTGGCCCACTAATACCCGCAACGACCTGGAGCGGGCCAACCGGGCCCTGGACGCAACGCAGCACGCCCTGTTTGGACGCTATCGCCAGCTCATTGAAGGCGAAGGCAGCGCGGAGGATTCGGACCCTCTGCGGATGCAGGAGGTCGAGCAGTTCGGCCAGTTTAATCAGGCCCTTGCCGCGGCGCAGACCGACACCTACGAGGTTCACGAGGTGCGCCGCCAGTGGCTGCTGGTGCAGCACCAGCGCCAGGAACTGATGGAGACGCTGGAGCGCTGGCGCGAGAGCATCGCGGAGATTCGCGGGCTCGATCTGCGGGCGTTGATGCCGAACATCGTCGCGGTGGGCGATGAGGTGGAACGACGCTTCCAGCAGATCGGCCAGATGCTCGACGGCACGCCGCCCAAGGATTCGCCTGAGATGCTGGATATCGCGACGAACAAAGAGGCGGTGCGCGGCCTGTCGCATTTCGAGACCGCCGCCTTGGCGGTCGCGCGCACGCAAATGCTGCGCATCGAGGAGACCCTGAACAAGGCCGCCGACGGCGAGTTCACGGAGCGCGACGCCGAACATTTCTACCGCCTGCTCGAGGCCTACCGCGGCCTTTCGGAGGCGACCGTCGCCTACACCGCGTCAGCCGATGGGATCGACTGGATCGGGTGGCGCGAGGCGCGGTTCTAACTATTGGTTGGCGGAGCGTAATCGGGGTCGGGGTCGGGGTCGCTATCGGAATCGGAATCGGAATCGGAATCGGAGTGCGAGGCCTTGTCCGCCGACGACAACAATCAGTAGAAGGTACTGCTCGATCGCATTGTGGCCACGCTGAAGAAGCGCGGACAGCGTGGCCAAGCGGTCCACGAGGGGCTTGGTGAATACAGGGGCAGTCAGTTCGATAGCGATACCGATACCGATACCGATACCGATTGGCTGGCTAACGACACCCAAGCCGATACGCTGTTCAACATATTCTTGCCGCGGTACCAAACAATAGAATCATGATGCAACTCACACCAAGCGAACTGGCCATCGGCGACGTGTACTCTCCGCCGACCTCGACGGCCGCATCACGGTCGACCCCGACCTCTGCAACGGTCGGCCTACGATTCGTGGACTCCGGATTACGGTGGAAACCGTGCTCGGATTCTTGAGCGCGGGAGAGTCAAGGGACGACATCCTCAAGCAGTACCCCTCTTTGGAGGCGGCCGATATCGACGCCTGCCTGCGTTTTGCAGCCAACATGATGGCCCATCGCTATACCCTTCGGCCTGTTGCTTGATGGCGCTTTCTGTTTGACGTCAACCTGCCGTACCGTTTCTCCCTCTGGGCAGGCGATGACTTCGTCCATGCCAAAGACCTGGGAGAGCGCTGGAGCGATTCCGAGCTTTGGGCCTATGCTCGCTCCCAAGATCTTGTAATCGTTTCCAAAGATGCGGATTTCTCCGACCGCATCCTCGTTAGCCAACTGCCGCCACGCGTGGTCCACATCCGGCTCGGAAACATGAAGATGCGGGACTTTCACCGGCTGATGGGCTGATGCGCAAGCATTGGCCGCAAATCGGCGAATTATCCAAAAAAACCGGCTCGTGAGCGTCTACGGCGACAGAGTCGAAACCATTGCGTAGAGCAAAGGGTCAGCCTGTCAAGGGTTCGAGCGGCTGTGCGAGCAGCATGGCCCCGAAAGAATGGGTCGGTAGTAGGCGTTCGGGACCGGGGCGGCAGGTGGTTAACGCGTAGCATCCCGCCATCGCTGGTTGCGTCCAAGCGGCGGGATGCGCTGCGCTTTCCTGCCCTACGGCCCTGCGGGATTCTCAGGCTCAACGTCGCGAGCCAATCGTCCGTTCCCCGACCCAGAGCGCTTGTTACCAGGGGTGCCCGGAATGACCGGTGATGAGTCGCTGCTGCCGGTCACTGGATCTCCGTATCAGGGTTGGCGAAAAACGGACGTAATCAGTCCGCATGCTGGTGGCAATGCCGGGTGAAGTCGTACGAACCCTTGAGACGAATGCCGAGTACGACTTCGAGGTCACTCTCACGGTTCTGCAGCAGCTGAATGGAGGGGCTGACGCGCAGATAGTTACCGATCCCGAAGCGCCAGTAACTCTCTATCCCATATTGCCAATTGAAGCCCAGTTCCCGTTGATAAGCCGTGGGTTTGCCGTACATTGCGGCAACACCCAACTGGTCGTTGTCGCGGCCGAGAGGCCTATTCCAGGCGAAGCCCAGCAATCCGCCGCTCTCCACGGGCAATTCGTTTCCCCCTGACCGGCGTCGTCGAAAGCGTCGGCTGGGGCATCGCCCAGCAGGACGGTAGCACCGGCGAGGACCCGCTGCCCAGCATCAGCCCTACTTTCGAATGGATTCGCCTGGCCCAGCGGGTACCAGTGCGAGTGCACCTGGAGCAGGTGCCCGACACCTTGGCTACGTCTGGAAACGATCCTCGATCATGACGTCGCCCAGCGGCAACTGTCCCGGCTTGGGCCATGCCTCTTTCGTCCCCTTGCCGATCGCGATCATGAAAGCGATCTCATGATCTTGCGGCAGGTCGATGACGCCGGCCACCGCTTGATAGTCGAAACCATCCATCGGACAGGAGTCGTAGCCCAGTTCCTTGGCCATGAGCATGATGGCCATGCCCACCAGACCACAGGAGCGCATCCCCTCATCCCGCTCGACCTGCGGTTTGCCGTCGTAATACTGCGCGATGGCAGGCACCAGAAAGTCTTGAACTTCTTTTGGTGCATTACGCCAGTAGCGATCGGGATCAGCACTCCAGGCCTTTCTGTCGAAACACAGCACCAGGAGCTCTGAGGCGTCTGTCACTTGCGCCTGGTCCCAGGCGACGGCGCGGATGGCCTTGCGTTGCTCCGGATCGCGCACGCGCACGAAACGCCAGTTCTGGATGTTGAAGGCCGTCGGCGCGAGGATGGCGTGTTCCATCAGCATGCGGAAGGTCTCTTCCGGCATTTGGTGGTCCGGGTCGTACCACTTGATGGCTCGACGGGCGACGATTGCTTGGCTTACGTTCATCGGTGTTGTCCTCAATACGGTCAGGTGCGGGTTCGGAAGACGGCGGTGACTGGCGTCAGGCATGAAGGATCAGCTCAATCCCTCACGACAGTGTTGCTCGTCATCGGCGGAGAGGTCAAAGCGCGCTTAGCGCGCGGTGCGAAGATCGTGCTCCACTTTGGGAATCCAACAGATGAGGGTGTCCGCGGCCGACATCCACGGCTTTCGCGTTGTCTGCGGCGACATCATCGCTCGCTGCTGCTGCGCTAGGAGTTCGTCATCGAGTTGGTGCAGTGGCAACTGACGTACCGCGAGTTCTCCGGGCTCGACCTGGTCGCGAACGTGGTCGGCGTCGAGGGCACCGGCGCGGGAGCATCCTCCCCACCGGGTAGTCCGCGAACGGGCGCGATCGGCGGCGTCGGTGATGAAGAAGACAACTCTCGCACTATCCGCTCTGGGTTGCATTGCCGCGGTCGCTGTTCGCAGACCCGATGTCGGTTGTGGGTCGGTTCTGGGTCGGTGCTGCCGGTGGATCCGAAACTCATGAACCAAAAAGGGACGGCACCTGCGTGCCGCCCCGAGTGCTTTCCCTCGCTCCCGGCCGCGCTTCTGCCCGCGCGGCTTGGGGGAGCGGCTCTCAGAACGCCGTACAGACTTGGCCGATCGTGGCGATCTGGATGCAGGCCTTTGGCTGGGCGCCGAAGGTGACATTTCCGTCCGCCAAGGTCTGGCCGTTCAGTGTTGCGAACACCCGGCCGTCGAGGCCGCTGTTGTCGAGGTTGACGACGATCTCGGCGACGAGGTCGCCGTCGATCTGCGGCACCGCGCCGAGGGCGGCCTCCGCCGCTGCCAACGCCAGTTCGGCGACCTCGCGTCCAGCGAACAGCCCGGCGACACGCGGGTCGGCGTCCACCGGGAGGGTGACGATCGCCTGCTGGGCCACCTTCAACGCCTCCTTCGCGGCCAACAGGGCCAGGTTCGCGCTGGCCTTGGACGCCTCGTAGGCGGTGATCTTCGTGTAGGCCGCCGCGATACTCGCGTTCTTGCCCGCGGCGTAAGACAGGTAGCTGGCGTAGGCACTGGCCTTCTTGTACCAGGGCTGTTTCTTGTACCAGCGGTACTTGCTGCTGATCTGGCTCTTCCAGCTGCGAATATTACCGTGCTCCCGGTCGATGGCGCTTTGCAGCGAGTTGAGCGTCGACTGCGCCGAGCTGACGGCGGCCTCGGCGCTGGCCAAGGCTTGCCCGTCGCGCTCGCGCTCGGCCTGGACGATGCCGCGCTGCTGGGCGATCAACAGGTTGATCGCGGCAAGATCCTGCTGTGCCTGCACCACGTCCTGGCGCGCCTGGTCGGCCGCCGCGGTGATGGTGCCGAAGGGGAAGACGATACCGGCTGAGCCGGTGAGGTCAGGCCCTTGGTTGGTGATCTTCCCGGACAGGCGAATCGAGGACAGCGGTGTGCTGAAGTCCCCGGACACGAACAGCCCGTCGTGGTCGACCTCGGCGGCGGCCGGGCTGAGCCCAACGCCGGCGACCAAGAGCTTCCCGCTCATGCGCAGATAGCTGTCCTCGGGCCGCTCGATGCCGACCAGGGTCTCGACGTCAACGCTGCCGCCGGTGGCGATGGACGGATGCAGACTCATGTCGCTCAGGCCCTGGGCGAAGACGCCGGTGCGGTCGATGCGCATCGTCACGGCGGCAAGGTCCAGATCATTGAGCGCCAGACCGGTCGCGTCGCGCAAGCCGGAGAGGTCATAACTAAAGGCGCCCTCCGCGGCGATGAACGACGCCTCCGGACGCAGCGAGCTGACGTAACCGGCCACCTTCGAGCTTTGTACCGGCACGAAGGGAATCTGCGGCGGCAGGAAGGAGAGGTCCGGGTGATTGATGCCGCTGAAGTAGCTGGCCTGCTCATCGGTCAATAGGCGCATGCCGGCGCTGGCACTGCCGAGCGGGAAGCCGAAGGACAGGAAGCCGGGGACCAGCTCGACCGAGACCGAGACGAAGCCGTTGCCGCCAAGCTCCATGCCGTCCGTGCCGACGTAGGAGACGACCGTGCCTTCGAGCTCGATCACGGGCGACAGCGGGACGCTGGAGGAGAGCAGGATCTGCCCACTGAAGCCGCCGACATCATCCGGCAGACCCCAGGTGGTCTCTGGGACGAAGGGGATGCCGCCGAGCCAGGAGAAGGCCAGCGCGTTGATCTCTGGCAGGCCCAGGCCGGCCTCGTCCTCGCCCGACTCGCGCTTCTTGCCTTGCAGCTCATCGGCGGCCTCCTCGACGGCGGCTAGCTTGCTGTGATCGATATTGGGCGAGATGAAATCGGCGGCAGCGTCGGGCACATCGGTGGGCGGCTCGTCTGGGTTCGCCTCGTCATAGGCCAGGGCGTCGGGATCGTTTCGCTTCTGGTAGAACGCCCGCGTCTCGGCACTGAGGCCCTCGAGGCGCGTCATGAACTCGGGGTCAACATCGGGGCCGGAGTTGGTGATCATCTCCATCGTCAGGCCCGCAAGCTGCCCCTCGTCTAGCAGCAGGATGTTTGCCAGCGCCTCCTCGAACCGCGCCGGGTCTTCGATCTGGCCGCTGTCCAGCATCGCCTCCAGCTCCTCGGCGATGCGCAGCTGCATCTTGATCAGTTCCTTGTCGACCTCGTTCGCCTGTTGCGCCTGCGGTGTGAAGTAGAAGTACGGGTCGGCAGGATCGAGAATAAAGGTGGCGGCTCTGTCTCCCGGCACCGAGAACTGGAAGGGATCCTCCGCGTCTTCGTTGGCGCCGAGCATGGCGCCGAGCGGCATGTCGAACTCCAGACCGGTCTCTAAATGCAGGAAAACGTAAGCCGGCTCGATCAGTTCCCAGTCGCCGTTCTCGTTTTGCCCGTAGTTCTCTGCCAGCGGCAAGCGCTGACCGCCGCCCTCAAGCAGTTGCCGAACGGTGGCGCGCGAAGCGATGCCGATGATCGCGAGCGGTTCGAAGTGGAAGCTCGCGTCGGCGAACAGCGGCAGATCGCCGAGCGAGGCCCGCACGCTGCCTGTCACCTCTAGCGGGAACGCCGCCCCCGGCTCGGTGAAGGCAAAATTGAGCAGACCGGCTAGCTTGATGTCGCCCGCCACCGGCGTCTTCAGTGTGACGTCGTCGTCGATCTCGAAGCTTCTCCGATTGGGCGCAAAGACGATGCTGGCAGCAGGCGCCCGGAACACGATCGTCGGCGTGATCACGATGTCGCAGTAACCGATGCCACCGGGCATGTCGTCGCACACAAGGGGGTCGGCGGCGCGGGCAAGGCCCGGCACTGAGATGCTCAGCCCGAGCAACAGCGTGCAGCCCAACCAATGGCGCCGAAGACGCGGTCCGAATCGCGCGCAGGTATCAGCGCTCGACCTGAGGCCGTCTTCCCTTCCGGCGCGCTGCACATCGGGCACCTGATGATCCATGGCCGTCGTTGCGAGAGGCGACGGCGGATCAACGCGTCCCCGGACGGCCTTGCTGGACTTGCCTCTGGCCTCGGCAGGGAGGCGGACTAAGGGATACGACTGACACAGCCGATCCGACTGCCGCGATGCCTCGGAGTCGATTGCCGGGCCTGTAGTTGGGACGCTTCGCAAGCCTCGGTTGATCGAGACGCCGCCTCGCCGTTGTTGACAGCCGGCATGCGCCTGGCCGGTAAGCTGGATGGTGCCCATCGTAATCTCCTGGTTCAGTGTGGAATCGACTCGTTCCGACTCCCGGTTGGGGATCGGAGTACGCCGTCGGATTCGGCGTCACATTGAACAGGGCACAGAGCGGGCCATTATTCAAACATTCTGTTTTAAAGAGAAAATTGAGTAAAAAGTAATCGTGCGTGAGCGTTGCTGAATCTGCCTGAACGGCTCAAGTTGGACCGATCGGTTCATTCTGGTCGCCCGCACAATGGCAGTTTGCGGCCGGCGTGGACGTGAGAGGCCGCGTCAAGCAAAAACGGTCTATCTGGTCACCCAACGAAAACCGCCCTCCGAGACGCCGCCATCGCTCGATCAAATGGTCCGCATGGTCGCCGGTCTAGGCGACTTCCTCAATCGCACGCATGACGGATTCCCCGGACCCTAGTCGATCTGGATCGGACTGCAGCGAGCCGCGGATTTCGCGCTCGCGCTCGAGGCTAGCCGGGCTGCCGACCGGGCCAGGCGGGTTATGGGTAACGGTGTGGTTAAAGGGCGACAAACCGCCCTCCGCAACCGCGAGAGAGTGGGGTCGGATGGGGTCGGGTCTGGTCTCTTGCGTCAGCGGGGGGAGAGGGCGACGCTACTCGTTCGCCAGCTACAAGCGCGGCTATATGCGTCGGAGTCGGTTGTCGTGATCGGCAAGGCGACCCAATAGTCGTACCAGGCTTCTGGGTCTGGTCTTTAGCGAATCAACGCAATCTGCACGGCAACCTTGATCTCCCGCCAAACGGTATACGCTGTTATTGCCGCGATCCCGCGCTCCATGGCAACGGCGAGGCAGGCGCGGTCGCCAAGCGACAGTCCGAAGACGCGCGAAGGCGGCAATAAGCGTGCGCAAAGAATAGCTTGTCTCGACGAAAAGGGCACGATCTCCAGAGGCGAGTCGGCCAAGCGCATCGCGATGGGCTCCGGGTCATGTCCATCGCGAGCAAATCGACTCAGCGTCTCAGAGAGGTTGACAGTCGAGATACAGTCATCGCTGATCGGCTCGAATACGGTCTCATGTCCCGGTTCCCGAAAAAGGAACGCCAGCAGTGCCGACGCATCCAAGGCGATCATTCGATCTGCACCTCGCGTCGTCGCTCCGCAATCAGGTGATCCACGACATGGGGCGGCTTGTCCGCGCCATACAAGTCATCCACCATTCCCTGCAGCGCCGTGAGAGCATGCCGGCCGTTCGATTGCCGGCATGCATGGGCCAAGATCTGCCGGGCCTCTGCCTCCATGCTTCGACCCGAGCGTGCCGCACGCACAGGCAGGCTTGCATGGACCGAATCGGGAAGATTGCGGACGTTCAAGGTTGCCATGGACGCGTCCTTCTGGTGCTGTAAATAGGATTGCTAGCAGTGTGATCACTGTTGGCGTTGATATCAACGCCTCTCCGCGGTCTCGGCTTGTTTGGGTTTGCCCAAAAGGCCGTCCCCGTAGGCGGCGAAGATGATGCTAGAGCGCCCACCGCGGCGCACCGCTACCGAATCGACTGGGACCTCACAAGCTCCGCGGGGAGGGTCTTACCTTGCGCCATTCGACGGACGACCACACGGCGCCTGAAGGCTCTCGTGTCTTGCCCGGCTTACTTAACATCACGAGTTGCAGCCGCTCAATTTGTTGCCACGGGCTCACGCACTGAGCTACCGCCCTGCCGATACTAAGCGAAGAACGGAACCCGTCGCCCGCGCTGGGCTGTAGCGACGCGACTGGCGAGACCGGTCCTCGCAACCCTTGCCAACCAAGACCGCGAAGTAGTCCGGATGTATGTCCAAATTTGGGGGCAACGTCGACATCTTCTATGCGACTGAAGTCGCACCTGCGGATGGTGTGCAAGCGATTGATCGCGTCAGACCATCGGCGCTAGCTACGGAATCTTAGACATACCGTCACCAGCAGACCATTTTCTCATCATGCATCCGAGCACCCACGCCCTCGCCTTGAAGCAGCTAGCGCCAACAGCCGACCTGGCGGCTGCTGTCGGCGGAGAATGCGCCGGCGATCATGGCGCTGCTGGAGGCGCATCTGTTGGAGCAGGCACGCAAGCTGCCGGCGTCGCTGCTGATCGAGCGCATCGGGCGTGACCTGGAGCGCTTTCGCGCCGAGGGCTGGGAGCTGCCGCAGGCGGCCAGCGCCTATCTGGCGGACTGGCTGGCGGCGGGCTGGCTGGAGCGCAGCCTGTCGCGCGGAGGGCGAGGAGGAATACGAGATCAGCGCCGCGGCGACCCAGGCGATCCGCTTCGCCCAGGGCCTGTCGGAGCAGCGCACGGTGGCCACCGAGAGCCGGCTCGGGACTGGTGATCTCGCAGCTGATCCAGCTGGCGGACGAGACCGAGACCGATCCGCACATCCGCGTGCAACGGCTGCTGCGCGAGCGCGAGCGCATCGACGCCCGCATCGAGGCGGTGCAAAGCGGTCGGCTGGAGCCGCTGGCGGACGACCGGGCGCTGGAGCGCGTGCGCGAGATCATCGCGCTGAGCGACGAACTGGCCGGCGACTTTCGGCGCGTGCGCGACGACTTCCGCGGCCTGAATCGCGATCTGCGCGAGCGCATCGTCGACAGCGACGGCAACCGCTGCGACGTGCTCGACGCGGTGTTCGCCGATGTCGATCTGATCGCCGACAGCGACGCCGGCAAGACCTTCCGCGCCTTCTGGCGCCTGCTGACCGACCCGCAACAGAGCGCGGAGCTGGAGGCGGCGCTGGAGCAGGTGCTGGAGCGGGCCTTTGCGACCGGCCTGGAACGGCGCGAGCGGCGCAACCTGTCCGGCCTGACCGGCACCCTGCTGGAGCGCGGCGGCGAGGTGCACGACGTGCTGTATCAGTTCGCCCGCGGCCTGAAGCAGTTCGTGCAGAGCCGCGAGTTCCGCGAGCAGCGGCGCATGAGCACGCTGGTCAAGACCGCCCAGCGCCGCTCGCTGGCGCTGAAGGGCCGCATCCGGCCGCAGCGGCCGATGGAGCATGACCTGACCCTGACCAGCGCGTCGTTGCGCTCGCTGTCGCAGTTTCGGCTGCACGACCCGAGCCTGGATGCCGTCGACGGCCGCATCGATCTGGCGGAGTCGGCGGAGATCGCGCTGGAGGGCATTGCCGAACTGGTGTCCCAATCCGAGATCGACTTCCGTACCCTGGAGGAGCACATCGCGGAGTTGCTCGCCACCCACGGCCAGATCACCATCGCCGACCTGTTGCACGCGTTTCCGGCCGAGCAGGGGCTCGGCACCCTGGTCGGTTACCTGGCGCTCGGCGTGCGCGACGGCATCGTCGCCGAACGACACAGTGATCAGGTCAGTTGGCGCGGTCTCGACGGCGTCGAGCGCCGAGCGCGCATCCCGCGCATCTATTTCGTCAACCAATCAATCGACGGGGACGGACAACATGGCAGAGCATGACGCATTCACCGCAACATCGGCATCGGTCGCCGCCAATGCGGGTGACGCGGACATCCGAGACGACGCGCAGCCGAACGGCGCCCGACGATGATCCGGACGACGCCCGCGACGACGCCCAACTCTACCCCGGCGACACCGGCCTGCTGCCGGAGATGGCACGCCGCGCGCTGGTGCAGTTGCTGTCCGGCCCATCGCTGGAGCAGCGTCGGCATCCGCGGCTCTGGCCGGCCCTGCTGCAATACCAGGGGCTGATCAGCTCGCGGCTGGCGGACCTGTTTCTGGAGCTGATCCTGGACGCCGACCGCGGCATCGCCTTCACGCGCCAGGCGGACACCGGCGAACTGGAGACGCCGATCCTGCTGCGCCGCTCGCCGCTGACCTTTCTCGACTCGGTGTTGCTGCTGTACCTGCGCCAGGTGCTGGTGGAGGCGGACATGCGCGCGCAACCGGCGCTGGTGGATCGCGACGAGATGGCCGAGCAACTGCGCCTGTACGAGGCCGCCGACAACACCGACCGCGCCGGTTTCGACAAGCGCATCAACAACGCCATCGAGAAGGCGAAGAAGAACAGCCTGCTGTCGGCGGTGCGCGGCAACCCGGACCGCTTCGAGGTCTCCGCCAGCCTGAAGCTGATCTTCGGCACCGCGGAGGTGGAGCAACTGACCAAGCTGTATACGGCGCTGGCAAGCGCGACAACGGACGACCAACCCCCGGAGAACAGCGCATGAACAGGCCACATCGACATTGACCACGGCGACGCTGTCGCCGCAAGCATGGATCGGGCCGAGCAGTTTCGACTGACCAAGCTCAGCCTGTTCAACTGGGGCACCTTCGCCGGCCTGCACCAGATACCGATCACGCCGGATGGCTTTCTGTTCGTCGGCCGCTCCGGCTCCGGCAAGTCGACCTTGCTCGACGCCTTCACCGCGCTGCTGATCCCGCCGCGCTGGACCAGCTTCAACGCCGCCGCCCGCGAGGGCGAGCGCTCCCGCGCCGACCGCAACCTGGTGACCTACGTGCGCGGTGCCTGGGCGGATCAGTCCAGCGCCGATACCGGCGAGATCGCGAGCCAGACCCTGCGCCCCAAGACCACCTGGTCCGCGCTCGCCGCCGAGTACGCGGACGGTTTCGGCAAGGTCGTGACCCTGGTGCAGGTGTTCTGGATACGCGGCACCAGCAACGCGACGACGGACCTGCGCCGGCACTACATGATCGCGGACCGGCCCTTCTGCATCCAGCGGGAGCTGGCCGGCTTTGCCGAGGACCTGGACCTGCGCGGCCTGAAGAAGGACCTGACGGACCTGCATCACTTCAGCGAATACGAGCGCTACGGCGAGCGCCTGCGGCTGCTGCTGCGCATCGACTCCAGCATGGCCCTGAAGCTGCTGCACAAGACCCAGTCGGCCAAGAACCTGGGCGACCTGAACGCCTTCCTGCGCGAATTCATGCTCGACCCGCCGCGCACCTTCGAGGTGGCCGATCGGCTGGTGGAGGAGTTCGTCGAGCTCGACCAGGCGCACCGCGCGGTGGTCACGGCGCGCGAGCAGATCGAGGTGCTGGCGCCGGCGCGCAAGGCGCACGCCGCGCACCAGGAGGCCGAGGCCCAGCTGATCGGTCTCGATCGCCAACTCAACGCCATCGACCCCTATCTCAAGCTGCGTCGCCGCGAACTGCTGGAGGCCGAGCTGGCGCGGCTGGTCACCGAGGACAACAGCCTGGCGGGCCACGAGTCCGAGCAGCAGGCCCGGGTCGATCAGGGCTACGACGCCCTGCAACGGCTCGAGGAGGCACATCGGGCCCAGGGCGGCGGTCGCATCGAGGAGTTGGAGCACGACATCGAGCAGGCCGGCCGGGAGCGCGACAAGCGCCTCGGCAATCGCAAGGATGCCGAGCGGTTATGCCAAGGCATGGACTGGACCCTGCCGGACCGCCCCGAGGCCCTGGCCGAGCTGACCGACCGCGCCCGCGACGTGGTCGAGCGCTGGCAGCAGGAGCAGGAGCGCGCGGAGCAGCAACGCGACGCGGTGCGTGATCAGCACAAGTCGGTCTCCGCCGAGCTGACCGAGGCCGAGTCGGAACTGCAGGCCCTGCTGCGTCAACCCTCGAACATCCCGGCACGCCTGCTGGCGCTGCGGGCGCGGATCAGCGACGGCCTCGGCATCCCGGAGGCGGCGCTGCCGTTTGTCGGCGAGCTGGTGCAGGTGCGACCAGAGGCGGCGGAGTGGAGCGGCGCCATCGAGCGCGTGTTGCACAACTTCGCCACCTCGCTGCTGGTGCAGGAGCCCCGTTACGCGGCCGTCTCACGTTACGTCAACGACACCCACCTCGGACAACGCCTGGTCTATCACCGCGTCAGCCTCGGCCAGGCAAGGACCACGGCGCGCATCGGCGCGGAATCCCTGGTCGCCAAGCTGGAGCTCAAGGACTCGCCCTACCGCGATTGGCTGTTCGACGAGCTGAGCCGGCGCTTCGACTACAGCTGCGCACCCAGCCTGCGGGCGTTTCAGGACGCCGAGCGCGCCGTCACGCGCGAGGGCCAGATCAAGCACGGCCGCGGCCGTCACGAAAAGGACGACCGCCACCGCATCGACGACCGCGGACGCTGGGTGCTCGGCTTCGACAATCGCGACAAGTTGGCCCTGTTCCAGGGCCGAGTCGCCGACCTGCGTTCGGCGCTGGCGGAACTCGACGCCGAGCTGGCGCAGCTGACCGCGCGGCGCAATCAGTCCAATCAGCACGCCCTGTCCTGCCGGCAATTGATGAACCTGCGCTGGGAGGAGATCGACGTCGCAACCCAGCTCAACCGCATCGCCGGGCTGGAGGCGCAGTTGCGCACCCTGCGCGACGGCAACCGCGATCTGGCCGAGCTGGGCCGGCGGATCGATGCGGCCAAGACCGCACTGCGCGCGGCCCAGGACGCGTTGGGCGACACCCGCGCCAAGCGTCGGGACATCCAGGCCAAGCAGAACCAGCACAACGTCACCCTGACGGAATTGGATCGCGACTTGGCCGAGCGCGTGATCGAGCCCAGCTCGGTGCTGGCTGATGCCCTGGCCGCCCGCTTCGACACCGCTCCATCAGAGGCCGCGCGGGCACCGCTGACACTGACCAACCTCGACGCCCGCGGCCGCCAGGTGGAACGCGAGCTGCGCCTGGAACGCGATGCACAGGTCGAGGAACGCAACGAGCTCAAGACAGCAATCGAACGGCAGTTCGGCGCCTTCAAACGCGGCTGGCCGATGGAGGCCGTGGACCTCGACGAGACCCTGGCCTCGGCGGCGGAGTATCTGGCGCTGCTGACCCGCATCGAGCAAGACGGCCTGCCGCGCTTCGAGGAGCGCTTCTCGGAACTGCTCAAGGAGCAAAGCACCGAGAACCTGGCGGCGCTGAACCGCCACGTCGACGAGGCGCGCAAGCAGATCCGCGAGCGCATGGCGCTGGTCAACGAGGGCCTGTCCGAGGCCGAATTCAACACCGGCACGTACCTGCAGATCGAGGTCAACGAGCGCCAGCTGCCGGACGTGCTGCTGTTCCGCGAGCAGGTGCGCGAGGTGCTGCAGCATGTCTACACCAGCGCACCCGATGCCACCGACGCGGAGGCCCGCTTCGCCGTGCTGTCCGGTATCGTCAAGCGCCTGGCCGGCGAGGAGCCGGAGGACAAGCGCTGGCGGCAACAGGTGCTCGACGTGCGCCTGCACGTGGAGTTCATCGGCCGCGAACTCGACGCCGACGGCAACGAGCTGGAGGTGTACCGCTCCGGCGCCGGCAAGTCCGGCGGCCAGCGCGAGAAGCTCGCCACCACCTGTCTGGCCGCCGCGCTGCGCTACCAGCTCGGCGGGCGCGATGGCGACCTGCCGCAGTTCGCGCCGGTGATCCTGGACGAGGCCTTCGGCAAGGCCGACAACGAGTTCACCGAGCTGGCCATGCGCATCTTCGAGCGCTTCGGCTTCCAGATGATCGTCGCCACGCCGCTCAAGTCCGTGATGACGCTGGAGCCCTTCATCGGCGGCGCCTGCTTCGTCGCCATCGAAGACCGCAAGCGCTCCACCACGCTGCAGATCGCCTACGACCAGGACCGCCGCCGCCTCGCGTTGCCCGAGCGCATTGGTCGGCCCGAGCTTGGCCTGAATGACGCCGGGCACGATGGCGAGCCTGATGTACGGCGCGATGGCCAGAGCGCGAACGGGCACGATACCCGGCACGATGCCCGCATCGCGACGGCTTGACCCGGCGGCGGTCGCCGCGCAGCTGACGCGGCGCTGGCGCAACGGCCGCGGCGGCTGGCTGGACGGCGGCGGCAGTTGGCCGCTGCAACTGCTGCTGGGCGTGCCCACCGAACGCGAGACCACCCGCGACCTGGCCGGCGTGCGCGCCTGGATCGAGCAATGGCAGCAGACCCAGCAACCGGGTGAGCTGATCTGGACCGAGCGCCAATGGCCCGGTCTGGGCCGACAACGGCTGCCGGAGCGCCTGCTGCTGCCGGACCCGGCGGCCGTTGCCGGCTGGGTCGGCGAGCAGTCGGCATGGGACATGGCCTGGCAACGCGCAATGCAACTGCGCGCCGATCTGGGACGAGCGGACCTGTCGCTCGGCCGACACTTCGACTGGCTGGCAAACGCCACCGAAGCGGACTTCGAGCGTCTGCTGTCCGTGCTGCGCTGGCTCGCGGACCATCCCGCGTCCGGTCTCTACCTCCGGCAACTCCCGATCCCCGGCGTCGACACAAAATGGATCGCGACCCATCGCGCGCGGGTGCTCGACCTGCTGCGACAGCTCCAGGGGCGCGACGGCGATCTACACGCGCTGGCCGGCCTGCGCCGCGAGCCCGACCTGCTGCGCCTGCGTATCCTCGATCCGGCGCTGCGTGCCGCCGTCGCCGGTCTGTCCGACCTCAGCGCGCCGATCGAGCGAGATCGCCGCGCTGCCGCTGCAACCCGAGCACATCTTCATCGTCGAGAACCTGCAGACCGGGCTGGCCATGGCCGACCTTCCCGGCAGCGTCTGCTTCATGGCCCGCGGTTACGCGGTCGAGGCCTTCGCCGAGATCCCCTGGCTGCGCACGCGCCCCTGCCACTACTGGGGCGATCTCGACACCCACGGCTTCGCGATCCTCAACCGCCTGCGCCACCATCTGCCCGATGTCCGCTCGCTGCTGATGGATCAGGAGACCCTGCTGGCGCACCAACCCCTCTGGCAGCAGGAAGACAAGCCGACTCAGACACTGCTCGACCGCCTCGACGCCGCCGAGCAGGACGTCTACCAGGGGCTGATGAGCAACCGATGGGGCGATCGGGTCAGGTTGGAGCAGGAGCGCATCCAGTGGCGATACGCGTGGCCGCGTATAGCCAGTGCTGCCCAACCCCGGCGCATCGAGCATTGATGGGGGGGTAAGCGGCAAGGGATACGGCACAAGATCAGCTCTCCGAACGGCATCAGGCCGAGCTTCAGGTCTGCAAGATGTCGGCGCCGAGCCGAACCCGTAGGCGCCTGGCCGGGGTGAACAGGCGGATAGGTTCCTTCTCTGTCTTCTTCGGCGGCGGCGAGCAACGCGCGCATCAGGGCAACGGCAGCGGCGGGGTATCGGGACCGAGTTCGCGGATGATCGGCCCCTGCCGCCTGAGCCGCTGCGGCAGATCTTCAAGCGCCGCCTTTGCTTCGGCACGGGTCCCGTAGTTCCCGAGCAGCAGCGGGTACCAGCCGCGTACCGGCTCCAGCGTGCTGCTCTGTTCGAGTATGCCATTGCGGCGTGCGGCGAGAACGACTGTGGCCCGTTGGCGGAAGCTGGCGAGCTGAATGGTGTAACGAGGGCCCGCGGGGCTGGTTGCCGATGCCTGGATGGAAGCGCTATCCGGTGTTGGCGGGACGAGCTTAGTGACGGGCTGTTCCAGGCGCGGCTCGGGCGATCCGGGCGCGGCTTGGGCCAGGCCATCGTCGCCCGTGACGTTCGGCGTTTCAGCCAGCGCCGGAGGCTGCACCTGCTCGGGCGCCAAGGTAGGGGCGGGCTCGGTAGTCGGGACCTTGTCCGGTTCGGTAGGAGGCCGATCGGATTCCGCAGTGACCTCTGCCGGCTCCTGGATGCTTGCACCGGCGACGCGCGCTGGCAGGTCCGCGTCCGCCGTCACCGCATCTTGCCGACTCTCGGGCGGAATCAACTGGGCCAACGGCGCCGCGAGCAGTAACGCGGTGACCAGGGTTCCGGCGACCGCGAGCTGACGGCCCGAGGGTCGGCGCGACGCTGCCGCTCCTTCGGATTCCTCAAGCAACAGACTGTAGATGGGCCGGCCACCCAGGGCCTCGGCGGCGAAGGTGGCGGTGAGGCAGGTCACAATGACGGGCAGGATCAAATCGCCGGCGCCCGTGAGCTCGATGGCCAGGATGATTCCGGTCAGAGGTGCGCGAACGGTGGCGGCGAAGAGGGCGCCCATCGCTGCCACCGCGAAGAGCCCGGGGCTCAACGCCGCGCCCAGCGCCGCACCGGGAGCGAGCCCCTGCACCAGCGCATCGACGACGGCGCCGACGACGGTGCCGAGCGCCAGCAAGGGCGCGAAGATGCCCCCCGGCAGCCCGAGGCCATAGCTGCCGACCGTCGTCAGCAGGCGCAGCGTCAGCAGCGCCGCCAGCGCCATTATTGTCATCGGTTGTTGGATAAGCGCCTCGACCAAGGACTCCCCGCCGCCAACCAGCTTGGGAAAGAACCATACCAGGGCGCCCAGCGCCATCCCGGCGAGCGCGACGGGCAGATAGCCATAGCGCCCGCGCAGGCCCTTGAAGGCCCTGATCGACCCCAAAAGCAGGGCGTTGAAGATCACGCCGAGGGCGCCGATGGCGACTCCCAACACGACGAACAGCGGGAGCACCCAGACGGGCGGGATCGCGATCGGCGGCAGCGGCAGCACCGGTCCCTGCCCGAGCAGCCAGCCGCTAACGGCAACGGCCAGACAGCTCGCCAGGATCACCGACTGGAGCGTGGCGAAACCGTACTCGAAATGCTCGCGCAGTTCCTCGGTGACGAAGACGATGGCGGCAAGCGGGGCGTTGAAGGCGGCGGCAAGTCCGGCCCCGGCCCCGGCGGCGACCAACGCGCGCTGCTGGCGCTGATCCAGCCGCAGGCCCTCCGCCGACATTTGCCCGAGCGCGGCGCCCATGTGCACCGTCGGCCCCTCGCGGCCGAGCACCAGGCCGGAGCCCACCGCCAGGATGCCGGCGACGAATTTGACCGGCAACACCCGCCGCCAGCGCAGACGTCGATCACCGGCGAGGATGGCTTCCACCTCCTGGATGCCGCTGCCGGCTGCCTCAGGCGCAAAGCGCCGCACCAGCCAGGCGGCGCTCACCAGCACCACCGCGCCCACCCCCATGAGGACGAGCCAGCCGGGCACGGGAGCGTCGGCGAGAAGGCCATGGACACCTGAGCGCAGCCCGCCCGCGTGATCGAGCAAGGCATGGAAGGCCGCCCCGACCAGCCCGGCGAGCAGACCTGTCGCGGCCGCGGCGAGGTAGAGCCGCCAGGGCGCCCCCATCGGTTCCGTGCCTGCTTTCACGCAAGTCTCCGTCGTGGCTGAAGCGCGATCGCGCGCGCGTTGTTGATCGGCATAGGCGGTGCCACGGGATTCACGTCAAGATTCATGACCCGCAACCACCGGGAGACGGCGCCCTTTTTGCATGCTGGGGTTCTGATGGTTACGGAGGCATCGCCGAATGTCCGTCGCGGAAAGTCAAGCCATGGCCACGACCTGAAAAGGCACCGGCCGATTTCAGGCAGCATCATCCGGCTCACGCAAGATCGGCAGCACCCGCCCATCGAGCCCCTTGGGCACCCGCCCGGTGAGCAGACGCATCGCCGTTGGTGCCAGGTCCAGCAAGTTGGCGTCGAGGTGGCGGACGCTGGTGTCGATATCGGGACCAAGGACGAAGAAGAAACCGCGAAGCCGGTGATTGCCGGTGCGCTCCGGGTGGCGCCGATGGGCCCTGATGCTGCCCTGAGCGGAATGGACCAGGGCCGGTGCGCGCGGGCGCTCGGTCCATACGACACAGAGGTCCGGCAGGGTGTCGGAGTAGGTCCGGCGACGGTAGCAGGCGCGGGTGCGGACCACCCGCTCCACCAGCCGTGTGCCGGTCGCGGCGTCGGTTAGCTGCATCAGCTCCATCTCGATCCGGTCGCACAGGGCATCGTACTGGTTCGGCGCCACTTGGCCTTGTGGCTCGCGTCCGGCCAGGTTGATACGGATGAAACCCTGGTGGTCGGAGGGCAGCACGAAGGCGCGGCTGGCCTGGAGGTCGATTTGGCCCAGGCCCTTGAGCCCCATAAGTTGCCGTTGTAGTCCTGCCGGCAGCAAATATTCGTTGGCGAGCCGGCGCAGGCCAGAGGGTAGGCGACTGCCAAGCAGCGCCAGCCGCGCCTTGGCTCCCGCTGGCCCCTGGTCTGAGACAGCGGGCACCAAGAGGCCAAGGCGCTCCAGCAAGGTCTCGAGTACCCCGGCCGGGACGTGGTCCGCCAGCATGCCGTGGCCGGAGAAGACGATCAGATTCGCCCGGTCCGCATAGTCGTCGACGAGTTGGGAGAGCATGCGGTCTAGGCCGCGGTAGACGGCTGCGAGCGGGCCATCGGCCTCGGGCCGCGGCGGCTCGGCGTCGCCGCCGCGATCCCGCGGCCAGAGATAGTGTCCGGCCGCATGGGCCTCGCCGAAGACGCTGAGCAACATCCGCGGCCGATGGCGCTCAAGCAGCAGGCGATTGAGGGTGTCCTTGGAGTGCACGCCGCGTAACAGGCGACGCCGCAGACGGGCGCGCCCGAGCGGGTTCAACGGGGCCTTCAACGGCTGCAGCAACGGGTGTCGGCCGAACCGGTGCAGCAGCTCGTTGGCGAAGGTTGGCGGCTCGGTCGCTCGATCCTGAGCGGACAAACGGACTATAATTGCAGTCTAAAATAGACACAAAATATGATCGCTAGGTGTTGTCAATGCCCTGGAACATCGCCCAAGCCAAGCAACGGTTTTCGGAGATCGTCAAGCTAGCCGCCGAGAGCCCTCAGCTAATCTACAACCGCAAGAACCTGGTCGCCGCGGTGATCGACGCGGAGGAATACCGCGCCTTCAAGGAGTGGTCGGAACAGGCATCGCAACGAACCCTCGCCGACGAATTCGCGGAGTTGCGCCGGATCATGCAAGAGGATGACTACCAGCTCCGCATCCCAGCGCGTGCCACCCGACCCAACGCTTTCGTCGAGAGGCTCGCGGAGGAGACCGGTGACCTTCCTCGTTGACACCAATGTCATCAGCGAGCTGTCCAGGCGCTCTCCGGATCCGGCAGTGCTCCAGTGGGCGGCCGGCGTGACTCAGCTCGCGGTCTCGGTCATCACCCTCGACGAGGTCTTCTTCGGGTTGTCCTGGCGCCCCAACCCAAGGGTGCTGGGCTGGATGGAGTCATTCTTCCAGCGGCACCAGGTCCTGCCCGTATCCGCGGACATCGCCCGGCGTGCGGGGGAGCTGCGCGGGCAGCTTGCGGCGCGCGGTATAGTCCGCCATCAGGCCGACATGCTGATCGCCGCGACCGCTCAGGTACATCAACTCGCCCTGGCCACCCGTAACACCAAGGATTTCGAAAGCTGTGGTATCGGGCTGTTGGACCCCTTCAGTGATGGCGGCTCCTAGCCCAGTCTCCCCGACGGCAAGGCCGCCGGGGATCGCGGCCGAATCGCCCTCGCTCCGTCGTCAATGCCCGCTGAACACCAGGGTCTTGATCGGCAGCAGAAGAGCCTGGATGCGCAGGATCATCGCGTGTACGATACCGACGGTATCGATGGCGTGTAGACCGAATCTGTGCAGGCTGCCGATGTTCGGGTCCTGTAGCGCGTCGTGGTTGTTGGTATAGGCGTTGGCGATGCAGCTGCCGCCCTGGGGCAGGTCGTCGAGCTGCCCTGGGTAGAGCGGCTGCATGACGACCGTGATCGACCCCGGCTTGGCGAAGTGCTGCACATCCATCAGCGTGTCGGTCGGGCGCACCTGGCCGGAGGCGATGACGTTCTGGACCTCGGTCACGACCATCGGCACGATCCGCCAAGGCATCGCGACGCACGTGACCTCGCCGATCATACCCACCTTCAGCACCTGCGCCTCGATCTGTCCGAAGCCGGCCATGAGGCCCGTCGCATGGCGTTCCGGCACCAAGATACCGGCAGGTCTGAGCATCGGGTTGACGATGTCGCCCGGTTGCAGCGCGAATTGCTGCACGATGCCGTCGGTCCCGGCCACGACCAGGGTCTTCTCAAGTTCGACCTGGGCCTCATGCAGCGCCGCCTCGGCGCTTGCCTTCTCCGCCGGGAGCTTGAAGTCCATCTCCGAGACGATGGCCTCGCGGCTCGCCAGGGCCGCCTCCAGCGCGCCCTGCTGGGTATCTACCTGAACGCGCATCCGTTCGACCTCACGCTCCGCTATCGAACCGGCACTCTTGCGGTTCGCTTCGGCGCGGGCCTCGAACTCGTCCGTCGCCTGCTGCAGCGCGCCGCGCGCCTGGACGATGCGACCTTCCGCTTCCGCGAGCCTGGATTTGGCCACGACCATCGCGGCCTCGACCTCCGCGATGCGCCTGCGGGCCGTCTCGATGTCCGCTTCCTGCGCGGTGCTGTCGAGCCGGAACAGGGGCTGCCCCTCTTCGACCCGTTGATTCAGCTCGACGAAGGTCTCGGCCACCCGGCCGTTGATCTGCGGCAGCACGGTGACGGTGCGGAATACCGACGTGGCGGACTTGGTCGAGGGGTGAAAGTAAAAGATGGTCGTGATCAGGGCCACGGTCAGAATCAGACACAGGGTGATCCCCCAGCGCAGTTCGAACCAGACCGTGAACAGAGTGATCTCGTGCCCGAACCGCTTGCCCTGGACGTAGCGGCGATACAGATAGTCGGGCAGGACGGTCAGCATCGAGCAAAGGAGCAGTTCCAGCATGGCTTAGGCTCCGGTTCGGTCAGTTGGCTGCTTGACCGGCTGCTCGTCTGCCGCTTTATCTTCGGTCGGGACAGTTGCGTTCTGCACTGGTGGCGGTGAGGTCGCGGTTTCCGAACCTCCAGCGATGCGCTCGAGCGAGCCGGCGATCGACCGCAGCGGCGTCGTAAAGTCCGGCAGAGGCACCAGGGCGAGTAGCAGCCCGGCGACCCAGAATGCGTGGTTGTGGGTGAACAGCGCCAGCAGCGCCAGCACGGCGACGATCTCGAACTGCACCTTCTGGCCGCGATGCGCCATTTGCTCGGGCAACGCGTGGATCTTGAAGTAGAAGATACCGATGCCGATCACGGCGAACAGCACGAACACCGCCATGATGATGAAGAGCACGTCGGTCTCGCCCGGCGCGGTCACGAATGGGGGCAAGTGGTGCGTTGCGGCCGGGTGAAGCGCGTCGGACATCGGCGAAACTCCTGGTCAATGTTGTTGATGTCATTCGGCCCGAGGCGTGAAGCCTTGCCGCCTCGGGGGTTGGATGCTCATCCTATCGCGTTGCGCCGCTGCCGGGTGGCCAGATCCCGCTGACCGGCGCCGCTTAAGGATCCGGGAATCGCCCCGGCTAGGACGCGATGCGGCATTGAATCTGCGACGGCGTCATTGGCA
>CAVPHF010000006.1:0-9466 GCA_963704155.1 uncultured Gammaproteobacteria bacterium
AGGTCATGGTCGACTATGCGGAGCGCTACGCCGATGTCACCGAACGCGACCATGCGCGGCTGTGCGAGGCCATCGATGACGGGGCGATCGATGTTGTGCGCGATATTTGATGCGTGCTCGGCGAGGGCGCGGCGCAAGGTCAGATCGTCGCGCAACTTCATGACGCTCTCGATCCCCAAAAAAGACGAAGCCCGGCCGCTTTAACCGAATTATTATGCGTTTCACTCAGCGGACAAGCGCTTGGGCGATTGCCGGAGAATCTCGTACCAGAAGGCGCCTGGTCGGCACGGGCGGCGTTGACAGGGTCTTGCCGGGGTCCAGCTGCCCGAGGTTTAGTTCTCGCATCGCTCCCCATGCGACAACGTGCTTGGGCGCGCGGCGCGTCGTGCAACAACGCGAGACTCGACCCCGCTGACGTCCAAACCATCGAGACCGGTTGTATCGAGACCGGTTGTGCTGCTGCGCGATGGCCGTGTGCCCTACCCGCTCGAGTCGCCGCTGGCGGTTGCACGTGGCCGAAGGTCATGCCGCTTCACGGTTGCTCATGCGGAAGAGTTTCGCCGGCAAAGGGTGGTGCAGACGCCAGGTGATGCTCATGGGATGGCTGCCCTGGTGTCGAACGTAGTCCAGCGGCCCGCAGAAGTAGAACATGCCGGTGAGACCATTGCTCTGCCTACGCGCCTGGCGCAAGAAGAGCATCGGTCGGTAGCCCATGGCGCGATGCTGGATGTAGCGCCGACCGGTCGGGGAGTCTGGCCCAACGGTCGACTGGCTCTGCCAATGGAACAGACTGTCGGTGACCGCGTAGTCCTCGTACATGGTCGTCGGCGAGAAACCGGCTTCGGTCTTGTCGACGGTGACGAAGAAGATGTCGACCTTGCGCTCGGGAACATGCAACACACCCTCGCGGGACGTGAACAGCGCCTCGAAGCGGCCTTTGCCGACGGCCAGCATGATTTGGTCGCGGGTATAGCCGGCATGCAGTTCCAAGACGCCAGTTTCCGAAAGATGGAGATTGGATGCAGCGAGGACCTGCTCGCGCCGATGCTGCGCGATCGCGGCCAGGTCGTGCCGAAGCATCGGCCGAGCGCGGACATAGGCATCGAACGCCTCCAGGGTACCGTCGCCAACGCGTTGTTTGCCGCAGAAGAGGCTATAGCCTAGCGCGAGGCGTTGGCGATCCGGCGCAGTGAGCGCATCGAGCCCTAGTGTCGATTCGGCGGCCATCCGATCGGAGACGATGTCTAGAAGTTGCACGTCATTGAGTGCGGCGAGTTGACGCGCCCCGCGAATGAAGCTCTTTTCGAAGGCGCCGAGGCGATCGTAGCGCGACCCTCCGGCCGCCTCCAGCAATTGGCCGGGCAGCCCATGGCGCAGCAGATCGTCGGCCTCATCGAGGTTCAGCCAGTCGAGCATCGCCTGCAGGCCCTGCTCGGCCCCGGACTGCTGTCGGTATTGCGTAAGGCTCTGAACGAGTTGCGGCCGGCGCATGCCGAGACTGTCGCGGATGTTGTCGAGCACCCGCGCCTGGGCGATACGGTCGAGGCTGATCAGACAGCCGCTGGGGAGCCAGGGGAAGCCCGCTTCCACCTGCTTGTCGATGCGCTCTCCGGGCGCACTGCTCAGCGCGCGCAGGCGGCTGGCATAGCGGAATTGCCGGTGTTGCGGCGCGATGAAGTCGAGCACGGTGAGCTGCGGCTTGTCATCGTGCAGGCGCAGTCCGCGCCCCAACTGCTGCAGGTAGACCACCAGACTCTCAGTTGGACGGAGCAGCAGAATCGTGTCGACTTCGGGGATGTCGACACCCTCGTTATAGAGATCAACGGTAAAGATACAGCGGATACGCCTGGCGACCAGATCGCGCTGAACCTGCGCGCGCAACACGCTGCCGCTGTCGGCGGTCAGTGCTGCGGACGGTATCCCCCACTCGCTGAACTTGTCCGCCATGAAGCGCGCATGTGCTTGGCTAACGCAGAAGCCGAGAGCGCGGATGCGTCGCGCATCGTCGACATAGTCTTGCAGTTGCCGATAGACCCATTTTGCTCGCACTTCGTTGGCGTCGAATACGTGCTCAAGTTGCGAACGGGCGTAGCCGCCTCGCTGCCAGGCGAGGCGCGACAGATCGATGGAGTCGTGATCACTTATCCCGAAGTAGTGGAAGGGTGCGAGCAGGCGCCGCTCGACGGCATCCGGGAGGCGAATCTCGTGGGTGAAGCGACCGCCGAAGTCGTCACGGATGTCTTTGCCGTCCATGCGCTCGGGCGTGGCGGTCAAGCCAAGCAGTACGCGCGGCGCGATGTGGTGCAGGATCTTCTGATAGCTGACCGCGGCAGCGTGGTGCGCCTCGTCGAGCACGACGTAGTCGAACTGTGCGGCGTCGAGCCGATCCAGTTGCCGGCTGTGCCAACTCTGCACCGAGCAAAACAGGTGTCGCGCCTGTCGAGGTTGTTGTCCCGCGACGACTAGATCGCCGAACGCCTGATCGCGCAGCACGTTGCGAAAGGTTGCCAGGGACTGCCGCAGAATCTCTTCGCGATGAGCGATGAACAGCAGCGAAGGCTGGCTGGCCTCGGCTGCTTGCGCGGCGAATCGCCGATAGTCGAACGCCGCGAGCATGGTCTTGCCGGTGCCCGTAGCGGCGATGATCAGATGCTTGTTGAGCCCAGCTTTTCGTTCGGCGTCGATCTGATCCAGGATCTCTTGTTGAAACGCATAGGGTCGAAGATCGAAAAACTGCATCGGCGCTTCGGCTGGCTGCCCGGACATGCGCTCCCCGTCGAGCGCGTGCCTGAACCGATCCAGTGAGTTCACGTCGAGCGTCTCGAACTCCGCTTGATCTTCCCAATGGGTCTCGAACGCGGCGATGATCTGGCGCCAGAGGTAGGGCAACTCGCGCTCGCTCACCTTGGCTGTCCACTCCAGCCCCTCGTCCAAAGCCACGCTAGAGATGTTCGCGGAGCCAACGTAGGCGCTGCCGAATCCGGTTTCGCGGGTGAACAGATAGGCCTTGGCATGCAGTCGCGTTCGATGGGTGTCGAAAGAGACACGCACCTGGGTATTTGGCAGCTCGAGCAAGAACTCGATCGCCCTGACATCGGTGGCGCCAAGATAGGATGTGGTAGCGATCCGCAGCCTCGGCTCTCCATCCCGCCGAGCAACTCGGGTGAACTCGCGTAGCGCATCGCGCAGCGGACGGATACCGCTCCACTTGATGAAAGACACCAGCCAGTCCGCCCGATCCGTGCTCGCAAGTTCCTTCTTGATCTGGCTGATCAGGCTTGGCGAGCGCGCCGAGCCGGTGAGCAACGCGGAGGTCGCCAGCGGCAGGTCGGGCCGTATCGACACCGGCTGGCCAACAAGCTGGGCGTCTCGACTGACGATCTCCTGCAGCTGGGCGAATGGCGGCAGGGGTACGTCGTCCACCAGCGCCGCCAATGGCGGATGCTCGGACGCACGCAATGCCGCTGCTAGCTGCGCCAACGCCGCTTCCCACGCCGCCCGGTCAGCATCCCGTAGCGACAACGCAAGACGGGACAGGAGCTGGCTGAAATGCGCCGTCATGGCGGGCGCGACTTCATCCATCGACAGCTTGTGGTTCCAGCGTGCCAGGGCCGTCAGTCCGGCGTCGTCGAGTTGCTTTTTCAGCGCACGCGTCGCGAGGCGTTCATGCAGCCCCGTCCAATCCTTGGTGTCATCGGTCATTCGTCCGTTCCGTTGAAGATTCTTGTTAGCAAAGGGATATCCGCAGGCGCGACCTCCAGTTGCTCGACCTGGTCGGCAGAGACCCAGATCACCCGGTCGTGAACGGCGTACCTAGCCACCTGATTGGATACGCGCGTCGCCAGCGCGATTAACTCGATGCTGCCACGATCGTAGTGATGGACGGTGCGCGCGATCTCGGCACCCGCCTGAGCCACGAGGCCCAGTTCCTCGTCCAGTTCCCGTTCGAGGGCGGCGGCCAGCGACTCGCCAGGCTCGACCTTGCCGCCCGGCAACTCCCAGGAGCCGGCGAGGTGCTGCCCGACGGCGCGACGCGCTAGCAGAATGGCCCCATCGGTTCGGCGGATAACAGCGCAGACAACTTGATTCATGGAACCAGAGCTAAGAGTAGGGTTACGGGAAGAGGGGTTCCGGGGAAAGCATACTGATCTCCTAACGCTTGAGCGAGGTCTTGCGTTTTACCCGCTGAATTGCGGCGACAGCTTACTCAATTGCCATCGGCGGCCTATGGCCGTAAACATGTCCATCAGTGGTCAAACCAACCCAACAGGTTGTGAGCAACGGACCAACGCGGCGGCCGTGTCTCGCCGAGTTCTCCCAGCATCCAATAGCGATACAGGGTATCGATGGTGCCGTTTCCCTGGACGTTGAGCAGCCAGGCATTGAAGAAGGTCAGCAGTTCGGTATCGCCGATCTGCACCGAATAGGCGAACGGCGTCAGCAGGATCGGCGATGGCGTGACCAGGCTCAAACGTGGATGGCGGATGGTCCAGGCCGCGCCCTCCTCCGCGGGCATCAGCAGTGCATCGAAGGGTCGCGGCTCGGTCGCCAGCAGCGCGTCGATATCGGCGTTGTCATTGAAGGTGATCGCCTGGGCATCCGGTAGCCGTTGACGCAGAAATTGCCCGGTCGATCGGTTGTCCGGGGCGGCGATACGAATAGCCCCAAGGTCGCGGACGGCGTCCCAGGTCTGGAATTGCCGGCGTCGGTAATCCTCGACTACTAATCCCACCGCGCTCTCCAGCACCGGATGCGTCATGGCGAGGCGCAGCGTCATCTCGGGGGCAATCGGCATCAGCGACATGAAGATATCGCAATAGTCGCTGTTGATGCGCCGTTCGGCATCCGGGATCGAATCGACCGGCACGAACACGACGCGGGCATCGAGTCGGCGCGCGAATCGATGTGTCATCTCGATATCGAAGCCGACCAGGTCACCGTCTCGGTTGAAAAACGACGACGGATAGTCGCTGCGTCGATAGCAGGCGCGCAGAGCTCCCGGTCTGTTTGATGCGCTCAAGCGTATTCTCTGCAGCCGGCGCGGGCGGCACATCGGCGATGTCACGATACACCGTATGCGGCTGCGGCTCACCGAGCAACGCCAACCCGGTCAGCACCTGATCCTTGGTGAAGGGTGCCACGAACACGTAGGTATAGAAGGCACGAATGCCGATCAGCGCCGCGAACACCAACAGCAGAGAGACCAGTGCAAAGCGCAGCAGGCGCCGCGGCTGCCAACGCAACCCGCCTTGCATCGCGTAGGCCCCGATCAGTGCGATGGCGATGATGTGCATGCCGGCGAGCAAGGTGCCGAAACGGCTCGCGATGACATCGACGGTGATGAACAACTGGAACAGGTCGGCCGGCAGTCGGAACAGATCGAACAAAAACGGCAGCGTCAGCACCGTGCCGCCGAACAGCGCCGCGACGCCGGCGCCCGCCAGCGTCGGATAGTCGGCAGGAGAGAGACTGGAACCGACGAACCAGCCACCGAACAGCACGAACATCAGCGAAAACAGCAGGCCGAGATTCGGAAACGGAAACGCGGCGGGGATCAGGATGTCGACCACGGACTCTTCCTGTTCGATCGCCGCCGAATCTTGCCCTTCGGCCTCCGTCACAAGCCGCTTGGCATCGGCGGCCATGACCGGCAGCACAATCAGCAGGTTCGCGGTCGCGAAGGCAGTGACCAAGGGTCCGCGGAAGGCGCGCAGGACGCTGCCATAGCTAAGCGGCGTCAGGCTCGCGATCAGGGCCGGGATGATCCAAAGGCTGAGGATCAACGACAGCGCGATGTAGATGACGATATAGACCTGAAGCCGAGCGAGCTCATTGATGTCGATGGTGCCCGCGGCGCTCGCGGTAATCGCGAACACGCCGTAGGGGGCGAGCCTGCCGATGAGGCCGGTGATGGTCATCAGTGTATCGCCGACCGTTGCCAGTGCGTCGACGATGCGCCCTTTGTGCGGAACCCGGATCAGCGCGACGCCGAACAGGATGCTGAAGACGACGATCGCGGGCACGATCGCATTCGACAGCGACGCGAAGATGTTCGACGGGATATACAGCTCCAGAAAGTCCACCGACGCCGGTTCTTGGATCTGACTGGTGCTGAAGAACGAGGCCGACGGCCAGTCGGGAAATGCCAGCGGGCTCGATAGGATGACGATCAAGCCGATGGCCCAGAGCGTCAGCAGCACGGCGCCGGCCTTGAGTGCTAGCGCCGTTGCGTCGTCGATGCTCAGACGGCCGAGCGAGGTGATCAGCGCCACGACCACATAGGGGATAACGGTGATCTGTAGCGCGGCGATGAAGATGTCGCCGCCGACGCTCAGAAACGCCGCTTCTTCGCCGAAGAATACGCCGACCAACAGACCCAGACCGAGCCCGATGAAGACCTGTGTCGGGATTCCGATCCGGCGCTTCGTTGCTTTTGCGGAGTTTGTGTTCATGCCGGAGTGATCCTGAAGTGCGAGGGGCGACATAGCGGGTTAGACGGCGATGGGCATGACGATCCGGTGACGGTTACCATGAGTTGCAAATAGCCTCTGCCTACCCTGGTGTCTCGGTACCTGAACATGCCCAAACCAGCGACCATCTGGACGCTCGTTGCCCTATTGCTTTCGAGCCCGCCTAGCCTCGCTCAGCCTATCGAGCTAGCCCGGTCGGAGCCGCCGCGGATGGCTGACACGAACGCTGATATGGCGCCAAGTACGCCCAATGTCGAATCGGACGCCGAGCCTGGCGGCGAATCGGAAGACGGGCACGCGACCTTCGATCCGGCCTTGGTTGGCTTGCCCGGTTTTCCAGCCGCCCTTGAGGCACCAGATGACTTTAGCCGCGCCGCGGCCATCATCGACGCGCGGATCCGCGAGCTACAGGAAACACAGGAGAGCGATCGGGAGCAGCCTCGGGTGGCCGTTGATGACGAGCCGGAAGCGGACGAAGTCGATGGCAAACCAAGCGAGGCGGACTCCGAAACCGAAGCGGCCGACTCGAGGATCCCCCAACTGGAGGCACTGCGGGTTGCGCTGCAACGAACGGCGGCGATTGCCAGTCGCTTCCGCGAGATCGAGACGGCACTCTCGGAGCAGCAGGAAACCTTGATCGCGCTTGAGCGCGACGGGCTTGACTCGGGCGCACCCTACTCAGTGACGCTGTTCGATCAATTGCTGACGGAACGCGCCTTGACGGCGCATTCGGAGGAGATGGCGGAGCGCTTGCGCTCTCAGGCTCGACAGCGAGCGAATTCAGCCTCCGAGTCCTTAGAGGCGGCGGTTCGGCAGCGTCGCGCGGCCCGAGGCCGGGCAGAACAGGCCGCGGATGGGCCGGGACGCGACGCGCTTGAGCTGCGGCTTGAGCAGGCCAGGCTCGCCGAGCTGCTATCCCGGCAGCGGCGCGATGCCGCGCTCCTGCAGCAGGAACTCGCGGCGCGCGAAGACGCCTTGGCGGAGGCGCAACAGGCCCTGCTCGATGCCAAGCTGGAACTCGTGCGCGCCGAGGTCGTGTTTACCCGGGAGGCGCTCGATGAGCGGCTCGCCGAGGTCGCGAGCCGCCAGCAGGCCCTGCTGGAGCAAGCCGAGACGCTGACGACAGCCGGCGATGCGGCCGCGTCCGCGCTGTTCCAGGCGCGGCTGCGCCTGCAGCGCGTGGAGCCAGGCGAAAATAGGATCGCTTTGACGGAAGGGGTGGATGCTCGCGAGGATCAATTATCCGCGGCACGCAAGAGCGCGGAGTATCTGCGTCAAGCCGCCGATCTCGCCGACACCGCCCGCCTGCTGTTGGAGCGGCGCTTCGCACTGCTGGGAGATATAGAAGTAGCACAGTGGCCTGAGTGGCTAAGCGACACGGAGGCAGCCATCCGGGAAATCGACCAGGACAAGGCCTTCATTTATGCCGAGCTCAGCGCGCTTCGCTCCATCAGTCTCGCCCTCTCGCGCCGACTTGCCGTCCCCGACCTCGAGCCGGAACTGAGGCAGGCGCTGTCGGAACGCTTGGCCGCGCATGATCGCCAACAGGCATCTGCCGCGGAGTTCCTGGCCGTGCTCGATCAAGTGCGTTCATTGGCCGAGCGTCTTCGCGACGGCCTCGCGCCGCGGGTCAGTGAACGCTCCCTGGAGCAGCGGCTCCAAGGCGCAAAGGCCCGCGCCGCGGTCTGGTGGAATCACGAGCTGTTCGCGGTCGAAGACCAAGGCGTCTATGCCCGCGATGTCGCCATTGCGCTCGGCGTCTTCCTGCTGGCGCTGATGGTCGTGTCGATGCTGAAGTCGATCCTGCGGCGCAGCGTGCTGCCCCGGTTGGTCGTGACTGACCGCGGGCAGGAGCGCAAAACAAGGCAAGCCGTTGTGTCGGCCTTGATCCGCAACACCAGCCAGGTATTCGTCCTGATCCTGGCCTTTTACCTGGCCATGGCCGTCTCCGGTCTTGGCCAAGGTAAGATCCAGCATTGGCTGGAAATCGTGCTGATCGTCGCGCTGTACTTACAGATCGGCATCTGGGCCAATGCGGGACTCGTCGATTTCTTCCGCCGCAAACGCAGCAAGAAAGAACGCGAGGACCCGTCCGCGGTCACCGGTTACGGCTTGCTGCTGTTCTTCCTTCGCTCCGGGATCTGGATCATCGTCCTGATTTCCCTGATGGCCTATTTCAAATACCCGGTCGCGGGTCTGGTCGGAGCACTGGGTGTCGGCGGTATTGCGGTGGCCTTCGCTGTGCAGAATATCCTCGGCGACGTCTTCAGCTCCCTGGCGATCATCCTCGATAAACCCTTCCGGGTCGGCGACTTCGTGATCGCTGGCGAGACCATGGGCGTCATCGAGCACATCGGCGTCAAGACAACCCGCATCCGCAGCCTGTCCGGGGAGCTGGTGGTCATGTCCAACACCAGCCTTCTCGGCAGTTGTATCCATAATTACAAGCACATGCGCGAGCGGCGCGTGGTATTCAAGTTGGGTGTCATCTATCAAACGCCGGCCGAGAAGCTCGAACGCATCCCGCTCATGATCGAAGAGATCATCGGTCGACAAGCGCTAGCCCGTTTCGACCGCGCGCACTTTGCCGAGTACGGAGATTTTTCGCTGAACTTCGAGATCGTTTACTACGTGATCGGTGCGGACTTCACGCGATACATGGATACCCAACAGGCCATCAACCTGGCCATCTACCGCGGCTTTCAAGACCTCGGTGTGGAGTTTGCCTACCCGACGCAGCAGGTCTTTGTCAGCAGAGCGCCGGTGTCCTAACGACATTGCGTTCAACAGTCGCGGTTCGGTGTTCAGGCGATTGCCGGAAAATCTCGTACCAGATGACGCCGGATTGAGGTTCGCCTTCAAGGAGCCTCGGCAGGAGCATAGCCGAGCTCTGTGACTGCCGATGCGACACGGAAGGCGGGCGTCAAGACAAGTCAGTTGGTATGAGATTTGACAGAAATCGCCTCAGTGTTCGGGTCCGCGCTCGCTTGCGCTTC
>CAVPHF010000007.1:0-177383 GCA_963704155.1 uncultured Gammaproteobacteria bacterium
CGTGCCGGGCGGTACTGTATCTCGGTGTCGGGTTCCGCCTGCGGATCCCAGTTGGCCAGTGCCTCGATGTCAGCGCGTTTGACGGTCACGCCGTCCTCGTGTCGCAGTAGGTTCTCCAGCAGAATCTTCATCGAGAAAGGCAGCCGCGCGCTGTTGTCGACGGCATCGAGTCGAAAGATCTGGTAGGACTTGCCGGCTACATTGAGGCTGGCCTTGGCCTTGAAGCTGTCGTGCATCGGGTGCTCCGTCAGGTTTTGTTGCAGTGCGGAATGCACCGGATTCTAGCCGTGCGCGGCGCGAAACGCATCCGCGCCGATCGAAATGTTTCAAATAGCTGGTGGCCGGTCGCCTCACCGGGTGTCGTCAGCGAGCGCTGTTTCGCGGCCGGTGCGCCCGGGCTCGACGTCGAGGCGCCTTATCGGAATCCGACTCGGGAGCTGGGTTCGGGGTGCCAATAACCCGGCTCAGGCGCTCGTGCCGGCGCGCACGTAGGCGCGCGCCGACTCGAGTAACCGCGTGCGTGACAACAACACCTGCCACCGGTTACCGCCGCATTGCCGCCAAAGCATCGCGGAACGAATCCCGGCGAGCAGCAGCGCGCGGATGCGGTCCTGGTTCTCCGGATTCTGCAGATAGAGCGGATTGCCGCGCACGATGATCCGCGGCGTCAGTTTGCTCACGGTGTCGGTATAGATGCCGGCCAAACCCGCGAGTACCTCGGGGTCCAACAGAGGCAGGTCGCCGCGCGCTCCCGCTGCGCCTTCGATTCGGCGACCGATCTCGGCGAGCATCTGCGGGCGTTTGACGATGGACCGTTCGTGGCGCAGCAGCGTGACTACGTAGCGGGTCAGTTCGATGTTGCGTTCCGGCTGTCCGGTGATCTGGGTGACTATTTGGCGTGCGCCGGTTACAACGGCGCCCGGACCGCCGAATACCGATGGCACGTCGGCGGCATCGATCTGGAATAGGCTGTAGATACAGGGCTCCATCTGATCGATATCGACGCTGCCGCGATTGGCAATGCGTTGTACGCAATGTGCCGCCTGGTGGACGCCGGCGAGGGCGATAATGCGGTCTTGGTCCGAATGTTCCATTTGCGGGTCTGATTGCTGGGCTAGTGGCTAATGAGCGGTGTTGCGGTGGCGCGCAGCTTCTCGGGAAAGATGCCTTGCTGAATCATCGATCGCGTGCGCTCGCGGTATGCGGCATCATGGTTGTCTCGGTCGACTATCTACTTCGGTCCTGTGCTCGTGGACGCCAGCAGCGAGAGCATTGATGTAGCTCGCACGCATATTCGGTCCCCCGGATTACTCGGTCTAGCCCCTAGCAACTTGCCCCTAGCCCCTTGTTTACAATACATCCGCCCAGGCATTCGTCGCCGCGATAGAACACGGCCGACTGGCCGGGCGTGACGGCCCGCTGCGGTTCGGCGAAGCGCACGAGGCACTGCTGGTCATCGTGCTCGACGACGGTGCAGGCTTGCAGCGGTTGCCGATGTCGCAACCGGCAGAGGCAGTCGAACGGTGCCGGGGCGGGTGCTCGGCCGCTGATCCAGTGTACCGGTTCGCCCTCGAGGCCGTCGGCGAAGAGCAGCGGATGGTTCTTGCCCTGGACGACGATCAAGGCATTGCGGTCGGCGTCCTTGGCAGCGACAAACCAGGGCGCTTCTCCAGCGTTGCGAACGCCGCCGATGCCGAGCCCCTGGCGTTGGCCGATGGTATGCCAAGCGAGGCCGCGATGCTGTCCCAGGGTATCACCATCAGGTGTCATGATCGGGCCAGGCAAGCTCGGAAGCCAGCGTGATAGGAAGTCGCTGAAACGTCGCTCGCCGATAAAGCAGATGCCCGTGCTGTCCTTCTTCTCGGCGTTCTCAAGGCCAAGCCGGCGGGCGATTCCGCGCACGTCGTCCTTGGACAGATCGGCGAGCGGAAACAGCGTATGCGCGAGCTGGTTTTGATCGAGCTGATGCAGAAAGTAGGTCTGGTCCTTGTCCGCGTCCGCACACAGTCGCAACTGGACGCCGGAAGCGTCGCGTGTCACGCGCGCGTAGTGACCGGTCGCGATGCGGTCTGCGCCGAGCCCGAGCGCGCGGTCCAGAAAGGCGCGAAACTTGATCTCACGGTTGCACAAGACGTCCGGATTGGGTGTGCGCAGCGCTCGATACTCCGCCAAGAACTCCTCGAACACGCGATCCCAGTACTCGCTGGCGAAGTTGACCGTATGCAGCACGACGCCGAGACGCGCGGCGACGGCTCGGGCATCCGCTAGATCCTCCGCGGCGGCGCAGTAGCCGGGTTCGTCGTCTTCTTCCCAGTTCTTCATGAACAATGCCTCTACCGCATAGCCCTGCTGGAGCAGTAGGTGCGCGGCCACGGCCGAGTCTACGCCGCCGGACAGACCGACGACGACGCGCTCGCGGCTGTGAGTCGTGCTGGACATTCCTTATGGTCTTAGGGCGGAAACCGTGGCGGAAGTGTGTTTGGTCTAGCGCCAATAGCCTTGCTGCCAAACAAAGGGCCGGGGGCCGCAGTGCTCAACCCTGACCGGTTGCGGCGCTTGGCGCGGTTGAAGGAATATGGCGATTCAGCAACAGGCGGCCGTCAATCTAGACGGCCAGAGGCAGGGCATTACTGAATCATATCACCGAGGGGCTTGGGCCGAGGCGAGCGAGTCGGCGGCAGCGGCGCTTGTAGAATAGAGAAAACCGCGGCTCGTTGCCGGGCCGCGGTTGGGGGAACTGGTTAGGCGGTTATCCGCCGCTGCATCAGCTCTCGGCCGGAACTAGGTCGCGGTAGGCATGCCAAGTGGCGTGACCGATCAGCGGCATCGCGATGAACAGGCCGACGTAAAAGGTCAGAAGTCCAAGGCCGATGAAGAGCACGATGAGCACGGCCCATAGGATCATCGGCGCCCAGTTCTGGGTAACGGCCTTGATGCTGGTACGGATGGCGGTGAAGCCGTCAACCTTGCGGTCCATCAGCATCGGCACCGAGATGGCGCTGATGGCGTAGGCGAGCCAGGCCAACAGGAAGCCGACGCTGATGCTGGCAAAGGCGAACACGTTGTTGTTGCCGGAGAGGAAAATCGTGCTGAAGAAATTCTCCAGCGGAGGGCTCATGCCGGTATAGAGTAGCGCAAACAGCACGAAGTTGGACATCATCCACAATTGCATGATGATTAGCAGGCCGGCCGTGATGACGCCGAGCTGGCCCTGGTTGTGCTTCCATGCCTCGAGAAAGTGGCAAAACTGCAGCGGCTCGTTGCGCTCCAGGTGTGCGCTCATTTGATAGAGACCGAGGCCGATGACCGGTGCTAGCAAATAGAAACCGGCGGCCAGGAAGGGCACGACGAAGCTGTAACCCTCCACCATCAAGCCCAAGGTGATAAGGCCGCTGATCAGGACGACGACGGCCCCGTAGGTGAGACTGTACTTTCGCGCTCGTATCATGTCTTGCCAACCCTTCTCGATCCATTCCCAGGGTTGAGCCAGGGTCACGCGGTTGACCTGTATGTTGTCTTGTTGAACCGGTTCGGCAATGGCAGTGCTTTCCATCTTCGGAGTCCTCCGGACGGTGAGTTGATGAGAGTGTGTGTCTGCGCCACCTGGCGTTGCCGAGCAGTCTGTGTCTCGGCCGCAGGCGGTCCTTCTTCTTGGCTAGATCGTTGTTTGATTCGTTTGCGGGCGCACCATCCGCTGTTCGGGCAGCCGCCGCAGATTGGTTGTCTTTGCCAAAATCAGCTGCGTCTGCGACCTGGCCTGACACCCGTCGGACAGTCGCCTGCGCCGTCGGTGCTCCCGATATGGTCGAGCAGCAACCGAAAAATCCTGGTCGAAACAGCCGGATGGACTAACCATGGCGCATGAATTGAGAAAACGCAAGTCGATATATTCGCAGCCGTCTGAAATCTCCGGGAAAACCTTAATCTATTATGGGATATTGCGGGACGGGGATGGCGACGACCCTGGGTGCCTCGCGCAATCGGCGTCCCGATCGCAAGTGCGACTTGATCTCAGTCCAGTCGAGCCGCATTCCAGCCCGATGGAAGAACGCGATCAGTTTGGAAGCCGAAACCGCTTTGCCGGCTTGTCCCGTCAGGGGGTCGTCGAGTCGCCAGACTGGAGTCGGCGGCCTGTCTCGACTGCGGGGGAGCCTGCGATCGCGCACATGCCGGACATCGGGTTCGAGCGGGATCGGCTCGATCAGCAACGCGAGGACTGAGGTTTGGCGCAGCGCCCATGGTTGGTCGCAGCAGCTTGCCTGCTGCTCGTCTGTCAGCTAGCCGCTGGCTCGGTTCAAACCGACAACGTCAGTGCGCGGCTAATCGCCGAGCGCGCTCAGGTCCCGCCCGGAGGAAGCGTCGAACTTGCCCTGGTGCTGGACATCCGCCCGCGCTGGCACACCTATTGGCGCAATCCCGGCGATTCCGGCGAGCCACCGCGAATTCAATGGCAGTTGCCGGACGGCGTCGACGTCGGTCCCATCCAGTGGCCAGCGCCGAGCCTGATCCCCGTCGGCCCCTTGGCCAACTTTGGTTACTCGGAGCGGGCAACGCACTTGGTGCGGCTGACGGTGAGCGATCAGTGGCGGGTCGGCGAGTCGATACCGATCCGCGCCGACGCCACATGGCTGGTTTGCGAGGAGGAATGCATACCGGAGCAGGGCAGTTTCGAACTCATGCTCGTGACTGCCGCCGAGCCTGGCCCGGCTGATCCGGCGGTCGCGGACATCTTCGCAGCGGCCAGGGCGGCGCTGCCGGAGGCCGGCGTGATCGCCGCGCGGCTCGTGCAGGAGGCGGCCGGCATGCGGTTGCTGATCCCGGCCGCGCCACTGCCGACCGGTGTGACCGATGCGCGTTTCTTCCCGGATGCCTGGGGCCTGATCGAGCATGGCGCCGATCAGCCGTGGCATATTGACGACGACACACTGGTCGTTCGACTGACGGCGGGCGCGACGCCGGCGGTGGGGCCGCCGTCCGGACTGCTGGTGGTCGACGGCACCGACGGCACCCGCAGCTTCCAGATCGACGCGGCCGGCGCGGTTGCTCCCGCCGCCGAATCCACCGCCCAATCTCCCGACACAGTCCCCCTCGGTCTGCCGACTGCTCTGCTGTTTGCGCTGCTCGGTGGACTCGTGCTGAATTTGATGCCGTGCGTCTTCCCGGTGCTCGCCGTTAAGGCCCTGGGGCTGGCGCGGCAGGCCGGGGCGCCTTTCGCAGAGCGTGCCAAGCACGGACTCGCCTACAGTGCTGGCGTGCTTGGCTTCTTCCTGCTGGTCGGTCTGCTGCTGCTCGGTCTACGTGCCGGCGGCGCTGCCGTGGGTTGGGGCTTTCAACTGCAGTCGCCGCCCTTCGTCGCACTGATGGCGTACCTGTTTCTAGTGCTGGGACTCAGCCTCGCCGGAGCATTGACGCTCGGCACAGGCCTGATGGGCATCGGCGCGTCGGGTGCGCGGGCGGATCGCGATCACGGGCATTTGGGCGCCTTCACGACTGGCGGTCTCGCTGCACTGGTGGCAGCGCCCTGCACGGCGCCGTTCATGGGAGCCGCGCTCGGCTATGCGGTGACGCTGCCCTGGCCGCCGGCGCTCGCCATCGTGCTGAGTCTCGGGCTCGGCATGGCGCTTCCCTTCCTGCTGCTGGCGCTGGTGCCTGGGCTCAGCAACCGCTTGCCGCGGCCCGGCCCATGGATGGAGCATCTGAAGCAGCTGCTGTCCTTCCCGATGTTTGCGACCTCCGCCTGGCTTGTCTGGGTGCTCAGCGTACAGACCGGTCCAGCGGGTGTCGCAGCGGTACTGAGCGGCATGGTGGCGCTGTCGTTCGCGCTCTGGTTGCTCGAGCGCGGACGCAATGCCCCCGCCTTATGGCGTCAGGCGATGCTCGGTCTGGCCGTGCTCGGCATCGCCGCGTCATTGTGGCTGGGGTTTGATACCGCTCGTCTGGACAGGGCCCGCTTAGAGATGGGGCAGGCGACGGTCTCCAATCCCGATCCGGCAACGCGGCTCGCGGCCAGTCCCTATTCAGCGCAGACGCTGGACGAGGCGCGCGTCGCTGGCCGACCCGTGTTCGTCAATATGACCGCAGCCTGGTGTATCACCTGCCTGGTCAACGAGCGTGTCGCGCTGAACAGCGACGCCGTTGCGCGTGCCTTCAGGGAGCAGGATGTGCTCTATCTGAAAGGGGACTGGACCAACCGCGATGCGCATATCACATCCTATTTGGAGGGGTTCGGGCGTAACGGCGTGCCCCTCTATGTCTATTATCCGCCGGCCGGCGACGCGCGGGTGCTGCCGCAGATCTTGACCGAGTCCGTCGTTCTGCAAGCGCTGCGCGGTGCATGATGCGCCGGCATGCGGTCAGACCGAGCTCCTGTGCCCGAGGGTCTCGAGCTTGGTCCGCCACACATAGGTCCTTCTGATGCGAAACGCATCATTCCAAACCACCTCATCTGAACCAACCGGAGTAGCCCCATGCATCGACCCCGTTCCTTTTCGTTACCCTTTGGTGCCGCAGTGGCGGCCCTGCTAAGCGCGAGTATTGCGGTTGCCGCGCCGGACGTCGGCAAGCCGGCGCCTGCCTTCAGCGGCGTCGATACTTCTGGTAAGAGTTGGGTGCTCGATGACTTGAAGGGTTCGCCGGTTATCCTGGAATGGACCAATCACGACTGTCCCTATGTCGTGAAGCATTACGGCGCCGGCAATATGCAGGCGTTGCAGCGGGAGGCGGCTGATGCCGGCTATGTCTGGCTGTCGGTCATCTCGTCGGCGCCGGGCAAGCAGGGCCATGTCAGCGCCGAGGAGGCCGATGCTCTGACCGCATCGCGCGACGCCGCGCCCGCCGCCGTGCTGCTGGATGCCGACGGTGCCATCGGCAAGGCCTACGGCGCCAGTACCACGCCACACATGTTCGTCATCGATGAGGCCGGCATGCTCGTGTTCATGGGCGGCATCGACGACAGGCCGACCACCAACCCCGCCGACATCGATGGCGCCGACAACTATGTGCGCATGGCGATGGCTGACCTCGCCGCCGGCAAGCCGGTCGAAAAGTCTGTGACGCGGCCTTACGGATGCTCCATAAAGTATTGATGCTCAAGACCACCGCGCGCGGCGGTCTTCAGCTCCGCGGCCTCCCGGCGTAGCCTCCTTGGCTTTAGCCGGGCAGGTCGAGCGAGTCACTGGAGGGGCTTGGAGAGAGAGGACTCTTAGAGAGACGACGAGACCCACCTGGCGTCACGCGGTCTGCGCTGGCCGTCGCTCCTTTATCAGCGCCTGTTTGACGCGACTGAGACGGTCGTTGATGCCGTCGATATCGGCGGCAGGGCTACAGAGGTACCAGTCCTGCAGCAGCTGCCAGGCTTCGTCGCCAGCGCGCTCGCCGCCTTCATCGCCTGAACCTTCTCCGAGATGCTCACGCAGCCGTGAGACCTGAAACTCCATGCGTTGCTGTTTGAGTTCGGGCGGCGAGTCGGCGCCCGATGCGATCTCAAGCTGGAGGCACAGCGCCTGGCGCCTTTCGGCGTTATGCCGTAGGCGCTGTTGGAGTTCCGAGCGTGCGCTCGCGCTGTCCGCGGCGTCCATCAGCAGCGCGAAGGCGGCGTCGAGCGCTTCTGCAAGATGCGGCGCCTGCAGCTCAGCAAGCCCTGACCACTGCCGTTTCAGTGTCTCGGCATCTTGGCCCTGGTCTGCGATCAACTGGCGTGCCGCCTGGTCGCAAAAGTTGGCGCGCTGCTCGAGCCGAGCGACAGCGCTCCAGCGCTCGGCATCCTCAAGCACTTGAAGGCGTTGCTCAGCGTCGTACAGCGCGTCGCGCCAGCGCCGTTGCAACGATTGCGCCGACTGCCTTGGCAGCGCGAGTCCATCGGTGTCTTGCCATCGAGTCTTCAGCCGCTGCATGGTCTCGCGCAGCTTGGCGGCATCATCCGCGGTCGCGGAGAACGTCGCGATCTCCGCGCAAAGCGACTCGCGCACGGCCAGGTTGTCTCTCAGCTCCGCCGAGCGCGCCTCATGCAGGGCGGCGCGGCGGTCGAAGACCGCGTCGCTCGCCGCCCGGAATGACGACCAGAGCGCGTTCTCGTCACGCTGGCGTCCTGGTACCGTGGTGTGCCATTGCTGCTGCAGCGCCTTGGCCGCGTCGATTGCTCGGCCCAGGTCCGGCTCGTCGGCGAGCCCTTTCATTCGGGCGATCAGGTCCTGTTTCAGCGCCGTATTGCTTGCGCGCTCGCCGTCCAGTGCCCTGTCCAGTCTGCGCAGCGCCTTGCGGAAACGGCCTTCGACCGCGCGCTGCCTGCGGTTGTCGATCGGCCCGAGCGCGGCCCATGCCTGGCGCATCTCGCGCTCGGCGCGGCATGCCTTTTTCCAATCCATACGCTGCCAGTCGACCTGCTCCAGAAAGGCTTCCAACTGCGTGCAGAGCGTCTCGCGCTGGGCACGATTGGCCGCGCGGATCTTGGCCTGTGCCTCGAGGAAGGGCTGACAGCGCGCGTGCACCCGCTCGGCGGCGCTGTGGAAGCGCTGCCATAGCGCATCCTCGGCGGGCGCGCCGTTATGGTCGAGGCTGCGCCAGTCGGCCTGCAGCTCGCGTAAGCGGTTGCTCATCGGCTCCAAGGCATGCTGCTCGTCGGCGGCGAGGGCTTCGATCTCGCTGCACAGCTGTTGGCGGCGATTGTCGGCACCCCAGCGGCGCCAGCGCTGGAGTTCGTGCAGCTGGGGCGCGATCTTCTTCAGATGCGCTTCTGCGGCCGCAAGCGCCTTGTTTGGCAGACCGATATCGTGGGCATGGCGCATGGTCGCGGCGATGCTCTGGTAGAGCGGCTCGGCCTTTTTCAGCTGCCCCTGCTCGAAGTGCTGATCGAGTTCCGCGAGCCGCCGCGGCAGCGTGGCGAGTTTTCGTTCTACCTGCTCGCGCTGCTTGTCGAGGCGCTGCTGCAACGCCTCGATCGCCTCGCTGCACTGGCGAGTCAGGGTCTCTTCGGCGTGCAGCCGCGCCAGGCGGTCGCGCAGCGATTTGACGCCCTGGCGCTCCAGGTTGCCACCCCGTTTCAGCGCGGCCTGGGCGTCTTGCAGCAGTGCGGTGGCGGCATCGGCTTGGCGCCGTTGTTGGGCGAGCCTGTCGCGTTGGGCGCTCGCGTCCGCCAATCGTCGCGAGAAAGACGCCCCAAGTTCCGCGGCATCGCCTTCGAGCTGGTCCCATTCGCGGCTGATCTCGGCAAGGCGCTGCTCGATCAACTCGAGTCCCTGCAGCTGTCTGATCTCGTCCAGCGCCGCGATCAGCGCCTGTCGGCGGGCGTGCGTCTGCTGCCGGGCGCTGTGCTCGGCGACTTGGGCGGCATGCTCGCGGGCATTGGCCGCGTAGCCGTCGAGAAAGGTCTGGCGCAGACGCTGGTATCGCGCGCGCTGATCCGTGCTGACATCGGCCTCGATCTCGGCCCATTGCTGGTCGAGGTGGGTCAGCAGTGCGTGGTCGTGGACCCAATTGTCGAACCTCCCCAGCCGCTCGAGCTTCTCGCACAGCGCCTCGCTCTGCGCCTGCACCTGGCGCGGACGCTCCTCCTGCTCATTGACCTGCTTCAGGCGCTGCTTGGCGAGACGATAAACGCGCTTGTCGCGCTTTCCGATACCGCGCGCCACCCGCTCCAGCGCATGCTTGCCTTGGAGCCTTTCGACGGCGTGCAGCCGGTTCGACGCCATTGGATCCTTGAGCGCGCGCTCCGCCAGCGCATCTTCCGAGTGCAGCGCCATGATGGCCGCTAGACGCAGCTCGGCATCGTCGCCGTCGGCGGCGACCGCGGCCAATAGCGTCTCGTCTTCAATGCGTGCCAGCTCCGCGATGCGTTCCGAGACCGAGGGCGCCTGCTCATGCAGTCCGCACAGCAGCTTTCGATGGCGCGCTGCGGCGAGTTCGCGCACCCCTGCGTCGGCGTCGGCGTGGGCGATCCGCTGCAGGGCGGCCAGATCGACAATGTCACGGCAGGCGTCGCGTCTGGCCGCGCTATCCGCGGAGTTCAGCGCGGTTTCGATCAGCTGGGCCGGGTCGGCCGTTGCGCGGGCAACGCTCTTGGAACCGAACAATCGCTTGAAGAACATGGCGCGTTAGGATGTGGCAAAGCGGTAACCGGCGATTGTAACCGACTCCCGACCTTAGGCTACTTCGCGCTAGACGGATCAGAACGATGGGGACATGACTCGCAAGCGATACGGGCGCTGGAATCCGGAGCTCGCCCTGTTCGCCGGACAGAAGACCGCCGCGCTCATCACGGCCCAAGCCTGTGCTCAACTTGTGACCAAAGAAGGACCGAACCAGACCAGCTAAGGAGCAACAAGACATAAAAGAAAACCGCCGCAACTGTTTGTTTCCAAACGGTCTGCGGCGGTCGCAGGCGGTAGCCATAGGCTGCCGCAAAAGATTGGCAATGGTGGAGGCGGCGGGGATCGAACCCGCGTCCGCAAGCCCTCTGCCGTTGGTACTACATGCTTAGTCCGCTCTATTGTTTTTAGCCTTCCGCTGCCCGAGGGACAGGGCAATCAGTCGGCGATCCCGAATTTGGGTTTTAGCAGATCCGGTCCGGGCCCCCGTTTCTGCGATCCTGTGTGATGTTACCCCACGAATCCGTCGCCCACAGGCAAGAGACGGTGTGAGGCCCGCTGGGATTAAGCAGCGAGGGCGTAGTTGTCGTCGTTGGCAACTATAGATTTGCGGATAGTTTTACGAGGTTTCCCGCACCTCGGCATGCACCTCGGGTTTTGCGACCCACGTCGAAGCCATGTCGCCCCCAAGTGAACTATGAGACAGGATATCCCCTGGTGAGTTCCAGGGCAATGGCGTATTCGTGGCGACGGTACCTGTGTTCGGCGCGGCGTATCTGCGGGCCGAGGGCCGGTCTGCGTTTGACGCCGCGGAGCAGTGCACAACAAGGGGCATCGTGCGCGGGCCTGGTGCGCTGTGACGGCGGTATTCCGGACGAACCCATGGCAAGCAATGCTGGCGAGCAGTGGGGATTATCGGCTAGCTTTGTCGAATGAGGCGGAAGCGGTCCGCACTGACCTGCATGGCTGGGGTTGTGCGCTGCGCCGCCGCCCTGGGCTGATGCGAGACACCAACGGCGATGATTCGATGTCCGAACTGACCGATCCGATGTCCGAGCGGACCAGGGTTTTGCCATGCGAATCGACGAAGAGCGATGCCGCCTGGATCGAGGTCATTCGCAAGATGGACGAGACCTACGCGGACCTCGTTCACCATCAGGTCGCGCTGGAGCAGAAGAACAGCGCGCTGGAGGACGCTCAGAGGTTTTTAGCCAGCGTGTTGTCATCGATGACCGATGTGCTGATCGTCTGCGACGTTGAAGGGCGGATCCAGCAGGTGAACCAGGCGCTGGAGGAGTTGGTCGGGCGATGCGAGGCCGAACTGCGGGGTACCTCGTTCCTGGCGTTAATGGCGCCGGTCTCGCGCCCGATGGCCGAGGGCTTCGCGACACGGATCAGAAACGATGCCATCCATGACTGCGAGGTCGCACTGATTGGCCGCGACGGTGACGAGGCCCCGCTAGCGATGAACTGTACCTCGCGCTACGACCACCGTGGCCGGCTGGTCGGCATGGTATTGATGGGTCGTCCGGTCGGCGACCTGCGCGAGGCCTACCGGGCGCTCGAATTTGCCTACGGCCAGCTCAAGCAGGCGCAGACGCGTCTGATCGGCGCCGAGAAGATGGCCTCGCTGGGCCGGCTGGTGGCGGGTGTTGCGCACGAATTGAATAATCCCATCAGCTTCGTCTACGGCAACGTGCACGCGTTGTCCCGGTATCGGGAGCGTTTGCGTACCTATTGTCAGGCAGTGGATGCGGCAGGACCTTCACCGGATCTCTTGGCACTGAAGCAAGAGCTGCGCATCGACAAGTTGCTGGACGATTTGGAACCGCTGATCAAGGGGACACTGGAGGGAGCCGAGCGGGTGCGCGATCTGGTGCAGGACCTGCGCCGCTTCTCCTCCGGGCAGCAGGGTGAGCACAGCAATTTCGATCTTGTGCACGTGATCCGGACCGCGGTGCATTGGGTCACCAAGGACGCAAGGCGCGATTTGGTCGTCAACCTCGACCTGCCCGAGGCGCTGCCGGTTACCGGCCATCCGGGACAGATCCATCAGGTGATCATGAATCTGGTACAGAATGCCCTCGATGCCATGCAGGAGATGGTCGACGCGCGTCTCGACATTGCCGCAACGGCGCTTGCGGACGCTGTGACCTTCACGCTGCGCGACTACGGTCCGGGTATCGACGAGTCGGACCTGGTGCGCGTGCTCGATCCCTTTTTTACCACCAAGCCGGTCGGGCAGGGAACTGGGCTTGGGCTATCTATCAGCTACGGTATCGTGCGTGATCACGGCGGGCAGCTGAGCGTCGACAACCATCCAGACGGCGGCGTCGTGGTGACCGTTCTCTTGCCTGTTGACACTTGATGGCGGGCAGCGAGAGCTTGATTGCGCTCGCGTTCGATGCGTTGGCCCCGGCGGGATCGATCGTGCCGACGGCACCAAGGCCGCTGCGTGTATGCAGACGTTCGCCGGTGTCGTGATCCACTGCCTCAACAAGCGTTCTGGTCCGATGACGAGAGGGTTCGATATGTTCGACTTCAATGGCAAGTGCTTCGTGATCACCGGCGGCACTAGCGGCATTGGTCTTGCCACCGCGCGACTGTTCCATCGCGCCGGTGCGCGGGTGGCGGTGACCGGGACCAATGCCGAGCGTCTGGAGCAGGTGCGCGCGGAGTTGCCTGGTGTTCTTGCGCTCGCTAACGATGCCGGCGATCCTGCCGCGGCCGACCGGCTGGCCGAGGCGCTGCTGGCTGCGCCAGGTAATGGGTTCGCTGCGCTTGACGGCATCTTTCTGAATGCCGGCATCGGACGCTTTCAGCCGGTATCGACGCTGACGCCGGAGGACATCGACCGACACTTCGCGGTCAATGTGCGTGGTCCGATGTTGCAGACCAGAGCCTTGGCGCCGCTGGTGTGCGACGGCGGGGCGCTGCTGCTGAACACCTCGGTCGCGCGCGACAGCGGTCTACCCGGCGCGGCAGCTTATGCGGCCACCAAGGGCGCGGTGAGATCGCTCGTTCGGGTGTTGGCCAAGGAGTTGGCCGCCCGTGCGATCCGTGTCAACGCCGTCAGTCCTGGCCCCATCGAAACCGACTTCTTCGCCCGCTCGGGCATGCCGGCCGAGGTCATCGCAGGCTTCGGTGAGGCCATCAAGGCGCAGGTGCCCTTAGGGCGCTTCGGCCATCCAGACGAAGTCGCCAATGTCGCCGCCTTCCTGCTATCCGATCTGGCCTCGTTCGTGACCGGTTCGGAATACGTCGTCGATGGCGGTATGAGCGAGGTATAGGCAGACGACCTGATCGCTAGGGAAAGCAATCCGCACAAACCGCAATTTGTGTTTGTGAAGCCTGACGGACCGGGCCCATCGCGCGGGCAAAGTCTCTGGGTCAGAGCGCTCCCTTGGCCGAGCGCGGGGTTTGTGCCGAGCAGAGCGGCGCGAGCTTGAGCAGCGCCTGCGCTTGTGCCATGCATTCATGGCGGATCTCTCGCCGCAGGTGGCGGACCCAACGGGCGGGCAGGGAGACGGGACCGTAGAGCGCACCGCTGATCATCCCGAGAATGGCACCAGTGGTGTCGGCATCGCCACCGCGATTGACGACATCGACCAAAGCGGACTCGAAGCTGTCGGTGGCGAACAGGGACTGGAACACCGCCCGGAGCGTGTCCGCGATGAAGCCGCTCGGGTTCTCGGCACGCTTGCGGTCGTAGGCGAACAGCGGCTCTTCTGCCACCAACCCATCGGCAAGTAGTTTCAGCGCCTTCTTGTCACCGCCGAGTATGGCCGCCTGCACCATGCGGATGACGCAGAGCGTGCCCGCGTCGGAGGTCGGGTTGTGGTGGGTGACATGGGCCTGGCGGCGGTTGGCGCTGTCCACCGTCTCGGCATCGGCGCCCATCGTCGCGAGTGCGACCGGCAGGCAACGCATACAGGCGCCGTTGCCGGCGTCGAACTCGTTTTCGTCCATGGTCGTTTTGCCAGTGCGTCGATAGCTGGCGATGCCTCTGCGCACGGTGTTGCCGATGTCGATGGGCTTGCGCCGCATCCAGTCGCTGAAGGCATCGGCGGCGGCCCGGGGATCGACACCACCATGCTCCAAGATGCTCCGCCCCAGCGCCAGGCTCATCTCGGTGTCGTCGGTGATCTGGCCGCGCCGCAGCCGCAGCCAGCCGCCGCCGAGCATCTCGCGATGCTCGCGATACTGGTTGCGGATTTCGTTCGGGGTCATGAACTCAACCGTGGCCCCGAGTGCGTCGCCAACGGCCAGACCTAGATAGGCACCGATCGCGCGGCGCTTGAGGAGGTCGCCGGAGCTGTTGTCGCTCAGGAACAGGATCTCACTTCTCAGGCCCGAAACAGGCATGGTAATCGGTGCAAACCTCGCATGAGGGTGCGCGGCAGGTGTAGATGCCTTCCGCCTCGCACAGTTGTTTGTAAAGAAAGCGTTTCCACTTCATGTCCCGGACGTTGCGTGCCGCCAGCGACGGGAAGTTCCGCCGCATCAACGCGGTGAGATCGGCGCGTTGCCAGAGCCCCAGGTCATGCCAGAGATGATCGCTTGCCATACAGCCGGCGGCAATGACATGGGCCATCCAAACCTCGGACGGGGTATTGCCGGCCTTGGCCATCAACAGGAGTCTGACCAATTCGTCGCGCTCATCGTTCCGTTCGGTGTCCGGCGGACGGCCGATCCGCGGCCGCTCGCCGAGGGTGGTGCCGGGAAAGTGGTGCTTCATCAGACAGCCGAAGGCGGCCGGTTCCAGTCCGAGCCAGTCCGGCATCGCGCCGCCGCCGGTGCAGAGGCTGGCGATCATGCTGGCAAATGCCTGGTCGTTGCCGCGGCCGACGGCGTGCCCGGCGAGCCTGCGATAGAGCAGGTCCGCCGGGCCCTTGTCAACCACCCTCGGTCCAGTGCCGGCAGAAGCCGAAACGCCGATTGGATCGCGCATGCTGGCCGCCAAGGCCATGATTCAGTATTGGACTAGGACATCTTCGTCGCGAACGATCATTTGGCAGGCCAGTCTCCACTCGCTGGGCATGTCGTCGACAGAGAGTTGGTCGATTTGCTCCTGGTTCAGTTTGCCCATCTCCTTGAGCACCGTGCGTTCCTTTTCGGTCAGGTGGTAGCCCATGCGGTCCTTGTCGTCGACGCTGGTCACACGCACCAGGCAGTGGCCGCACTCGCCGTCCTGGCAGTCGAACTGGACCGGTACCTTGTGCTCCTTGGCCAGCTTCAGCAGGGTTTCGGTGTGGCTGCCGGCCACGGCATAGACGGTCTTGTCCTTGTAGTCGGGGTTGGAGAAGGTCACGAGGGCCATTGGATGCTCCGAAGTATGAGTTGTGAGTGATGAGATACGAGTAACGGGTGCCGAGGTTTGAAGGCTTGATGAGCGTCGCGGGCGTGGTGAACGCCCTGGTCCTCGCTCCTCGCCCCTCGGCGCTCTATTAAGCCGGCTTGACGGTGCAGTCGCCGATGATCTGCGCTTGGCAGGCGAGACGGTCGTGGCGCGAGGCCATGTTCTCGCGCAGTACCTTCTCCTCGAGCACCGAGGGTTCGGTGAGATTGTTCCAGCCTTCGGTGACATGCATCATGCAGGTGCCGCAGTCGCCCTCGCGGCAGCCGTAGATGATGCCGGCACCAATCTTCTCCGAGACGTCGATGACACGGATGCCGGCCGGCACGTTGACGGTCTGCCCGATGTCTTGGAAGGTGACTTTTGCTTTTGCCATAGTGCGTTTGCTCCTGGTTTGTGAATCGGTTTGTCTGATCTCGTCTGCGGCTCGCTGCCGAGACTGTTTGGAACCATCATCGCGCCGCATGGCGCTTGTCGTTGTCCGGGTGTGAGTCCTTCATGGTGTCCGCCCTGCGCTGTGGTCGTGCGGCAGGGGCCGGAGTCTGATTGCTGTCCTGCCCGATCCAGTCAGACCAGTTCCGAGAAGTCGATGACGCGGTCCGTCTTTTTCGTGGCTGTGCGGGGTTCCGCGTCGGCGCCCATCAGCGCCAGCGCGAGGTCGCGGCCGAACCGACGGCATTCGCCGAGTTCATCGTCGGTCGGAATCAGTTTCACCCGCAGTCCCCGCACCGGTACGCGCATCTTCAGGCCGGTCATGCGATCCTCGATCATCTGCACGGCCTCTCCGCTCCAGCCGAAGGAGCCGAAGGCGGCGCCGAGCTTTCCGCGCAAATCGACAACCGCCAGCGACGACAGCAGATCCCAGATCGGTTTGACGGCGTCGCCGTTGACGGTCGGCGAGCCGAAGGCCAGGGCGTCGGCCTCTTCGATCAGATCGACGAAGGGCTCGGTCTCGCCGCCTTCGAGGTCGTACAGCGACACGCGCACGCCGTCGACGGACTCGGCGCCGGCGCAGACCGCCTCGGCCATGCGCGCGGTGCTGCCGTAGGCGCTCATGTAGAAGACGATCAGCGAGCGATCTTGCGCGCCTAGCTCGAAGCATTGGCTGGTGGTGGACAGCTCCCGGTAGCGGGCCACGTAGCGGCGCGGGCGATCGCGCAGGATCGGGCCGTGGGTCGGCGCGACCAGCTTCAGCGGCAGCGGTTCGATGAGCTTCAGCGCCGTCGAGCACGTGCGGTTTGAACGGCCGCATGATGTGCGCGTAGTAGTAGTCGAACGAGAAGCGAAAGTCGCCGACCCGGTCGTTGAACAGCCGGTCGTCGCAGTAGTGGCAGCCGAACACGTCGCCGGAGAACAGGATCTGCGCCTCCACCAGGTAGGTGCACTGGGTGTCGGGCCAGTGCAGAAACGGCGTATGCAGGAAGCGCAGCCGGCGATCGCCGAGGCTGATCTCGTCGCCGGTGGTGACGGTCTCGTAGTCGAGCGCTTCTTCACCGGGCTTGAGTAGCGCTTTGAGCATGGCCGGGGCGCGTTTTGAGATGATCAGCCGCGCCTGTGGCGCGCGGCGCATCAGCTCCGGCAGCGCGCCGGTGTGATCCGGCTCCAGGTGGTTCAGCACGATGACGCGGATCTCGGCGTAGTCCGCGATCGACTCCAGCCGGCGAAAGAAGTCGTCGCTGAACTCGGCCTTGACGGTGTCGATCACGGCGACACCGTCGCTGCCGCGCACCGCGTAGGCGTTGTAGGTGGTGCCGTTGGCGGTGCGCAGGATCATGTCGAAGCTGCGCAGGGTCGGGTCCATCGCGCCGATCCAGTGCACGCCGGGTGCGATCTCCACGGCGGCCTCGGCGCGGCCCGGATCGGTGCGGTCGCTGGCCATGTGCCGATCTGACTGTCTGGCTGTCGGGTTCATTGGGGCAGGCTCATTCGTCGGCACTCATTGCCAGGGGCTCTGGGTCGCCGCGGCTGGCGTTGGCGACGCCGGCGTTCGCTCGCAGGCGGGTTCGCCGGCGGTGGCGCGGGCGCAGGACTGCATATCCTCACCGTCAGCGAGCCGCACGCCGAGTGCGTCCAGCACCGGGTTGGGCTCAAACCCGCAGCAGCGACCATGGGCGGTCTCAATCAACGGCCGGCGGATCAGTAGCGGCTCAGCGAGCAGCAGCGCCAGCGCCTGGCTGTCGTCCAGGCTGCTCGGGTCGACGGCGCCGGACTTGACCCGGGGCGCGGTTAGATTGAACCAGTCGGCGACCGGCAGCGTGCCGAAGAAGGGCCGCAGCCGTGCCGCGCTCCAGGGCTCCGCGAGCAGGTCGCGGACCAGCAGGCGATGCCCCAAGCCGGCCAGCAACTGTTTCTGCTTCGCGTTGCCGATGCAGCCGGGCTTTTCGTAGAAGACGATCTCAGTCATGTGTCGGTGCCAGGTAGAGGCAGTGATCGGTCGTCAGCGTGCCTGGATCTCGGCCATGGCCTCGGCCATGCGTTCCGGCGGGATGCCTGTCAGCGAGCCGGGCGGGTTCGCCGGGTTGCCGAGGCCGTCCAGGATGACGCCTTCGATCGGGCAGATGCTCGCGCACTGGGGCTCGGCATGGTCACCGTCGCACTCGGTGCAGGCGGCGGCTTCGATAACGAAGTGCGGCTTGGCGGCGCGAATGGCCTGTTGCGGGCACAAGGGCTCGCACGCCCAACAGTTCACACAGCCCTGGATGATCTGGTATGCCATGGTCGTGCTCCGTTGCTCAGGCCGAGAGCGTGACCGCGACGGCCTTGTCCGCGAGGCGGCCCGTGCTTGCCATCTCTCGATAGAACGCGGCGACAGCGTCTTCGATTTGCTCCATGGCATACTCGCCGTTGGGCATGATGCCCGCCGCCTCCAACGCGCCCCAGGGCTCGTAGCCGACCTTCGAGCAGAGCACTGCCTCGCAGCCTTCGAGTGTGCGGATGGTTCGAGACAGGGCGGTGTCGGCGTCGCCGCAGGTATCGCCGCCGGCACAGTAAAGATCGACCTTGCGGGCGCCGATGAAGCGCACTTCGATCGTGTCAGCGGGGGCGGCGGCCTCGTAGACCAGGAATTCGCGGGCGTGGCCGAAATGCTGGTTGATCAGGCCGGCGCCGCTGCTGGCGACCGCCACCAGTACCGGCCGCAATACCGGCGACACCGCTGCTGCTGGTTCTGCCGGGACTGGTTTCGTCTTCGACGGCCGCTTCAGCGCGGTCAACGGGATGAAGGTGTCGTGACGACCTTGCTGCTGCGCCGCGCGGTTGGCCTCGATGGCGGCGTGCACCTCGGCGCGGCGCTGCATGGCCGCGTCGTAGTCGATGTCCATCTGCTCGACCTTGTCCAGCGTGAACTCGGCACCGCGGTCCTCGCCGAGCATGCCGACCGCATCGGCTCGGCATTGACGGCAGTGGCGCATCATGGCCATGTCGCCCGCGCATTCGTCTTGCAACGCCTGCAATTCGTCGGGGTTGGGGCCGCGTTGACCCATGATGCCGTAGAAGGTGCCGTGCTCGGCCTCCGCGATCAGTGGCATGACGTTGTGCAGGAAGGCGCCCTTGGCCTTGACCACGCGGCTCACTTCCTTCAGATGCTGATCGTTGACGCCGGGGATCATCACCGAGTTGACCTTCACCAGCACGCCGCGGTCGCACAGCATCTGCAGGCCCTTCTGCTGCTGTTCGATGAGGATGCGGGCGGCCTTGACGCCCTTGATGCGACGGTTGTTCCAGAAGATCCAGGGGTAGATCTTGGCGCCGATCTCCGGGTCCACGCAGTTGATGGTGATGGTGACGTGATCGATGTTGTGCTGGCAGATCTCGTCCACCAACTCCGGCAAGGCCAGGCCGTTAGTGGACACGCAGAGCTTGATGTCCGGTGCCTTTTCAGACAGCGCGCGGAAGGTCGCCAGGGTGCGCTCGGGGTTGGCCAGTGGGTCGCCGGGGCCGGCGATGCCGAGTACGGTCATCTGCGGGATCTCGGCGGCCACCGCCAGCGTCTTCTTCACCGCCTGCTCCGGTGTCATCACCTCGGAGACAACGCCGGGGCGCGACTCGTTGGAGCAGTCGTACTTGCGATTGCAGTAGTGGCACTGGATATTGCAGGCCGGCGCCACCGCCACGTGCATGCGCGCGTAATGATGGTGCGCCTCTTCGGAGAAGCACGGATGGTTGTGAACTTTGGCGCGGATGTGCTCCGGCAGATGCGCAAGCCCATCGGAGCCGCTGCCGCAGCCGCTGCTAGAACAACCCGCGCCGGTCATGGCAGCCGCGCCGCCTTCGATAACCTTGAGCTCCATACGCGCCCTCTTCGAATTGAGGTGGGCACCGCAGCGCGCGGCGCATTGCTTTCTCTATGAGTAGCTCAAGCAAACGCCGTGCCCGTCTTACAGGGCGTCTCAGGTCATTGTTTTTACATTGTTCGTGCGAGCGCAGCGCGGGGCGCTTGTTGCATCTGCGACAAGGTCGCGGAGGGTATGCCTCAACAAGTAAGGGGCACGGCGGGGCGCAGAGCGAGAGACAGGAGGCTTGGTCGAGTAAGCAGGCAGTGCGAGACCTAGCGTGCGGATTCAATCGCGGGGGGTATGGCGAGCTAGCGCCGCTTGGCGGGTGCTGCTTAACTGCCAATATGACGCGCGCCCTGTGTGTCAGGCCGAGCCGCTGTCGCCACTTGTGAGACGGACGACGCTACAAGTGCTTGCAGGATGCGAACGCGATGCGGAATCAAATATCCGGAGCGCCGAGGGATGTGTGGCGGAGAGAGAGGGATTCGAACCCTCGATGGGCTATTAACCCATACTCCCTTAGCAGGGGAGCGCCTTCAGCCACTCGGCCATCTCTCCGGGCTACACCGAGCATTGTAACAGCAGATGTCTGGTTGCGGTCTAGCGCTTTGTGTGGAGACAGTGTCGAGCGCTGGATGTCGGTGAGACTTGAGTCTGCACCTTAAAAAGCATCGGCGACACGGCTGGGGTGCCCTTCCACAGGAGAAGATTCACGGGACCGCAGGCCGAAACCGCAAGGCGTCGGCAGCTGCGGTTGAGTATCGGTAGTTTCAAAGGCGAGCCGGGCAGCGGCTGGGTCAGTTACAGCGACCGGCATGCCCCGACTCGGAAAGACTACCGGCCTAACATCCGATCCTGATTTTGGCGCTGGGGGCGACCTTTCCAGGAGGTGCTTCAGTCGACCGCCGAGTTGCCTTCTGCGCCTTCCTGGCCCGATGCCTGCGCGGCTGCTTGTGCCTGCTCGCGTTTGATCCGTTCGTAGATCTCTTCGCGATGGACGGCCACGTCACGCGGCGCGTTGACGCCGATACGCACCTGGTTGCCCTTTACGCCAAGCACGGTCACGGTGACGTCGTCACCGATCATCAAGGTTTCACCCACCCGACGAGTAAGAATCAGCATGGTCTAGTCTCCCTAATTTCCTTTGGATAATACAGTCATCCCGAGCCATCCGATCGCCTGCCGACGTTAGGACATCTTGGCCGAGGGCTGCACCAAACCTACCCGGTATTATTGACGTTGTGTTACCGGGACGCGCGATTTTACCAGCATCCGCTGATGCGGCGCATCAACCGCCTCGCTATGCCGACCACACTGGTAGCGGATCCGGTCGTTTCAAGTAGGCCAGGCGCCGCGGCTGCTCAGGCCGCGGTCTAGGCTCCCAAGGCAGGCTCGCCCAACTCGAAGGCCTCGTGCAGTGCCCGAACGCCCAGTTCCAGGTAGCGCTCGTCGACGACGACCGATATCTTGATTTCCGATGTCGAGATCATGCGGATGTTGATGCCTTCTTTCGCCAAGGCCTGGAACATCTGCGTGGCGATGCCGGCATGTGAGCGCATGCCGACGCCGACCAGACTGATCTTGACGATCTTCTCATCGCCGATGACCTCACGCGCCGACAACGCGGATGCCGTGGATCGGAGAATATCCATGGCTTTCGTATAGTCATTGCGATGGACCGTGAAGGTGAAGTCGGTCGTCTTCTCGTCCGCGGCGATATTTTGGACGATCATATCGACTTCGATATTGGCGTCCGATATTGGACCGAGGATCTTGTGCGCGACGCCGGGTTGATCGGGTACGCCGAGGACGGTGAGCTTGGCCTCGTCCTTGGCGAAGGCGATTCCTGCAATCTTGGCCTGTTCCACGTGTTCCTCCTCGAAGGAAATCAGCGTGCCGTCGCCTTCTTCGAAGCTCGACAACACGCGTAAAGGGACTTGGTACTTGCCGGCGAATTCAACCGCTCGGATCTGCAGCACCTTGGAGCCGAGACTTGCCATCTCGAGCATCTCTTCGAAGGTGATGCGCTCGAGCTTGCGGGCGCGCGGCTCGATACGCGGATCGGTTGTGTAGACGCCGTCGACGTCGGTGTAGATCTGGCACTCGTCGGCCTTCAGTGCCGCCGCCATCGCGACCGCGGAGGTGTCGGAGCCGCCGCGCCCGAGTGTCGTGATGCTGCCGTGCTCGTCGATCCCCTGGAAACCGGCGACCACGACCACGCGCCCGGCATCCAGGTCGGCGCGAACCCTTGCGCCGTCAATGTCGCGGATACGCGCCTTGTTGTGTGCGCTGTCGGTCAGCACTTGCACCTGGGCGCCGGTGTAGGAGCGGGCCGCACAACCGAGTCTGTCGAGGGCCATGGCGAGCAGCGCGATGGTCACCTGCTCGCCGGTCGACAGCAGCACGTCGAGTTCTCGCGGTGCCGGCTGCGGCTGGATTGCCTTGGCTAGCCCGATCAGTCGGTCCGTCTCGCCGGACATGGCGGAGACGACGACGACCACTTGGTCGCCACGGTCGCGCGCCTGCTTCACTTTCTCCGCTACGGCCAGGATGCGATCGATCGTGCCGACCGAGGTGCCGCCGTATTTTTGGACGATCAATGCCATGTTGTTGTCTAAAAAGTATCGAGTATCGAGATCGAGTACGTTCGAGTCGCGAGGGCCGGCGTGCTTTGCCCGCTGATACGGGCGTTTCGCGCGATCCTAGCCCCTCGCCTGCACCCAGTCATTGACCAGCTGCAGCGCGGCGGGGATGCCGGACGGGTCGTTGCCGCCGGCCTGTGCCATATCCGGCCGACCGCCGCCACGGCCGCCGACCTTCTCGGCGGCGGCCTTGACCAGGTCGCCGGCCTTGAAGCGGTTGGTGAGGTCCTTAGTCACGCCGGCGACCAGGCTCACCTTGCCGTCCGTCTCGGTGGCTAGCAGGACGATGCCGGAGCCGACCTTGTCCTTGAGCTGATCCATGGTATCGCGCAGCGACTTGGGATCGACGCCGTCGAGCCGGGCCGCGAGCACTTTGACGCCGTCAACCTCCGTAACTTGGTCGGCGAGGTCGCTGCCGGCGGCGCTGGCCAGCTTGTTCTTCAGCTGTTCCAGCTCCTTCTCCAACCGGCGCGAGCGTTCCACCAGCTGAGCGACCTTGTCGTCGGCGTCCGCGCTGGCGCCCTTGACGAGTTCCGCGATGCGCGCGAGGCGCGCCTCTTCATCCTCGACCCAGGTCAGCGCGCGGTCTCCGGCGACTGCCTCGATGCGCCGGACACCGGCGCTGATTCCGCTCTCGGCAGTGACCTTGAACAACCCGATATCGCCAAGCGCGCGCGCATGTGTGCCGCCGCAGAGTTCGGTTGAGAAGTCGCCCATGCGCAGCACGCGGACCTGTTCGGAATACTTCTCACCAAACAGCGCCAAGGCGCCGGAGGCCTTTGCGTCGTCGAGCTGCATGACGCGCGTCTCGACGCTGTGGTTTTCGCGGATCTCGCGGTTGACCATGCGTTCGATCTCGCGCAACTGGGCTCGGCTGACTGGCTCAAAGTGGGAAAAGTCGAAGCGCAGACGCTCAGGCCCCACCAACGAGCCGCGTTGTTGCACATGCTCGCCGAGCACCATTCGCAGAGCCGCATGCAGCAGGTGGGTCGCGGAATGATGCAGCGCGGTGGCGCGTCGGCGTTCGGCATCGACCCGAGCGGTGACGCGGTCGCCGATCTGCAGTTCGCCGCGGCTGACCTGGCCAAGGTGACAGATGACGCCATCGCCCTGTTTCTGCGAGTCTTCGACCTCGAAATGCGCGCGCTCGCAGACCAGTGAGCCGCGGTCGCCCACCTGGCCGCCGGATTCGGCATAGAAGGGCGTCACGTCCAGCACCGCCAGACCAGCCTCTCCGGGAAGGAGACGCTCGCGGGCCTCGCCGTCGACATAGAGCCCGACGATCGTGCCCTGGTCTTCGACGTCCTCGTAGCCGGTAAAGTCGGTCTGGCCCTCGATGTCGATTTGGATCCGCTTTCCGGCACCGAAATGGCTCGCGGCGCGAGCACGCTCCTTTTGCGCGTCCATCTCGCGCGCGAAGCCCGCCATGTCGAGCCTGAGGCCGCGTTCACGGGCGATGTCGGCGGTGAGGTCGGCCGGAAAGCCATAGGTGTCGTAGAGTCGGAACACCGCCTCACCCGGAATCTCCTGTCCTTTGAGTTGGCCGGCGATGTCCTCGAAGATCCGCAGTCCCTGCTCCAGCGTGTCCGAGAAGCGCTCTTCCTCGGTCTTCAGCACGCGCTCGATATGCCCCTGCTTGGCCGCCAGTGCTGGGTAGGCGTCGCCCATTTGGGCCACCAGCGGCGCGACCAGTCGATAGAAGAAGGGCTCGCGTTGCCCGAGCTGATAGCCATGTCGGATGGCGCGTCGAATCACTCGTCGCTGCACATAACCGCGGCCCTCGTTGCCCGGCGTGACCCCGTCCGCGACCAGGAATGCCGCCGAGCGGATGTGGTCCGCGATTACACGCAGCGACTTATCATTCCTGTCGCTGCAGCCGGTTGCTTCGGCAGCGGCATCGATCAGCGCCCGAAACAGATCGATATCATAGTTGCTGTGCACGCCCTGCATCACGGCCGCCAGGCGCTCTAGACCCATGCCCGTGTCCACCGATGGTCGCGGCAGCGGCGTCAGATTGCCGGCAGCGTCGCGGTCGTACTGCATGAACACCAGGTTCCAGATCTCGACATAGCGGTCGCAATCCGCGTCAGGCGATCCGGGCGGTCCGCCCGCAATCTCGGCGCCGTGATCGTAGAAGATTTCGGAGCAGGGGCCGCAGGGTCCGGTCTCGCCCATGGACCAAAAGTTGTCCTTTTCGCCGCAGCGAGAAAAGCGCGCTGGGTCGACGCCGACCTCGTCCAGCCAGATGGCGGCTGCCTCGTTGTCGTCCGTGTATACGGTGACCCATAGGCGTTCCGGCGCGATACCCAGTGTGTCGGTCAAAAAGCGCCAGGCGTAGCCAATGGCCTCGCGTTTGAAGTAGTCGCCGAAGCTGAAATTGCCGAGCATCTCGAAAAAGGTGTGATGGCGGGCGGTATAGCCGACATTTTCGAGATCATTGTGCTTGCCGCCGGCGCGCACGCAGCGCTGAGCGGTGGCCGCACGTTGGTAGGGGCGGGCCTCATTGCCAAGAAAAACATCCTTGAACTGGACCATGCCGGCGTTAGTGAAGAGCAGGGTCGGGTCATTTCCGGGAACCAGCGGGCTGCTCTCGACAACGCTGTGGTCGCGCTCGGCGAAATAGTCGAGAAAGGCTTGGCGAAGCTCGGCACTGCTCTTCATGGGGCAAACAGACTCAAGGTGAGGTTTTGGGGGCTATTGGAATGACCCGGATAGTGGAGAGGGGGGCGCGATGCTGTGGCTCAGTCTGCTGTGGCTCAGTCTTCAGTGTCGAACAGACGCGCGATCAGATAGGACGGAAAGCCGCGATATTCCAGGAATCGAGCGCGTTTTGCCAGTGTTTGGCGGTCGCCTCTCGAGTCCGCACCAAAGCGTCGGTCGTGGGCCGCGGTCATCAGCGCGAGCAGTTGTGCGTCGTCGATGCGGAGGTTGGGCTCGATGCTGCTATCGGAAAGCCCCTTGCCCTGCAATTCGACGCGGATGCGCAGCGGTCCGAAGCCTTTTTCCAGGCGCTCGTTGACGTAGGTCTCTAGCAGCCGATCCTCGCTCAGCAGGCCGTCGTGCTCGAGCGCGTCGAGCACGACGGCGACAGCATCGACCGGATATCCGCGGTGACGCAGCTTACGCTCCAGTTCCAGGCGCGCGTGTTCCCGCGTCGTTAGCAGCTTGACGGCCCTGCTTCTGATCTCGCTGTTCAGCGCCGCGGCATCGGGCGGCTTTGCGTCATCCAGGTCGTTCATGGCGCAGTTCAGGGCCGTTCAGAGCCTCACAGAGATTGGCTCAGCCGGGGCTCTGCGCAGGCTCTGGCATGGCGTCGTCGGCTTGGCTCGGCTGGCGCTGCGGCAGCAGCGCGGCGCGGATCTTGGTTTCGATGTCCGCGGCCATCTCGGCGTTCTCTTTCAGGAAGCCGCGCACGTTGTCCTTGCCCTGGCCGATACGGTTACCGTCATAGCTGTACCAGGCGCCGGATTTGTCGATGACGCCCTGCTGCACACCGAGATCGATGATCTCGCCCTCGCGTGAGATTCCCTCGCCATAGAGGATGTCGAACAGCGCCTGCTTGAACGGCGGTGCGACCTTGTTCTTGACCACCTTGACCTTGGTCTCGTTGCCGACCACCTCATCACCCCGCTTGATCGCTCCGGTGCGGCGGATGTCGAGCCGGACGGACGAGTAGAACTTCAGCGCGTTGCCGCCGGTGGTGGTCTCCGGCGAGCCGAACATGACGCCAATCTTCATTCGGATCTGGTTGATGAAGACGACGATGGCATTCGAGCGCTTGATGTTGGCGGTGAGCTTGCGCAGCGCCTGCGACATCAGCCGTGCCTGCAGGCCGACATGAGAGTCGCCCATTTCGCCCTCGATCTCCGCCTTGGGCGTCAGCGCCGCGACCGAGTCGATCACGACCAGGTCGACGGCGCCGGAGCGCACTAGCATGTCGGTGATCTCGAGCGCCTGCTCGCCGGTATCGGGCTGCGAGACCAGCAGTTCGTCCATGTTGACGCCGAGCTTCTCGGCATAGACCGGGTCCAACGCATGCTCGGCGTCGACGAACGCAGCGGTGCCGCCGATCTTTTGCATCTCGGAGACCACATGCAGCGTCAGCGTGGTCTTGCCCGACGATTCCGGTCCGTAGATCTCGACCACGCGACCTCGCGGGAGACCGCCGATGCCGAGCGCAACGTCGAGCCCGAGTGAACCGGTCGAGATGGACTCGATGTTGGGAATGGCGCCGGCGTCGCCCATGCGCATGACCGAGCCCTTGCCGAACTGCTTCTCGATCTGACCCAGCGCCGCCGCGAGCGCCTTCTTGCGGTTGTCGTCCATTGCCACTCCGGAACACGAGATGAGCGCGGACGCGAAGCGCGTCTGCGCGAGAGATCGGGAATTATCACACAGCGACGCCAGCGCGTCACAAGCGCTCAGCCGCCAAGCGGCCAGTGCGCGTCCGCCCGGCTAGTCGGGGGCCTCGGATGGCAGCAAGGCGAGTAGTCCCCGCAGCGCGTGCTCCACACTCTGCCTACGCACGCCGTCGCGGTCGCCGATCAAGTGTTCGGTCGCGCTGACCAGCAGGTCGTCGTGGGCCCAGGCGAAACACACGGTACCGACCGGCTTCGCGGCTGAGCCACCATCGGGGCCGGCGATGCCGCTGACGGCGACTGCGAGCTGCGCTCGGCCGCGTGAGATGGCGCCGCTTGCCATTTCACGGACAACCGGTTCACTGACCGCGCCATGTGCCGCCAGGGTCTCGGCGGCGACACCGAGCGCGGCTTGCTTGGCGGCGTTGCTGTAGGTGACATAGCCAAGGTGAAACCAGCTGCTGCTGCCGGGCACGTCGGTGAGGGATTTCGCGATCCAGCCGCCGGTGCAGGATTCTGCGGTGGTGACGACCAGCCCGGCGCCGCGCAGGCGTTCGCCGAGATCGCTGGCGAGCAAGTAGAGCGGGTCCTGCAAGGGGGGCAAACCTTGGCGGATGATGAAGTGCGGTGAGTTCGGGGGCGCCCTTCGGCGCGTCGGCTAGCCGCTGAATTGGAGCAACTTTCGCGGCTGCTGTCAAAGCGCCGGGTGGTTGCAACAGCCCGGCGCCCGCTGACTGCAGGGGTGTCAATCGAGGGTTTCGGCAGCAGTAGTTTGCGCTACGATGAGCCTAAGTCCGTTACCCCGCAAGTCTTGAACAAACTGTCGAAGAAATTTCGAGATCCTTGTCCTTCGTTCTAGTCGTTGTCGTTGTCGTACTCGAGTATCCGTACGAGTCCGACTGACGACAACGACAACAGCCCTCGGGCAGGTCCTTAGGTTCCGGCTGCGCCGGGTTAGTTTATACCCGGCTGGCTACACGATCGCTTGCATCGATATGGCGTTGCCGATAAACTCCGAAGGCTTAGGTAAGGAGCGTCCTTTTCAACACGTGAGAGAGCGCTTGCGGTAGGCCCCGACTTCGGGGTTTTTTTTGGTCATCCGCGTCCGTAGCGACTGCTTCGGCGGATGCGTCAAACGACTGGGCCGCTGGCCCTTTTTTGGTTTCTGAGCCTGCGCTTTCGGGTCTTCGGATGAACGGTCAACAATGATGCGAACGGCGGATACGACATTGACCGCGCTGGTCGAATCGGTCGTTGAACCCATGGGGTACGACGCGGTCGGCGTCGAACTCGCGCAGACAGGCGGCTCCGGTTCTGTGCTTCGTGTCTATATCGACCACGAGCGAGGGATCACGCTGGACGACTGTGAGGCCGTCAGCCGCCAGCTGAGTAGCGTGCTCGATGTGGATGACCCGGTCGCCGGTCACTACGACCTGGAAGTTTCGTCACCGGGTCTGGACCGTCCGCTGTTCAAACCGGCCGACTTCGAGCGCTTCAAAGGTGCGCGCGCGCACATCCGCTTGGCCGAGAAGCTCGGCGGGCGACGTCGATTCGACGGCATCCTGGCCGGGGTCGACGGCTCGAATGTACTGCTCGACGTGAGCGGGGAGTCCATGACGTTGCCATTCGACTTAATAGACAGCGCCCGCCTGGTGCCTGAATTCTGACTGCAGGTCTGTTGCATGAGTAAAGAAATCCTCTTGGTGGTGGAGGCCGTCTCCAACGAAAAGGACGTCGACAAGGAAATCATCTTTGACGCCATGGAGGCTGCGCTCGCGTCCGCAACGCGCAAGAAGCATGGCGGCGACATCGAGGCGCGCGTCGCAATCAACCGCGAGACCGGCGAGTACGAGACCTTCCGCCGTTGGGAGATCGTCGAGGATCAGGACGGCGAGCCGCTGGAGGCGCCCGAGCGCATGATCACGCTGTCGGCGGGCAAGGAGCTGGACCCGACGCTGGACCTCGGCGACTACATCGAGGAGCAGATCGAGTCGGTCTTGTTCGGACGTATCGCCGCGCAGACCGCTAAGCAGGTCATCGTGCAGAAGGTGCGCGAGGCCGAGCGCGCCAAGATCGTCGAGATGTTCAAGCAGCGCGAGGGCGAGCTGATTACCGGCATCGTCAAGAAGGCCGAGCGCGGGACCATCGTGCTGGACCTTGGTAACAACGCCGAGGCTTTGATCCCGCGCGACCAGGTGATCCCGCGCGAGAACGTGCGCCCCGGCGATCGGCTGCGTGGGCTGCTCTACGAGGTCCGCTCGGAACTCAAGGGTCCGCAGCTATTCGTCAGCCGAACCGCGCCGCAGTTGCTGGTCGAGCTATTCAAGCTCGAGGTCCCCGAGGTCGGTGAGGGGACCATCGAGATCGTCGCCGCCGCCCGCGATCCGGGCCTGCGCGCGAAGATTGCAGTGCGCACCAAGGACGCTCGTATCGATCCGGTCGGCGCCTGCGTCGGCATGCGCGGCTCGCGGGTGCAGGCGGTGTCGAACGAACTGAACGGTGAGCGGGTTGACATCATCCCTTGGGATGAGAACCCGGCCCAATTCGTCATCAACGCCATGTCGCCGGCGGACGTGGTCTCAATCGTCATCGATGAGGACGCTGGCAGCATGGACGTCGCGGTCAAGGAGGAGAACCTATCGCAGGCCATTGGCCGTGGCGGTCAGAACGTTCGCCTTGCCGGCCAGCTGACCGGCTGGGACCTCAATGTCATGAGCGAGGAGGACGCCGCGGCCAAGAGCGAGGAAGAGGGACAGCGCGTCGCCGAGAGTTTCATGCAGCAGTTGCAGATCGATGAGAATGTCGCCGGCGTCCTGGTCGAGGAAGGCTTTACCACCATCGACGAGGTGGCCTACGTGCCGGTGGCTGAACTGCAGGCGATCGCGGAGTTCGACGATGAGTTGATCGAGATACTGCGTGAGCGGGCCAAGGATGTGCTGGTCACCCGCGCGATCGCCAATGAGGAGGATCTCGACGCCGAACCGGCTGAGGATCTGCTGGCGATGGAAGGAATGGACGAGGCATTGGCCTATGCGATGGCGCGCCGGGGCATTGTCGGCATGGACGACTTGGCGGAGCAGTCGGTGGACGAACTAATGGTTTTCGAAGGCATGGACGAAGAGCGCGCCGCTCGTTTGATTATGAAGGCGCGCGAGCCCTGGTTCGTTGAGTCGGAACAGGAATAGCTTGTGGAGGTGTCTATGAGTAGTGATGTCACTGTCAAACAACTCGCCACGACCGTGGGTATCCCGGTCGAGCGCCTGTTGGCACAGCTGAACGAGGCGGGGATCGACGCAAGCGAGGCCGATTCGACCATTACCGAGCAGGAAAAGCTCAAGTTGCTCGGCTATCTGCGCCGCAGCCACGGCAAGAAAGAGCCGGACGATGCCGAAGGTTCGCCGAAGCGCGTCACGGTCAAGCGCAAGGCCGTTGGTGAGCTGCGACAGCCGCAGGCAGCCGCGTCGCGGCCCGGTGCCGCCGGTCGCCCCACCTTGAGCAGCCGCACCCCGGCGCAGCGGGCCGCCAAGACCGTTCCGGTCGAGGTCCGGCGCAAACGTACCTATGTCAAACGCGATGAGCCCCGGTCCAGCTCGGCCGTGCCGTCGAGTCCCGCGGCACGCGCGCCTGCACCGCCGGCCGCCCGCTCATCGATGGGAGCAGGGCGGACGGGAATGGACGATCAGCGCCGCCGCGCCGAACTCGAAGAACGGCGTGCCGAGGTGGATGCCCGCCGGCTCGCTGAGCAGGAGGCGCAGGAACGCCAGCGCAAGGAAGACGAGGCACGTCGCCGCGCCGAGGACGAGGCTCGCCGTCGTGCCGAGGAAGAAGCGAGCGCGACGCAGGCGGCCGAGGCCGAAGCCGGCGCACTCCAGTCCGAGCTGGCGCCGGCAGCGGCCGACGGCGGCGAGGATGCCGTAGTCGCCGAGATGGACATCGAGGAGCAGGGGGCTGCGCGCAAGCATGCCAAGAAGCACCCCGACAGGCTTGATAAGGACAAGCTCGATAAGGAGAAGCTCGACAAGGACAAGGCCGAGAAGGACAAATCGAGCAAGAAGGCTGGACGCAAGGATGTCAGCCGTGGCAAGCGCGGCGGCAAATCGGATTACGAGGAAGAGACGGGTACGCTCGACGTCATCACCCGACCTGCCGCACGGCGGCGGCGTAAGGCCGCCAAGCCGCAGCTCCAGGACAAGCACGGCTTTCAGCGGCCGACGGCGCCGGTTGTGCGTGAGGTCGAGGTGCCGGAATCCATCACGGTGGCAGACCTGGCCGCGCGGATGTCGGTCAAGGCGGCCCAGGTGGTCAAGGAGCTGTTCAAGCAGGGCGTCATGGTGACCATCAATCAGCCGCTGGACCGTGATACCGCAATGATCCTGGTCGAAGAAATGGGGCACACGCCGGTCGAGGCGCGCACCCACGACGCCGAGGGCAGCCTGATGACGCTGTTCGAAGAAGAGAGCGAGCAGGCCGATCGCCTGCCGCGGCCGCCAGTGGTCACCATCATGGGCCATGTCGACCACGGCAAGACCTCGCTACTCGACTACATCCGCCGCGCCAAGGTGGCGGCGGGCGAGGCCGGCGGAATTACGCAGCACATCGGCGCCTATCACGTCGACACCGATAAGGGCACGATCTCGTTCCTCGACACGCCCGGTCATGCCGCCTTCTCGGCGATGCGCGCCCGCGGCGCCAAGGCGACCGACATCGTCGTACTCGTGGTGGCTGCCGATGACGGTGTCATGCCGCAGACTGTCGAGGCTATCCAGCACGCGCGCGCATCCGGAGTGCCGATCGTCGTCGCCGTCAACAAGATGGACAAGGCCGATGCCAATCCGGATCGGGTCATGCAGGAACTGACTCAGCACGAGGTGGTGGCCGAGGAATGGGGCGGCGACACCATGCTGGTGAAGGTGTCGGCCAAGACCGGCGACGGCGTCGACGATCTGCTCGATGCGGTGCTTCTTCAGGCAGAGGTATTGGAACTGGGCGCCCCGGTGGACAGCGCCGCGCAAGGGACCATCGTCGAGTCGAGCGTCGAGAAGGGACGTGGTCCGGTCGCGACTGTGCTGGTGCAGGCCGGTACGCTGCGGCTCGGCGACACCATCGTCAGCGGCTGCGAATACGGCCGTGTGCGTGCGATGTTCGATGAGACCGGGCGACCGGTGACCAGCGCCGGACCGTCGATTCCTGTCCAGGTGCTTGGTCTCTCCGGCGCGCCGAATGCGGGTGACGATGTGATCGCGGTTGCCGATGAGCGCAAGGCGCGCGAGGTGGCCGAACTGCGCCAGGATCGCGAGCGCCAAACGCGCATGGATGAGCAACGTGCGGCCAATCTGGACCAGCTCTTCTCGCAACTCAAGGATGGCGAGCTGAAGAGTGTCAATATTATTCTCAAGGCCGATGTACAGGGCAGCGTCGAGGCCATCAAGGATGCATTGCTCAAGCTGACCAACGACGAGGTCAAGGTGGGGGTGGTTGCGTCCAGCGTCGGCGGCATCACCGAGTCCGATGCCAATCTCGCCGTCACGTCCAACGCCATCCTGCTCGGTTTCAACGTGCGCGCGGATGCCGCGGCGCGGCGAGTGGTCGAGGAACGTGGGCTCGACCTGCGCTACTACTCGATCATCTACGAGCTGATCGATGACGTAAAACAGGCCATCTCCGGCCTGCTGAGCCCGATCGTTACCGAGGAGATTATTGGGCTGGCGGAGGTGCGCGACGTCTTCCGTTCGTCGAAGTTCGGGGCCATTGCCGGCTGCATGGTCGTCGAGGGCCAAATCAAGCGTAACAACCCGATCCGTGTACTGCGCGATAACGTGGTCATCTACGAAGGTGCGCTGGAGTCGCTCCGCCGCTTCAAGGACGACGTTGCCGAGGTCAAGGCGGGCACCGAGTGCGGTATCGGCGTAAAGAACTACAACGACGTGCAGCCGGGCGACCAGATCGAGGTGTTCCAGCGCACGGAACGGGCGCGTGTACTTTGATGAGACACGGGTTCCACCAATCGGTGCTGGCGTTTGGTTGCGGCTGGCAGGCATCAATGCCGAGCAGCCGCGCCGGCGGGTCGGCGAGAGCACCGCGTTGAGCCGCGGTCGCGGCGGTACACGCGAGTTCGACCGCAAAGAGCGTGTTGGTGCCGAATTGCTGCGCGAACTCACGCTCATTCTTCGGGCCGGGGTCAAGGATCCGAGGATGGGCGAGATCACGCTGCAGGAGGTCCGTGTCAGTCGCGACCTGTCTCATGCGCAGGTCTATTTCACCTGCTTTCCTGTCGATGACTGCGGCGCGGAACAGCAGCGGCTGTTGAACGGCGCGCTGGCCGGTTACTTGCGCGCGCAGCTGGCGCGTAGCATGCGGCTTCGCGTCGTGCCTCAGTTGCGCTTCGTACACGACGACTCGGTGCTCGCCGGAGAGCGGTTGGCCGCGTTGATCGAAAGCGCCGTGGCCGGCACGCATGTCGACGGCGACAATAACTGACGCCGGACCGGAACTGAAAGCGAAGGCGGCGGATAACTAGACATCCAATATGGCAAGGCGACGTAAACAGGGTCGGGATGTCAGCGGCATCCTGCTGCTGGACAAGCCCAGCGGCATTTCGTCCAATCATGCGCTGCAGCGCATCAAGCGGTTGTATCAGGCCGCCAAGGCCGGACATACCGGCAGCCTCGATCCCTTGGCCACCGGCCTGCTGCCGTTGTGCCTGGGATATACCACGAAGTTCTCCGCCTTCCTGCTCGATGCCGACAAGCGTTATCGGGTCAGAGTGCGGCTCGGCACCAGCACCAGCACGGCGGACGCCGAGGGCGAGGTGGTCGCAGTCGCGCCCACCGACGACGTCTCCGAGGCCGCTCTGCGGGATATTCTCGCCGACTTCACCGGCAGCATTGAGCAGCTGCCGCCGATGTATTCGGCGGTCAAGCACCAGGGCGAGCGGCTCTACAAGCTAGCGCGCGAGGGCAAGGAGGTCGAGCGGACGCCGCGCACCATCCAAATCTTCTCGCTGGACCTACTGCGCTTCGATCTGCCCGATATCGAACTCGACGTGCATTGCTCGAAAGGGACCTATGTGCGTACGCTGGCGGAAGATATCGGTGCCCGGCTTGGCTGCGGCGGTCATGTGTCGGCGTTGCGGCGCACCGGCGTCGGCCCCTACGTTGAAGGTCAGACAACTTTCGTTACCATGGCCGAGGTCGAGGCGATCGCCGAAGACGCTAGTCCGGACCTTGAGCCCGCGCGGATGTTTGCAGCGATGGACGCGCTGCTGCTGCCGCTCGATTCGGCGCTCGGTCACTGCCCGGCATTGCGCCTGTCGGCTGATGCCGCGTTCTATCTTGGGCAGGGTCAGCCGGTCTTGGTGCCGCAGGCGCCGACCGAGGGCACGGTGCGGCTCTATGATCCGTCCGCGCACTTCATTGGCGTCGGCGTGATCCTGGACGATGGCCGGGTCCAGCCAAAGCGGCTCCTGTAGTCACCGGTTGTTCAAATGCCGCCGGCAACTGCGTAGAATCGCGGCATCGGTCGCCCGGCCTTTCGGGCGCTCATTTTCATCACTGGTCCTTGCCCCCTGAGGTCATTGTCGGGGCGGCGATCATGGTCGGTGCCGAAGGCCCGGCCTGGACCCTTTGTAATCAGCTCGACTATAGGAGCACACCAATGACCATGACCGCAGAAGAGAAGCGCCAGATCGTCGAGGCGCATGGAAGAGGGCCCAACGATACGGGTTCTCCGGAGGTGCAAGTTGCTTTGCTGACTGCACGGATCAAGCAGTTGACCGGGCATTTTACCGAGCACAAGCACGACCACCACTCTCGCCGCGGCCTGGTGCGGATGGTCAACTCGCGGCGTAAGCTGCTCGACTACCTGAAGGGCAAGGATCTCGACCGCTACAGGGCACTGATCCAAACACTCGGCCTGCGTCGATAGACAAGCGGACACATCCAGAGGACCGACTAAGTGACTCCCATTCGAAAGAGCTTTGAGTACGGCGACCAGACCGTAACACTTGAGACCGGCGAGATTGCTCGCCAGGCCGACGGCGCCGTCATGGTCAATGTCGATGACACGGTCGTATTGGTGACCGTTGTCGTCGACAAGCGCGCTACGGAAATGAAGGACTTTCTGCCGCTGACGGTCGATTATCAGGAGAAGACCTACGCCGCGGGCCGAATCCCGGGCGGCTTTTTTCGCCGCGAAGGACGGCCAAGCGAGTCCGAAATACTGACTTCTCGGCTGATCGACCGGCCCATTCGCCCGCTGTTTGCCGACGGCTTCGGCCGCGAGGTTCAGCTGATCGCGACTGTCAAGTCTCTGAACCCGGCGGTCAATCCCGAGGTGCCGGCACTGATTGGCGCATCGGCGGCGCTGGCCATCTCGGGCATCCCCTTCAACGGTCCGATCGGCGCCGCGCGGGTCGGTTACAAGAACGGCGAATACCTGCTCAATCCGGCCGTCGTGGGTCTGGGTCCAGACAGCGACCTCGACCTCGTGGTCGCCGGCACGGAGAGTGCCGTCTTGATGGTCGAGTCCGAGGCCCGCGGTCTGTCCGAGGAGGTCATGTTGGGCGCCGTGCTCTTCGGTCACGAGCAGCTGCAGGTGGTAATCCAGGCCATCCGCGAACTGGCCGCCGAGGTCGGCAAGCCGCCACTGTCCTGGGCGCCGCCAGAGCATGATCCCGAGATCGATGGCGCGGTTGAGGCACAAGCCGCTGAAGGCATTGGCGAGGCATATCGGATCAAGGACAAGATGGCGCGCTATACGGCGCTGGATGCGGTCCGCAGCGAGGTCTATGAGAAACTCTGTGGTGACGAATCGCCGTGGCGTCAGCCGCAAGTCTACGCGGCGATGGAGAAGTTGGAGAAGAAGATCGTGCGCGGGCGCATCATTGCCGGCGAGCCGCGCATCGACGGGCGCGATGGCAAGACCGTGCGCCCCATCAGTATTCGCACGGGCGTTCTGCCTCGCACTCACGGTTCGGCGCTGTTCACGCGCGGCGAGACTCAGGCGCTGGTGGTCACCACGCTCGGTACCGAGCGTGACTCTCAGATCATCGATGCGTTGGAAGGCGAGCGTCGCGAGCCCTTCATGCTGCATTACAACTTCCCGCCCTTCTGCGTCGGCGAATTGGGCCGCGTTGGAAGCCCGAAGCGGCGCGAGATCGGTCATGGCCGCTTGGCCAAGCGCGGTGTCTTGGCTGCGATGCCTTCGCTGGAGCAGTTCCCGTACTCGGTGCGTGTCGTCTCCGAGGTCACCGAGTCAAACGGGTCCAGTTCGATGGCCAGCGTCTGCGGGACCAGCCTGTCGCTGATGGACGCCGGCGTGCCGGTGAAGGGTCCGGTTGCCGGTGTCGCGATGGGTCTGATTAAAGAAGGCGGCGACTTCGCCGTGTTGACCGACATCATGGGTGATGAGGATCACCTCGGCGACATGGACTTCAAGGTCGCCGGCACCGCTGATGGCATCAATGCGCTGCAAATGGATATCAAGATCGAGGGCATCACCAAAGAGATCATGGAGACGGCGCTGGCGCAGGCTAAGGACGGACGCATGCACATCCTCGCCGAGATGAACAAGGTGATCGACACGCATCGCTCGGAGATGTCCGAGCATGCCCCGCGCATCATCGAGTTCAAGATCCATCCGGAGAAGATTCGCGACGTCATCGGCAAGGGCGGCGCCACCATCCGCTCCATCACCGAGGAGACCGGTGCGACCATCGACATCAACGACGACGGCGTGGTCAAGATCTTCTCGGTGCAGAAGAGCGCCGGTGAGGAAGCCAAAAAGCGCGTACGGCTGATCACAGCCGATGTCGAGGTCGGCAAGATCTACGAGGGCAAGGTCGCCCGTCTGATGGACTTCGGCGCCTTCGTGACCATCCTCCCGGGCCGCGATGGGCTGGTGCACATCTCTCAGATCTGCGAGGAGCGCGTGCAGAGCGTCAGCGACAAACTGAGCGAGGGAGACGTCGTCCGGGTCAAGGTGCTGGAGGTCGATAAGCAGGGCCGTATCCGACTCAGCATGAAGGCCATCACGGAAGCAGAGGGCGTCGGCGCCTAAGATTCCGGTCCCGGTACGCATCGACGGCCACCTGGGCTCTGGTTCGGTCCGGGCCGTTCAGCCCGAAAGCGTCTGTCCCCGGGCAGACGCCGAGGCCTTGCCCGGTCGGGTCGTCAACGCAATCGCGGCCCGCTCAACAGCCGTGATCGGCGATCTCGTCGGAGGCTGCATCGCGGTTGGCACGGGCGCGCGCCGCTTGCTGTAGGCCGCCGAGCGAGAACAGCCAGACCTGTTCGATGAGTTCGTCGAGACGCTCCGGTACCGGCGTTCGGCCAGGATGCAGCCGCGTGATGATGGGTCCGGCGTGATGATAGTAGAGCACCTGCCCGACGATGTTCGCGGCGCAATCGATGGCCAGGTGGTCATCGGGACGCGCGCCGATCAGATCGCCAATGATGCTGTAGAGTTCGCGGGCATCGGGCTCGAGATGTTCAGAGACGATGCGGTCGAGCACTTCGCTGGGTCTCGCCATCTCGGACAGATAGATGGTGCTTAGCTGGACCTGGCGGTCGGAATCGCCGTCGCAGCAGAAAATTTCCTCGAACATGGCCTTGATGTAGACCCTAAGACGTTCCTCCGGCGGCGCCTCTGGCGGCAGGAATGCCGTGCGTCGGTCACGCAAGGTCTCGAACAGCGTGCCATAGATGGCCTCGTAGAGACTGCGTTTGTCGCCGAAATGATAATGGACGGCGGCGACATTGGCGTCCGCGCGGCTGCAGATCTCGCGTATCGTGGCCGCCTCGTAGCCACGTTCGGCGAAGACCTCGAGTGCCGCGTGCAGGAGTCGGTCGCGGGTACTCGGGCCGACCTCGTCGATGGTCTCGTCTTGGCTCAATGCTTTGGTATCCGCTAGGTTCATGGATGACATTAGTCTAGAGCATGTAGAATCACGTGCGTGCGCGCAGATTGATCTGGTGGCAAAAGCCTAAGCACTATGACAGACAAACGGGGCGTCGAGCCCAGCCCGCCCAGCCGGCACCAGAGCAGCCAAACAACAGCGCCGCAGACCGACCGGCAGTCGGCCCTCGAGCGAGACCGACGTTCGGCCCAGCGTTCCAGGAGCAAGCAGAGACGGCGCGACGGCCGTGCACGTCCGTGGGGACCCTTCGCGGTCATCGACTGGTTCGCTCGCATCGTTGCCACGCCGCTCGCCCTGCCGCTCGACCTTGCGCTGCTGGGCTTGATCGGCGCGTCTGTCGTCATCTATGTCACCATCGCAGACCTTCCGGAAGTCGATGCACTGCTCGAGGTCAAGTTCGAGGAGCCGCTACGGATCTATACCTCGAGCGGCTCGCTGATGGCCGAATTTGGCGTGCAGCGCCGACGTGCCGTCGAGTTCGAGGAAATTCCGACGGATTTGGTCAATGCCTTCATCGCGGCCGAAGACAACCGTTTCTATCAACACATCGGCTTCGATCTGATCGGCCTCGCCCGTGCCGCCTCCGCGGTGGTCAAGACTGGCGCCCCGAGTCAGGGCGGCAGCACCATCACAATGCAGGTGGCGCGAAACTTCTTCTTGACACGGGAGAAGACAGTCAGGCGCAAGCTTTCCGAGATTCTGCTCGCGCTGCGCGTGGAGAGCGCGCTGAGCAAGCAGCAGATCCTCGAGCTGTACCTGAACAAGATCTTCTTTGGGCACCGCGCCTACGGCATCTCGGCGGCGGCCGAGTTTTACTATGGTAGGCCTTTGAACGAGCTGACGCTCGCCGAGATGGCGACCCTGGCGGGGCTGCCGAAGGCCCCCTCGGCCAACAATCCGCTGACCAACCCTGAGCGTGCGCGTGTGCGTCGCGACTACATCCTCGAGCGCATGTATGCGCTTGGTTTTATCGACGAGGCGCGGCGGTTGGAGGCGCAGGCCAGCCCGCTGACGGCCGTGGCGTACGAGGCGCCGATCGAGTTCAATGCCGGTTACATGGCCGAGATGGCGCGTCAAGAGATGGTCGAGCGCTACGGTGAGGAGGGCGCTTACAGTATCGGCCTGAAAGTCACCACCACGCTCGACGAACGGCTGCAAGAGGAATCCGACCGCGCACTGCGCCGCGGCCTGATGAGCTACAACGGCCGGCACGGCTACCATGGGCCGGAAGACCGACTCGAAAACGTGGCGGAGATGACCACAGAGGCGTTGGACGACTATCTGGCCGAGCGCCCGGTGGTTCCGGATTTGCCGGTGGGCGTGGTCACCGCTGCCAGTGCATCTCAGGCAGATGTCTATCTTGGTGACGGCCGCAGCGAGACCTTACAGCTCTGGCAGGTCTCGCACATGCGACGCTACAAGACCGAGAATTGGCGCGGGCCGAGACCGCGACGCGTCACGGACGCGGTCGAGCCGGGCGATGTCATCCGGCTCAGGCAGAACGCCAAGGGCAATTGGATCCTCGCGCAGGTCCCGACCGTCGGCGGCGCGCTGGTCGCCCTGGCGCCGGAAGACGGCGCCATCCGTGCGCTGTCCGGCGGTTACGCGTTCGAATGGTCCAAGTTTAACCGTGTGGTGGATGCAAAACGCCAGCCGGGCTCGACATTCAAGCCATTCGTCTATGCCGCGGCACTCGGCAAGGGCTACACCCCGGCGAGCTTGGTCAAGGATGAACAACAGAAGTTTGGTACCTGGATGCCCAAGAACGCTGACGGCAAGTACATGGGGCCGATCCGTATCCGTGTGGCCTTGACCAAGTCGCGTAATCTGGCCATCGTGAATCTGATCGACCGGATGGGGGTCGACCACACGCGTGATTTTGTCCAACGTTTCGGTTTCGCGATGGACGATATGCCGGAGAGCTACGGTCTAGCCCTCGGGGCTGGCAGCAGCACGCCGCTGCAGCTGGCTGCCGGATACGCCGTCTTTGCCAACGGTGGCTACAGGGTCGAGCCTTATTTCATCAAGCGCATCGAAGACGCCGCGGGCAATCTGCTGTTCGAGGCCGATCCGCCGCGTGCCTGCGCCGGTTGCTGGCTGGCCCAGCCCAAGGGGCAAGCCTCGGTGCTGGCGGATGGTGAGTCCGATGACCCCGTTGCCGAGCAGGTGCTTGACCCGCGCATCGCCTACAACATCGATTCCATGCTGAAGGACGTGGTCTCGTCTGGCACGGCAACGCGGGCCAAGCGACTAGGACGTTCCGACATTGCCGGTAAGACTGGGACGACCAACGAATCGCGCGATTCCTGGTTCGCCGGTTATTCACCTGACCTGGTTGCCATCGCCTGGATGGGCATGGATGACAACCGTCCGCTCGGACGCGGCGAGTGGGGTGGAACCGCGGCGCTCGGCATGTGGGTCGACTTCATGGCCGATGCACTGGACGACCTGCCGATCGCCAAGATCAAGCGGCCTGAGGGAATGGTTGCCGTTCGGGTCAATTCAGACAGCGGGCAGGCGACCAAGCGCGGCGGTGTGGTGGAGTACATCCGCGACGAGTACCAGCTTATGACCCTCGGGCCAGACCCGATCAATTACGCCGGACCGGTTACACAGTCACGCTCCGCTAGCAAGCCTAAGCGCACCGCGCCGCGGGTCATGGACGAGCTGTTTTGAGCGCAGGTCTGAATAGGAAAGAGCGGCGCCGGTGGCCCCGCTCGAGAAGTCGCTAGCTCTCGCCCGTTGACGCGAGATACACCGAGGCGTCCTCGCGGCAACGCAGCAGACCGCGGCATAGGGCCGGAATCACGAACGCCTCGCCCCGCGCATGGGCTAGACCATTGTTTGCTCGGCCGGTATCGATTTCCACCGCGCCCTTCAGCACAATACCGAGCAAGATGCGTCCGGCGCCGATCGGTCTGCAGTCACCCGCCTTCATCCTGGCCAGCTTGAGCATCAGCTCTGGCGTGGGCACGGGATAGCCTATGTCAGTGCCTTCGACTGACTGACGATCGACTAGGGTCGGCAGACCAGGCTCGAACCGCACTACGCGCAGCAACTCGTCGATGTCGATGTGCTTCGGAGTCAGCCCGCCGCGCAGCACATTGTTGGAACTTGCCATCAGTTCCAGTCCTGCGCCCTCCAGGTAGCCGTGCAGTCGCCCGGCTGGCAGAAAAATGGCCTGTCCAGGCCGAAGCCGAATCAGATTCAACAGCATGACGGAGAACAGCCCGCGGTCGCGTCGGCCGGGCATGGAGAAGGCTCTGTCGGCCTTGAGCAGCCAGAAGCGGTCGTCGTCCTTACCGAACGGCTGTTGCAGCTGCTCTTTCGTGAGCCTGGCGATCAGCGGATCAAGCAGGGCGTTGACCTCTGGCTGCGGCATTGTCATCAGCCGCTGGTAAAGGGCCTCCAGTCCGGTCGCGGACGATTCGAAGTCGAGGGCTAGACCGCGGAGTTCGGGCGTCGCGGCCAGTCGCTCGGCGATCTGCGACAGGGGTCGAAAGCCGAGAAGGGCATGGAAGTTCGTCAGCGCGACCAGCAACTCCGGCTTGTGGTTTCGATCTCGATAGTCGCGCATCGCGTCGGTGATCGGAACACCGGCGCGTTGCTCGCGCTCGAAGCCGTCGCTGGCCTGCTGTCGATCCGGATGGACCTGGATCGAAAGCGGCTGGCCGGCAGCCAGCACCTTCAGTAAAAACGGCAGCCGCGGTCCGAACCGATCCAGCGTCCCGGCTCCGAGCAATACCTGCGGTGCCGCCGCGATCAGCTGGTCCAGCGGTACGTCGACGCCGTCGAGATGGGCTTGGGCCGGGAGGTCCGAGTGGGCGCCGATCCAAAGCTCCGCGAATGGCCGGCGGCCTGGGTTCGCGCGGCCGAGCAGGCGGGGGATGAAGGCCGGATCACCCCAGTCGTAGTGCTGTACCCCGCATTGCAGCGCCAACGGACGCGGTGAGCGTGCGAAGGCCTCAATCGCGCTCCCCACAGGATCTCGTGGGACAGTGTCGCGACCGGCTTGATGATGAGACATGGCGTTATCGGCAGATCTCGGCCATTCGATGTCGCGGCGGGCTTGTTCAGATGCATGCTGGCTGCCGGGGTAGATGCAGGCCGGCGGCTGGGTTCAGATGCAGGCCGGCGGCTGGCAGCGATGTCGGTAGATGGGCTGCGCCTGCTGCAGTCGGTGCTCTGGTCGGCTCTATTCGGCAGCCGGACCTGTGACCGGCACGAAGCGCACCGGAAGCACCTCGCGCTGGAGTAGGCTGCCATCAGACTGCTTGATCAGCACCATCAGCTGCTGAACTTGGTCGCTGGCGCCCACAGGCATGACCATCCGGCCGCCGACCTTGAGTTGGTCTATCAGGGGCTGCGGGATCTCAGGATGCGCGGCGGTAACGATGATGGCGTCGAACGGGCTCGCCTCCGGCCAGCCCAGATAGCCGTCGCCGGCGCGCACATGGGCGTTGTCGTAGCCCAGCTCCGCTAGCGTCGCCGCGGCCTGTTCGGCCAGTTCCGGCACGATCTCGATGCTATAGACTTCGGCGCCCATCTCCGCCAACACCGCCGCTTGATATCCCGAGCCGGTGCCAAGCTCGTAGATGCGCTCGCCGACGCGGATGCCCGTCAGATGGCTCATCACGGCGACGATGTAGGGCTGCGAGATGGTTTGGCCACGGCCGATCGGCAAGGGGTGGTCGCCATAGGACTGGCCCGCGAGATGGCGCGGGACGAAGCGTTCGCGCGGCACCGTGCGCATCGCGCGAATCACGGCGCGGTCGAGACGATCAGTGCCGAGAAGTTCGCCGGTGCGCAGGACGTCCCTTTCGATGCCGTCGACCAGCCGCTGGCGTGCGGCGGTGAAGCGTTCCTGCTCGGGCGAGCTGCCCTTGGCCATCAGCGGCGTCCCCAAGGCAAGCATCGAAAGAACGCTGCAGATGAGTGCGGCGAGCAGAACGACAGGATCGCGTGATCGTTGCATATCGTGCTCCCACCAGCGGCGCAGTGCTGATCTGTTGCAATCTGGCCGTCTCTCACCGTCGTCCTCGACACCGGATAGACCCCTGTACCCGGAGGCTACTTGAACAGGTCATCGGCTTGCCGCAGCGCATCGGCGCCGTCCGTGGCGCTTGCGCCCGTTGGCGACCTTGGCGACAGGGTCGGCTCGAAGTAGCCGCAGAAGTTCGCGCGCTGCTTGTCGCCGACCGGCTCGGCCATCGGCTCAAAGCAGTCGTTTGGCCGACCGCGCTGATAGAAGCGGCAATTGCGGCAGCAGTGCGTCTGCTTGCCACAGCCCAAACAGGAGCCTTCGCGGCTGTAATCGACCGAGGCCAGGTCAGCCGCGCAGTGCCAGCATTTGCCGATGATCTCGGCCGGCATGATGTCCTCGTGCCCTTGAAAAACCGCCTTAGGCGATTTCTGTCAAATGTAATACCAGCTGACTTGTCTTGACGCCCGCCTTCCGTGTCGCACCGCCAGTCACGTAGCTCGGCTATGCTCCTGCCGGTGCTCCTTGAAGGCGAACCTCAATCCGGCGTCACCTGGTACGAGATTTTTCGGCAATCGCCTTAAAAAACCGGCCCTATTCGCGGGCCGCCCGGAGCTGTTCGGTGAGGTTAGCGAATTCGCGCTGCATCTCCAAGTTCTGAAACGGGCGCAGGGCTGGTACTTGTCGGTTCAAGAGTCCATCGAGCGACTGCTGGCTCGATCGTACCAGATTCACCAGTTCACCCGAGACACGCACGGTTTCGTAGGTATTCCAAGCCGTATCGATATCCTGGATAAGCGCCTCGCGGGCACTCTTGACCTGCCCAGCCTGCTGTTTCAGGTAGTCGCGATAGACCGCTGCCGCGTCCACCGTGACCCGCTGTGCCTCCAGGTTCGCCGAAAGTACCTCGGATTTTTCCGGATGCCGCCGTTGCAGGGCTCTGGTCTCCGCCGACAGGGTCTGTGCACGATCGGCGATCGCGTTGATTTGCGGAATATAGCGCTGCTCGATCGCCTGTTCCACGTCGAGGTGCATTTGGTTCAAAGCGCGCAGCAGCATCACATACATGCCGTAGTAGCGGCGCGCGCTCTGCAGGTCCTCGCCGCTGTCCCGCACCAGTTGTTCCAGCTGCACCGTGATCGATTTGACATTGTCGAACACGATGCCGAGGTCAACGAGGTTGTCGCCGACCACGGTGGACAAGAGGAACTCGACTTGCTCATCGCTGAGCTCCAGCCCGATCCCGCGGAGGTCTGCCGCAAACTCGCCTTTGATGCGACCGAGTTCGTCGGTGAAGCGCTCGATATTGCGCTCACGTTCGTCGATGAGGCGATCGTAATCGTCGACCGTCTTGGCGGTGAGGGACTTGGTCGGCGCGGCGACGCGCTCCTTACGGTAGCTGGCGATGTCCGAGCGGGCGGCCTCGATCTGCTGCTCGAGCGCCCGGATGCGCTCGCGGTATTGCTGCACCGGTGATGTCGAGAGTATGGCGACGGACTCGTCGAGTAGCTGGGCAATATCCTCCTGCGCATCACGCCGATCGCGTCTGAACCATGCGCGTTCCGGTAGGTCGCGCTGCGCCTCCTCGAGCGTTACCGTCTGCTCCAGTTTCGGTACCACGCTGGTCCAGACCTGATCGAATGCGTCTGCCTCGGCTGGGGTCAGCGAGTCGCGGGTGTTTTGCCAGGCATCCAGTGTCAGGTCGCGGGAGCGCCGCCACCAATCATCGGCAGTCTCTCGCCATCGCTCCCAGAGACTGCCGGCCTGCTCCTGCGAATTCTGCCATAAGGTTGCGGCCTGTTCGCTGAGCCCGGCCGGCGCGACATTGGCTCCGGACGGCGTCGATGCCGTCTCGGATTGCGCGTAGGCGCTGCCGCAGAGGGCGAGCAGCAGGATCAGGAGCGACCTTGAGGACATGAACGCGATTCCTTATTGGAAAAAGGGCTGAAAGGACGAGGGCGACGGCAATTTGGTGACCCTGATAAGCAGGGACTCTGCGCTCCCGGACCGTCCACTAGAACGCCCACCAATGAAGACGCATTTCCCGGATCGTCTGCCGAGCATCAAGCGCGCGCCGTTATTCTATCGCGAATGCCGCCGTGTCCCCGCGGCTGAACCAGCCAGGGCAACGAGCGTCTCCAATGGGTTATCAGTCTCGGCCGCCTGCGCGCGCCACCGGCGAGGCTGATCAGCCTTGGCGCGAGGGCGTTGCGATAGCCGGGCGACAGCTGCGGCCCTTGTCTGCCCCGGCCAGCTCTGCTATTTTGCCGCCCTTGGTGCCGTGCGGCTTGGCCGCGCCGGGACTGCAATTCAATGGTGGGCCGCGCCGGTCCCCTCGCAACGCGAAGCCGTGAACCCGGTCAGGCCCGGAAGGGAGCAGCCGCAGCGGTGGCAGTGTGTGCCGGGGTGCGGCTGGCGGGGTCCGCCGCCCATCGCCCCATCGCGCTTGTCCGACCGAAGTCTGCATGACCTATCAGGTGCTGGCACGCAAATGGCGCCCGCGCGTCTTCGCCGACCTGGTCGGCCAGGGCCATGTCGTGCGCGCGCTCGTCAATGCGCTAGAGCGCGGCCAGCTGCATCATGCCTATCTGTTCACCGGCACCCGCGGCGTCGGCAAAACGACCATTGCACGCATCCTGGCCAAGACGCTGAACTGCGAGCAAGGGGTAGGCCCCAACCCCTGTGGTGTCTGCGCGGCCTGCCGCGAGATCGACGAGGGGCGATTCGTCGACCTGATCGAGGTGGATGCCGCGTCGCGCACCAAGGTGGACCAGACCCGCGAGTTGCTGGACAACGTCCCCTTCGCGCCGGTTCGAGGCCGCAGCAAGGTGTATCTGATCGACGAGGTGCACATGTTCTCGACCAGCAGCTTCAACGCGCTGCTGAAGACGTTGGAGGAGCCGCCCGAGCACGTCAAGTTCGTGCTGGCGACGACCGATCCGCAGAAGCTGCCGGCAACAGTCCTGTCGCGCTGTCTGCAGTTCAATCTGAAGCGTCTATTGCCGGAGCAAATCAGCGAGCGCTTTCGCCATGTGCTTCGCGCCGAGTCGATCGACTTCGACGATAACGCGCTGGCGCTGCTTGCGCGTGCGGCCGACGGCAGTATGCGCGACGGGCTGAGTCTACTCGACCAGGCCATCGCCTTTGGCGGCGGCCGCGTCGGCGCGGACGACACCTATGCCATGCTCGGTGCGCGCAGTAGCGAGCTCAATCTCAACCTGATCGATGCGCTGGCCGACGGCGACGGCGCACGGCTGCTGTCGGACATATCGGACATGTCCGAGCTGACGCCGGATTTCGCCGGTGTCTTGACGGATCTGATCGATCTGCTCCACCGTCTGGCCTTGGCCCAGCAGGTGCCGCAGACGCTCTCCGCGGAAGACCCGGACCACGCACGGCTCGCCAATCTGGCGCGGCGTATTCCGCCCGAGGACCTGCAGCTCTTCTACCAGATACTGCTCAACGGCCGGCAGGATCTGGCGCTGGCGCCGGAGCCGCGCACTGGGCTGGAGATGGTCTTGCTGCGCGCGCTGGCGTTCAGACCAGCCGTCGCGCCCCCTGGAGGATCGGCTGGCCGGTCGACAGGGGGAGTTGCCGAGCGATCGCCTGGCGGATCGATCAGCCGATCAGATGGGCAGCTGGTTGAGCCCGGGCAGTCCGGTGCGGGCGATGCAGCGTCGAGCGTCGTCGCGGTGGCCGAGCCGGGACCGGTTGTTACGTATGCGGACGAAGCGAATCAGGAAAAGGCAAGCGAAGAGCGTCTGCGGCGGGAGCCACCGGCGGCCGCGGATACAACGCCGGTGACGCCTCGGCATAGCCGAGTTGGGGAGCTACGCGACGCCGAGGATTGGCATCGTTTGGTGGCCTCGATGAAGGTTGGCGGGTTGGCCCGGCAACTTGCCGAGCATTGCGCCTTCGTGTCTTGGGACGGCAAGCGCCTGCGGCTTGCACTGGATGCGGCGCGCTCCAACCTGCGCGCCGCCGGTGCCGAGCAGCGGCTTGGCGCTGGCTTGGCCGCGGCCATGGGCTGCGAGCTGAGTGTCGAGATCGAAACCGCCCGGCTGCCCGCGATCGCTGCTGTCGGTGGCGAGACGCCTGCGCTGCGCCAGGCCAAGCACGACGCTGACCGGCAAGCCGAGGCCGAGGCGATGCTGCGAGATGACACGCTCGCGCAGGATGTACTGCGGCGCTTCGACGCGCAATGGGTGCCCGGCAGCATGCGGCCGACAGACTGACCCGCGTAGAGAGGATTTCCGACGCCGCGTGCATCACGCGGTATAAGCTCCAGACCAACGAGGTAATGTGATGAAAGGTGGATTAGGCGGCATGCTGAAGCAGGCCCAGAAGATGCAAGAGGACCTAAAGGTTGCGCAGGAGAAGCTGGGCAAGGAGGAGGTCACCGGCGAGTCTGGTGGCGGTATGGTGCGTGTGACGCTGACCTGCCGTCACGAGGCCAAGCGCGTCGAGATTGATCCGTCGCTGCTCGGGGATGATAAGGATATGCTCGAGGATCTGGTCGTTGCGGCCATTAACGACGCCGTGCGCCGCGTCGGTGATAAGACCAAGGAGAGCATGGCCGATCTGACCGCGGGCCTGCCTTTGCCGCCGGGCATGAAGCTGCCGTTCTGATTCGGTCACTGTCCGATGCATAGCCGGCTGACCGATTGACGTGTCCGAGCGAAGTCTGCTCAATCAGCTCATCGAGGCGTTGCGCTGCCTGCCTGGCATTGGTCCCAAGTCAGCCCAGCGCATGGCTTTTTTTTTGCTCGAACGTGACCGCGACGCCGGCCGACATCTGGCGCGGATCATGGCGGAGGCAATGGACCGAATCGGCCGCTGTCGCGATTGTCGAACACTGAGTGAGCAGTCTGTCTGCGCCCTGTGCGCCAGCAACAACCGCGACCGTGGTCTGTTGTGCATCGTAGAGCAGCCATCCGATATCGTCGCCATCGAGCAGGCCACCGATTACCGGGGGCTGTACTTCGTGCTCGGCGGTCGCCTGTCGCCGCTCGATGGGATTGGCCCGGAGGAACTCGATCTGGGCCGTTTGCAGCAGCGTCTGCACGAGGGGAAGGTCAGCGAGCTCATACTCGCCATCAGTCCGACGGTCGAGGGAAGTGCTACCGCCCATTACATCAACGGCATCGCCGAGGGCAGCCAGGTCCGCATCACAAGGATCGCCCATGGTGTCCCGTTAGGAGGCGAACTCGAGTTCGTCGACGGCGGTACACTGGCACATGCCTTTACTGGACGGACCCTGCTGTGATCCTTCGAGCCTTTAACCAGTCAGGAGCCTAACGCGCATGGCCGACACCATCTTCGGCAAGATTGCCGCGGGCGAGATCCCGGCAGACATCGTCTATCAGGACGAACATGTGGTTGCCTTTCGCGACCTCAGCCCGCAGGCGCCGACACATATACTTGTTATCCCGCGCAAGGAGATTCCAACGTTGAATCACCTGCAGGAGACCGACGCCGAGCTGATCGGCCGGCTGTTCCTGGCAGCGGCCAAGGTTGCGGAACAAGAGGGCATCGCTGAAGCCGGGTATCGTGCCGTGATCAACTGTAATGCCGGCGCCGGGCAGACGGTCTATCACCTGCATGTGCATCTGCTCGGGGGGCGTCCGATGCAGTGGCCGCCGGGCTGACTGGCTGACGGGGCGCGAAATCGCGCTGTCCGTCCGGGTTTCGGATTCGCTCCGTAAGCTATTCGTCACCGGTGCTGCACTGGTTGAATCGTCGGTGATTCACGCACAAAGCGGCTGGTCGACTTCCCGAGGCAGACGCGAGACGGTAGCATGCGCGCATCCTGGTCCGGCCGAGGCGCTGCTTGCAGGGGCAGCGCGTTCAAGGCGGCTTCACCTGGGCAGGAGATGCCGCGGCTGCAAGCCCCAACCGGCAGCCTCGCGCCGACCTGGCCCGACACAATGCATCGACATCGAAGGATCCCAAGCGCGACGCCAATGGCTGCCACACCCAATTCATCCGTTCATCTCATGCCTGCCGGCGCGGCGGATGCGAACAACGCCTTCGAGCTGAAAGCGGCGACCTTTACGCTGCCGGTGATCCGCCTGCTCGGGCTGGACATGGACGCGGTCGAGGCACAGCTTCAGCCTAAGGTGGAGCAGGCGCCCGGATTCTTCCGCAATACCCCAGTCGTTATCGATCTGGCGGAACTGTCCGACGTCGATGGCGAGGTGGGGTTTCCGCAGTTGGTGGGCCTGTTGCGCGGCCTCGGGATGATTCCGGTGGGCGTGCGTGGCGGCAGTGTTGCGCAAAATGAGGCCGCCAAGGCGATGGAACTCGCGATCCTGGGCGATGCGACCAGGCCGCGGCGCCGATCCGACGCCGACGACCCGTCCTCGGAGCAGCCGCTGGCGGCTCCGCAGCACACTGCGCCGGCCGGTCGCGGCGGCGAGCATTCGACGGCCGGGCCATCTGCGCCTGCCGCGAAGGTGCCGACGGCATCGACCTTGATCGACCGGCCCGTGCGCTCGGGCCAGCGCATCTATGCCGCCGGCGGCGATCTGACCGTCATCGCACCGGTCAGCTCCGGTGCCGAGCTAATGGCCGACGGCAACATCCATATCTACGCGCCGATGCGCGGGCGGGTCATCGCCGGGCTTAAGGGGGACGCGCAGGCGCGTATTTTCTGTCAGGATCTTCAGGCGGAACTGGTCTCCGTGGCCGGCCATTACCGAGTCAGCGAGAATATCCCGGCAGAGCTCAAAGGCAAGCGGGTGCAGGTCTTCCTCGATCACGAGGTGCTGCGCATCGAGCCGATGGAATGAGGCTCTGGACCCGGTCGCAGGGTAACGCCGAATGCTTCGGCAAGTCACTCGAGCGCCGCCGGTCGCGGCGGTCGCGAGATCACATGTGAAAGGTTTTGGGGGAAACGTCTTTGGCCAGAATCATTGTCATCACCTCGGGCAAGGGAGGGGTGGGAAAGACCACCACGGCGGCCGCGATGGCCATGGGCCTGGCCCAGCGTGGGCATCGCACGGTCGTCATCGATTTCGACGTCGGCTTGCGGAACCTGGATCTCATCATGGGCTGTGAGCGGCGTGTGGTGTACGACTTCGTTAACGTCATCAATGGTGAGGCCAATCTCAATCAGGCTCTGATTCGCGATAAGCGCTGCGACAGCCTGTATGTGCTTCCGGCCTCACAGACCCGCGACAAGGAGGCTCTGCATAAGGAAGGGGTCGGCAGGGTGCTGGAGGAACTCGGCAAGGGCTATGACTATATCGTCTGCGACTCTCCGGCCGGGATCGAGCACGGCGCGACCATGGCGATGTATTTCGCCGATGACGCGGTGGTCGTCACTAACCCGGAAGTCTCTTCGGTACGCGATTCCGACCGCATGCTCGGTATCCTGTCCAGCAAGTCGCGTCGCGCCGAGAGCAACGAAGAGCCGATTCGCGAGCACCTGCTGCTGACCCGCTATTCGCCGGCGCGCGTCGCCCGCGGCGAGATGCTCAGTGTCGAAGACGTGCAGGAAATCCTGTCGCTCAACCTGATCGGTGTCGTGCCGGAATCCCAGGCCGTGCTGAATGCGTCCAATGCCGGCATTCCGGTCGTCCTCGACAAGGTCTCGGACGCCGGTCAAGCCTATGACGATATGGTCGCGCGCTACCTGGGCGAGGACTTGCCGATGCGCTTCCTGGAGCCGGAAAAGAAGGGACTGTTCAACCGACTGTTCGGGGGGTGAGCCGTGGGTCTACTCGATTATTTTCGTTCTAGCGGGCGCAGCAAGGGCTCGGCCTCGGTTGCTAAGGAACGCCTGCAGATCCTGGTGGCGCACGACCGCGCCGCCCGCGACCGCCCGTCTTATCTGCCGAAACTGCAGCAAGAGATCATTGCCGTGATTCGCAAGTATGTCGAAGTCGATAACGACGCGGTCTCGGTGAGCTATGAGCAAGAGGGAAGCCAGGAGATCCTCGAGCTCAACATCGTGCTGCCGGATAACGCCGTGAGGTCCTGAGGCTGCTCTATTGCGACACCCTGCGCATGCCCGGCGACCCGCCGGGCAGCGTCAAATGCCGCGACCCCGTTCGACGTCCCGTTTCTGGAGCTCGCGATCGTGGTCAAGAGCAATTAGCTGGTCACCGGAATGACCACAGCCGGTCTTTGCGCAAGCCGTGCGCCGAGTGGTCGAGGCGAATCCCGACGGCAACCAACACCGGCGGAATCCACGCTGCTATCTATGCCGACCTGAGCAACCTTCGCGGGTCAGGCGCTGGCTGGGCGGGGGCCACTCGGCGGCGCGGTAGACTCAGACTCAGGTCAGGAGCCGCGTCAGGATGCTGCGATAGATCGCTGCCAGCGCGTCCAGCTCGTCGAGGCCGACACACTCGTTGACCTTGTGGATGGTGGCGTTGATGGGGCCGAGTTCGAGCACCTGGGCGCCGGTCGGGGCGATGAAGCGCCCGTCAGAAGTGCCGCCCGTGGTCAAAGGCGTGGGCGGTCGGCCGGTCTGAGCTTCTATGGCAGCCTCGGTGGCGGCGTACAGCTCAGCAGGCTCCGTCAGGAACGGCTTGCCGGACAGGCGCCAGTCGAGGCGCCAGTCGAGTCCGTGCCGGTCGAGGATGTCCTTGATGCGCCCTTGGATCATCTCCGGCGTCAGCTCGGTGGAAAAGCGCAGGTTGAACAGCGCCGTCAGTTCGCCGGGGATGACGTTGTCGGCGCCGGTGCCGGCCTGGATATTGGAGATCTGAAAGCTGGTGGGCGGGAAGTGTTCGTTGCCCTTATCCCAGACCTCGGCGCAGAGCGCGGCCAGGAGCGGTGCCGCGCGGTGTACCGGGTTGTCCGCGAGCTGAGGATAGGCGACATGTCCCTGCTTGCCGCGCAGCGTCAGCTTGCCGTTGAGGCTGCCACGGCGGCCGATCTTGACGACATCGCCAAGACTTCGGTGGCTGGAGGGCTCGCCGACCAGCGCATAGTCGATACGCTCACCGCGGGCGCTCAATGCCTCGACCACCTTGACCGTGCCATCGACGGCCGGGCCTTCCTCATCGCTGGTAATCAGGAAGGCGATCGAGCCCTTGTGATCCGGGCAGGCGGCAACGAAGGCCTCGGTCGCGGTGATCATCGCCGCCAGCGAGCCTTTCATGTCGCACGCGCCGCGGCCATAGAGCATGCCGTCGCGCATCTCTGGTACAAAGGGGTCTGAGTGCCATTGATCCAGCGGTCCTGGCGGCACCACGTCGGTATGGCCGGCGAAACAGAACAACGGTTTTTCGCTGCCGCGCCGCGCCCAGAGGTTGTCGACGTTGCCGAAGCGCATGGCCTCGATTTGAAAACCCAGCGTCGAGAGGCGGTCGGCCATCAGGGCCTGGCAGCCGGCGTCTTGCGGCGTAACCGACGCGCGGCGAATCAGGTCGAAGGCGAGTGCGACGGTGGCAGATATGGCTTCTTTCACGGGTGGATGATCCCTGGGCGGGCCGTTGTCAGCGGCGCTTTCCTCACGCATCGACGAGCTTGGCGTAATCGACCTCGGAGAAGCCGACGTGGCGCCGCTCACCGGTATCGAGCACGGGGCGGCGTATGATCGATGGGGTCTTCAGCATGACGCGGACCGCGGTTTCCTCGTCCATGCCATCGCGGACCCATGGGTCCAGTTTGCGCCACATCTGGCCGCGGCGGTTGACTAGCTGCTCCCAGCCCAACTCGGCGACCCAGGCACGTAGCACCGCCTCGTCGAGGCCGGCCTTCTTGTAGTCATGGAAGTCATAGGCCACGCCCTGCGCCTCGAGCCAAGCGCGCGCCTTCTTCATGGTGTCGCAGTTTGGAATACCGTAAAGCGTCATTACAGACATTTGCTGTCTCGTCGGTCAGTCTTCTCCGCGTACGGCACAAACCTCTTGGGGACGAAAGGCCATCACGGGCAGCTTGCGCGGCAAGGCCTCGGCCCTTCCTGTCAAATATCCCGCAGCAGCTCGTTCAGGCCGACCTTGCCGCGGGTCTTCTCGTCGACCTGCTTGATGATGACGGCGCAGTAGAGGCTGTGGCTGCCGTCCTTGGCCGGCAGGTTGCCAGACACGACGACGGCGCCGGGCGGGACGCGTCCGTACTGGACCTCGCCGGTTTCGCGATTGTAGATCTTGGTGCTCTGGCCGATATAGACGCCCATCGAGATGACCGCGCCCTGACCGACGATGACGCCCTCGACAATCTCGGAGCGGGCGCCGATGAAGCAGTCATCCTCGATGATGGTCGGCGCCGCCTGTACTGGCTCCAGCACGCCGCCGATGCCGACACCGCCGGACAGGTGCACGTTTTTTCCGATCTGCGCGCAGGAACCCACCGTGGCCCAGGTGTCGACCATGGTGCCGGAGTCGACATAGGCGCCGATGTTGACGTAAGACGGCATCAGCACGCAGCTCGGGGCGATATAGGAGCCGCGCCGTGCGGTCGCCGGCGGCACGATACGCACGCCGCTCTCGCGGAAATCGCGCGAATTGGCGTCGGCATACTTGGACGGCACCTTGTCGTAGTAATTGGTGAAGCCGCCCTTGATGAACTGATTGTCCTCAATGCGAAAAGACAGCAGCACGGCCTTCTTGACCCAATCGTTCACCACCCAGTCGCTGTCGTGCTTCTCGGCGACGCGCAGTTCGCCGCGGTCTAGGCGGTCGATGGTCTCGAGCACGGCGTCGCGGACCAGGGTCTCGACGTTGCGCGGCGTGATATCGGCACGGCGCTCGAACGCCTTCTCGATGATGGCTTGATGATCGGACATGTCGGGATTCCTCGTGAAGCGGTTGTTCGGCTGCGAGCCCGGCCGCGATGAGACCGAGGCGAGCGCAGGATTGAGATGATCGCAACTAGGGTCCGCGCGGCTGCGATGATGCTGTCACAGCCCGGCGCAGAATGTCTTGATACGCCGCGCCGCGTCGAGGCATTCATCGAGCGGCGGTACCAGCGCCATGCGAACGCGATTGGCGCCTGGGTCGGCGACAGGCGCCTTGCCGGCGTTCGGGGTCTTGGTGCGTCTGGATAGGAAGCTGCCGGGAAGCACAGTAACGTTCTGCTGCCTGAAGAGTTCGCGGGCAAACTCGGTGTCGGCCGTGGGGGTGCGGGGCCAAAGGTAAAAGCTCGCGGCCGGGCGTTCGACCTCGAGCACGCCATCGAGGACGTCGAGCACGGCGTCGAATTTTTCACGATAGAGCCGCCGGTTCTCGATGACGTGCGCCTCATCGCTCCAGGCAACGCGGCTCGCGTGTTGGCTCGGCAGTGGCATCGCGCAGCCATGGTAGGTGCGATAGGCGAAGAATCGCTGGATGATGTCGGCATCGCCGGCGACGAAGCCGGAGCGCAGCCCGGGCGCGTTCGAGCGTTTCGACAGACTGTGGAATACAACGCAGCGGCGGAAGTCGTCGCGTCCGGCGTCGACGGCGGCCCGTAGCAGCCCGACCGGCGGCGACGTCTCGTCGAGATAGATCTCGGCATAGCATTCGTCGGCGGCGATGACGAAATCATGCTCATCGGCCAGCGCCATCAACCGGGTTAGCCTGGGCTGGTCGATAACCGCGCCGGTCGGGTTGCCGGGCGAGCAGATGTAGAGCAGTTGGCAGCGTCTCCAGACGTCGCTGTCGACGGCATCGAAGTCGGGCACGAATCCCTGTGCCGCGCTGCAGTCCAGATAGTACGGCGTCGCCCCGGCCAACAAGGCGGCGCCCTCGTAGATCTGATAGAAGGGATTGGGCATCAGCACCAGCGCACCGGCGGCTGGGTCGACAACGGCCTGGGCGAAGGCGAAAAGCGCCTCGCGGGTGCCGTTGACCGGCAGCAGGTGGCGATCGGGATCGAGCGCGGCGGCCGGCAGCCGATAGCGACGCGCGAGCCAGGCGGCAATGCCCTCGCGGAGCTCGAGCGAACCGCGGGTATTGGGATAAACGGCGAGCTGGTGCAGATGGGCCAGCAGGGTCTCGCCGATGATGCTCGGCGTCGGGTGCTTGGGCTCGCCAATGGAAAGCGCGATCGCAGACAGGTGCGCGGGCGGTTCGACCCCGTGCTTGAGCGCGGCGAGTCGCTCGAAGGGGTAGGGCTGCAGACTGTCTAGGTTGGGGTTCACGCGCCCGTATGCTCGCAATGCCGACGACAAAACACCAGTATAGGTGAAGGCCGCGAGCCGGCCAAACGCCGCCGGTCCTGTTCACCCCTCATTGTCGCTGGAGAACCCAGGCATGTCGTTGATCACAGGAATGCACCATGCGAGTCTGATCGTCGCCGACACCAAGCGGTCTTTGGGCTTCTACCAGGATCTGCTTGGCCTAAGCGTCGATGCATCGCGGCCCGATCTGGGTTATCCCGGCGCCTGGCTGCGGCTTGGGGCGCAGCAGATCCACTTGCTGGAACTCGCCAATCCAGACCCGACCGATGGCCGGCCCGTCCACGGCGGCCGCGACCGACACCTCGCCCTGTCGGTACCGGATCTCGATCGGGTAATCGAGCGGATGGACGCCGCCGATATCCGCTACACCTTGAGCCGCTCGGGGCGGCGTGCGTTGTTCTGCCGCGATCCAGACGCCAATGCGCTGGAGTTCGTTGAAGTGCGCAGTTGAACGATTGGATCTAGCGCCGGGCGGTCGCGCCGCCACGGTGGATCGAACGATGGCGTCGGCTCGCGACCTTTATGAGCCCCGGAGCGGCCCTCACCAGCCGCGAAAATACCAGCCGTTGTCCCAATCCGGCGGCACGTAGCCCGGTCTTGTCGGTGGATAACTGACGTCGTCGGGAGCGGAGGTTGCCGGCAGTGCCGGCACCGGACTGATCCTGGGGCCGTGATTCATGAACAGCCGGCGATCGGCCTCGATCATGTCGTGCATCTCCTGGCGTCGCCTTAGGAACTCCTCTTCACGCGCCTCCTGTTGCGCCGCGCCGGCCGGGTCGATTGCTCGCTTGCGCGCCTCGTGCTGGGCGCGCCGCTTCTCCTGCAAGGCGCGCCGCTGGGCGCGCACTTCTTCGAGCCATCGCGGCGCACCGGCGGCAGCGGAATCCACTTGCCCTAATGCGGCGTCGGCCAGCGACGGCGGCGCGGCGGGGATCTCCTGCGCCTGGATGGTGGCGCACAGCGGCAGTAGTAGGAGCAATGATGCGTAGCTTCGCCGCATGGCGGCCGACTCGGTTCATTAAGTATTTGCTGATAGTCTTTATTTAGGCTAGTCGACCGGTATCGTCAATGCAGAGTCGTCGAATGGCTGACGTAGGTCGGGTTATTCGTCGTTTGCCTGTTCAAGGCGCTTGTGGATCTCCTGGCGCAGGCAGGTCAGGGATGTCGCGCAGGTGATCGGCAGCGCGTCCTGGGTGGAGATGAAAAAGACATCGTCCACGTCCGCGCCGACTGTCGCAATTTTGGCGCTCTGCAGTCGGATGTCGCATTGTTCGAACACCGATCCGATCTCCGCCAGCAGTCCAGGACGGTCGAGTGTCGTCAGTCGCATCATGGTGCGCTGGTTTCGGCTGTCCTCGGCGAAGCTGACGCGCGTCTCGGTAGGGAAATAGTGATGCTGCCGTGGCAGACGGCGAGTCACGCGCGGGGCGCCTTCATCGGGCTCACGCAGTGCATCCAGCAGCAGATCGCGGATCTCGTCACTCTCGCTGCCCTGCTCGATCGGGAGTTGGTCTGGTCCCAACACCTGGAAGGCATTAACAGCGATACCGTCGTCGGTGGTGGTGATGCGCGCGTCCATGATGTTCAGCGCCTGCTGGTCGAGCAGCGCCGTGATGCGTACGAACAGGTTTCTCTCGTCGCGGGAGTAGATGAAGACCTCGCTGCAGCCGCGGCTGACAACCGGGCGAATCACCACTAGCGGCAGCTGGTCAGGGCTGATGGCAAGCATCTGGCGCGTCTGCCATGCGATCTCCTCGGGCGAGCTCGGGGTGAAAAAGTCCAGACCGAAGCGGCTCCAAAGGTCGCGGCACTCTTCGGCATCGATACCCTCGAATGCGAGCAGGCGCATTGCCTCGCGCTGCTTCTGCTCGACAAGTTCGTCCTGCGCCTGCGGATTCTCCAGTCCGCGGGACAAGGCGCGACGCGCGGCCTGGTAGAGATCGCGCAGCAGAGCGTTTTTCCAGGAGTTCCAGCGTTTGGGGTTAGTCGCCCGGGCGTCCGCGACGGTGAGCAGGTAAAGGTAGTTGAGTCGATGCGTATCGCCCACCTGCTCGGCGAATGCCTGCACAACGAGCGGATCCGAGATGTCCTTGCGCTGAGCTGTCATCGACATCAGCAGGTGATGCTGGACCAGCCAGGAGACCAGCCGGCTGTCGAACTCGTTCAGATAATGCAGCTGGCAAAAGTCCCAGGCATCGCGAGCGCCGAGCAGGGAATGGTCGCCCCCGCGGCCCTTGGCGATATCGTGAAACAGACCGGCCAGATAGAGCAACTCGAGCTTCGGGATGCGGTTGGCGATGGAGCTACACAGCGGGAACTCACCGTTATGCGCCGGCACCGTGAAGCGGCGCAGGTTGCGCAACACGCGCAACGTGTGCTCGTCCACTGTGTAGACGTGGAATAGGTCGTACTGCATGCGCCCGACGATGTTGGCGAACGCTGGAATGTAGGCCGCGAGCACGCCGTAGCGGTTCATACGGCGCAGCGCATGGGTCACGCCATGCGGGTAGCGCAGAATTTCCATGAACAGGCTGCGCGCGCGCACGTCCTCGCGGAAGTCGTCGTCGATGCGGTGACGATTCTCTCGAATCAGGCGAATCGTACTGGCCCGGATGCCTTTGAGCTGCGGCTGTTGCTGCAGCACGTGAAAAACTTCGAGCAGCGCGATTGGCCAGCGCGCGAAGACGCGCGGATTGGTCACCTCCAGAAAGCCGCTGCGGCTCTGGAAGCGCTTGCTGATCGGCTCCGGCGGGCCGATCTGATCGTGCAGCAGGATGGCCTCCTGAAACAGCTGCAGCAGCATCTCGTTGAGCCGGTTCAGCTCAACCACGGTGCGATAGTACTGCTGCATGAACTGCTCGACGGCGAGGTTGTCGCCTTCGTCGCTGAAGCCGAACTCGTCGGCCAGCGTGCGTTGATAGTCGAATAGCAGCCGATCCTCACGCCGGTTGGCGAGGCGGTGCAGGGCGAAGCGGATACGCCAAAGCAGCGATTGTCCGTCGATTAGGGTCATGTACTCGGTTTCGGTCAGGAAACCGTGCTCGACGAGTTCATGCAGCGAGTCGGCGCCGAAATGGCGCTTGGTCACCCAGCCGATCATCTGGATGTCGCGCAGGCCGCCGGGATTCTCCTTGATATTTGGCTCGAGTGTGTAGGCTGTCTCGCCGAACTTGCGCCAGCGTGCTAGCTGCTCCTTGCACTTGGCCTCGAAGAATGCCTCGCTCGGCCAGATTCTGGTCGGACCGGTCGCCTCGCGCATCGCGTCGAAAAGCGCGCGCTTGCCGACCAGCAGTCGGGCCTCGATCAAGTTAGTGATGACGGTGACATCGCCGCTGGCCGCTTCCCGGCACTCCTCGACGGTGCGCACGGAATGGCCAATCTCCAGGCCGATATCCCAGAGGAACATGACCAATTCCGAGATGATATTGCCGAGCCCGCCCTGCTCATGGCTGCCGTCTTGCACCAAGATCAGCAAATCGATATCGGAGGCCGGGTGCAGCTCGGTGCGCCCATAGCCGCCCACGGCCGCCAGCGCGGCTGCGGCGTCATTCGGCATGAAGCGGTGCCAGGCGCTGATGATGATCCGATCTACCAGCGCGCTATGCTCCGCGACCAGCCGCGTGACGGGTACGCCTTGCGCGTAGCGGCGTAACAGGGCCTGCTTGGCATCCCGTAGCGTCCGTTTGAAAAGTGCGATGGCGTCCGCATGCGGCGCCGTGCGGAGACGATCGACGTCGATACCGATCGATTCTGGGGCCTGGGCCGCTGCTTGGATGGCCGCCTGGTCCGATGACGGCGGCGGAGTGCGGTCCTCGCTTGGCGATGCCTGGCTCGCCGGGGCGGGCATAGCGTGGGGCGACGATGCGCTGTCGGAGGCGGTGGTTGGCAGGAAGGCGCTCATGCGGCGGCAGTGCTCACTTGCTCCTCGTTGCGCAGGGTCAGGATCTCATGTCCGTGCTCTGTAACGAGGATTGTGTGCTCCCACTGCGCGGACAGGCTGCGGTCTTTGGTGACCACCGTCCAGCCGTCCGGCAGCAATTTCACCTGGCGTTTGCCGGCGTTGACCATGGGCTCGATGGTGAAGCACATTCCGGGTTCGAGGACCACGCCCTCGCCGGGGTTGCCGTAGTGCAGCACCTGCGGTTCTTCGTGGAACTCGCGTCCGATCCCGTGCCCGCAGTATTCGCGTACGATTGAGAAGTTGTGCCCCTCGACGAAACTCTGGATGGCGTGGCCGATGTCCCCGAGCGCCGCTCCGGGCTTCACCCGTTCGATGCCGATGCGCATGGCGCGCTGCGTGATCTCCACCAGTCTGCGGGCCAATACTGACGCTTCTCCGACGATGAACATCTTGCTCGTGTCGCCGTGGAAGCCGTCCTTGATGACGGTGATGTCGACGTTGATGATGTCGCCCTTCTTAAGGCGCTTGTTGCCGGGTATGCCGTGGCAGACCTGATTGTTGACCGAGGTGCAGATAGAGCGTGGGAAGCCCTTATAGTCGAGCGGTGCCGGGATCGCGCCTTGCTCGTTGACGATGTAGTCGTGGCAAATGCGGTCCAGCTCATGCGTGGTAACGCCTGGACACACGTGATTGCCGATCATTTCCAGCACGTCGGCGGCTAGGCGCCCGGCGATGCGCATCTGCTCGATCTCGGCTTCAGACTTGATATTGATGGCCATGGGCTGATGGTCTTGCGGTTGAAGCAGGAATCGGCAGCGATCCGGTGCGGGCGTTTCGATTCTGTCGTCGAGGCAGCCTTCGATCTGTCTCGACATTGCTTGAAAAAGACCCGCCATGTTATAAAACGCGGCGTGGTCGGGCAAACGTCGGTTTCGCTCCGCCTTTGGCCTCTATCTGCCATCGGCCCCCCGCGGTTACAACTCGAGCCCCTGGCTCCATCGCAACGGGACCGGGCGTTTGTGTCGTCGCCACGGCGATGTTCTCGGCTAGACCAGGGCAGTCCAGCCTACGCTAACCGCACCACATGGTTCTGCGATCCGCCGTAACGGCGAGATCGGCTAGGTCGTCAACGCCACACACGCGCCGACACAGGGTGCCGGGTGCCCAATCCGACTACCGGACGACGGAGTCGAGGGGTTGCATCATGGGGAGCGTGGAGGTTCAACCCGATTGAGGAAACACTGATGAGCGATGTATCGATGCGGCAAATGCTGCAGGCCGGAGTGCACTTCGGCCACCAAACCCGTTATTGGAATCCGAAGATGGCAGCGTATATCTTCGGCCAGCGTAACAAGATCCACATCGTCAACCTGGAAAAGTCTCTGCCGCTTTACCAGGAGGCGATGAGCTACCTCGGGAAACTCACGGCCAACGGCGGGCGCGTGCTCTTCGTCGGCACCAAGCGTGCCGCCCATGACGCCGTGAGTGAGCAGGCTGCCCGCTGCGGAATGCCCTACGTCAACCATCGTTGGCTCGGCGGCATGCTGACCAACTTCAAGACGGTACGCCAGTCGATCCAGCGTCTGAAAGAGCTGGAGGCGATGTTCGAGGACGGTCGCATCGAGCGCTTCGGCAAGAAGGAGACCTTGACCCTGTCTCGCGAGCGGGAAAAGCTCGATCGCAGCCTCGGCGGCATCAAGGACATGGAAGCGTTGCCGGACGCCATGTTCGTCATTGATGTCGGGCACGAGAAGATCGCCATCTCCGAGGCGAACAAACTCGGCATCCCGGTGGTTGGCGTGGTCGATACCAATAATGATCCGAGCAACATCGATTATGTGATCCCTGGCAACGACGACGCGATTCGTGCCGTGCGCCTCTATATCGAAGGCGCCGCTTCCGCCATCCTCGATGGTCGCCAGACCGCCGCCGCGATGGCTGGCGGCCGGATGCCGGAAGAGATCGAGCGTGCTGAGGTGGTCGAGCCTGTGGCCGATTAGGCAGAGCCCGCTGCCGAGGGCCGGGTCTCGGGTCGAGCTCATGCCCTCGATCCGGCGCTGGCGCGCCGCCGTTCGAATCAGTCAATTTTTGCGATAGCAACACAAGCATCCTGGAGTTTTTCATGGCGATATCAGCCTCCCTGGTCAAGGAGCTGCGCGAGCGCACCGGCGCCGGCATGATGGAGTGCAAGAAGGCACTCGTGGAGACCGACGGCGACATCGAGGCGGCCATCGAGGCCATGCGCAAGTCGGGTCAGGCCAAGGCCGCGAAGAAGGCGGGACGCATCGCCGCAGACGGCATCGTCGAGCTGCGCATTGCCGACGACGGCAAGCGCGGCGTCATGGTCGAGATCAACAGTGAGACGGACTTCGTTGCCAAGGACGACAACTTCGTCCGCTTCGCTGCCGCCGTGGCCGATTGCGCGCTGGCGAGCAATGCAGCGGATGCCGAAGCACTCGCCGGCCAGCCGATGACGGGGGGCGCGGCAGCCACGGTGAACGACGCCCGCGAGGTCCTGATCGCCAAGGTTGGCGAGAATCTCCAGGTGCGGCGGCTGGTGCGCTTCGACGAGGTGCAGGGCAGTCTATACAGCTACCGGCACGGTGTTCGCATTGGCGTCGTCCTCGACATGATCGGCGGTGACGCATCGCTCGGACGCGACATCGCCATGCACATCGCCGCCAGTAACCCGATGTGTGTCAGCGCCGACGACGTGCCGGCCGAGGCGCTGGCAAAGGAGCGTGAGATCTTTCGCGCGCAGGCGCTAGAAAGCGGCAAACCCGAGAACATCGTCGACAAGATCATCGACGGGCGAATGCGAAAATATATGGAAGAGGTAACCCTGCTCGGTCAGGCGTTCGTCAAGGATCCTGATCAGCAGGTGGCCGATTTGCTGAAAAAGGCCGGTGCCAGCGTGGTACGCTTTGCCCGGCTCGAAGTCGGCGAGGGAATCGAGAAGAAGGTCGAGAACTTCGCCGAAGAGGTGCAGGCGCAGGCCGGAAAACAGGCGGACTGATTTGGCGGCGGGTGGTCGTTGCCGGCAACCCCGGCGCGCCGCTGTCCCATCGTCGGTTCGTCTCGGCTCGTCGACGGGCACGAGCTGGCGATGGCTTGGCTACTGCCGCACGCCGATCCGAGCCGATATTTGCGACGGCGAGTTTTCGTTTCACTGATCAGCGAGTATCCCCGTGACCGAACCGACCCACCGACGCATCCTAGTCAAGCTTAGCGGCGAGGCGCTGCTTGGCGAGGGCGAGTTCGGCATTGATGCCGATATCCTTGCGCGGCTGGCGGCTGAAGTCAGCGAATGCGTTGCCGCAGGAGCGCAGATGGCGCTCGTGCTCGGCGGCGGCAATTTGTTTCGCGGCGCCGGCCTTGCGAGCAAGGGCATGGACCGCGTCACCGGCGATCACATGGGCATGCTGGCCACGGTGATGAACGCGCTCGCGATGCAGGATGCGCTCGAGCGTATCGGTGTGCCGACTCGCGTGATGTCTGCATTGCAGATGCCGCAGGTCTGTGAGGACTACATCCGCAGACGCGCAATGCGCCACTTGGAAAAGGGCAGGGTGGTTATCTTTGCGTCTGGCACCGGCAACCCATTCTTCACCACCGACTCGGCGGCGAGTCTGCGTGCAGTCGAGATTGGCGCCGATTTGCTGATTAAAGCGACCAAGGTGGACGGCATCTATTCCGATGATCCAGTGCGAAACCCTGATGCCCGTTTCTACAAAAGCCTGACCTACGACCGGGCGCTGCGCGAGGAACTTGCCGTGATGGACGCGACCGCGATCGTGCTCTGCCGCGACAACCGCATCCCGCTGCGCGTCATGGATATCTATGAGTCCGGTGCACTTGTGCGCGCCGTGGCCGGCGAGGACATCGGCTCCCTTGTTGAGCCGGAGATAGAATGATGATCGACGATATCAAGAAGGGCGCTGCCGAGCGCATGGGAAAGAGCGCCGAGGCTCTGCGCCACGAACTAGCCAAGATTCGCACAGGGCGAGCACATCCATCGCTGCTCGACCATATCAAGATCTCTTACTATGGCAGCGATGTGCCAATCAATCAGGTGGCCAACGTCGCTGCCGAGGACGCGCGCACGCTGACCGTGACGCCCTGGGACCGCAATATGGTCCAGGCGGTCGAGAAGGCCATTATCCAATCCGATCTCGGCATCAACCCGAATACCGCCGGCACCGTGATCCGGGTGCCGATGCCGCCGTTGACCGAGGAACGCCGGCGCGACCTGCAGCGAGTCGCGCGGCACGAGGCGGAGCAGGCACGTGTCGCGGTGCGCAACATTCGCCGCGACGCCAACAATGACCTGAAGGAACTGGTCAAAGAGAAGTTGATCTCGGAGGACGACGAACGTCGCGGCCAGGAGGCGGTACAGAAGCTCACCGACCAGTACGTCAAAGAGGTCGACCAAATCCTGGAAGAGAAGGAAGCGGACCTGATGTCCATCTGATCGGACTTGATCAGTAGCGGATCATGGCCACGTGACCAACACCCTTTCCGGCGTCGACGAACTCGAAACCCTCGAGCGCGTGCCCGCGCACGTCGCGATCATCATGGACGGCAACGGCCGTTGGGCGCGCCAGCGCGGCCTGCCGCGGACCGCCGGTCATCGCGCGGGCGCCAAGAGTGTGCGAGCGGTGGTCGAGGAGAGCGTGCGCCGCGGGGTGAAGGTACTGACGTTGTTCGCCTTCAGCAGCGAAAACTGGCGCCGTCCCCCGAACGAGGTCAGCGTCCTCATGGAGCTCTTCATGAGCACGCTGCAGGTCGAGGTCAGACGGCTGGTGGAGCACGATGTGCGGCTGCGCGTCATCGGCGACCTGTCTGCCTTCTCCAACAGGCTGCAGGCGCAGTTTGCCGAGGCCCAGCGAGCGACCGAGCAGAACCGCCGCCTGACCCTTCAGGTGGCCGCAAACTATGGAGGACGCTGGGATATCACCCAGGCAACCCGTGCCATTGCGCGCGACATTGCCGAGGGCAAGTTGTCGCTCGACGGCATCGACGAGGCCGCCATCTCGGCCCGTCTCTCCTTCCCCGACGTGCCCGATCCCGACCTGTTCATTCGAACCGGCGGTGAGAAGCGCATCAGCAACTTCCTTCTGTGGCAATCGGCCTATGCGGAGCTGTACTTTTCCGATCTCATGTGGCCTGAGTTCGACGCCGTTGCCTACCTGACGGCGTTGAGAGACTTTGCCCGCCGCCAGCGTCGCTTTGGTCTGACCGGAGAGCAGGTGGCTTCGCATGCCAGCGGCTTCGGAGACTGATCTGTTGCCCAAGGCGGTTGGTTTGCGGCAGCGCCTGAGGACTGCTGGCGTGCTGGCGCCGCTGGCCGCGCTGGCGGTGCTGTACTTGCCAACGCCGTGGTTCGCCGCGCTGCTCGGCCTCATCGTTTGTCTCGGCGCCTGGGAGTGGGCCGCCTTCGTTGGTGCTCCCAGCAAGCTCGGCCGGCTAGCGAACGGCGTGCTGCTTGCGCTGACGCTGCTGCTGCTCTGGTTCGCGGTGCCTCGCACCTGGGATCTGCTGCTGCTCGGGTTCGGGGTGCTCTGGTGGCTCGCGGTCGGCGTTGCGCTGTCGCGCGTTCGCCGAATCGACCCGAAGACCGAACTGGCGCCCGCGCTGATCGCGGTTGGTGTGATCGTGTTGGCGCTGCCCTGGCTCGCAACGGTGCGGCTGCACGGTCACGCGCCCCAGGGTCCGTGGCTCGTGCTGGCGATGATGATGCTGATCTGGATGGCTGATTCGGCGGCCTATTTCGCTGGCAGACGTTGGGGGCGGCACAAGCTGGCACCGGTTCTCAGCCCCGGCAAGACGCGGGTTGGTGTCTATGCTGGTCTGATCGTGGCGGCGCTTTGGGGCGGATGTGTTGCGGCCTTGCTCGGCATGCCGTGGGGGGCCGCCGTGCTGCTGATCCTGCTGTCGGTGGTGACGGCAGCGCTGTCAGTCGTGGGCGATCTGTTCGAAAGTCTGCTCAAGCGCGGCCGCGGGCTCAAGGACGCCGGTTCTTTACTGCCTGGTCATGGCGGCGTACTCGACCGTATCGACAGCATGACGGCCGCGGCACCGCTGTTCGCGGTCGGCTTACTCTGGTTGGAAAAGGCTTTATGAGCATTGCGACAAAAGGCATCGCGGTACTCGGCTCGACCGGCTCTATCGGCGTCAGCACGCTGGACGTGGTGGAGCGGCATCCGGAGCGGTTTCGAGTGGTCGCACTGACCGCGCAGCGCAGCGTCGGGCGCATGGCAGAACAGTGTCGCCGAGTGCGGCCGACCTACGCCGTGATGGCTGATGCCGATGCGGCGGCTGCGCTGCGCGATGCGCTGTCCGACCTGCGCTCGCCGCCGGAAGTGCTGGCCGGACCTAAATCGCTGGAGACTGTCGCGGCCTTGCCCGAGGTGGATTATGTGATGGCGGCGATCGTTGGTGCAGCGGGCCTGATGCCCAGTCTGGCCGCGGCCAAGGCCGGCAAACGCCTGCTGCTCGCCAACAAAGAGGCGCTGGTGGTGGCCGGAGCCCTGCTGATGCGTGCTGCGCAGGACAACGGTGCGACGCTGCTACCGATCGACAGCGAGCACAATGCCATCTTCCAGTGCCTGCCGGCGAACCGTTCCGACGCTCTTCCGGCGTCCGGCGTCGAGCGCATCCTACTGACGGCATCCGGGGGGCCGTTTCGCGATGCCTCACCTGAATCGCTGAGCGCGGTTACGCCGGAGCAGGCCTGCGCGCATCCCAATTGGAGCATGGGCCGGAAGATTTCGGTGGACTCCGCCACCATGATGAATAAGGGTCTGGAGATTATCGAGGCCTGCTGGCTGTTCAACACCTCGCCGGATCGGATCGAGGTCGTGGTGCATCGGCAGAGCGTCATTCACTCGATGGTTCAATACAACGACGGCTCCGTGCTCGCGCAACTCGGCAACCCGGACATGCGCACTCCGATCGCGCATGCGCTTGGATGGCCGGATCGCATCCTGTCCGGCGTGCCGCGTTTGAACCTGTTCGAGGTCGGTCAACTCGACTTCGAGCCACCGGCGCCGGAGCGCTTCCCATGCCTGCGCTTGGCGTATCGAGCAGCGGCCGAGAGCGGCACGGCGCCAGTCGTGCTGAACGCGTCGAACGAGATCGCGGTCGCCGCGTTTTTGGACCGACGCATCGGCTTTACCGATATCGGTCGGGTGGTCGAAACGGCCATGGATCGTTTGCCGGCCGAGACCGTCGACATCTCAGGGCTGGAGCACGTGCTGGATGTCGACCGGCGTGCGCGCCGAGTCGCGGAACAATGTATCGAGGCGAAGGTCGGATAATCCGCCATGTTAGAGCTTTCGATCAAAATTGGCGCCTTTCTGGTCGCCATCCTGGTGCTCGTGACCATCCACGAGTTCGGCCACTTCTGGGTCGCACGCAAGCTGGGAGTGCGCGTGCTGCGCTTCTCGATCGGATTCGGCCGCCCATTGCTGCGCTGGCAGCGGTCTCCCCGCGACACCGAGTATGTGCTCGCCGCGCTGCCGCTTGGCGGCTACGTCAAAATGCTCGACGAGCGCGAAGAGGAGGTCGATCCGGGCGAACGGCACTTGGCCTTCAACAACCAGGCGTTGTGGAAACGCAGCGCCGTCGTCGCGGCCGGCCCGGCGGCCAACTTTCTCTTTGCGATCCTGGTTTACTGGGGCATCCTGGTGTCCGGGGAGTCGGGGCTGCGCGCCGAGGTTGGCTCCGTGGCGCCCGACTCGATCGCCGCCGAGGCGCAGTTCCAGCCCGGCGATCTCGTGCATTCGGTCGACGGCCGCGAGATACGCAACTGGAGCGGATTGTGGTTCGCGCTGTTGTCGGCGTCCATGGGCGGCGACGACGTCGCAGTTACCGTTGAGGCCGCGAACGGCGAGGAGATGGTACGCACCCTATCCGGCAGCCGGCTGTCAGCTCTCGACCCTGGGCGTACCTTCCTCTCCGGCGTCGGTCTGCAGAGCGCGTCACCCAGCATTCCGGCAGTCATCGGCGAGCTGGTCGCGGGAGAGCCGGCCGAACTCGCCGGGCTGCAATCAGGCGATGGGATTCGTGCCCTGGACGGGCAGCCGGTCGAGGACTGGAGCGCCTTCGTCGAGGCCGTGCGCTCGCGCCCCGGCGAGCAGATCCGGTTGGAGGTCGACCGCGATGGTCAGTACGTCCCGCTGTTGCTGACGCCGCTCACGGTCGAGGCCGATGGTGAACAGATCGGGCGCATCGGTGCCGGCCCGCTCGTTTCCGATAATCTATTCGACAGCTATACCGTCGTCACCGCCTACGGTCCAATCGAGGCGCTCGGTGAGTCGGTTCGGCGCGTCGGAGACCTGTCCGCGCTGACCTTGCGCATTTTGGGACGTATGCTGATCGGCACCGCGTCGGTGGAGAACCTGAGCAGCCCGATCGGCATCGCGGACGCTGCCGGTAAGACGGCGAGCTTCGGTATCGCGCCCTACATCGAATTCCTCGCGCTGCTCAGCGTCAGCCTGGGCCTGCTGAATCTGTTGCCAATACCGGTACTGGATGGCGGACACCTACTGTTCTACGCCGTCGAGGCGGTCACCCGCAAGCCGGTGTCGGAAGCAGTGCAGGCGCACGGACAGCGCATCGGAATTGCCCTGATCCTGTCTCTGATGACCCTCGCGTTTTACGTCGACATCGCTCGGCTGCTGGGATAGCAGCCGCATATCCCTTATACTCGATCGCTTTGCAGCGGTCGGCATTCGGGGCATTCCCCCGATGCTCGGGGGTATCGTGTCGAGGTACGCAAGTTTGCGCAACACAAGCGGCGCGCGATGGGCGCTCGGGGGCCTCTTGCTCTCGCTTTCCCTGCTTGCCAGGGCGGCAGATTTCGTCGTCACCGACATTCGGGTCGAAGGCCTCCAACGCATCGCCGCCGGGACAGTGTTCAACTATCTGCCCGTGCAAGTGGGCGACGTCGTCAGCGACGGCATCACCGCGGAGATCATCCGCACCCTTTATGGCACCAGTTTCTTCAACGACGTCGCGGTTGAGCGCGAGGGCGATGTGCTGGTCATCGCGGTGCGTGAGCGCCCGGCCGTCGCGCAAATCGATATCGTTGGTAACAAGTCGCTGCAGACAGAGGCGCTGAAGGCCGGACTCACCGAGGTCGGTCTCTCCGAAGGCCGCGTCTTCGATCCGTCGATCCTCGATCGGATCGAGCAAGAGCTGCAGCGGCAATATTTCGCCTCGGGAAAGTATGGCGTCGGCATCGAATCGACGGTATCGCCGCTGGAGCGAAACCGGGTTGCGGTGCGCATCGAGATCAATGAGGGACTGACCGCGCGCCTCAAGCAGATCAATATCATCGGTAACCAGGCATTTACCGAAAAGGAGTTGCTCGAACAGTTCCAATTGGGCAGGACCAACTGGCTCTCGTTCTATTCCAAGAACGACCAATACTCCAAGCAGAAGCTTTCCGGCGACCTCGAGGCGCTGCGCTCCTTCTATCTCGACCGCGGTTTCATCAAGTTCCAGGTCACTTCGACGCAGGTCACCATCAGCCCTGACAAGAAGGACATGTATGTCACCATTGCCGTCGACGAGGGCGACGTCTTTCGTGTCAGTGACATCCAAATCGCCGGTGAGCCCTCGGTGCCGGCCGCGCAGCTGTTTCCGCTGATCCAGATGCGCCGCGGCGAGAACTTCTCGCGCAAAGCGGCCACCGAGAGTGCCGACCGTATCTCCGATCTGCTCGGCAACGAGGGTTACGCGTTTGCCAATGTCAACGCGGTGCCCGAGGTCGACGAAGAGGCCAAAACGGTTGCCGTCACCTTCTTCATCGATCCGGGCAAACGCGTCTACGTGCGCCGTATCAACATGAAGGGCAATACGCGTACCCGCGACGAGGTGTTGCGGCGCGAGATGCGGCAGTTGGAGACGGCCTGGTTTTCGACCGCGCTGGTCAAACGTTCGCGCGAGCGCTTGCAAAGGTTGGGCTATTTCGAGGACGTCAATATCGAGACGCCGGCGGTGCCGGGCTCGGCCGATCAGGTGGACGTCGAGGTCACCGTCAAGGAGAAGCCCTCGGGCAACCTGATGGCGGGCATCGGCTTCTCACAATCACAGGGCATCATCTTCAACACCAGCGTCAGCCAGAACAACTTTCTCGGCACCGGCAAACGGGTGGCCTTCGCCTTCAACTCCAGCCGGACCAACCAGTTTTACCAGCTCGCCTATACCAATCCCTACTACACCATCGACGGCATCAGCCGCGGTTTCGACCTCAGTTACCGCACCACCGACTTCGATCAGCTGATCGGCGCCGACTACTCCACCGATGTCGGTCGTGCCGCGGTCAACTTTGGTCTACCCTTGTCGGACACATCACGTGCCGGCCTCGGCCTCTACTATCAGAACACTCGGTTCTTCGCCGGCGATTTCTCGGAGCTGGCGCAGGCGTTCGTCGAAGACAACGGCGATACATTCAACGATGTGTTTCTGACGTTGAGCTACCTCAAGGACTCGCGTGACTCGGCCATCTTCCCGAGTGACGGCACGCTGCAAAACGTCTTCGGAGAGGTGGCGATTCCCGGCAGCGACCTCCAGTACTACCGCCTGAACTATCGCGGCCGTCACTACGTGCCCCTGACAAGGCGCTTCACGCTCGCACTGAAGGGCGATTTGGGCTACGGCAACGGCTACGGCAGTACCGACCAGATGCCGTTCTTCGAGAACTTCTACGCTGGCGGTCCGAGCAGCGTACGCGGCTTCGTGGCGAATACACTTGGACCGCGCGAGAGCACGGGTGAAGAAGACCCCGTTGGTGGTAACTTGAAGCTCACCGGCGGGCTCGAGTTGTATGCGCCTCCGCCGATCGGTGGCAAGTTCGAAAAGACGCTGCGGCTTGGCGCCTTCCTTGATTTCGGCAACGTTTGGTGGACTGAGAGCGAAGACCTGGTCACCCCGACCGGCTTCGACATCGGCGATCTGCGCTACTCCACCGGCTTATCGCTGGCCTGGTTGTCACCGGTTGGCGCGCTGTCGTTAAGCGTGGCCGTTCCGTTGAACCCGGAGGACCAGGATGAAGAGCAGATGTTCCAATTCAGCTTCGGACAGAACTTCTGATATGACTGCATGGCTTCGCCGCAACCTGCTTGTCGGCCCGCGTGTCGTCCTATCGCTGCTTGCCTGGTTGGTTTTGTTGGTGACCGCGCAGGCGACGGCGGCTGACGTCAAGATCGCTGTTATCGATCCCAACCGCATCGTCGAGGAGTCGCCTCAGTACGAGGAGGCACGCGAGATGCTGAGTACCGAGGTCAAGGAGCGCGAGGCGGAGCTGCTCCAGCAGCAAGAGGATCTCGACCGTCTCAACGAACGCCAGGACCGCGATGGGGCGCTGATGAGCGAGGATGAACTGAAGCGGCTGCAAAACGATATTCGTGCCCGTAAGCGGCGGCTTCGCTACGCCAAGGCCGAGCTGCAGGAAGACTTCGCGTTGCGCCAGACTGAGCTGCGTACGCGATTGGTCAAGCAGGTGGAGGAGGTGGTTCGCCAGCTTGCCAAGGAGCAAGAGATCGATGTGATCCTGAGCGAGGGGCTGGTCTACTTCAGCCCGCGCGTCGACATCTCCGGCGACGTTGTGGAACGTTTGAAGCAGGAATTCAAGAAGCGCTAGGCAGCGTCGTCGGGCCTGCCGAGCATCGCACAATGGCCATTCCTGCAAGCAGCATCGCTCGGCAGATCGGTGCCGAGCTGGTCGGTGCGGATTGCTCGCTGTCGCACGTGGCCCCGTTGGATATGGCCGATGCCGATAGTCTGAGCTTCCTTGCAGACCGCCGGTATCTTGCCCATTTAGCCGACACTCACGCTGGGGCCGTGATCGTCGCCGAGGAGCACAGCTCTCGCTCCCCCTGCACCTCGCTGGTCGTCGACAATCCGCGTCTTGCGTTCGCGCGGGCCGCCGAGCTGCTGCATCCTCGGCGGCGTCAGCCCGCCGGCGTCCATGGCAGCGCGGTCGTCGACGCGCGCGTCGCGATCGACCCCAGCGCGTCCATTGGACCCTTGTGCGTCATCGAGCGTGATGTGCGTATCGGCGCGGGGGTCGAGATCGGACCTGCATGTGTCGTTCGCGAGGGCAGCGTTATCGGCGATGGCAGCCGACTGGTGGGGCGCGTGACCATCTGTGAGGGCAGCATCATCGGCGAGCGGGTGCTGCTGCATCCAGGTGCCGTGATCGGGCGCGAGGGATTCGGTTTCGCGAAGGACGGCGAGCGCTGGACTCGCGTGCCGCAGCTTGGCCGTGTACGTCTGGGCAATGATGTCGAGGTCGGCGCCAATTCGGCCGTCGATCGCGGCGCCCTTGGCGACACGCTGATCGCTGATGGCGTCAAGATCGATAGTCTGATTCAGATTGGACACAACGTCAGTATCGGTGAGAACACCGCCTTGGCGGCCTGCTCCGGTATCTCCGGTTCGACGCGGATCGGCCGCAACTGCACCGTTGCCGGGGCCGTGGGTATCGCCGGCCATCTGGACATCGGTGACGACGTGCACTTCACCGGCATGGCCATGGTCACCCGCTCGTTTCCAGAAGCAGGGGTCTACAGCAGCGGCATACCAGCGATGTCGAACCTCGACTGGCGGAGGAATATTGCACGCTTCCGCCACCTGGATGAGCTCGCGGGGCGCATCAAACGGCTGGAGCAGCAATACCAAGAACGAGAGACACCGGATCCGGCGGACGGGCAAGGATGATCCGGTCCGCGCCCGCGCGCTGGCGGGCTGCCTGATGCGGTGATAACGACAATACAACGATCCGGCATCCGCGCGGGTCGCGGGAGGTGGCTTTGATCACAATGGACATCCACAAGGTGCTGAGCCTGTTGCCGCACCGCTATCCCTTCCTGCTCATCGACAAGGTGCTGGAGTTCGAGCCCAACGAGCGGCTGCTGGGCTTGAAGAACGTCACCTTCAACGAACCGTATTTCGCCGGCCATTTCCCGATACGCCCGGTCATGCCGGGGGTCTTGATCATCGAGTCCTTGGCGCAGGCCACCGGCTTGCTGGCCATGGAGTCGCGTCCAGAAGAGGTGGGCGAAAAGGCGCTCTACTACTTCGTCGGTATCGACAGGGCGCGCTTCAAGCGGCCGGTCGAGCCTGGTGACCAATTGTTTCTCGAAGTCAGCGTGCTGCATGTGAAGCGCGGCATCTGGAAGTTTGCCGGCGAGGCGCGGGTCGACGACAAGACGGTCGCAACCGCCCAGATCATGTGCACGGCGCGGGACTTCTGAGTCTTGACCTTGGCAAGCGCGTTGATTCACCCCGGCGCCGTCATCGACCCCGGCGCGTCGCTGGCGGAGGACGTCGAAGTAGGCGCATTCGCCGTTATCGACGCTGACGTCCAAATCGACCACGGCTGTCGGATCGGACCACACGCCGTCATTCGCGGTCCGACCGAGATCGGCGCGCAATGCCGCATATTTCAGTTCACCTCGGTCGGCGAGGCGCCGCAGGACATGAAGTACGCCGGCGAACGGACCAGGTTGGTCATGGGCGAGCGCAATGTCGTGCGCGAGTTCGCCACCATCCACCGGGGGACCGCCCAGGACAGGGGTGAGACCCGCATCGGCAGTGACAATCTGTTCATGGCCTACACCCATGTCGCGCATGACTGCCTGATCGGTGATCATGTCATCATGGCCAACGCGGCATCGCTCGGCGGACACGTAGAGGTCGAGGATTGGGCCATCCTCGGCGGTTTCAGCATCGTCCATCAGTTTTGCCGCGTCGGTGCGCACAGCTTCAGCGCCATGGGATCGGTAGTGACCAAGGACGTGCCGCCCTTCGTCACCATAGGCGGGCATCCGGCGGAAGCGCGGGGCATCAATGCCGAGGGTCTGCGACGGCGCCACTTCAGCGCCGAGCTGATTACCGCCATCCGCCGCTGCTATCGTCTCATCTACCTTTCCAACCTCAAGCTCGGCGACGCGCTCGAGCAGGTTCGCGAGCTCGCCAAGCTTCATCCGGAGCTGAGCCGCCTCGCTGATTTTGTCGCCAACAGTCGTCGCAGCATCGTGCGGTGAGTCCTACCATCGGCATCGTTGCCAACGAGCCGTCCGGCGATCTGCTCGGCGCGTCCATCATTCGTGCGCTGCGCGAGCGCGCACCGAACGCACGCTTCATCGGGGTTGCCGGGCCGCGGATGCAGGCCGAAGGAGCCGAGAGCCTGTTGCCGATGGAGCGCCTGTCCGTCATGGGACTGGTCGAGGTGCTCAAGGTGCTGCCCGAGCTGCTGCGGTTGCGTGCCGAGTTGGTGCGTTGGTTCAGCGCGAATCCGCCGGATGTCTTTATCGGAATCGATGCGCCGGACTTCAATCTTGGGCTGGAGGCGCGTCTGCGGCGCACTGGCATTACGACCGTTCACCTGGTGAGCCCAACCGTCTGGGCCTGGCGTCCGGGACGCGTAAAGGGCATCCGCCGGGCGGTCGATTTGATGCTGAGCATCTTTCCGTTCGAGCAGGACTTTCTGCGCGAGCATGATGTACCTGTGCGCTATGTCGGCCACCCGCTGGCGGATGAAATCCCGTTGCAGGTCGATGCCGGCGCGGCGCGCGAAGCGCTCGGCCTCGCGCCGCCAGGAAGCGCGGCGCTGCCGGCCGATGGTTCGATGCGCGCTCCGATCGTTGCGCTGCTGCCCGGCAGCCGCATGAGCGAGGTATCGCGGCTGGCCGAGCCGATGTTGGAGACGGCGCTCGCCTGCGCCGCTGAACGGCCGGGACTGCGGTTCGTCGTGCCGCTAGTGACCGAGCGGCTGTACCAGGCTTTCGATCAACATCGGCGGCGGATTGCCCCCGGCCTCGATTGTCTGATGCTGCACGGCAGAAGCCTTGAAGCCATCGCCGCCGCGGACTGCGTACTCACCGCCTCCGGCACTGCCACGCTGGAGACATTGCTGCTGAAGCGCCCGATGTTGGTGGCCTATCGCCTCAATGGCCTGACGTATCGGTTGGTCAAGACCTTGAAGCTGATCAAGGTGCCCTACGCAGCAATGGCTAATCTGTTGGTCGGGCGTGAGCTGGCACCGGAGTTCCTTCAGCAGCGTTGTCGTGCCGATCTGATGGCCCCGGCGCTGTTGCAATTGATCGACGACCCGGCCCGCCGGGCGGCCATTCGTGTCGAGTACGGCCGCATCCATCGCGAGCTGCGACAGGGCGCCGCGGCGCGGGCCGCCGATGCCGTTCTGGAACTGATGGCCAGTCGCGGCGTCCCGGCGCAGTTTGGTCAAAGGGCGTGTCGAGACACTGAGGGTCCCATGGCCGTCAGGAAGGGCGCCGCTCGATGAGCACGGCCGCACGCGGCCAGTTCGGCGCACTGATCGCGGGCGTCGACGAGGCGGGACGTGGGCCCTTGGCTGGACCGGTCTGCGCTGCCGCGGTCATCCTCGCATCGGATTGCATTCCCGAAGGGATCGACGATTCGAAGCGGCTCTCCGCCGCGCAGCGGGAGCGCCTTTCGCCGCAGATCAAGCAACAAGCCCTGTGCTGGTCGGTCGAGTGGGCCAGCGCCTTGGAGATCGATCGGCTGAACATACTCTGGGCATCGCTGTTGGCCATGCGGCGGGCGGTCCTCGGTCTGCGGCGCTGTCCGAGTCTGGCGTTGATCGATGGCAACCACTGTCCGGATGGACTGCCCTGTCCATCACGGGCCGTGATTGGCGGCGATGCGCTCGAGCCCGCCATCAGCGCGGCCTCGATCCTGGCCAAGGTGGCGCGCGATCAGCTGATGCAGGGGCTTGATGCAGAGTATCCGGACTACGGTTTTGCGCGCCACAAGGGGTATCCGACGAAGCAGCACCTGGAGGCGCTGCGTCGGCATGGCCCCTGTGTCGAGCACCGCCGTTCGTTTCGTCCCGTTCGGCTGGTGCTGGGTTCAGACGAGCGAGCGGCGCCCGGAGAATGAGTCGATCAGCGCTGTTGTGGCCGTCCGTTCTCGGTCACCGTCTCTGCGAGGTCGCGCAGGTTCATGCGCGACAAGGCATTGTCGACAGCGTCGTCGATTCGCCGTTCCAAGGCGTCGACGGCGGGACTGGAGCGCGGTGACTGGGTGCCGATGTCGTCCTCTCCCCAACGGCGGACGAAACCGAGCAGGGTGCTTATCTCGGTTTCTTCTGGCGCGTGCGCCGGGACGAAGCGAGGCGGTTCGTGATCGGTGCGCACGACGACACCGCCGCGTTCGAGTATGGTCAACACTTGACGCACATTGGTCAGCGGCATAGCGACGGCATCGGCCAGGCGCTCTGCGCTGTAGGCCGGTTGCGCTTGGTAGTGGCGTTCGGCGATACGTTCCGCCAGCACTAGCGCCATACGCTCGCGTAACCGGTTGCTAAGCCGCAGATCGCGCGTCCGGCTGCCCAGGTACTCGGGGTATTGGTGATAGAACGCGATATTGGCACCGATCAACAGAATCAGCCAGGCGATGTAGATCCACATCATGAACAGGATGGGGATGGCGAGGCCGGAGTAGATGGCCGCGTACTTGGTGGAGCCGGCCATGAAAGTGGCGAATATCTGACCGATGCTCTGCCACAGCAGCCCGGCGACCAAGGCGCCGATCAGCGCCGATCGTAATCGGACCTTGGTGTAGGGAACCACGACATAGACGAAGGTGAAGGCTAGCGTGATTAACAGATACGGCAGCAAGCGCCCCAGATTCTCGATCAGGAAGCCAAGCACCTGGATTTCCAGAGCGCGCTGCACGACGGTATAGCTGCGCAGCGACGCGGTTGCGCCGACGGCCGAGAAGAAGAGCACCGGGCCGACCATCAACACACTCAGATACTGGCTGAAGCGCTGTACCATCGGGCGCCGAGTCGGCACATGCCAGATCTGATTGAAGACCTGTTCGATCTTCGAGATCAGCGAGATTACCGAGTACAGCAGCAGCGCCAGCCCGACCGAGCCGAGCACGGCGACGTTCGTGTTGTCGACGAAGCCGATCAGCCGCGCAGCGATCTCCTTACCTTGTTCACCCAGGGGTGCGAGCGTCTGCACCAGCAAAGGCTCGATCTGATTGTGTACGCCGAAGCCCTTCAGCACGGAGAAGCTGACAGCCAGCAGCGGCACCAGCGAGAGCAAGGTCGTATAGACCAGACTGGTCGCCTGCAGCGTCAGATAACCGTCCACAAGATCACGGACGATGGCATAGAGCAGCCGGCCGATGAATAGCAGTGCGCGTCGCCAGTAGGGGAGCTTGTCGGCATCGCGCGGCCACAAGAGCCGTTCCAGGCTGGTCGACAAGTGCTGACTGGAACCCATATCTATACGCTTCCCATTGCAGAGATCAAAGCGGCCAGTTTGAGGCGGATGCGCGGTTCGATGCAAATGTCGCAAGCGCGGTCGCGAGCTGTCGGGACGAATGCGTCTACTGGCGCGTTCGACCCTGGCCGGCGGCCCGGTCGATGATCGTCCATTCTTGAATCAGAGGTGCAGACGTGAAACTCCAACTCTCTCATCTGGCGGTTGGCGCAATGCTGATCCTGCTCTCCGCCGGGGTCGCCACGGCCGAGCCGGCGTTGCTCGACTCAGTCGCCGACAGGCCCGCTGCTCCCGAGTTCGACTTGCAGGGTCCCGACGGCGCCCGGTACCGGTTGTCCGACATGCGCGGCAAGTCGCTCATCGTCAACTTCTGGGCCACCTGGTGCCCGCCCTGCCGCGCCGAGATGCCCTCGATGCAGCGCGCCTGGGAGAAGACCAAGGACCAGGACATCGTCGTTCTCGGAATCAACGTCGGCGAGGACAAGGCGACCATCGACGCCTTTACCGAACAGGTGCCGGTCGACTTCCCACTGCCGATGGACGTCGATTCCAAGGTCGTCCAGAGTTGGCCTGTCCGCGGCCTACCGACGACCTTTGTCGTTGATCCCCGAGGTCGGCTGGTTTACCGTGCGACGGGCGAGCGCGAGTGGGACGATCCAGCATTGCTCGACATGGTGCGCGCGCTGAACACCGGGGCCGAGGCAGGGTCCGCGGCAATCGACTGAGGCGATCTCTGTCGACAATCGCCTAAGCCGAACGCTTCCCGGCGCGCGCCAAGGCCTTTCGACCAAAAGGAGCCACAATGGCAACCAGCCTGCTCGTGCTGCTCGACGATATCGCCACTGTGCTCGACGATGTCGCTGTCCTGACCAAGGTCGCGGCACGCAAGACCGCCGGCGTGCTTGGTGACGACCTCGCGTTGAATGCACAGCAGGTCGCTGGCGTGCGTGCCGATCGCGAGCTGCCGGTGGTCTGGAGCGTGTTCAAGGGCTCGCTCCTCAACAAGGCCATCCTGGTGCCCGCGGCGCTCGCCATCAGTGTGATCGCGCCCTGGGCAATCATGCCCTTGCTGATGGCCGGCGGCCTGTTCCTCTGCTATGAGGGCGTGGAGAAGCTCGCGCACAAGTATCTCGACCCCAGCGATCAGGCGCATCGCGAAGAGTTGGCCGCCGCGCTGATCGATCCCGATGCCGACCTCGCGGCGCTGGAGCGCGACAAGGTCAAGGGCGCGATCCGCACCGACTTCATCCTCTCCGCCGAGATCGTCGTCATCACGCTCGGCATTGTCGCGGCCAATCCGTTCCCGACCCAGGTCACGGTGCTCTCCGGCATTGCGTTGCTGATGACAGTCGCCGTGTATGGGCTGGTGGCCGGTATCGTCAAGCTGGACGACGGCGGGCTGTTTCTCAGTCGTGTCGAAGGGCGCGGCGCTTGGCGCCGATTCCTGCGCGCGCTTGGGCGCGGCATACTGCGCGCGGCGCCCTACTTGATGAAGGGGCTAGCCGTGGTCGGAATGCTCGCGATGTTTCTGGTCGGCGGCGGTATCCTGGTGCACGGTATCCCGGCCATGCATCACGGCATCCAGCACCTCGGCGAGGTCGCCCGAGGACTGCCGGCCGCCGCGCTGCTGCCGATGCTGGCGAATGGTCTTGTCGGTGTCGTGGCGGGCGCGGTCGCGCTGGCCGTCGTCACCGGGATCAAGTGGCTGCGGGGGCTTGCTTAGCAGTCGCTGGCAGGCGAGTCGGCGCTCGCGCTTGCCTTCAGCCCTGTTCTCCGACAGCCGCACGCAGCTTCTGCCTTGCCCGGAACAGGCGCGTACCGACGCCGGCCGACGAGATGCCGATCCTGTCCGCGATCTCTTGTTGCGAATAGCCATGCAGCACTTGCAGCACCAGCGGCTCCCTGTACTCAGTGGGCAGCGCCTTAACGGCGCGGCGCAGGACGAACGCCTCGGTGGAGGTATCGTATGTCTTGCGTGCGGCGCTGATCTCCTCTGTTGGGATGTCGCTCTGTTGCGGCTGAATGCGCTCGAAACGGCGCGCGTTCTCACGCCGAACGATGGTCTTCAGCCAGCCCCTGATCGCGCCCGGTTCCTTGAGCTTGTCCAGCGAGCGCCAGGCGCGCAATAGGCTGTCCTGCACCAGGTCCTCCGCGGTATGGCTGTTGCCCGACAGTCGGTAGGCGTACTTGTAGAGGTCTTTCCAGTGTGTATTGGCGAGACCATTGAAATCCAGTTCGGCCGGGTTGGCAGCGGCTGAGTTCATCATCACTCTCCTGTTAGGGGCGTATCGGTGGTTCTGCGTGATTTCCTCTTTAGCAGCCGCCATGCCAGCCTGTAAGTTATTGTTAAGTAATTAATGAATAGTTCGGCGTCGCTCGCGGCGTATCGTTCCGTTACCACGCTTCGTTACCTCGATACGCGCCGACTCAACACATGGGCCCAACCGCTCGGCGTCAGTTGCGGCGGCTAGGGCAGGCTCTAGGAGGTCCAGAAATGACAATTGAAAGCACCAACCCGGCTGATGGCGCGCTAATCGAGCGTTACTCCGCGCTCGATTCGGCCGCGCTCTTGGACCGTGTCGACGCAACCGCCGCCGCGGCGGCTCAATGGAGTAGCGAGGGGATTGACCGCCGCGCCGAGCTGTTGCGCCAGCTCGCCGCGCTGCTGCGCGCGCGGCGCGACGATCTCGCCCAGCTGATCACCCTGGAGATGGGCAAGCTGATCGTCGAGTCAGAGGCCGAGGTCGAGAAGTGCGCACTGGTCTGCGAGCACTACGCCGAGCATGCGGCGCGCTATCTCGCCGATGAGTCGGTCGAGTCGGATGCCTCCCGGAGTCTCGTGGCCTATCAGCCGCTTGGCACTGTGCTCGCCGTCATGCCCTGGAACTTTCCCTTCTGGCAGCTGTTCCGCTGCGCTGCGCCGGCCCTTGCCGCCGGCAACACCGTGTTGCTGAAGCATGCCTCCAACGTGCCGGGTTGCGCCTTGGCCATCGACCGGCTGTTCCGCGATGCGTCGGTGCAGGCTGGGGTCGGCGAGGACATCTTCGCGACACTGTTGATCGGCGCCGACGCGGTCGAGAGTGTCATCGAACATCCGGCGGTTCGAGCCGTGAGTCTGACCGGCAGTGACACGGCCGGCCGCCGGGTTGCAGCCAGTGCCGGCGCGCAATTGAAGAAGACCGTGCTAGAACTGGGCGGGTCCGACGCCTTCGTGGTGTTGGATGATGCCGATCTCGACCTGGCCGCCGAAATGGCGGTGCGCTCGCGGTTCATGAATGCCGGGCAGAGCTGCATCGCGGCGAAGCGTTTCATTGTCGTCGAGTCGATTGCCGCGGACTTTATGGAACGTCTGCGCGCCGGGGTGGAGGCCTTGCGTGTCGGTGATCCACGGGATCGCGAAACAGGGCTCGCTCCAATGGCCCGCGCGGACCTGCGCGAGACCCTGCACGCGCAGGTCCGCGAGAGCATCGCTGCCGGCGCCATCGCGATCATCGGCGGCCATCCGGAAGAACGGCCCGGCTTCTACTATGCCGCGACCATACTAGACCATGTCGGGCCCGGCATGCCCGCCTACGACGACGAGCTATTCGGACCCGTGGCCGCCGTCATCCGTGCTGCCGATGAGCCCGACGCCTTGCGCATCGCCAACGACTCGCGTTTCGGACTCGGCGGCAGTGTTTGGACGCGTGACCCTGTCCGCGGCGAGCGCTTCGCCCGCGCGATGGCTTGCGGCTGCGCCTTCGTCAACGGCATGGTCAAGAGCGACCCGCGGCTGCCGTTCGGGGGCGTTGGCGACTCCGGCTACGGTCGCGAGCTTTGGCAAGCGGGCATCCGCGAGTTCGTCAATCAGAAGACGATCTGGGTGGGATGACCCCGGTGCCGGCGGCAGGCGGGCAGGTTGAACCGTGGACGTCCAAGGCACGGCCCGGCGTCGTCGGGCGATCGTGATTCGGCGGATCCCTAACGAACCTGAGTCTACCTGTCCCTTCCGTGGCGATGTCCGCCGCGCAACAATGTCGCCTCACCCATGAAAATTAAACCGGAGCCAGCCCATCATGGTTGACCAGCAGGACGAAGCGGGGGTCGTCCAGGCCGTCGTGACCCGCTTGGAGCAACAGGTCCTGCCCCAAGCGCTGGACATTAAACGCAAGGTCGACGCAGGCGAGACCCTGAACGAGTTTGATACAGACTTTCTTGAAGAGGCGCTGCAGAACCTGCGTCGCGACGGCCCCTACGTGAAGGACCATCCGCAGTGGGAGGAGCTGTATTCCCCTATGATCGATCTCTACGACCAGATCACCCGGAAGGCCCTGGAGAACGAAAAGCGCGCCAGTCGCAGGTGATAGGGGCCGGCGGGGTGGGTTCTCCTAAGCGAAGGTTTCGTAATGGAAGTCCAAGGTCGCATTCTGAACCCAGCATCGTGGTAGGGATGCTTCGATCCCAGACCCTAGTAAGACCCGCACTTCCTGCGTGACCTCGTAACGACGCCCGCCCGATTGCCCGCAGCATCAGAGCGGAGCACCGTGCCTTCCGAGATTCTTCTGGCTCTCGCCACCGGGTCGCTCCGAGAGAGCGACGCCCTATTGGTTACCCGTGTAGAAGATGCTGTTGCCGGGCGCGTCCTGCTCCGGGTCGTACTCCATCGGAAGGCTGTGTGCGATGCCCTTGTGGCAGTCGATGCAGGTCAGGCCGGCATCTTCGGCGTCCTGATGCCCCTGGGAGCTGCGCGCTTCCTGCTTGGTGTAGTCCATCGAGTCGAACTCATGGCAATTGCGGCACTCGCGCGAATCGGTGCGCTTCATGGTGTTCCAGACGTTCTGCGCCAGCCGGAAGCGTTCGGCCTCGAACTTCTCCGGCGTGTCGACGTCACCCTTGATGTGGTGATAGAGCTCGCTGGACGCCTGGATCTTGCGTGCGACCTTGTGTACCCAATCTTTCGGCACGTGACAGTCCGGGCAGGTGGCGCGCACGCCGGTGCGGTTGGTGTAGTGGATGGTGTCGGTGTATTCCTGGTAGACGTTCACCTGCATCTCATGACAGGAGATGCAGAACTGCTCGGTATTGGTCGCCTCCATGGCCGTATTGAAGCCGCCCCAGAAGACGATGCCGATACCGACCCCGACCAACAGGATCAGCAGCGTGGCCTTGCGTGAGCGGGATGTCTGTTTCGATGCCTTGCTGGTGTTTGGTGTTTGTTCGGACATGACGATTCCCGGATGATTCTCAGTGGCGGTGGTGCATGCGGCCGTCTAGGACTCGGCTCATCGGTTGCCGAAGACGTTTTCCACCAGCGGCATCGCGCCGGCCTGCGGGGCATGACACTGGGTGCAGAAGTAGCGGCGGGAGGCCACCTTCTCGGTGGGTTTTCCGTCGCGATCGAAGAAGTGGCTGTCGGCCACCTTGGGCGCCTTATTCGCCTCGAACGTGGACGGGCTGTGGCACTTGAGGCAGCCGTTCTGTCGCAGATCGATGCTGTACTTGTCGATCGGGTGCGGGATCATCGGCGGCTGTTCCTCCCAGGCCACCTGAAAGCCGCCGGGCTGCGCCACCGCTGCCTTGTTCGCGACCGGATCGGATTCGTCGGTCAACGCATGGCCGCGCAGCGAAGACAGGTCCGCCGCCAGACCGATGGATGTGGTTAGCAGCGCGGCGACGCCGATCATCAGGGTTGCAATTGCGTGTCTCATCGCTCTCTCCGCCATCGTTGTTGGCAAACGTTCGTTGTCGATGTCCCGTTTGGTCTTCCGTCTCACGTCATCGGTCTAAGGTCGTCAGGCGCTGCTGCCGGCCCGGCCTAGCCGACTCCTCGATGCCTTATTCGCGGTCTGCCCGTGCACGAAGCCGTTGGCGTCGGTTCGCCCCAGGCGCAGCGAGAAGACATCCTTGCTGCAGACGTCGATGCATCGCCCGCACTTGGTGCAGTCGATATTCCGGATGATCGGGCCGAGGCCCGCTGGCGCGCCTCGCAGTGCGGGTTTGATCACATGCGGCTCGGGGCAGATATCGAAGCAGTCCATGCAGTCGTCGCACTGCTCGCGCTTGATGGCGGCGATGTGCACCGGGGCCTTGACTCCCATCGCCGCGTAGCAGGCGCCGACTGGGCAGAGATGACCGCACCAGCCGCGGCGAACCATGAAGAGGTCGTACAGAAACACCGCCGCGAGGATGACCCAGGCCCAGCCGAGTCCAAAGATGACTCCGCGGTGGAACATGGACACTGGATTGACGTACTCCCAAACCATGGCGCCGGTCGCCGGGGGCAGCAGCAGTACCAAACCGAGCAGCCACCAGCGCAGATTGCGCGAGATCCGGCTGCCGCCGCGGATGTCGAAGCGCCGGCGCAGCCAGGCCGCCAGATCGGTGACGAGGTTCACCGGACAGACCCAGGAGCAGAAGACGCGACCGCCGATTAGGGCGTAGAGCACGAGCACGATCAGTGCGCCGACGAGACCGGCGGTGGCCGGCCAGGCCCCGGAGAGCATGGACTGCGTCAGCAACAACGGGTCGGTCAGTGGTAGCACGCCCAGCGTCATGCTCGCCGACAGATTGCCGGTCACCAGCCAAAGCCCGAACAGCGGCCCGAGCAGGAACAGGAACAGCACGCCGAACTGGCTCGCGCGACGCAGCAGCAGCCACTTGTGGGCCTTGAGCCAGCCCTGTTCCGCGATCGCCGTTTTTCCTGGGAAGTCCAAGAGCTTGGTGTCCTTTGCGTCTTCGCGCCTTCGCGTGAGATTCACGAAATGTCTGGGCCAGTCACTCGCCCGTCGTCACTTCCTATTCAAGGTGTCCAGTGGATTGGCCGGGAAGGGACCGGTGTCCTCGATCAACCCGCGGCCTGAGTGCTCATAGCGCATGCCCTCTGGCAGGTTGTAGCGGTGTTCGGTGTCTGGCGTGACCAAGGCACCGCCCGCCTGCTGCTTCTGCTCCCAGCCGAGACGATAGTGCTCGCCGAGCTTGCCTTGGGCCAGGTTCCGCGGCAGCACCTTGATTGCCGCCTCTTCGAGGATGCAGGCCTCCTCGCACTTGCCGCAGCCGGTGCACTCCGTCGAGTGCACCACGGGGATGAACATCGCGTGCTTGCCGGAGCGCTCGTTGCGTTGCAGGTTCAGCGTGATGGCCTCGCCGCGGATCGGGCAGATGTTGAAACAGACCTCGCAGCGCAGCCCCTGAAACGCGATACAGGCATCCTGGTCAACGACCACGGCGAGACCCATGTCGGCTTCGGTGATGTCGGTCAGGTCATGGTCCAGCGCATTGGTCGGACAGGCCGCCACGCACGGTATGTCCTCGCACATCTCGCAGCCGGCCTCGCGCGCGATAAAGTAGGGCGTACCGGTTGGGATCGCCTGACCGAGTCGGGCCAGATGCAGCATGTCGTAGGGGCAGTCGCGCACGCACAGCCCGCAGCGGATGCAGGCGCCGTCGAAGTCGTCCTCGGGCAGGGCACCCGGCGGCCGCAGAGCCCAGGCCGGCAGGCTCGATGCCCGCTGGCTGTAGAGTCCAAGTCCGAGCCCAATCAGACCGACGCCAGCGGCGGTCTTTAGCGAGCTCAGCACGAAGTCTCGGCGGTTCATTTTTTAAAGTGTGAAGTTTGAACGAAGAAGGAAGACGTGGAGGTGTGAGGTGTGAAGCGGCGGGGTCTCGCCATTTCAGCGCCCCTCCCTTCGCCTTTCAAACTTCACACTTCAAACTTTCCTTAGGCTCTTTCGACCTTGCAAGCGCACTTCTTGTAGTCGGTTTCCTTCGACAGCGGATCGGTCGCGTCCAGCGTGAGCTTGTTGACCAAGCGATTGGCGTCGAACCAGGGCACGAACACCAGTCCGTTCGGCGGCCGGTTGCGTCCGCGCGTTTCGACGCGTGCCTTGATCTCGCCGCGGCGGCTGCTGATCACCGCCATCTGGCCGTCGCGCAGGCGGCGCTTCTTGGCGTCGTCCTTGCTCATATAGACCACGGCGTCGGGGACGGCACGATAGAGCTCCGGGACGCGCCGGGTCATAGATCCGGAGTGCCAGTGCTCCAGCACGCGGCCGGTGCACAGCCAGAGGTCGAACTCGTTGTCGGGGCTCTCGGCAGCCGGCTCATAGGGCGCGAAGATGATGTTGGCGCGGCCGTTCTTATTGCCGTAGAAGTAGACATCGCCCTTGGCGACCTCGGGGTTGAACTCGGCCACGTGCGGGTCGTAGCCCTCACGGAAGCGCCACAGGGTCTCTTTTCCGTCGATCACCGGCCAGCGCAGTCCGCGGGTCTCGTGATAGTCCTGGAACTCGGCCATCTCATGGCCCTTCTTGATGATGTCCGGCGCCGAGTTGAAGCGGCGGTATTCCTCGAACAGGCCCTTCTGGACGTAGTAGCCGAAGTCCGCGCTCTCGTGGTTGTCGTAGGCGTTGCCGGCGCTGTCCATGATCTTGCCGTCGAACGGGAAGGCGTCGACCTGACCGTTGGTGTATAGGATCTCGTACAGGGTCTTGCCGGCATACTCCGGCATCTGATCGATCAGCTCCTGCGGCCAGACATCCTCGACCCTGAAGCGCTTTGCAAACTCCATGATCTGCCAGACGTCGGACTTCGACTGCCCCGGCGCGCTGGTCTGCTCACGCCAGAACTGGGTGCGGCGCTCGGCATTGCCGTAGGCGCCTTCCTTCTCAACCCACATGGCCGTTGGCAGCACCAGGTCCGCGGCCTGGGCGGAGACCGTAGGGTAGGGATCGGAGACGGTGACGAAGACCTCCGGGTTGCGCCAGCCGGGGTAGGACTCCTCGTTCAGGTTGGCGGCGGCCTGCATATTGTTGTTACACATCTGCCAATAGCAGTTCATCTTGCCGTCCTTCATCATGCGGTGCATCAGCACGGCGTGGTAGCCGACCTTGCCCGGGATGGTGCCGTCCGGCAATTTCCAGATCCCCTCGGCGAAGGCGCGATGCTCGGGCTTCTTGACCACGAGATCGGCCGGCAGACGATGGGCAAAGGTGCCGACCTCGCGGGCTGTGCCGCAGGCCGAGGGCTGGCCGGTCAGCGAAAACGGGCTGTTGCCGGGCTCGGAGATCTTGCCCATCAGCAGGTGCACGTTGTAGCAGCTGCCGTTGACCCAGACGCCGCGGGTGTGCTGGTTGAAGCCCATGGTCCAGAAGGAGCTGACCTTCTTATTCGGGTCGGCATAGGCCTTGGCCAGACGCACTAGGTTCTCCTTCGGCACGCCCGACAGCTCGGACGTGTATTCCAGCGTGTAGGGTTCCACCTGCTTGGCGAATTCCTCGAAGCTCGACGGCAGCTTCTTGCCGACACCGGCGTTGGCAGCCTTCTGCTCCAGCGGGTTGTCAGGCCGCAGGCCATAGCCGATGTCCGTGGTCGCGGTCTCGAACTGGACGTGTTTGTCGATGAACTCCTCGTTGTACGCCTTGTTCTGGATGATGTAGTTGGCGATGTAGTTCAGGATGGCCAGGTCCGTCTGCGGCGTGAAGATCATCGGATTGTCGGCCAGCTCGTAGCAGCGGTGCTCGAAGGTGGAGAGCACATGCACCTCGCAGCCCGGCTTGCTCAGCCGCGTGTCGGTCAGGCGTGACCAAAGAATCGGGTGCATCTCGGCCATGTTCGCGCCCCAGAGCACGAAGACGTCGGCATGCTCCAGGTCGTCATAGCAGCCCATCGGCTCGTCGATGCCGAAGGCGCGGATGAAGGCGCCAACCGCGGAGGCCATGCAGTGGCGGGCGTTCGGGTCCAGGTTGTTGGAGCGCATGCCGCCCTTGAGCAGCTTGGAGGCGGCGTAGCCTTCCCACACGGTCCATTGGCCGGAGCCGAACATGCCGACGCGTGAGGTCATCTCGTCGACGGTTTTGCCCTGGTTATCCTCCATGCTGCGCTTGATCGCTGTCTTCCAGTGATCGGCCATCACGTCGAAGGCCTCGTCCCAGGAAACGGCCTCGAAGTCGCCTTCCTTGTCGAACCTGCCGTCCTTCTTGCGCAGCAGCGGTTGGGTCAGCCGATCCTGGCCGTACAGGATCTTGGGCAGGAAATAGCCTTTGATGCAGTTCAGACCACGGTTCACCGGTGCGTCGGGATCACCCTGGCTAGCCACCACCGTGCCGTCCTTGACACCGACCAGCACCGAACAACCTGTGCCGCAGAAGCGGCATGGGGCCTTGTCCCAGCGGATGTCCTGGTCCGCTGGCTGTTGTTGCGCCTGCGCCAGGAAGGATGCCGGTAGCGTGACACCGGCCGCGGCGGCGGCAGCGATGGCGGCCTGGGACTTGATGAAGTCGCGGCGGGAAATGGGCCGGGTGCTGGTCACGAGCTGGTCCTCCGGGGTCTCTGAAGAGTGGTATTCGGGGCGATAGTCGTTCAGTCGAGGGTCATTCCAATGGCGCGGTGCGAGGGGGGAGGTCGGCGGCGCCGTAGTGGTAGATCAACACCGTATTGATGACGCCCGGAATATCGTTCAGTGTGCCGATGGTGTCCGCGGCCAGGGTGTCCGGCGTGTCCTCGATGGTGACGACGAGTTTGTCCACATCGGCGCCTGCGTGGATCTCCACGCCGGGTAGCGCGCACAAGCGCGCGGCGACGCCTTCGCCGCTGCCTGGCCGGGCATGCACGACACAGCTGCAGATGTTTTCTGTCTTCTGGCTCATTCTTTCTTCATCCGGCTCGATGCATCCCGCGGTTGGGGAACGGGAGATCCCCGGCTTGTACCTTGTTGTAGGTGTAACGCGGCGTGCCGGGCAGGGTTCTTGATGCGAATCAAGACCGCGTCTGGCTGCACGCTTTCGTTGATGCATATCAAAGTTTGTTGCCGTGGTGGTTAAGGTTTGTCAGGGTTCATCCCTCGGCAGCTGCGGGAACTGGGTCAGCCGCGACGTCCGGTCCGGCCGCACCGCGCAGCCTCTGCAGCGAGGGGATGCGAATCTCGCGGCGCGTCACCTTGATGAATCCCTGATGCGCCAGCGCATGGAGTTCGCGCGAAAAGGTCTCGGCGGACAGGTTCAGGCTCGACGCAATCACGGTCTTTGCGGCCGGCAGTGAGACCCGCGCCGAGTCGAGTTCCAGCGGGTCCGACACGGCGTCCCGCAGCAACAGCCCCGCGACTCGCTGTGCGGCCGAATGCAGACAGCAGGCCTCCAGGTCCGCAACCAGCTGTTGAGCGCGCTTCGAGACGATACTCAGCATCAGGTAGGCGACTTCCGGCCAGCGTGCGATCGCCTCGCGCACGCGAGCACGGTCGACGAATACCAGGTGCGAGTCCACCAGCGCCTCGGCGTGCAGCGGGCAGGGCTGGTCCAGGAACGCGGCCGCCTCGCCGAAGGTGCGCCCAGGCAGCACGACGTCGAGCACGCGCTCGGCGCCGTCGACCGACAGAATCGACAGCTTCACCCGGCCGCCGACGAGCACGAAAAAGCCGGTCAAGGGCTCGCCCTTCTTGCACAGCACCTGGCCGCGTCGCGCGGTGCGGGTATGGCAACCGCCGGCGATCCAGCGCAGCGCCTCGTTCGGAATCGGTGCGAAGGTCGGCGCCGCCTCGAGCAGCGGTAGACAGGTCTTTTCTCGATCGGCGTGGTTCATGGACCTGTTGCTTGCGGTCGATGTCGGGGCAGTTGGCTAAGGGTTGCTTTCCCGGCGACCGGCATTTCCGTGTCGCGGGACCTTCTTGATGCAACTCAAGCCTATACCCCTACCGCCGACTCGCAAGGGCGCCATAAACCTAGCTATTCACCAGGAATACTACCTTGGTGGTAGTCGGTGGCATCGGCTAGGCGTCTGACTTGATGAGGGTTTCTTTCCAGACCCGGGCGGAGTAGGCTGATACGCGTCTTTGGCCGCTTTTTGGTAGTACCCCCCTTTTCGATTCAGCAGCATGCGCCGAACTGACCCAACAGCGAGCACGCATCCCGGGACGGCTTCCCGACAGAGCATCCTGTTCTCGGTCGGCGTCCTGATGGCCGCCGTCGTCGCCTTGGCCGTCACCGATATGCTGAGCTCGATGTTCATCGCCCAGATCAACCAGGGCATGGCCACCGCCGTGAATCAGTCCGGCACCTTGCGGATGCAGTCATATCGGATCGCGGCGGCGGTGACCGATGCCGGTCTGGCACCTGAGCAGCATCGCCAGCGCATTGCCGCGCTGGCAACCGAGTTCGAGCAGCGCCTGAAGAGCCCGCGCTTGACCGAAGCGCTGCCTACCTCGGCCAATGATCCGGTGCGTCTGGCCTATGAGCGCGTGCGCTGGCGATGGTCCAACGAGATGCGCCATGCGCTCGACGTCTTGACCATCGATAGCGCTGACCAAGGTGCACGTGCCATCTATCTCGGCGGTGTCGATGACTTTGTCGACGACATACACTCCCTGGTGCGCGTGCTCGAGGATCGCGCGGAGCGGCGTATCCGAACGCTACGCTGGATCCACGCGGTGGCCTTGATTCTGACGCCGGGCATCGTGCTGGCGGCGCTGTGGGTCGTCAGACGGCGGGTGCTGCAGCCGCTCCAGGACCTGCTCTCCTGTGCCGAGCGGATTCGGCGGCGCGACTTCTCGGCGCGTACCGACTTCACCGGCCCGGACGAGCTTGGTCAGCTCGGCTCGGCGATGAACCTGATGACCGAGAGCCTGTCGCAGATCTACGGTGAGTTGGAGCGCCGTGTTGCTGACACCACGCGCGACCTCGCGCGCACCAACCATTCCCTCGAGCTGCTCTACCGCACCAGCCGCACTTTGGACGAGGCACCAATCTCGGAGGATGTGCTGCGCCGCGTCCTCTGCGACCTGCGCACGCAGCTGCACCTTGGCGATGTGATCCTATGTCTGCGCGAGGGCCAGGACGTTGCCGGCAGCGGCTGTATTGCCACGGCCCCGGCGCACAAGCCGGTCGCCGGCGGCGGCCCGGCTGGCTGCAGTGTCTGCGCCGGCCCAGGTCTGAGAGCGGGTTTCGGCGACGAGTGGCAGCAGGACGGCATCTCCAACCAGACCGGGGCTCGGCAGCGGACGCATGACTTCCTGGTCGGTGATCAGGAGCGCTGTTTCGGTCTGCTGCGGGTCATGCTGTCGCCAGGCCAACGGCTGGAATCCTGGCAACGGCCGCTGCTGCAATCACTGGCCGGACATGTGGCGACGGCGTTGGATCTGCGCGGGCGTGTGCGCGAGAGCCGCCGTCTGATCCTGCACGAGGAGCGCAGTATCCTGGCGCGCGAGCTGCACGACTCGCTGGCGCAGTCGCTGTCGTACCTGAAGATTCAATCGGCGCGGCTGGATGCGGCACTGCGCACAGCGGAGGTGACCGGCGTTGCAAAGGCGCGGCGCTCGCCGAGCGATGCGGCCGATGCGCCTGGCGCGGAGGACGGCTCTCGCGGCGGCTCTCGCGGCGGCGCTCTGGTCGGTGCTGGGCCGAAAGAGATCCTGAGCGAGATGCGCGCCGGCATCAACAGCGCCTACCGACAGTTGCGCGAGCTGCTGACGACCTTCCGCCTGAAGATGGATGGACTTGGATTGAGCGGTGCGCTGCAGGAGACTGTGCAGGAATTCGGCTCGCGCGGTGCGCTGACGATCGAGCTCGATGATCAGCTGCCGCAGGGACTCTTGTCGCCGAACGAGGAGGTCCATGTGCTGCAGATCGCGCGCGAGGCGCTATCCAATGTCGTCCGGCACGCGCGCGCGGAGCGCTGCCGCGTCGGCCTGTCGATGGAGGCGGGTCAGGTCAGGGTTGAGATCGCAGACGATGGCATCGGGCTGCCGACCGGCGATGTCGAGCACGCATGGAGCCGAAAGCCGGCGCTGACGGCAGATTGGGCGCACTACGGCACCGCGATCATGCGCGAGCGGGCAGTCAGCCTTGGCGGCAGCGTCGAGACCAGCGCTGCCGAGGGCGGCGGCACCCTGGTACGGCTGTGCTTCATACCGCGTTCCATTATGATCGCCGCCGACCATGCTGCCGCGCCCCGGGCAGCAACGGCCAGCGATCGCGTGTGAGCGGCGTCATTGACACAACGGTGCTGGTCATCGACGACCACCCCCTGTTTCGAAAGGGGGTCGCCGATCTGATCGGCATGGAGCCAGCGCTGCGGCTGATCGGCGAGGCCGCCGATGGCGTTGCGGGCGTGCGACTCGCGGGTGAGCTGGCCCCAGACCTGATTCTGCTCGATCTGCACATGAAGGGCATCGACGGCATCGAGACACTGAAACGGCTGCGTGCCGACGACGCCATCGATTCGCGGATCATCATGCTCACCGTGTCTGATACCGAGTCCGACGTGCTCGCCGCGCTGCGCGCCGGCGCCGATGGTTATCTGCTCAAGGATATGGAACCGGAGGACATGCTCGAACTATTGCGCGAGGCCACCCGCGGCCGGCTGGTGATCAGCCCGCAGCTTACCGAATTGCTTGCCCGCGCGCTGCGTCAGTCGGTCACGCCGCAACATCCCGACCAGGCCGGCCTGACCCCGCGCGAGCACGAGATCCTGGAACTGATCGCAAGGGGCTACAGCAACAAGCTGATCGCACGCGAACTCGATCTGGCCGTCGGCACCATCAAGGTCCACGTCAAGCACATCCTGAAGAAACTCGGTCTGAAGACCCGCGTCGAGGCCGCCGTCTGGGTGGTCAATGCACGCAAGCGTTGAGCGCCTTCACAAAGCTTCGACATCCGCGCCACGACCACCGCGAGAGCGGTTCGCTCGCGCGCTTCGAGATGCAGTGTCGACTCAGCTCCAGAGATTGCCGAGGTCGAGCGGCAAGGCGTCGAAGGGCGCGACCGAGATGGTCTCGGTGCCGGATGCCGTGGCCAGCAGACGCCATTCGCTTTCTTCAAGCGCGAATGCCTCCAGAGAGCGGCGCTTGGGGTCGACCAGCCACGCATAAGCCACGCCGTAGTGGGCGTAGATCGGCATCTTGACCTCGCGGTCCTTGCTGGCGGTGGACGGGGAGAGGATCTCGCAGATCCAATCAGGAACGATCTCGAAACGATGGCCCTCGGGGATCTGCGGCATGCGTTCTCTGCGCCATCCCGCTAAGTCCGGCACCGCGACTTCCCGGTCGGTGATGAAATGGATCTCCGTCTCCACCAGGATCCACCAGCCGCCTGGTCCGCCTCGGCCGCGACCGTAGCTGCCGACGAGGTCGTAGGCCAGCTCGACCTCGGTTCTTGCGTGGGGGCCTGCCGGTCGCGGCTGCGTGTGCAGCTGCCCGTTGAGGATCTCACCGGTCAACCCCTCGGGCAGGGCCTCGAGCTGTTCATAGAGGGTCTGCTTGTAGGCATGTTGCATGGTGTGTTGCCTTATGAACGGGGATCGACGTTCACTGCGAGGATACTCCGAGCAAGGTGTTGGTCTTCGCGTTTCGTGCGCCGGAGGTCGATCAATCAGCCGCTCCTGTTGCAGCCTTATTTGCGCTTTTCTTCAATAGCATGAGTTTGATGGTGCCGAGGCTGATGAGCAGACCGAGGCCAGCTGCAAGAAACACCAGTGATACGGGCTCTACGGCGGTCGTGAGGGCTGAGACAGCGAACGTGGAGGCACCAACCGCTGCGACGAACAGGGCGAAGAAGAAGAATAGCGACCAAGTGCGCACCATGGCCGTGTACTGTCCGCCGGCGGCCTGGAAGATGAGCACCAGGGGCGGCGCCAGGGCGCAGACGAAGAAGATGGTCAGCAGCGCAAACCAGCCGACCTCGGGAATCCGATGCGCCATGAAAGCGCCTGCCGTCGGACCAGCCAAGAACCCGACCGTCACGGCGGCGATCGACCAAAGTGTTTCGGTCCTCATCGCGGGAACCGTTCCCAGCGTCCTGGCCCCAAGCATCCTAACAAGCATCGCAGTAGGAAGCGTCCGTGCGCCGGGTTCGGTCTATTGCGCGGATATCTAGGTGCTGGATTGGCATGCTGGTTGTTCAAGCGTCTGACCTCGAAGCGCGTCTTGTCGATTATCCGGTCCCCGAATTGTACTCAGAAGCACCGGCGGCGTGGCCGATCATCGACAGCAAGCGTCGCAGCTCAGCGTCTGTCGGCCCCGAATCGGAATCGCTCGCTGAGAGGTGCCATCGATCCCAAACCATCGTCCTAACACGGACCGTCGTTCAGGCGCTGCGCAGCCGGGAGAGCTTGATCAGTGCCACGGCCGCGAGCGGCAGCGTGAGGCCGATCAGCAGTGCCGTGATCATTAGGTCTCCGAGCTGGCCGTAATCCGCCGGGATGCTGACCACGCCGCTCGCCGGATCCCGTACTTCGCGCGTGACGAGAAAGAGCTGGTTGAGATACTTGGTGCCCAATTGTCCTGCCGATAGCGCGAGGTTGCTGAACGATGCCATCACGGCGAAGAACGTGGCCTTCAGGTTGTCCGGGGCCGAGTTGGCGATCCAGGCCAGCATGGGCACCATGGCGACCTGGCCCAGCGGCGATTCGAGCGCGGTGTCGACCACGGCGATGAATCGGGCATCGACGATGCCGCCAGTGACCGCGGCCGTCCATTGGTGCAGTCCGAAGTACATGCCGATGATGGGCAGGTAGAAGAGACTGCTCAGCAGGGTCAGAAAGACAACGATGCGCGCGATAGAGTGCTCGGCCATGAAGCGGCGAAAGATGAACAGACCGAGCAGCGCCAAGGTGCTGCCGATCAGCGACAGGACCGACAGGAACTGCTGATCGAACGCCAGTTCGTCGATCATCCACCAGGTCTGTCCGGGGCCCGGCGTGGGCATGGCGCGGAAGACGAAGATGATCAGCGCGGTGCCCAGCAGTTGCAGCCGCGCCTCCGCCTCCAGGTCACGCATCAGGCGTGTCATCAGGAAGAGCACGATGGCCATGGACCCGATAAAAATGATCTCCTGGTTGTACGGGACATCGGTGAGGCCCATGCCGAGGGTGAAGACGACGAAGACCAGGCTGCCCCCGAGTATCCACCAGTTGGGCCTTGTCACCTGCGCTGGCCGCTCGAGGCGCTGTCGGGCGTCGACCGCGTGCAGACCTGCCGCCATCAGACGGCGCAGGTCGCGACGCTTGATGGCGCCTGCCAGCGCCACGCCCAACACCGAGATCAGCGGAATGGCCAGTGCCATCTGGTAGATGAGCACATAGGTGGCGACCTTATCCGCCTCGCTCATGGCCTCGACGCCGGCGAACAGATAGATGTTAGCCAGTGCCACGAGTACGCCGCCGCCGATGATGGCGACTCGTCCGAGCGTCTGCATAGTGGTGTGCATCAGCTTGAGCTGCGGAGGAGAGACGGGATTGCCTTGCGCATCGACCCGCGGAACCGCCTCGACCGTCATCGCGTCGGCCACAACGTCCTGAATCACGTAGCCGGTCGGCGCGAGCAGCACGGCGAGCACGTACCATGCCTCTACCGGCATCACGGCGGCCATGGCCGCGCGCTCCATCAGCAGGCCGATCATTATCAGCAGGCTCGCGGTCAACATGGCCGCGCCCAGATAGACAAGCCCGGCCTTGTAGCGCCAGATCAGGTCCACCAAGTGCCCGAGCGGCATCTTCAACACCCAGGGAATGCCCGCCCAGAAAGCAAGTGCGGCGAGGAAGGATGCGGGCAGATCGAGATAATCCTTGACGAAGAAAGTGCCGACGATGGCCGTCAGACCCTGAATGCCGAACGCCACGTAGACCATTAGCGGCGGCAGGTAGGACAGCCGCATCTCGCGGCCCAGCTCAAACACGTTGCGGTCGAGCCAATGGCCGAGCGCGGCCATGAGCTTGGGTTTGACGCGGCTCTTTCGCGCCTGGCTGGTTGGCCCGGTTTCTTGAAGGGTCACGCTAGGATTCTCATTTCGACGGTGATGCAGTGCGGTTCATTGGGGCGACGCATCGGTGACACCAAGGCGTCGCTGCCGGGGTGTTGTCACGCGCAGTATTCTGCGGGATTTGGTCGGAGTAATCCCGTCGGTTTCCGATGGGGCCAGGCCCATTCCGCAATAGCGTCCCCAAGCAAAGCTGAACCGGATCGCATCAACGACCAACCATGGATGAGCTGAGCCGCATCTAGTTCCGAACCGAGTATCAGAAATCTGTCGTGCGCATCGCGCTGGCGCTGCCCCGCCGCCAAGCGCAGTGGCGGCCGTGCCGCGAATCGTCAATCGGTATACTCGCGGACATCGTCACAGCGTGTCAGAGAAAATGGTTGCCCCAAACCCTACACGGCCGCACTGGCCGGTACTGGTGGTCGCGAGCTGGCTTTCGGTTTCGGCGGCCTCGGTTCAGGCGGCCCAACCGTTGTTCGACGCGCATCTGCACTACAATGCCGAGGATGCGGTGCACTACGCGCCGGAGGCAATCATCGCGCGGCTGCAGGCCAATGGCGTCCTCGCCGCGACCGTGACGAGTCGGCCGCCGGAACAGGTACTGCAACTGCATGCGCAAGCGCCCGGATTGATTCTGCCGATGCTCGGCGTCTACCGCACACCGGCCGACAAGGCGACCTGGATGGATGACGTTGGTCTGCCCGAGCGCGTGGAGCAGACGCTCGCGGACGGGCCCTGGCGGGCTGTCGGTGAGCTGCACCTGTTCGCCGAAGACCGCCGCAGCCCAGTCTTCTTGCGCATCGTCGAACTGGCGACCGCACGGGGCCTGCCGCTGCTGCTGCATTGTGATCCGGCGGTCATCGACGCTGTGTTCGAACAGGTGCCGGAGGCGACGGTGATCTGGGCGCACGCCGGGGCTTATCCCTATCCACCGCTGCTTCGGGACTACCTTCAGCGTTATCCCAATCTGTACATCGACCTTTCGGTCCGCGACCAGCGCGTCGCGCCGAACGGCCAGCTCGATGCTCAGTGGGAGTTGCTTCTGCTCGAGTCTTCGGAGCGCTTCATGGTTGGCGTCGACACCTACTGGACGCAACGATGGCAAGCCTTTGCCGAGGTCGTCAGCCAAATCCGCAACTGGCTCGATCAACTGCCCGAGGAGGTGTCAGGCGCCATAGCCTACCGAAATGCTGCACGACTGTTTGGGCACAGCATCAATGCGCAGTGTCGGCGAGATACCAATACTCGACAGCAAAAACAGGGACTACAACAGGGTGGCGCCTGCAACGACGCCCGCGCGGCTCAGCGCCGCGCGAAGGCCACCTGCCGCAAGCCGCCGCCAGTCGCCTCGTTGATCTCGGAGACGATGTCCAGATAGGTCTCGGCGACATCCGGGGAGCGCGTGCGAAGCAGGTCAAGGTCCTGAAAGATCAGGATCAGCGGCGGATGTCCTTCTCCGGCCAGCCGCGTCTCCGGCTGCTGGACCTGCTCGGACAGGGCGTCCGACAGCGCATCCCAGTTGAAGCCGAAGTAGGCCGGAAATCCACATGCCTGGTACAGGGCGTGCAGCAGCGTCTGCTTGTCGAAGACCGGCGCGCGGTCGACGATGACGGCGCGGCAGTGTTCCAACTGCAATGCCGAGACGATATCGGCGACGGCGTGCTCGGCGGGCAGCTCCAGCGTGGCCGAGCGCGTGGTCAGTATCCGCTCGATCTGCGCATACAGCGGCGTCATTCGATCCTCCTGAAGCTGCGATAGTGGTCCGGCGTGTAGTAGACATCGCCGCCGGCTCCGATGATCAGCCGCTGCGGACCCGCATGACCGACGCCGGGGGTGCGGACCACGTACTCGCGATAGTAGCCGCGCTGTTGTTTCGGCAGGCGCCCCTCGCGATTCTGGAACACGCTGCCATCGTTGCGATGCGGATCGCGGTCGCCGCGCTCGATACGGGCAAGCTCGGGACCCAGATCGACGTCGCCGCGGTAGACCAGTCGGCCGTCCCGGTCGTCGACGCGCACATCCCGGACGATCAGGCTCGACGGCTGCGCTGACTCAGACGCTGGCGCGGATGCCAAGTCCGGCGCCACCTCCGGCGCCAACTCCGACGTCAGGTCAGATGCTGGGCCGGCCTCCTGCAGGCCCTGGTAGGCAGCAAGCCAGTCACTCAGGTACGGATACCCAAAAGCGACGGCCGCAACGATGATGCCTGACAGCAGGAGTCTCTGAATCATGACCGAGGTCTCGTCTTGGATTTGGCCACAAGCGCACGGATGGTGGCGCGCAGTCTAACGAAACGCGGGGCGCTTGTTAGGGGTGGGCCGGGGCGCGCAGCTCGATGCGGCCGATCAGGTCGTCGATCTCGGCGGACTTTGCAGGATCGAGGCGCTTGGCCTCCTCGAGTGCCCCTTTGGCGGGTCCGAGGCGTTCGGAGTGCAGGTAAGCGACGCCCATGCCGATGAACGCGGATGCGTTTTCGGAGTCGAGTGCGATCGCCTGCTGGAACTGCTCGATGGCGGCATCGTACTGCTGCCCTAGCAGCAGGGCGCCGCCGAGACGGGTATGCGCCAGGGTCGAAGTCGGGTCGGCCTGGACCGCTTGCGTCAGCGTCGTCACCGCCCCGTCGATGTCGTTCCCGGCGAGTTGCGCCTCGCCCTGGCTGATCAGACTTGCGCTGGCGCTGGTGCTTTCGCCGGCGATCAGAGCGACGGTCAGCGTGATTGCCGTCAGTGCAAAGATGATGCGGAAGGTCTTGTGCATGGTGGTTGTGTTTGTCCGTGATATATCGATGAGAAACTGTAAATACGACCCTGCTTCAGCCGTCCAACTCGGATCGGCCGGAGCCCGATGAAAAAAGCCCGACGCAGTATGCAGTCGGGCCGGTAAGGATGAGGGCGAAGGTAAGCGGCGGCGCCTCGCCGCAATTCGGCGAGGGCGCTGCCTTCGATCGCGGCGAGTGCGCCGCTCCTACTTCAGCGAGCCTTTGCCGTAACGGGCCTCGAAGCCCTTGCGCACCGTCTCGATCTGGTCCTTGCTCATGCCGTTGAAGTACCAGTCGTGGCCCTCGATCGGCTTGAAGTGTTTCTCAAGCAGCGCAACGGCAAATTCCTCATTGCCGTCCTTCTTCACGACCGCGTCTTTCAGCTCTGGAATCCACTTGAAGTAGGTGTGCTGGGCCACCTCGTACATGCCGTGCCACCAGGTGTAGTCTGGTCCGCTCATCGAGGCGCCATGACGGGCGCGACGACCCTCGTGATGCCAGATCTCCCACCAGGTCCACTCGATCTTGTCGTCGAACGGCGCCGGCGTGATGTAGCCGCCTTCTTTCAGGTCGACCATGGCTGCCGCGATCGGCTTGGCGAACTTTTCGTTATACAAATCGACGACGTTGTCGAACTGGCTGTAGTGACCGTCGATGACGCTTTGCTCATGGCAGGCGTAGCAGATGTCTTCCATCTTGCCGCGGCGGTCCTTCCAGGTCAGTACCTCGACCACGGTCGAGCCCTTGGCCTCATCGCCGACGGCCGGCACCGGCTTGCCCTCAGGCACGTCGAACTCATTGCCGTCCTCGAGCTTGACCAGGTTGATCTTGGTCGAGATCGGCGGCCGCAGGGTCCAGGAGATACGCTCGCCGACATTGTGCGTCGACGCCTCGTTGGGCGATGCGCTCATGTGGCAGGTCGCGCAGGTGGGTGCCGCGCTGTAGTCGATGCCGGCGACCCATTTGTCCGACTCGAGGTTCATCTCGTTGACCTTGGCGCGGTAGATGATGCCGTGCTTGGACTCGTTGTAGACCTCGATCTGCGGATGGTCGGGGCCGACATGACATTTGCCGCAGGTGTCCGGTGTGCGCGCCTGTGCTTTGCTGAAGCGATGCCGGCCGTGGCAGGCGGTGCAGGAGCCGAGGCTGCCGTCCGGATTGATGCGGCCGATGCCGGTGTTCGGCCAGCTGCCGGGCAATGGCCGGCCCTTGTGCTTGCCGTCGGCGACGAACTCGAGCTCACCGCCGTGACACTGTTTGCAGCCGGCGTTGACCGCGGCCGGGCCGCCGACCACCTCGCCGAGCAGATTGTCCAGCGAGCCCAGGATCTGGCCGGCCTTGGCGTGGTGGGAGCCGTCCATTTCCTGGAATTCCTTGTCATGGCACTTGGAGCAGTCTTTCGGCGTCACGACGATGGAAACGAAGGTGTCCTCGTGACGCCAAGCGTCGACGTCGGTCTCCTCGGCCTGGTGACAGTCGAGACAGGTGACGCCGTTCTGGCCATGCTGACTGTGATTCCACTCCCAGTACAGGCCGGGGTTTTCCGACATGTGGCAGTCGATGCACTCCTGGCCCTTGGGGTCACCCCAGTCGACACCCGGCTGGCCTGCCGGACGCACGGCCTCGGCGTTGGCCGCCAGCAACAGGGCGAAGCCCCCAGTCAGCAGGCCGGCGAGCCGCGCCGTTCGGCGGCTCTGGTTTCTTCTTAACATCTTGCTTTCCTCAGATCTGTCCGCGGTTTGCAAAGGGTTCAGGGTAGGGTGGCCAGCGTGGCCCGTCGGTGCTCGCCCTCCGGCGACTGCTCTTGTTGACGGGCGATCTGTCGGCATCGACACAACGCCGCCCTGGCGCGCGCCGGGGCTCCCTTTCCTGACTTTCCCTCGCCGGGTCATGACTAACCTTGATCCAACTCATGAATAGTTGCCCGAAGGGAGTCGCATTGATCTTTGTCAATGTTCGCGCAGAAGGGGGCCTGAGTATCAGGACGAACGCGCGGGCGCGGCCTCTCGGCGCCTCGAGAGGTGATGCCCAAAAAGGGCCGAGGGCCAAGAAACCTTGACCTCTAAGTGATCGGCCCTCGGCCCTCGGCCCCCGGCCCTCGGCCTAGGCTCAGGTGAACATATCCGACGTGATATTGCGGAACCAGCCGTAGGCGAAGTCGACCTCGATCGCCCGCGTGCGTGCGTCGGCATCGCTGGGCGACACGCCGCCCGAGTCGGGTACGCTGACGATCTGTCCGTCTTTCAGCTCGTAGACGCCTGCCACCGAGATACCGTGATCCGGCGCGATGATGCTGTAGCAGGTATTGACGTAGGAGGTTGCCGGCGGCTTCTTGCCGTTGAGCGCGGCGACGACCGCCGCAGCGCATACCTTTGCCTGCGAGTTGGCGGCGTAGCCGGACTTGGGCATGGCGCCGGCGATGGCGGCATCACCGATGACGTGCACGCCTGGCAGCAAGGTCGATTCGAAGGTCTGTTGGTCAACCGGGCACCAACCCGAGTTATCGGTGAGCCCGGCGTTCACCGCGAGCGCGGCGGCTTGCTGATGCGGGATCAGATTGACCACGTCGCCGGTGTATTCGTCCACTTGTCCGACGAGCGTGCGGCTAGCCGGGTCGGCACCTTCGATGATGCCGCCGGCGGCGCCCGGCACCCACTCGATCATGTCGCCGTAGTGGGCCTTCCAGCCGGCCTGGAACAGGCCCTGTTTGGAGAAGGCATCCTTGGCATCGAGCAGCAGGATCTTCGACTTGGGCTTGTGCTCCCTGAAGTAGTGCGCGGCCTGTGCGGCTCGTTCATAGGGTCCGGGCGGGCATCGGAACGGGTTCGGCGGCGCGACGATCACGAACACCCCGCCGTCGGGCATCGCCTCCAGTTGCTGGCGCAGCAGGCGCGTCTGTGGGCCGGCCTTCCATGCGTGCGGCATGCTGGTTTCGGCAGCCTCTTCGGTCATGCCGTCGATGGCGTCCCATCGGAAGCTGACGCCGGGCGAGACGATGAGGCGGTCGTAGTTGTAGCGATTGCCGCCGGCGCCGGTCACGAAGCCCTGTTCGGCATCGATACGGACGATACGATCCTGCATCACGTTGATACCGCGCCGGGTCAGCCCGCGATAATTGAAGGTCAGGCTGTCGAGGTCGCGCTCGCCACTCAGGACCTCGTTGCTCAGCGGGCAGGAGATATAGGCCGGATTCTGCTCGATCAGCGTCACGCGGATGTCCGGATCGGCAATGTGCAGGTACTTGGCCGCAATGGCGCCGCCATAGCCGCCGCCGACCACGACGACACGCGCCTTGGGGGCCGCGCGCCCGACCAAAGGCAGGCCGAGGCCGAGCGCTGCGCCGCCCAGGGTTGCCGCCTGCAAGAAGCGGCGGCGGTCGAGATTGGCTGTTTGACTCTCCACTGCGGGCATCTGGACTGATGACCTATTTGGCTTGTCGTAGCTCATTTCTGGCCCTCGTAGTAGTGCGCGAGTGACGCCAGCTCTTCGTCGCTGAGGACCATCACGCGCTCGCCCATTTCGTGCGGCTTGCAGCGCGCGCCGCTGGCGCGACAGTTCTCGAGCGCATAGATGGTGTACTCGGCCCACTGCCCGGCCAGCCGGGGCGAGTCATCTTCCTGGGCGCGGCCGCCGTCTTCGTGGCAGCTGGCGCAGGCGCGCTCATGCACCTGCTCGCCGGTGCGCACCATGGCCGCCTCGGCGACACGGTCGGTCGAGACCCAGGGCCGATCGGAGAAATAGGAGGCGATCGCGCGGATCTCCTGATCCGAATAGCCGCGCATGATGCGTCCCATGATGGTCGATGGCCGCAGACCCGTCTTGTAGTCATCGAGTACCGAGACAAGGTAGCGCTTGTCCATGCCGCCGATACTCGGCATGTAGAGCCCGGCACTGGCACCATCGGTGCCGTGACAGCCGGCACAGGTGTTGGCGAGCATGGTCGGCGAGCGCACGCCCTCGGCCGGCGCCAGCGGACTCCAGGCGACCATTGCCGCGGCCATAATCAGCGCGGGGATCAGCGCGGGCGCGATCGCCGATCGGCGATGGCTCTGTGGGTTTCGCATGCAAGGTCCTCCAGGTCGGTTATGAGGCGGCTCGCTGCTGCTGCCGCTCGATTCTTGGGCGCTCGCTGGTCGCAACCCTGTCTGCGGCTGTGACGCTAGCGAAGACCGCCGCGGATCGACCTTGATCTGACTCAAGTCTGCGCCGCAGCGGTGCGGGAGACTGATCTAGAGCAGGATGGAGAAAGAATTCGGCGTTCAGGCGCCGGGTGGTCGCGGGGACTGGCAGGCGACCAGCTTGAGTTCGTCGGTCGGGTGCAGCTCGGCCATTTCGAGCGATTAGTACGACCAACCAGCTCGAGCAACAGGTCGCGGTCGCTGATGGGAATCAGGGCGCCGGTCACCGAGAGCAGCCCGGACTGTTTGAGCTGCTTTGTGACCCGCGACTATGGCTCGGGCTTGATCGACAGCCGCGACGCGAGCGAGGGATCACCCTGAGGTTGGATGGGAGTTCAGCGCCCGCGACGCCTTTCGATAGCGCCAAACCGCGGTGCCGAGCAACGCCAGCAACCAGCTTGCCGAGACCGCGATCATCAGTCCCCCAGCCGCTGCCAGCGAGGGCGCGATCAGGCCTGCGGCGCTCAGCAGCACAGCCGCGACCTGCGGCGCGGCTTGCCAGCGTGAGGGTGCATCGGGCAATAGACGATGCATGTGCGGGATGCGCACCTGCATGCGGCCGAGTGCAAGTTGCCGAGATTGCAGATGGAACCAGCACAAGAAGGGCACGATCTTGAACAGCATGCCGCTCGGCAGCCCAAAGCCGACCACCAGGATCAATAAACCGATCCAGCCGAACGGACCCCAGGCGGCATGCAGCTGCACCCAGTCGAACAGGCGCGGCAGCGGCACGCCGGCGAGCACCGGCAAGAGTTGCAGCAGCGCGCCGACCATGATCTGGCCGAGAAAGCCGACGGTCAGCAGGTGAGTTGCGGCGAGTGCTGCCGGGCTCCAGCGGGTGGCGATGATGGCGTCGTCGACCAGCGCACCGACCGCGATGGCCATGCCGCCCAGGGTCATGGTGTTGACACTCGCGCCAAGGGCCTCGAGCACCCGTACCGCGGTCAGCAGCGAGAGCGGGATGGCCAGCGCCGTGATGATGGTCGCGCTCGCGCTCCAAATAAAGGTGAAGACGATGAGCACCAGCAGGATGGCGCCGTCGCGCAGGGCGTGCTCGACATTGCGCACCGCCAGTTCGATGAAGTCCGCCTGCCGGAACAGCTCTGTCTCGATCATCATGCCGGCGGGCAGGCCGGACTGCAGCTCGCGCGGCGTCTGGTCCAGACGCGCGGTCAGCGCCAGGGTGTTGGCGTCCGGCTGTTTTTGGATCGCGAGCACGACGGCCGGCTCGCCGTTGGCCGAGGCGGCGCCGCGCCGGATCGCCGGGCCGATGCGCACCTCGGCGACATCGGCCACGCGCACGGGCAGATTGCCGCGGCGGTCGACCACGGTCGCCGCGATGTCGTCGGCGCTTTGCACGCGGCCGAGGCCGTAGATCAGATATTCCTGACCGTTGTCGACCGTGAAGCCGGCGGAGGTGTTCTCATTGGTCTCGCTCAACGCGCGCCGGACCTGATCCAGGCCAAGCCCGTAGTTGGCCAGCTTCACCGGGTCCAGCAGCACCTGATATTGGCGGCTGTCGCCGCCGGTGGGGGTCACCTGCGCGACGCCGGGTACGGCCAGCAGTTGTCGGCGCAGCGTCCAGTCGGCCTCGGTCTTGAGTGTCATCAAGTCGTGCCGATCCGAATGCAGCCCGACGTACATGATCTCGCCCATAATCGATGCGACCGGCGCCAGCACTGGCGGTGCCATGTCCGGCGGCAGGCTCGGCATGGCGCTCTGCAAGCGTTCGGCGACGATCTGTCGGGCGCGGAAGATGTCCATGTCCCAGTCGAAGTCGACCCAGACGATGGCCGCGCCGATCGAGGTCGAGGAACGGATACGGCGCACACCCGCGGCGCCGTTCAGCGCCGTCTCGATCGGGATGCTCACCAATGCCTCCATCTCAACCGGCGCCAGACCCGGCGCCTCCGCCAGCACCGTGACCGTTGGTGCGGTCAGGTCCGGGAAGACGTCCACCGGCATCTGCAGCGCACGATAGCCGCCGTAGCCGAGCAGGAGCGCGGCGGCGGCGAGGATGAACAGCCGATCCTTGAGTGACCAGCGGATCAGGTTGGCGATCATCGCGGATCTCCTCAGTGGGCGTGGGCATGGCCGGCCTCGGCGCTGGCGCCGGCGGCGAGATGAACCAGGTAGGCGCCGCGGCTGACCACCCGCTCACCCGCTTCGAGACCGTCGCGGATGCCAACGTAGGCGCCGTCGCGGATGCCGGTATGCACCAGCCGGCGCTCGAAGTGTTCGCCGTCCGACTGCAGGTAGACGACGTCGGCACCGGCATCGTTGACCAGCGCACCCGCCGGCACCGCCAGACCGTCCTGGACCTCGCCGGTGTACACCCGCGCGGTCACCGACTGGCCCATGCGCAGACGCTCGTCCGGGCGCGGGAACTCGAAGATCACCGGAACCGTGCGGCTGGCAGGGTCGACCAAGGCGCCAAAAGCCATCAACCGGGCGCCGGCCTCGGGCGTCACCTCGAACACCCTCCCTGGGTCTGGCGCGAAGCCGGGCACCCGGAACCAGGCACCATCGGGCTCGATGATGCGGCCGATGTCGGCCTCGGCGACCTGGGCATCGAGCCAGAGCCGACGCGGGTCGACGATGTGAAACAGCCGCGCACCCTCCTGCACGAATCCCCCGGGGGCCACCTCGACCCGAGCGACCACGCCGGCGATCGGGGCGCGCACGGGCACTCCGGCCGCCTCGCCCTCCTCGGTACGCTGTACCTGCGCCAGCCGCCGGCGAACCGCGGTCAGCTCCGCCACCGCCACTTCCTCGGCGCTGCGCGCCTGGAGCACATCCCGAAACGGGATGGAGCGGTCCTGCCAGAGTGCGTCGAGGCGCTCGCGTTCCTGCCGAGCCAGGTTCAGCACCGAGTCGGCGCGCGTCACGGCCAGTTCCAGGCTGGCGATATCGGCCTCACCGCCGAGCTGCGGAACCAGGTAGGCCATGATCTGACCGGCGTCGACCGGCATCCCGGTGAAGGGGAATCGGGCCTCGGCACCGGCGGCCACCGTCCGCAGGTGGCCGTCGATCGGCGTGGTCACATGTGCCTCTCCGTCGGCGCTCGGTCGCAGCAGGCCGGTGGCCGGAACCGAGCCGCGCAACCGGCGGCGTTCGACCAGGGCAGTGGCGAAGTCCGAGCGCCATTGCTGCTCCTTGCTCAAGGCCACGCCGTCATGCGTCTCGGCCTCGGGCATGGTTTCAGCGGCGCTGTCGGAATCCGCAAAGACGCTGACGGTTCCGAGATCGAAGGTCGTCGTCCGACCCTGCGAGTTCAGCTCGATCCGCAGCCGCTGGTCACCAGTGGTAGTGGGCAGCATCCGGACGCGGAACAGCCCCGGTCGGCTCGGTGCCTCGGCGATGACCTCGCTCAGCGCCTCGCCTGTCTCGGCGCCAGATGTATTCGGCCTGAGCGACGCAAGCAGCCTGCCTTCGGTCACGGGGGTGAAATCGCTCAGGCGTGTCAGGTGCGCGAGTAGCTCAGCCGGCTCGCCCGCGACCAGCGACGGGCGCTTCAGGAACAGCTCCAGGCCATCCAGATAGCGCGTCAGCCAAATCGTTTCGTCGTGCGCCTCGTGGACGTCTTCGTCGGCGTGGGGGTGCTCGCCGCCCAGGCGTTCAATCAGCCAATGCTGCGTCCGGTGCCACCAGGGTGCTTCGGTGTCGTGCCGGGCGTGCGCTCCATGCTCGCCGAGTTCGTGCGCAAGGACCCGCGCGCCGGTGTCGGTTCCGGCGGCTGCTTGCTGTTGCGGCAGGGCCGTGTCGTTCGGCTGCTCATGCGCTTGGGCGTAAATCGGCGCCGGCGAGGCCAAGCGCAAGGCCAAGCGCCAGACGGGGCCCGATCACCGGCCGCTGGGCCGTCGGGTTGAGATAAGACATGTCCGTCGATCTCCGAGTGGCAAAAAAGGGTTGCACGCCGCTGGCGGCGCGCAAGTCAGCTTCAGCAACTAGACGGAGAACAGCGGAGGACGGAGCAGCGGAGTGGATGTGCGCGAGTGACAGGCGGGATCGCGGCCAATACCGGTCGCGGCGGAGCCGGGGAGGGCGGGGGTGCGATACTCGGACGGCGCGCCGAGCAGGTGCGCGGACGCATGGCAGCCATGATCACAGCTGTCGTTGCCATCGACGCCCTCCTGCCCATGACCATGCGTATCGATGGCCAGGGTGGCGGCGAGGCTGTAACCGAGATGAGTGATCAGCAGCATCAGCGCGATGCCGCGCACGGCCATCGGCCGGGGATTGCGCCGTGCCGTGCGTTGCGCGCGCGACATCCGCTTGATGACCGCTTCGGGCGATCGGCATTGGGTCTGATGACGGTCGAGCCAGCTGAACATTAGATCGCCTATTGGCAGCGTATACTGAATGCATCCGGGTCCGTCTTGCGGTTTTTCTCGACAGGCTTCTCCGACTCTAGAATGCCTCGGCCGGGCGCGCCGGTGCGCGTCCTTCGCTGCAAGGGGCTTGTTCATCATCGACTGGGCACTATTGCCGATGCTTGGGTTGCGTTCATCCATTTCCGAGGAGACATATCATGCTCGTCTGGCTCGACCGCTTGCCGCTCTGGCTCTTGCTGGTCCTCGCGCTCACGCTCGGGCTCGCGCCCTTCGTACCGGAGCCCCATCTTTGGGAGAAGCTCAAGCTGCTGGCGGCCGGACAGCTGGTGCGGCCAATCGATATCTTTGATCTGTTGCTCCATGCTGTGCCCTGGCTGTTGTTGCTGGCCAAGCTCGGGCGCCTGGTCGTGACGCGCGGGCGCGACGCGGGAGCGATGAGTTAGGGAAGCGCTCAAGCATCCGGCGCTTCCCGTGGGGCGCAGGAAGCGCCAACTGCCCCGCTGGCCCCCGCGGTCGTGAGTTCGCGGGCACCGACGCGGAGACTGGCTGTCTCATGGCCATGAATCCCTTCGTTCCCTTGTTCGCGCGCTGGCCGGCGGGCTTCCAGTTTCCCCTAAGTTTTCGATTACCCAGCAGCAGGCAGACTGATTTGGACAGCTTCATCCAGACCCACGAGGCGGTGATCCGCCTTGGCTTTTTCTTCGGTATCTTCACCCTGATGGCCCTTTGGGAGGTGCGCGCACCGCGCCGCGCGCTGACCCTGACGCGGCTGCAGCGCTGGACCAGCAACCTTGGGCTGGTGGTGCTCAACACCCTGCTGCTGCGCGTGCTCTTCCCTGCCGCGGCGGTGGGTATGGCGTTGTTCGCCAACGCACAGGGCTGGGGCCTGCTGAACGCGATCGAGTTGCCGTTCTGGCTCGCCGTCCTCGCCGCCGTCGTCGTGCTCGACTTTGCGATATGGACGCAGCATGTGCTGTTTCACGCCGTCCCCGCGTTCTGGCGGCTGCATCGGGTACATCATGCCGATCTCGACTACGACCTCACCACCGGCGCGCGCTTCCACCCCATCGAGATCATCCTGTCGATGCTGATCAAGTTCGCGACCATCGCCGCGCTCGGGCCGCCGGTCGTGGCCGTGATCCTGTTCGAGGTCATCTTGAACGGCATGGCGATGTTCAATCACGCCAACGTCGGGCTGCCGGCCAGAGTGGACCGCGCACTGCGCTGGCTGGTCGTTACGCCGGACATGCACCGTGTGCATCATTCCGTCGAGGATGACGAGACCAACTCCAACTTCGGCTTCAATCTCTCCTGCTGGGACCGCCTGCTCGGCACCTACCGCGCGCAGCCCCGCGCCGGTCATCAGGGCATGACCATCGGCATCCGCGGCCAGCGTGATCCGCGCCAGGTCGACCGGCTCGACGGCATGCTGGCATTACCCTTTGTCGGCAAGGTGGCCGACTACGCCATCAACCGTCGGAGCTGGGCTGAACCACGCTCCCCTGACGCCTCTGGATAGGCCTGCGGTTTCCCGTGCCGCCGCTTTTCAGCAGCATCCGCATCGAAACCCTGTTCGGCGCCATGACAGGTGCGAACAGCTTGTGGCAACCGAGTCCCGCGACCGTGCGGCGTTTGAAAGCGAGCGGTTGCTCCTGGTCGCAATGCGGAGCCACACATATTGGCCGAAAGCAGCCAATACCGATCTTGGTTCTGAACTTCCGTTCCTGGCCCAGGGAACAATTGCGCTGCGTCGCTGCAATGCTAGGCTGTAAGGAGAAAAGGCTAACGCAGGCGGATTCGGGGAGGCCAGCAGCATGGCACAGAATGGCGGCGAGACGACCAGCCCCGCGGAGCAAGGCGGCGACGGCACCGAATTGGAGGCCCATCGGCAGGCACTCGGCCCGACCACTCACCGGGGCGGCGAGCGCGAGCGCACACCGGCGGCGGCCCCCTATAACCCGGCGCGTCAGCCCTTGCGCGAGGATCAGGACGCCGAGACCGGGCCGCGCTCCTTCATCCCGATGCCTGTCGGCATCGGGACGCTTGATCGCCTTGTCCACGCGAACATGGGCCGGCTCACCGCGAACCTGTCGCCCGCCTCGGTCGGCAACGCCTTCGCGGACTGGGCCTTCCATCTGGCGATCTCGCCCGGCAAACAGGCGGAGCTTGGTGTCAAGGCCCTGCGCAAGGCGACTCGGCTGGCCATCTACGCCGTCGAGTCTGCAAGCAATCCCCAGACGCCGCCCTGCATCCAGCCGCTGCCCCACGACCACCGCTTCGACGACGAGCGCTGGCGGTCCTGGCCATTCAACCTGATCTATCAGAGCTTCCTCCTCCAGCAACAGTGGTGGTGGAACGCGGTCAAGGACATTCGCGGCGTCTCCCGCGAGCATGAGGAGCGAACCCAGTTCCTGATGCGCCAGCTGCTCGACCTCGTCTCGCCGTCGAACTTTCCGGCGACCAATCCCCAGGTCATCGATGCCACGCTGCGTTCGGGCGGCGCCAATTTCGTCGCCGGCCTGCAGAATCTCCGGGAAGACACCCGCCGGCGCTTGAACGGGGAGCCGCCGGTCGGCGCCGAGGACTTCCGTCCCGGCGAGGCGGTGGCCTTGACGCCGGGCAAGGTGGTCTACCGCAACCGCCTGGTCGAGCTGATCCAATACGAGCCTAGTACGGAGCGTGTGCATCCCGAGCCGGTGCTCATCGTGCCGGCCTGGATCATGAAGTACTACATCCTCGACCTCTCGCCGGAGAATTCGCTGATCCGCTGGCTGCGCGACCAGGGCCACACGGTGTTCTGCGTGTCCTGGCACAACCCTGGTGAGGCGGACCGCGACCTGTCGATGGAAGACTATCGCCGCAACGGCATCGAGTACGTCACGCGTGCGATCGAACGAATCGTGCCGGATCGAAAAATCCACGCCGTCGGCTACTGCCTCGGCGGCACCCTGCTGGCGATCGAGGCGGCGCGCATGGCGCGCGACCGCGACGAGCGCTTCGCCACGCTGAGCTTTCTCGCCACCCAGGTGGACTTTACCGAGCCAGGCGAGCTGGAACTGTTCATCGACGAGAGCGAGGTCAGCTACCTGGAAGACGTCATGTGGGCTCAGGGCTATCTGGACACCAAGCAGATGGCCGGCGCCTTCCAGATGCTGCGCTCCAACGATCTGGTCTGGTCGCGCATCGTCACCGAGTACATGCTGGGAGAGCGGCCGCTGATGTTCGACCTCATGGCCTGGAACGCCGACGCCACGCGCATGCCCTATCGCATGCACTCGGAGTACCTGCGCCGGCTGTTTCTGCAGAATGACCTGGCGAACGGGCGCTACGCGGTGCACAGTCGGCCGGTTGCGCTGACCGACATCAAGGTGCCGATCTTCTCGGTCGGCACGGAGAAGGACCACATCGCGCCTTGGCGCTCGGTCTATAAGATCCACCTGCTGAGCGACACCGAGGTGACCTTCGTGCTGACCAGCGGCGGCCACAACGCCGGCATCGTCAGCGAGCCGGGGCACAAAGGCCGCCACTACCTTGTGCACACCGCCCCCGAGCATGAGCCCTATCGCGCGCCGGACGACTGGTACGTCGGTGCCCAGCAGAAGGACGGCAGCTGGTGGCTCGAATGGCAGGCCTGGCTGGCCGCGCACTCAAGCAAGCAAGTGAAGCCGCCGGCGATGGGCAACCGCGAGGCCGGGCTGGCGCCCTTGGACGACGCGCCGGGCAGGTACGTGCTCGAGAAGTAGCTCGGCGCGGAGAGGAACGGGGTCTTGCCTCCCAGCGTCCATGGAGTGCGCCAAGGCCCGATCTGGGCTGCAAGGCTGCCAATCCGAACGCCAAGCCCGACGCTGATGCCTTGGTCAACCTCCACGGCCCATCCGGTTTGTGCATATGGTGTCAGGACGCTAGTTTTGTTAATCAGGGGCTTGAGTCTAAATAAAGCAAAGGGATCAAGATGGCAGCCGTCGTCGAGCGTGTCGACCGACTTGGGGAGGTTCTGCAGGACTTCATCACCAGCGTCGGTACCGAGTTCAACAAGCTCTACAACTCGTAGATGCGCACCGAGGCGGAGATGCGCGGGTTCAAGGACGAAACGCGCCAGCAGGACCGTGTTATGAACCGCCAATGGGGTGAGATCTCGAACAAGCTGGGCACCATGGTGGAAGATCTCGTCGCCCCAAGTCTGTCGGGCATCATCGAGAAAAAGCTGCGAGACACCGTGCTCGACCTGATGACGCGGCGCAAGCGCCGGCTGGCGGACGGGCGCGTGAGGGAATTCGATGCTGTCGCGCTCACAGCCGGCCTGGTCTGTCTCGACAGCACTAAGGCGACGCTGCGCAGGGCCTGTTGTCGCTCACTCTATTCCACGGGAATTTCTCAGACTAATCCGCACTGACCCTACCGGATTCGCCCACCGCTGTTACGGGTGCATGTGGGCCAGCCGGTCTTGGGTCGCTTCACGCGTCCCTAGCGACAGCAATCGGCGAAGAACGGACCTTCGGGAAGCAGTCCGTGGATCGAGACTTTAGTGTGGAGGTTCCAGATGCGCCGTGTCTCGATACGTCCATGAGCGCACTCGGTGTCTTGCTCGAACTGCGCGGCTGCGGGCTGCGCGAAGGCGAGGCGCAGGTCGGCGAGCAGGTTCGGCTGGTTGTCCTTGACGGTGAAAACGTAGTGGGCGTCGCGCTCGAGCAGGTAGAGCGGCGAGCTTGCGCTGGGTGAGCAGGGCGTCGGCGGTGATGGTCTTGCCGGCGATGGGCAGGGCGTCGAGCAACGGGATGACCATCCCGATCTCGTTGGTCTGCTTCAGCGTGTCGTCGGCGCGCGGGAGCATGCCGACTTTTTTTGGGCGTGACAGACGTGCGAATCGTGGCCGACGGCGCTGAGGACATGGCACTGACGCCCGTCGGCGTCGATGGCGTTGCACAGCGTCTTGCCGTCGACGGCGAGGCTGTCGTCGGCGGCGGCGAAGTCGGCGTTCCAGCGTTGCAGTGCCGTATCGAGCGCGTCGGGATCGACGCGTACGAGCACGTCGCGGATGATCGACTCGCTGGGGACGTGATAGCGGCCCGCGCGGTAGCGGCAGCGCAGGCGCGCACGCGCCTTCTGCCCCAGATCGTCGGCCCATTCGGCCATGGCCTTGTAGCCGCGCATACCGCAGAGTGTGGCGGCGGCGGCGATCGACAACACGTTCTCCAGCGTATGGCGACGGCCCTGGCCGCGGCGCGGATCGGGAATCTCGGCAAAGTACGCGGGCAAGGCGCGCATGGTCTCGGCAGGCAACATCAGACGCGGGGCTCCATGACGGTAACAGGGGTCGAGCACGGGGCGCGCCAACTCGGTGCGGGCCGTGCGTGTCAGGGGGCGCAGGAACACCCGCTTGGGGTGCTGCGCGGTGGGCGTGTAGCCGCCGCGACGGCGGCGGAAGCCGCGCGTCTCACCGACCTCCAGCCAGTTGGCGGCGCGATAGAGCGTGCCGGCAAAGCGCTGCGGATCGACGAAGGTCTCCAGCAGCAACAGCGGATGACCGAACCGCACCGGCCAGTCTGCGCGCAGGCGCCGCTCGCTCAGCGCCAGCACCCGCGAGGCGAGGTTCGGCACATGCCACCGCGGCAGGATCAGAAACCGGCTGTTGTTGGCCAGCAGATGCAGGCGGTCGTACTGGTGGCGGAAATCCCAGCCGATCCAGGTGTCGCGTGCGGCGCACTTCCAAGCCGGCGCCGAAAAGCTCAGCAGTGCCAGCCAATGCTCGCGCCAGCGCGCCACGTACCACAGCGTGCGTCCGATCTTGCCGATCGATCCCAGATAATGGTGCGCCTGCATCAGCGCCCGGAACTGCGCCTCTTCGCTCGCAGGCACCAGCTCGACCCGGATTTCGTTGAGATTCACGCCCCTGCCGCCTCGGATAACGCCGCCATGGCGCAGATATACCGAAACTCAGGCGGGAAGTTCAGATGCGGGGCTACTTCATCGCTACGGTTCAGAAGTTACCCGAGAACAAATCCGCCCTGCCGGTCGGCGCCATCGCCGGCGGAAAGACGAGCGACCGGCCGCGCAGGCTGCGGGGAGGGCGAGGTCAAGGTTGAGCAGGGTCGATGCGACAGAAGGCGCGCAGGCGCGCAGAGCCCAGATCCGTCTCTTCCGCCGACGGCAGCGGTGCCTCGGGGGACTCGAGCCAAGCGGCGATATCCGAGCGCACGCGTCTGCCCTGCAAGTCGCGCGGCAGCATGTGCCAGCCGCGTTGGTAGAGCACGATGCGCAGCATCCCGGGCTCGCGCCGCAGCCCGGTCAGCATGCGGCAAAAGGCGGATCGGGGGATGATGTCGTCGTTCTCGCCGTAGAGCAGCAGCACCGGCCCACGCAGCCCATGCAAACCATCCATGGCGTCGTCCATCAGGTTGGTGACTCCCCAGAGCGCGTCGACGCGGGTCTCTTTCACCACCAGTGGATCGGCTCCCATGGCCCTGAGCATTGCGTTATTGTCCGACGGACGAATGTCGAGACCGCGGCCGCTCAGCTTCATACCTGGCGCAACGCGAACCAGGGTATCGAGCCCTAGCCGTTGATACCAGGGCATGCTGCCGCGCGACCAGACCGCTGGCGCGATCAGCACTACACCGTCCACGGGCAAAGGCCCGCGCGCCAAGGCGCTAATGATCACCGCACCGCCCATGCTCTCGCCGACCAGATAGAGCCGGGCATCGGTATGTCGCTGGCGCAGCAGCTCGGTCACCTCGATCAGGTCGTTCGCCAGTTGATCGGCGCCATGCCAGCGCGCCGCCCGCGCCGTGGCGCCGAAACCGCGTTGATCCGGTGCATAGGTCAGTATCCCGTGTTGGGACAGACTGGCGGCGAGGGGGGCGAAGGCGTTGCCGTAGTCATTGAAGCCGTGCAGGCCGATGACGACGATGTCGGGCGCCGAGTCCGGGTCCGTTTCGGCACTTGGCCAAATCCGTATAGGGAGCCGGTAGCCGTCGGAAAGCCGCACAAGGGTCTGGTCCAGGCGCGGCTGCACGCGTGCGGTCGCCGAGGTCTGCCCGACGATGCCATAGGGCGCGCAACCGGTGAGCGCCAGGCAGCAGGCCAAGGTCAGTGCGGAGGCGGATTTACGCCCACGGCGGGCTATCCAGGCTCCAACAAGCTCTCTGCACGACGCTGCCCGGCGGTTCGCGGTGAGCCTCATGGCATGGCCGTTTGCGACCCAAGCCTGAATTCTCATGTCGATGGAGTTAACTGCACAGATTTGCGCTTCCGCTTTTGCCTCAGCGGTTGAACCCGAGCTGCAGGGGCCCTTCCTGCATTGCCGCAATCTGCTCACGCAGGGCGAGGACGTGATTCTGCCAAAAATGCTCGCTGTCGAACCAGGGAAAGGCGGCCGGGAAGGCCGGATCGCGCCACCGGCGCGCGAGCCAGCCCGCATAATGGATCTGCCGCAGGGTTCTAAGCGCCTCGATCAGGTGCAGCTCACGGCTGTCGAAGTCTCGAAACTGTTCATAGCCTTCGAGCACATGATCGAGCTGGAGCGACATCTCGGCGCGCTCGCCGGACAGCAGCATCCAAAGATCCTGCACCGCCGGCCCCATGAGGGCATCGTCGAGATCGACGAAGTGCGCACCGTCGTCTGTCCAGAGCATGTTCCCTCGATGGCAATCGCCATGCAGACGAATCGGCCGGTAGGCGCCGGCACGTTCGAAACAGGCGCCAATCGCGTCGAGCGCGTGGTCAACGACGCCTCGGTATGCGGGCTCTAACGCGGGCGGTACCCAATCTTGATCCAGCAGGTAGGTGCTGGGCTCCAAACCGAGGCGCTCGATCGTCAGCTCCGGGCGATGCAAGAAGCGGTCGGTCTCGCCCACTAGGTGCATTCGCCCGAGCAGCAGACCGATGCGTTCGAGCACGTCGGGATCATCCAGCTCCGGCGCCCGGCCGCCGCGGCGGAGCGTCAGCGAGAAACGGTACTGCTGGAAGCGCTGCAGCGTCGTGCCGTCCAACACCAAGGGCGGCACCGCCGGTATCTCGTGGTCGGCGAGTTCGAGCGCGAAGCGGTGTTCTTCGAGGATGGCCGCGTCGGTCCAGCGTCCGGCGCGGTAGAACTTGACGATCAGCGGCGAAGCATCCTCAATGCCGACCTGGTAGACGCGGTTTTCGTAACTGTTGAGCGCGAGCAGCCGGCCGTCGACGACATAGCCGAGGGACTCGACCGAGTCCAGCACCCGATCCGGCGTCAGGTCGGCATAGGGCGTCTCCGGGTCTGCTGTAGCGGTTGCGTCTGACATACCAGGACTGATCCAGCCTATCGGGCTTGCTCTTGCTGCGCGTCTGCGGTCATGCCTGGCAGTTCGGTGCGTGCCATCTCGATCTCTGCTTGCTCGGCATTGGCGCGGATTACCGGTGCAAGGGTCAGTCCCTGCACCAGAATCGAGAACACCACAACGATATAGGTAACAGTGACCAACAGGTCGCGGGTCTCGCTGTCGGGCAGCGACAGCGCCAGCGCCACGGAGACGCCTCCGCGCAGGCCGCCCCAGGTCAAGATGCTGACGACGCCGGGCGACCAGCTGCGAAAGCCGCGCATTGCGGCAATCGGCAGGCCGACACTGATCGCACGCGCCAGCAATACCAGCGGGATCGCCAAAAGGCCGGCGATCATGTATTGCGCACTCAGGGTCAGCACAAGCACCTCGAGGCCGATGAGCACGAACAGGATCGCATTCAACGCCTCGTCGACCAGCTCCCAAAAATTGTCCAGGCGCTGCTGGGTCGTCTCAGACATGGCGCCGTCCCGACCCTGGTTGCCGATGATCAAACCGGCCACGACAACGGTGATTGGTGCCGAGAAGCCGAAGTGCTCGGCGGCGGCATAGCCGCCGCTGGCGAGCGCCAGCGTGACCAGCACCTCCACCTGGTAATTGTCTACGCGGCGTAGCATGAGGTAGGCGAGTCCGCCGGTAACGAGCCCGAACAACAGGCCGCCGACGGCCTCCTGAAGAAACAGCCCCAACACGCCGCCGGCCGAGATTGGCTCGGCGCCAATCGCAATCTCCGCCAGCACCAGGAAAACGACGACGGCGACGCCGTCGTTGAATAGCGATTCGCCCGTGATCTTTGTCTCCAGGCTCTTCGGCGCACCTGCGCTCTTCAAGATGCCGAGCACTGCGATGGGGTCGGTCGGTGCGATCAGCGCGCCGAACAAGAGGCAGTAGATCAGCGGTATATCCAGACCGAGCAATAGAAACAGCAGATAGGCGCTGCCGCCGACCAGCACCGTGGCCCATAGCACGCTGCCGGTGGCGAGCACGCCGATGACCCATTTCTGTTCCGCAAGATCCCGCAGATTAACGTGCAGGGCGCCAGCGAACAGCAGGAAACTCAGCATCCCATGCAGCACGGTCGCGTTGAAGTCGATGCTGTCCAGCATCGCCTGGGCGTCCTTCTCGAGTCCGTCGTCGAACGGGGTCGGCAGCAACAGGACCAGCGACAGCAACAGCGCGATCAGCATCAGCCCGATCGCGGTTGGCATCTTCAAGAACCGATAATTGAACCAGCTGAACACCGCGGACAGCGAGATCAGGATGGCAATGATGTCAAATAGTTGCATGGGCGGGATAGCGGCTGCGTGCCTTCTCTCTGTCTTGGTGAGTTGCGGCGCCTGGCTTGCCTGATCGGCACTGGTCGACGCCGTTAGCGCGCGGGACGCGGCCGGCTTGGCGAATCAACTCGCCCATTATGCCGGTTTTGCGGCTGCAGGCAGCGAAACGGCGGTAAAGGTTGCCACCACGACGAAGGCAACCCGACGATGGCGTTGCGAATGGCACGCACCTGGATCCAGCCTTACTGAGCATCTGCCGGCAGAACGCGCGGCCCGCTCTTGACTTTAGGCTACTATAGGCTAATAGTTTTACGTACAGATTGTTATGTGATTGTTATGGGAAACTACTTCAATGTTCGCCCGGTGGATTCTTGCGCCCGTGATCCTGTTGACCATGATCCATCTGTACGGCTGTGCTGGTTCGGGCGTTCGGTCCTATGAGGCGGGCGGAGAGTCGTTCGATCTGAGTGGGCTTGATGACCAGCGCGCCGACGTCGTTATCGCCGCACTGTCGCAGCTTGGCACGCCCTACGTCTACGGCGGAGCGGAGCCGGGCAGGGCGCTCGACTGCAGCGGCCTGACGCAATATGCGCACAGCGCCGCCGGTTTGAACATCCCTCGGGTCTCGACCGCGCAGCAGGCGGCCGCCCTGCCGGTCCCCCGGCAGCCAAGTCCGGGTGATCTGGTCTTCTTCAAGACAGGCCCATCGCAGTACCACGTCGGGCTGATGGTGGACAAAGACCGCTTCGTGCATGCATCGACGTCCAAACGGCGGGTTCGGCTGGCAACCCTGAACACGGGCTATTGGCGCGAGCGCTACCTCGGAGCTGGGACCTATCTCCGGTAAACAGGAGCGCCAACGGACGATGAGGTGGCCCGATTGGTGCAACATTTCAGCGCGGCCGTTGTCTGACCGACACGTGCATGGGCCGTGCTGAGAGATACTTTTCGTGGCGCTTGGCGCTCGCCTTTTACGCGGTCATCATGCACAATGCCAGGCGGTCCCGGGATGCTTGCATCTCCGGCATCGACAGCGAGCACAGCTGCTGAGCAAACCAGTCTCAGCTCAACAGTCCACGTCAGAAGGAGACGTCAGAATGTCCGATAAGCCAATGAACAAGAGCCGTCGCGACGCAATGAAGGTCATGCTGGGCGGTCTGGCCACCGTCCCGTTGATGAACCTCGTCGGGATCGCGGCCGCCCAGGCGGAAGATCTGCCGCGTGTCGATCCGGCCACGGATCCGACCGCGCAGGCCCTGAAGTACGTCGAGAGCGCGGCCGACGCCGACCGCGCGGCCGCCGCGCGTCCGGGCAAGCCGCCGGAAGAGCAGTTTTGCAGTAACTGCCAGTTCGTTCTGGCCGACGCCGGTGAGTGGCGTCCCTGCAGCCTGTTCCCGGGCAAGGCCGTTCACGAGACTGGCTGGTGCGCGTCCTGGACGCTGAAGGCCGGCTGATCGACATCCGCTAGTACCGGCGGGGCGCTCGGGCTTCAGAGCCGGGCGGCTCCGCCGGACTCCGACGCGAGGCCGCGCTCCACGCAACGTGACCGCGATCTGTTCCTCATCGCCTCAAGCGAGACTTTTTCGACTGTCGCCTGATCGAATGCCTCTTGCGCCGCCGATCCGCATCAGGCCGCTCCGCAAAATCTCCCACTTTCCCTGCTTGCATAGCTAGCAATGAGTTCCGTTACTTCTCACGAGCTAGCTCCGGTAATAGCGCGCGCTGCCGTCTGGAGTTTGATCGGAATGATCTATGCTCCGCTCTATGTCGTGCTGCGGGAACTGTTGACCCCAACGCTGGCGGGCTTTTCCGGATTGCTGGCCGCGGCAGCGGCCGGCAGCATTGGCGCCGCCTTCTACGGGGCGCGACAGCTTGCGCTGACTGCCAGTGTGATTGGTGTTTGCTCCGCGCTGGTGCTGCTGATGGCGGTTGGACCTCAGGTCGCGGCCTGGCTGATTGTGGGCTTCGCCGTCTTGCTCAGCCTCATCGCCGGGGCCGCCGTGGATTTTCCGCACCGGTGCACCGCGCGGATCGGGCTCAAGTTCCTGATCGGCGGCGGCATGGGCGCCGTCGCCGGTGCCCTGTTGCTTGCCGCAGATCGGCTGGTAGCGTCCTCGCTGCCGACGGCGGCGGCCGTGGCTTTGCTGGTGTCGGTGACCGGCGTACTCTATGTCGCCGGCATGAATCTGCGCGGCCTGCCGGGACGATCCGGACGTTCGCGGTTCTGCAGTCTAACCGAGGGCGTTGTGATCGCCGTGATTGCGGTGGTTGTCGCGAATAGTATGGCGGCCTTTGCCGGTCTCTTTGCCGAGGAGGGGGCTGGCCCCCTGACAGAGGCGCTGGTCGCGACCGCCCATCATCTGCCGTTCGCGCTGCTCGGCGGCATGATCGCCGGCGCCATTACCGGCGGTTTGCTCGAGCTGTTCGAGTTCGAGTGGGTTGACCGGATTTGAGCATGCGCGAGCGTGCCTCGGCGGCCCGCGGCTTCGCAACTTGGCGCTGCACGGCTAGGGCATGGGCCGCTCCTCGAGAGAATGCCGGCCGGCTGACAGCCCCGACCACGACCTCCCAGACGGCGTGAGCAAGAGCCGCAGCAAGAGCAGCAGGCGCTGGCTGGATCGACACCTCAGCGACGATTATGTCCAGCGCGCAAGGGCTGAAGGCTACCGTTCCCGCGCCGTCTACAAACTGCTGGAGCTGCAACAGCGCGATCAGCTGTTGCGAGGCGGGATGCGCGTCGTTGACCTCGGCGCGGCCCCGGGCGGCTGGTCGCAGGTTGCCGTTCGCGCGGTCGGCGGCAGCGGGCGAGTCGTCGCGTTGGACTTGCTGCCGATGGAGCCCATCGGCGGCGTGGACTTAGTCCAGGGTGACTTCCGCGAGGATGAGATCCTCATTCAACTGAACGCGCTGCTCGGCGGCGAGCCCCTGGACCTTGTGCTTTCCGACATGGCCCCAAACGTTTCGGGCATGAAGGCGGTCGACCAGCCAAGGTCGATACACCTCGCTGAGCTGGCGCACGAATTCGCACTCGCCACGCTGAAACCAGGCGGTAGCCTAGTCGTCAAAGTCTTTCATGGGGCGGGCTTCGACGAGATGGTAAAGCTGATGCGAAACCAGTTCGAACGCGTGGCCAGCCGCAAGCCGAAGGCATCGCGGCCGCAGAGCCGGGAAGTTTATTTGGTGGCAAAAGGGTTCCGGGTCGGTTAACGTCCGGTAGTGACAAGACTGCCGGGTGGCTGACGAGCGCGAATCTCCGCACACCCCCAACCGAGACAAAGAGGCCAATGCCGTGAGCGACATGGCGAAAAATCTGATTCTATGGGTGGTCATCGCGATCGTGCTGATGTCCGTGTTCAACAATTTCACCGCGACCCAGACGGCGCCGCGCACGACCTCGTACTCGGACTTTATCGAGCAGGTCCGACAGGGCCAGGTCAAAGAAGTCACGGTCCAAGGCCGGACGATCGAGGGCGTCGGCGAGAACGGGCAGCGCTTCACGACCTACAGCCCCGGCGACGACGGTCTGGTCGGCGATCTGCTGAATAACAACGTCGAGATCAAAGCGGCGCCGCCCGAGAAGCCATCGGTGCTGATGCAGATCCTGATTAATTGGTTCCCGTTGTTTATCCTGATCGGTCTTTGGATCTTCTTCATGCGACAAATGCAGGGTGGGGCCGGAGGCCGCGGGGCCATGTCGTTCGCCAAGAGCCGCGCGCGCATGCTGAGTGAAGATCAGGTGAAGGTCACATTCGCCGACATGGCAGGTGCGGAAGAGGCCAAGGAAGAGGTGGTCGAGGTGGTCGACTTCCTGAAGGATCCATCCAAGTTCCAAAAACTTGGCGGCAAGATCCCGAAGGGCGTGCTAATGGTCGGGCCACCCGGTACCGGCAAGACATTGCTCGCGCGCGCCATCGCTGGCGAGGCCAAGGTGCCGTTCTTCACCATCTCCGGCTCGGACTTCGTCGAGATGTTCGTCGGCGTCGGTGCCTCTCGTGTGCGCGACATGTTCGAGCAGGCCAAGAAACACGCGCCTTGCATCATCTTCATCGACGAGATCGATGCGGTCGGCCGGCATCGTGGCGCCGGCTTGGGCGGCGGTCACGACGAGCGCGAGCAGACTCTCAACCAGCTTCTGGTCGAGATGGACGGCTTCGAGGGCAACGAGGGCGTCATCGTCATTGCTGCCACCAACCGTCCCGATGTGCTCGATCCGGCGTTGCTGCGTCCGGGCCGATTCGACCGTCAGGTCGTTGTCCCGCTGCCGGACGTGCGCGGTCGCGAGCAGATACTGAAGGTGCACATGCGCAAGGTGCCGACCGCGGAAGACGTGGTGGCGTCGGTGATCGCGCGCGGCACGCCGGGCTTTTCCGGTGCCGATTTGGCCAATCTGGTCAACGAGGGGGCGCTATTCGCCGCCCGCGCCAACAAGCGCCTGGTCGACATGGAGGACCTGGAAAAGGCAAAGGACAAGATCATGATGGGCACCGAGCGGCGCTCGATGGTGATGTCCGACGATGAGAAGAAGCTGACCGCTTACCACGAGTCCGGCCACGCTATCGTCGGCCGGCTGGTGCCGCAGCACGATCCGGTCCACAAGGTCAGCATCATCCCGCGCGGCCGCGCGCTCGGCGTCACGCTGTTCCTGCCCGAGGACGACCGCTTCAGCTACAGCAGACAGCGTCTTGAGAGTTCGATCTCGAGCCTGTTCGGCGGCCGGATCGCGGAGGAACTGATCTTCGGGGCCGACATGGTGACGACCGGCGCGTCAAATGATATCCAGCGCGCCACGGAGCTCGCGCGCAACATGGTCACGCGATGGGGCCTGTCGGACAAACTCGGTCCCCTGACCTACAGTGAGGACGAGCAGGAGGTCTTCCTCGGCCATTCGGTGACTCAGCACAAGTCGGTCTCGGATGAGACCTCGCACCTGATCGATAAGGAAGTGCGCAACTTCATCGACCGCAATTACGAGCGCGCCAAGACCATCCTGGTCGACAACGTCGACAAGCTGCATGCGATGGCCGATGCGCTGCTCAAGTACGAGACCATCGACGCGCATCAGATCAACGACATCATGGAGGGCAAGACGCCGCGCCCGCCGAAGCAGTGGACCAGTGATGCGTCGCCGCCCCCGGGCAGTGGCAATCCGTCACCAGTGACGGATAAGCCGGCCGCCGACGGCGACAAGAAGGCAGCGGATGGTTCTGCTGGGCCAATCGGCGGACCGGCCGGCGAGCACTGATCCGGCGCCTGACCCAGGATGATCAGCCGGCCGCGGTCCCTGTCAGGCCGCGTGTCGGCGAGTAACCGAGGAACCACGGCCTCCATGATGCTCGATTGCGGCGGGCGACTGCTCGACCTCACCGCGCCACGCGTCATGGGTGTACTCAATGTCACCCCCGACTCCTTCTCGGACGGGGGTGTTTTTTTTGCGCCCGATGCTGCTCTGCGTCGGGTCGAGCGCATGCTCGAGGAGGGCGCCGACTTGATCGACGTCGGCGGCGAATCAACCCGGCCCGGCGCGGCGGATGTCGATGCCGACGAAGAACGGCGGCGGGTCGTTCCGGTGATCGACGCCATCGCCCGGCGGTTCGCTGTTCCTATTGCGATCGACAGCTCCAAGGCAGACGTCATGCGGGCGGCGGCGGACGTCGGCGCCGGCCTGATCAATGATGTGCGCGCGCTGCGCGAGCCGGGTGCACTTACCGCGGCACGGGCAACCGGTCTTCCAGTCTGTCTTATGCATATGCAGGGCAGCCCCCGCACAATGCAGCATGCCCCGCACTATGACGATGTGCTCGCCGACGTGATGAGTTTCCTAGAGCAGCGGCTACGCGTGTGCGAGGCGGCCGGCTTGTCGCGCGAGCGATTGTTGGTGGATCCCGGCTTTGGCTTTGGCAAGCGCTTGGCGCATAATCTCGCGCTTTTGGCTGGATTGCAGCGGCTCTCTGGTTTGCGTGTGCCGATCCTGGTCGGATTGTCGCGCAAATCGATGCTCGGCAGCATCACCGGTCGGGACGTCGGCGAGCGTGGCGCGGCCAGCGTCGCGGCCGCGATGCTCGCCGCGCAGCGCGGGGCTGTGATACTGCGGGTGCACGATGTCGCGGAGACGGTCGACGCGCTGAAGGTGATGGCTGCCGTTTCCGGCGCCGAGCCCGAGCATCGCTAGTCCGGCCAGGTCTCTGTGCGCACCATTGTGTGCGGTACTCTGTGCACCGATCCGCCTTTGTCGAGGAGTAGAGCGTGGCGCAAAAATATTTTGGTACCGATGGCATCCGTGGCAGGGTGGGCGACCCCACCATCAGTCCGGACTTCGTGGTCAAGTTGGGCTGGGCGGCTGGCCGTGTACTTGGCGGCGAAAAGGGCGGTAAGGTACTGATTGGAAAGGATACCCGAATCTCGGGCTATATGTTCGAATCGGCGTTGGAGGCTGGTCTTGTGGCCTCGGGCGTCGACATCCGGCTGCTCGGTCCGATGCCGACACCAGGCGTCGCCTATCTCACCCGCACCTTCCGCGCCGCCGCCGGCATCGTCATCACCGCATCCCACAATCCATACGACGACAACGGCATCAAGTTTTTCTCCGCCGATGGCGACAAGCTGCCGGACGATGTCGAGTTGGCAATCGAGGCCGAGATCGATCGTCCGCTGCGGACCGTGGACGCCGCCCGCCTTGGTAAGGTCAAGCGGATCGAGGATGCCGCCGGACGCTACATCGAATTCTGCAAGGGCACCATCCCGGCGTCCATGTCGTTCGCCGGCTTGAAGATCGTCATCGACTGCGCGCACGGCGCGACCTACAACATCGCCCCTTACGTGTTCGAGGAACTCGGCGCCAATGTCGTTACCATCGGCGCGGCGCCGGACGGCTTCAACATCAACCGCGATGTCGGGTCAACCAAGCCGGAGTTGCTGGCACAGAAGGTGTTGGAGCAGGGCGCCGACCTCGGCATCGCCTTCGATGGCGACGGTGATCGGCTGATGATGGTGGATGCCTCCGGGCAGGTCATCGACGGCGATGCGTTGATCTACATCATCGCCAAGTCGCGGCTCGAGGCAGGGCATCTCAACGGCCCAGTGGTGGGTACCTTGATGAGCAACCTCGGCCTGGAGCTGGCGCTGCGCGGACTCGATATCGGCTTCGATCGCACCAATGTCGGCGACCGGTACATCATCGAGCATTTGAAACGAACGGGCGGCGTGCTTGGTGGCGAGCCCTCCGGCCATATCATCTGTCGCGACCGGACCTCGACCGGCGACGGCATCGTGGCGGCGCTGCAGGTCCTCGCGGCCTTGCACCAAGCCGGCTGTGGTCTGTCTGATGCCTGCCGAGACGTGGAGCGGTACCCACAGGTGCTGGTCAACGTGCGCCTCGAGCGCCGCATGGACCTCAAGGTCCTGCCAGGGGTTCAGGCTGCCGTGCGTGCGGCTGAGAATGAGCTCGGCGAACAGGGTCGGGTGCTGCTGCGCCCGTCCGGCACCGAGCCGGTGGTGCGCGTCATGGTGGAGGGTGTCGACCCCGCGCAGGTGCAGCGCCTCGCTCAGCAGCTTGCCGACACGGTACGTGCCGAAATCGGCGTCTAAGGCGATTTCTGTCGAACAGGACTGATCGATGTCAACCACGACCTCAATCCACGGAATGTGGTCATCGCGGCTTGCCTTCATCCTTGCCGCCACCGGTTCCGCCGTCGGTCTCGGCAACATCTGGCGCTTTCCTTATACCGCTGGTGAGTACGGTGGCGGTGCCTTCGTACTGATCTATCTGCTCTGCGTGGCCGCGATTGGTGTTCCGATCATGATGGCCGAGATCATGCTCGGAAGACGTGGCCGACAGAGCCCGATCAATACCATGCGTGCGCTGGTGCGGCAGGAGGGCGCGGCGCCCGCGTGGCAACTGCTGGGCTGGATGGGTATCGTCGCGGGCGTGCTGATCCTGTCGTTTTATAGCGTGATTGCTGGTTGGACGCTGGCCTATGTGTTTCGCGCCGGCAGCGGCGCCTTTACCGGCATCAATGGCGACGAGGCCGGAGCGATGTTCAACGCCCTGATCGCCGACCCCGAGCGGCTGCTCGCCTGGCACACCATCTTTATGGTGTTGTCGGTGTTGGTGGTCGCGCGTGGTGTCGCAAGCGGACTGGAGCGGGCCGTGCGCTTTTTGATGCCGGCGCTGTTCCTGCTTTTGGTGGTCATGGTGATCTACGCGGCACGGGCCGGGGATTTCGCCGCCGGGCTGAGCTACATGTTCGCACCCGATTTCGACAAGCTGGGCGCCCATGCTGGCGAAGCGGTCCTGAGCGCCATGGGGCAGGCATTTTTCAGTCTCAGTCTCGGCATGGGCGCCATCATGATCTATGGCTCCTATCTGAACAGTCAGGCAGCGATTGGTCAGAATGCAATGATCATCGCCTTCATGGACACTATCGTCGCGCTGCTCGCCGGCCTGGCTATCTTCCCTATCGTCTTCGCGCAGGGTCTGGCGCCCGACAGCGGCCCGGGATTGATCTTTCAAACACTGCCGATCGCCTTCGGCCAGATGCCCGGCGGCGTGTTCTTTGGCCTGCTGTTCTTCGTGCTGCTGGTGTTCGCGGCCTGGACCTCGGCCATCTCTCTGCTGGAGCCAATGGTTGCTCTCCTGGTCGAGAACCTTGGCTTCAGCCGCGTGCGTGCAGCATCTTTGGCGGGGCTAGGTGTCTGGCTGCTCGGCATCGCCTGTCTGTTGTCGCTTAATGCCTGGTCCGGCTTCACCGTGTTCGGCAAAGGCATCCTGGACTTGTTCGACTATGTCACGGCCAACCTGTTGTTGCCGATCGGCGGTGTCCTGATCGCGGTCTTCGCCGGCTGGATCATGCGCAGCTCCTCGGTGCGCGACGAGCTGGGCTTCGAATCACAGGCGCTTGCCTACCGTGTTTGGTCGGTGCTGATCCGTTACGTTGCGCCCGCTGGTGTGATCCTGGTGTTCCTGCATGCAATTGGGTTGATTTGACGTGCCTGTCGTAAAGAAGAGTGCTCTCGTTCGGCATTCGGCGGAGCAGATGTTCCGTCTCGTCGCCGATGTCGAGGGCTATCCGAAATTCCTGCCGTGGTGCCATTCCACCGAACTGCTGTCGCGCAGCGATGATCAGTTGTGTGGCCGCATCGAGGTCGCGCGGCTCGGCGTGCGGCAGGTGTTCTCCACCTGTAACCGCATCGATCCGCCGCACCGAATGCAGATTGATCTGATGGACGGGCCCTTTCGCAAGTTGACTGGGGCTTGGACCTTCAAGGCGCTGCGCGCGGATGCCTGCAAGGTAGAATTGGAGATGGACTTCGAGTTTTCCGGCCGACTTATCGACAAGGCATTCGGCGGCGTCTTCGGTCAGATCGCGAACTCGCTGGTCGACGCCTTCTGTAAACGAGCGGATGAGGTGTACGGTGACTGAGCAGCAGGTTAACGCTGAGATCGTTTATGCAAGAGAACGGCAGCAGGCGCTGCTCAAGGTGCAAGGGCCGCAGGGTCTGACCGTGGGCGACGCCATCGAGCGCTCCGGTATCCTGACGCGCTTTCCCGAGATCGACCTGGCGGTCAACAAGGTCGGCATCTTCGGCAAGCTGACCAAGCTCGATCAGCCGTTGCAAAGCGGCGATCGGGTCGAGATCTATCTGCCGTTGATCGCCGACCCGAAGCAAGCCCGTAAGGACCGCGCCGCCGAAGACAGGTCAGCGGCCAAGACGTCGGCGCCGGCCAGCGCCAAGACACGCGCCTAGAAAGCTTCCGAACCCACCGGCCTCGCGCGACGGCCTTGTTCCCAACCGCTCAGGCAATCGACAGCGGACACCTCAGTCCGCGGTCTCGACGCCGATGGTGTTAAGCGCCTTATTGATGAGTCCGCGGTTGTCCTTCCAATCCGGCACCTTTACGACGAGTTCACGCTCGTCTTCGACGTCGACAGCTCGGCTTGGATTGGGCTGCATCGCCCCTTGGATTCTCGAGAGTGAATCTTCCTCGAAAAACAGCGTCAAGCGTCTGGTCTGCATCGGTTCGTGACCGCGCCGGATGGTGTATGTGTAGTCCCAGCGGTCGGTGTGAAACATGTCGGTCAGCAATGGTGTGCCGAGCAGATAGCGTATTTGGCTCCTGCTCATGCCGAGATCGACCTGGTCGACCATCTCTTCGGTGATGATGTTCCCCTGCTGCACCGTCATCTTGTAGACGAACGGCAGGTCCGCCAACATTGGGCTGCGATACGCGTCCTCCTTCTCCTTGCGTGCGCAGCCAGCAACCGCGGCGAGGGACAGGACTGCGAGAAGAATGAGAAGCTTTCGCATCTATCTGCTATAACGGAGCAATTGACCAAGCCCGCTATCTTACCCCAGTCACGGGCGACGATTCATCGAACAGGCGGTATGCAGAAATGGAAAACCAGCAAATCAAGCAGGCGGGCCTCAAGGTGACCCTGCCGCGGGTCAAGATTCTGAACGTGCTAGAGAACAATGCCCAGAGGCACCTGAGCGCCGAGGATGTCTATAAGGAGCTGCTCAGCGCGGGCGAGGAAATCGGACTGGCCACGGTCTATCGGGTGCTGACCCAGTTCGAAGGGGCCGGCATGGTCTGCCGGCATCACTTCGAAGGCGGACAGGCGGTGTTCGAGCTCAACCGCGGCGGTCACCATGATCATCTGGTTTGCATCAAATGCGGAACCGTGGTCGAGTTCGTCGAGGAGGTGATCGAGGAGCGACAGCGCGCCATTGCGCAAGATCACGGATTCCGGATCGAGGATCACTCCCTCGTCATTTACGGCGTTTGTCCGGAGTGTCAGGGCGGGCAGGGCGGCGAGGCCCTCGCTTGACCTCTGCCGGGTGCTCCGATCCCCATTGATCTGGCCGACTGCCATGCCCGAGCCACGGATCACCATCGATCTGGATACGCAGCGTTTGAGTCTCAGCGACGGCGAGGCCTTGGCGCGCGTCTATGCTGTCTCGACCGGACTCAATGGCGCCGGCGAGCGTAACGGCAGCGGCCGCACCCCGCGTGGTCTGCACCGGGTACGCATGAAGATCGGTGACAACTGCGTTCCGGGCACTGTGTTCCGGGCTCGCCGCCCAACAGGTGAAGTGTATTGCCACGCGCTGGCGACCAGGTGGCCCGACCGTGATTGGATACTGACGAGGATTCTCTGGCTCACTGGAGTCGAGCCGGGAAGAAACCGTGGCGGCGAGGTCGACACCTTTCGTCGCTACATTTACATCCATGGCTGCTCGCCCGCCGAACCGATGGGTGAGCCTCGCTCACATGGTTGCATCCGCATGCGTGACCTGGACCTGATCGAGCTGTTCGAACTGGCGCCCGCCGGCACCCTGGTCGAGATCCGCTGAGGCGCCGGCCTTGTTCGCACTGGTCATCCCACGCGCGGCGTCGGCGTTGCTGGTGATGCTCGGCGTTTGCACCCTGGTGTTCTTGTTGATCCACCTGGTACCGGGTGACCCGGTGGATGCAATGCTGGGCGAGAGCGCACTGCCAGCCGACCGCGAGATGTTGCGCCAGTCACTGGGTCTGGACCTGCCGCTGGCCGAGCAGTACCGCCGTTATCTGGTCGGGCTACTGCGACTGGACCTCGGCCATTCCTTTCAGGATCAACGCCCGGTTGCCGCGATCCTAGCCGAACGCCTTCCAGCGACATTACGCCTCGCTGGCGCCGCACTGGCACTCGCGCTGCTGCTGGCGATTCCAATGGGTATGCTGGCCGCCTATCGGCGTGGCACCGCCCTGGACAGCGGCATCATGGCGTTCTCGCTGGTGGGCATGTCGATGCCGAACTTCTGGCTCGGTCCGCTGCTGATTCTGGTGTTCTCGCTCTGGTTGGGCTGGACGCCGGTAAGCGGCAGCGATGCACCGGGCAGTATCCTGCTGCCGGCGATCACGCTCGGCACTGCCCTGGCAGCGATCCTTGCGCGCATGGTGCGCGCGAGCCTGCTGGAGGTGCTCGGTGAGGACTATATCCGCACCGCACGTGCCAAGGGACTCTCCGAGCCGGCCGTGCTGCGACGCCATGCGCTGCGAAACGCCTGGCTGCCGATACTGACGCTGGTGGGGCTGCAACTGGGCGGGCTGCTCGGCGGCGCCGTCATCACCGAAACGGTGTTTGCTTGGCCCGGTATCGGAAGCCTGCTGGTCGAGTCGATCCAGTCACGCGACTTCCCGGTCGTGCAGGGCTGCGTGCTTCTGATCAGTCTGGTCTATGTTCTGGTCAACACGCTGACAGACATGGCCTATATGCTGGTCGACCCGCGCATCGCCGCAGCCACTGGTTCAAGCTGACGCATGCGCCGCGGTCTGTCGCCATCGCTGCCCGCCGCGGTCATCCTGCTCTGGGCGCTCGCCGCGCTGATTGGCCCGCTGTTGCCGGTGACGCCGAATCGCGTCGACCTGCCGCGCATTCTCGAGCGGCCATCGCCGTCGCTGCCGCTCGGCGCAGACGACCTTGGCCGTCCGGTGCTGGATCGGCTGCTGGCCGGCGCGCGTGCATCCTTCGTAGTCGGCGTGGGCGTCGTTGCTGTCTCGGCGGTCATTGGCGCCTTGATTGGCGGCATCGCGGGTTACCGTGGCGGTTGGCTTGATCTGGTCATCGTTCGAATCATCGACGTCTTCCTGGCCTTTCCGGGAATCCTGTTGGCCATTGCGCTGGCAGGCATCCTCGGCCCTGGGCTCGGCAACGTCATCGTTGCACTCGCGGTGGTCGGGTGGGTTGGATACGCACGCCTCGCGCGCGCGCAGATTCTGTCGTTGAAGGCGCGCGAGCATGTGATGGCGGCGCGAGCGCTTGGCGTTCGCCCGCCACGCATCTTGCTGCGCCATCTTTTGCCTCTGGCGCTGGCTCCGCTGATCGTCGAGGCCACCTTTGGCGTTGCCGCGGCGGTTATCGCCGAGGCTGGTTTGTCCTTCCTCGGGCTCGGTGTACAGCCTCCGGCTGCCTCCTGGGGGAACATGATCCGCGATGGAGTCGCCTATATGCTGGTCGCACCGCATCTGGTGTTGGCGCCTGGCCTGGCCCTGATGGCCGTAGTGCTCGCGGTCAACCTGCTCGGCGACCGCCTGCGCGACCGCTTGGACGTGCGTTCCGGCGCCCACTGATTGGATCCTCAGTCGATCGTTAGTTGCTCGCCAACCGACCGACGCCGATCAAGTCCGGGACAGGTGCTCACGCCTGTGGGAAAATCCTACGTTGTCGCAGCGATATCGAGCCCCTTGAAACGCCCCTCAGTTGCCGATGAAGACACCGAATGGTCCGGTTATGCTCGATATCGCCGGTATCGAGCTGACCGCCGAAGACCGCGAGTTGATTGCCCATCCCGCCGTCGGCGGCGTCATCCTGTTCAGTCGCAACTACTCCGATCCGGAGCAGTTGCGTGCGCTGACGTCGGCCATCGCTACCGTCAAGTCGCACCGCCCGCTCATTGCCGTGGACCAGGAGGGTGGGCGCGTTCAGCGCTTTCGAGACGGATTCACCCGGTTGCCGCCGCCGGCGCGAATCGCGGCGCTATTCGCCGATGACGCAAAGGCCGCGCGTCGCGCGGCTTACTCGGCCGGTTGGCTGATGGCTACCGAACTTGGAGCGGTCGGCATCGACTTCAGTTTCGCACCGGTACTTGACGTCGAGCGGGGCGTGAGTCAGGTGATCGGCGATCGCGCCTTCGGCACCGATGCCGATGTCGTAGCAAATCTCGCCGAGGCTTGGCTTGACGGCGTTGGGTCCGCCGGCATGGCAGGCTGCGGAAAGCATTTCCCTGGTCACGGCGCCGTGGTTGCCGATTCGCATCTGCAATTGCCCTTCGACGGGCGTGTGCTGTCGGCGTTGGAGCAGGTCGATCTGGTGCCGTTCGCGCGGCTGATCGCAAAGGGGTTGCAGGCGATCATGCCCGCGCATGTGATCTACAGTGCCATCGACCCCAATCCAGCCGGATTCTCGCACTATTGGCTCCATGACGTATTGCGCGGCAGGCTCGGCTTCGACGGCATGATCTTCAGCGACGATCTCAACATGGCAGCGGCTGCCTTCGGCGGCAGCTTTGCCGAGCGCGCCAGTGCGGCGCTTCGCGCCGGTTGTGACATGGCCGTGGTCTGCAACAATCGACCCGGTGCCATTGAGGTGGTCGAGGCACTCGGCGATCATCGAGACCCCGGCCTGCCCAGGCGCGCCGCGGCCATGTTCAGGCGGCAGGTCAACGACCTCGGCAACGACTGCCAGCGCGACGCCGCACTGGCGGCAGTGTCTTCAATCCAATCGGCATGATCGACGGCTTCGACGAGCAGTGTATGAACAAGATGACCTCCCAGCAGTTTCAGGCAATCCACGACCGTATGGAGTTATTGGTCGACCGTGACCAGGTCGAGGCGGCCTTCGACCGCATGGCGGAGCAAGTCACGGCCGTCTTCGCCGACAAGGATCCGCTTCTGCTTTGCGTCGTCACTGGCGGCATCGTGACGGCCGGGCTACTGCTGCCGCGGCTGGGTTTTCAGCTTCGTTTGGACTATGTGCACGCCACCCGCTATCGCGGCAATACCACCGGCGGCGAACTCGACTGGCATCATCGACCGAGTGACGCCATCCGCGGCGAGCATGTGTTGGTCGTCGACGACATCTTCGACGAAGGGCTGACCATGGCCGCCATCGTCGATGCCTGCCGGGAGGACGGCGCCGCCAGCGTGCACAGCCTGGTGCTGACGCGCAAGGAGCGCCAGCATCCAACCGCCTATCGACCGGACATCATCGGCCTGATGATCCCGGATCGATACGTGATGGGCTACGGGCTCGACTACAAAGGCTATTTTCGAAACGTTGCCGGCATCTACGCGGCCGCCGCCGACGACGTCTGAATGCCAACAGGCAGCCGCCGGCGGGGCATTTGGCGTTTTCGACAAAACGCTAATATAATTAATGACTTTTTGACATTCCGCCGAGCTTGATTTAAACAATACTCTCTATGGAGCAGGCGCTTTTGCCTGCGCCATTGGGCCGCGTTGCAGGCATGTCCACCGCAACGCCGATCGACCTCGGCGAGATCTCGCGGCTCGATCCTAAGATATAGGGGAGGATGGTATGCAGACACTCGATGGGTATCGCAGTAGCCATACCGAGCTGCGGCAGATGATCGACGATTTACGTTCGATCATGACTGTCGATCAGCTCAAGATCAGGCCGAATGCCAAGACCGCCTATCAGCTGATGTGCGATCTGGCGAAGCGGGTCAAGGGGCACTTGGCCGAGGAAGACAAGCAACTCTACCCCAACCTCTTGATCCATGAAGACCCGAGGGTCAAATCGATCGCCTGGGGCTTCATCAGCGGCGAGAAGCCGCTGAGACGCACCTTCGACGAGTACTACAAGAAGTGGCTCAAGGATTGCGACTTCAACTTTTCCGATGAATTTCTCGAAGAAACTCGTGAGATTTTCGACATGTTGACCTACCGAATCGACCGTGAGGAGCAGGTGCTCTTCCCGAAGCTGGTCGAGATCGGTCTGCTCGAAGAGCAACGCGTCTAGGTCACTGTGATTTCAGCAATGTGAAAGGCTCACCACCTGAGCGCGAGGGTTAAAGGGCCCGCAAGCGGCCTTGACGAACGGCAATCTGCAGGCCGGCATCGAGAGATGCCGGTTTTTTTGTGCCACCGGAACCCTTGGTCCAGTAAACTACGCACTCTCCAGGGTTGCTGAGGTGATGTATGGGCCAACTGGCAATCATCGGTGGATCGGGCTTCGCCGCGATGCCCGAACTTCTGGTCACCGAGCGCCGGGATGTGACTACGCGCTGGGGTGATCCCTCCGCGGCGCTGATTCATGGCAAACTTGCCGGACAGGATGTGATCTTCCTGCCGCGTCATGGGGTAGGACATCATCTCCCCCCACATCGAATCAACTACCGCGCGAACATCCAGGCACTCAGTGACGCTGGCGTCGACCGCGTGATCGGGCTCGCCGCGGTCGGCGGTATCGCCGCGCATTGCGCGCCTCGGGAACTGTGCATCGCGGATAATCTGATCGACTATACCCACGGGCGCGACGGGACCTTCTACGACGGGGCCGGCGGCGAGGTCGTACACGCGGATCTCAGTTGGCCTTTCAGCCTTCGTCTGCGGCAATGGCTGCTTCGGGCGGCGCGCGATGCCAACATCCAGGTACACGACGGCGGTATCTACGCGGTGACCCAGGGACCGCGCCTGGAAACCGCGGCGGAGGTCGCGCGGCTCGAGCGTGACGGCTGCGATATGGTCGGCATGACGGCGATGCCAGAGGCAGCACTCGCCCGCGAGCGCCGAATCGACTACGTCACGCTTGCCTTCGTCGTCAACCGGGCCGCGGGCAAGAGCGACAGCGAGATCGGCATGGATGAAATCAATGCCAACCTCAGCCGATGCACGCAAACTGTCATGCGGCTCCTGCAAACGGCCGTCACCATGCCGCCCGAGCATTAACGAGGCATCGCTCGAGCCTGGCGCATGGTCCGACACGATTCGGCAGGCCCTTTGGCAAAGCAACATACGCTGGCAACACAACTTAGTTTTGGCTTTAACGAGGTAACAAACGATGGCTGATACAGATACAGATACAGAGACCGCGGCTTCCAGCAGTAAACTGGGTCTGATACCTAAGCTCCTGCTCGGTGGCTTGGTCCTATTGTTCGCCTACCTCTATCTGGGAGCAATGAACCGGGGCGACGAGGGTGCACCAGCGCCGACGGCAGCTTCCGGAACCGCGACAGCGCCGACGTCAGCATCTGCTCGTGCGCCATCGAACCCCGAAGCGGTCTCGGCTCAGGCCGTGTCTGCGCCCGCGGCTGCCGCCCCAACACCTGCCGCGCCAACTGCCGCGCCGGCAACCACGCCGCCGGTCTCTGCCCCGGTCGCTGCAATGACTCCGCCAGCCGCGCCCGCTGGACCTGTCGCCGGACCGCCTCAGGCGCCGACCCAGCCGCCAGTTCAGGCACCCGTTCAGGTACCAGTTCAGCCGCCAGTCGCCAAGGCGCCTTCGGGCAAGGATGCCGCCAAGACGACGGCATCGAGCGACCAGGCTGCATCGCCCGCCGTCAGCAAAGAGGAGGCGGAGGCATTCGCCCAGGCGGTGATCAGCGAACAGGCGACTGAGGGCGCAGCCGCGCAATCAACCGCGGGGACGCCGGCTGCGAAGCCTGCGCCGCCGCAGGCAGCCGGGCCGGTGCGGCAGGCGCCGACGCCTTTCGTATCCATGCCGCCAAGACCGGCGCCCTTTGCTGCGCCTCGCGCCTTGCCAATGGCACCGACGCCTGCGCTTAACGGCATGACCGATATGCAGCAGATCCGTAGCGACTACGAGACCATGCGCCGGCAGGCGATCGAAGAGTCACGCAAGCGGTGGGAAGAGATGCACCGGATGCGCCGTGCAATGCCGATGCCTCCGCAGTTCGGACCGCCTGGCTACTATCCGCCGCCCGTTAGCGCGCCGGCGCAATAAGCTTAAGCGGGGCATTGATCGGACGCCGAGCCGGCCATCAGGGTCTCGCCACAGCGGCGGCATCGATAGCGTGCGCCGCCGCTGACCCGGTTGTGCCGGATACTCGACAGCTTGTGCTCACCGCACCGGCAATGGTAAGCAAACCAACGGGTCTTGCGTTGCCGCAAGCCGTCGACGTCATAGTCGTGACAACGCACCGGCTGGCCGCCCAGCGCGGCGACCATCTGCCGCCACTCAGGTCCGTGCGGCCTGATCGTTCTCCCATGGTGCAGATAGGCCACATAGTGCGCGACCTCATGCGGCACGGTTCGGCGCAAAAAATCGTCTCCATGACGCCGCAACAGCGCCGCGTTGTAGCGTATGAGGCCGCGGCCCCGTGCGTCGAACCGCACCTGCCCGGCGCTCTGGCCGCGTAGGTCGAATTTGACCGACGGTTGCGGCAGGGCGCGGCCGATCAGGCGCTGGCCGAGCATGACCAGTGTTTGGGTCCGCTCTCGTGCACGCTGCTCGAACTCAGTGCATCGATCCGCCTCTGTTTGGGGCGACTGAACTGTCGGTTGCGGATCACTCATGCTGTGCAATTGCTCCTATGGCTGGCGAATCAAAACCCGCATTCTATCCGGACCGCGACACGGGCTGAGCGGCGCGTCGGCACTCGAGGTTGCGCCATCTACGACAAGATTCTTGGTCGGTTCCACTCATGCATGATCACGCCCATCCGCATGGCCATGCGCACGGCCATGCACACGGTCGGCAGGGTGCGGATTCCAGACGGCTGTTGACTCTGGCGTTGCTGCTCACGCTTGGCTACGCGCTTGTCGAGGCCGTCGGCGGTTGGATTTCCGGCTCCCTTGCACTGCTCAGTGACGCTGGCCATATGTTGGCGGACAGCAGTGCGCTCGGGCTTGCGGCAATGGCGGCATGGGTGGCACGTCGCCCGCCTTCGGCTCGGCACTCTTACGGGTTCGGACGCTTTGAAACCCTTGCCGCCTTATTCAACGCACTGCTGATGGTGGTATTGGTGGTCGCGATCAGCACCGCGGCGGTGTCCCGTTTGCTGGATCCGCCGCCGGTGCAGGGCGGTATCGTGACGGGAATCGCGCTGATCGGGCTTTTCGTCAACATCGCCGCCGCCTGGCTGCTGATGGGCGGACGCGCAAATGTCAACGTTCGCGCCGCCTTGCTGCATGTCTTTGGCGATCTGCTGGGCTCGGTCGCGGCGCTGATCTCGGGCGTCGTCATCATGGCGACCGCATGGAATCCGATCGATCCGATTCTCGCCCTGTTCGTCGTCGTGCTGATTCTCTTCTCCAGTCTTCGGCTGTTGCGCGAAGTGGTCAGTACGCTGCTCGAGGGCGTTCCGGGACACCTCGATCTCGACGACGTGGGCAATGCCATGGTCGCCGTCGACGGTGTCATATCGGTTCACGACCTGCACATTTGGTCGCTTTCAGCGGAGACAACGGCGCTCTCCGCTCACGTCGTACTGCCCAGGATCGACGGTTGGGAGGGCGTTCTCGTCAGGCTCAGGGGTATGCTGGCGGAGCGCTTCGGCATAGACCACGTGACCTTGCAGCCAGAGCCCTTGGAGACGCTGGTCCCGGTCGCGACCTTGGTCGCCTCACCTCGGCAGCCGGGCTAAGGCTGTGTTGCGCGTGCGATCTTCATCGGCCGTTCTGAGACGCGTCGGTCCCGCCAAGCGGAGCCTGGTCGCGGCATGGGTCGCGATCTCGTTAGGGTTCGGGCCGTTCCCGGCCGGCGCCAAGGCGGCAGAGGCAATAGGTCCCGCTCTGCCAATGCGATCACCCCTGCCGACAATGCCGATGCCGTTTCGGGCCGACCTGGTCCGGTCGCTGGCTCCAGCAGTCGAACAGATGGTTGCGCGGACCAAGCCAGCGGAATGGGAGATGTGCCGCGCTTGTCTCTACTATGCCTTCGCCGGCCGCACCCTGTTGGCTCGGCACGGCATCATGGCCTCACTGCGGGTTGGCGCCGTCATCTATGCGCCTGGCACAGAAGCCGCGCATGGCATCAGCCCGCATGCGTGGCTGGAGACGCCGAGCCATTTCATCGACTATTCCACGCTGCCCCGCTGGGGCGAGGTCAGCATCATCCCGCGCGCACGGGTCGCACACACGCCAGAGGCAGTGCAGCCTGGCGTGACCCGTGTGCTGACACGCCTGCGGCCAGCAGACCCAGACCTACTAGGCTATCTGTCAAGCCACGGCGCGCGCTTTGAACTTATGCTGAGCCAAGGGCGATAAGGAGGGTGGCGGTTCGCGCACTCCTCGGCGGTGTCGACCACCCAGGCGATTGACAGAAATCGCCTCAATGCGCGGCCAACACATCGATACCCTCGTCCAAGAGCATGTCGATGAGACGGATCATCGGCAGCCCGATCAGGGCATTGGGGTCGTCGCCCTCCAGGCGTCGGAAGAGCGCGATTCCCAGACCCTCGGACTTGAAGCTGCCGGCGCAGTTCAGTGGTTGTTCCCGATCGACATAGGCCTCGATCCGGGCGCGGTCGAGGCCTCGGAAATGGACCTTGAACGGCTCGCAATGGACCCGTGCCTGTCCGCTCGCGGCATTGAGCAGACACAAACCGGTTCGGAACACTGCCGTGCGGCCAGATGCGTATTGCAGTTGCTCGACGGCGCGTGCGCGGCTGCCGGGCTTGCCGAGCACGACACCACCGATGCTGGCGACTTGGTCGGAACCGATGATCAAGGCATCCGGGTGCCGGTCGGCGACCGCGCGTGCCTTCGCTTCGGCTAAGCGCATCACCAATGCTTGCGCCGATTCTCCCGGTAGCGCGCGTTCATCGAGGTCCGGCGATGCGGTCTCGAACGGCAAGCCCAGACGCGCCAATAGCTCGCGCCGAAACGGGGAGGTGGATGCAAGCACCAGTGGTGTCGATGACATGGTTTCGGGTGTTCCAGTGATGGGACGGGCTGGTTGATGGTCGAGGCGCCGACAGGGCGCATTCATCGCACCGCTGGTTGCTGTGCGCTCGCATCGGCGCGCCGAGGTTCAGCGCACCCAGTCGATCAGATAGAGCAGGGGATCGTCGACATCGTCCTCACTTTGAACGCGGCCGTGCACGCTATGCCCGGCACGTCGCACCGAGTCCGAATCGCCGCTCAGTAGCGGATGCCAGCTCGGCAGCGGGCGGTCCTCGGCGAGACGGCGATAGGCGCAGGTCTCCGGCAGCCAGGAGGGCTCGCGCAGATTCTCCGGCGTCAGCGTGATGCAATCGGCCACGCGCTGGGCGCGATTGGCATAATCGGCGCAGCAGCCTTGCCGCTGATCGAGCAATCGGCAGGCGATGCTGGTGTAATGCATGGAGCCGCTGTCCTCGTCCTGGTATTTGTTCAGACAGCACTTGCCGCAACCGTCGCAGAGCGACTCCCATTGTTGCGTGCTCATCGCCTCGAGGCGGGTGGTTTCCCAGAATGGCTTGTCGTCTGGCGGCATGATCGGCTTCCGATCTAAGGCTGATTGCATGATTATATGATGCTCCGCCACGGATCTGCGGACGTGGGGGCGTTGAGCTGTGCGGGATGGCAGGCTGTCGAACGCGGGGGCGGCGATCGAGCAACACTTGATCCAATCGCAAGGAGGCAGGTGGACCAGCCGACGACTGAGCAGGCTGGACTAAATCACGCAGAAGCAACTGGCAGAATTCGAAATGATGGCCGAACCGCAACAGCTCGCAAGGGTGGCCGAGCAGTCCGCCTGTCTGGAAACGCCGTTCGGGCCGATCGGGCTGCGCTGGCGGGCTGGTTTGGTCACGGGCGTCTCGCTGAGCCCGGGCGCCGAGTGGCCGCAATCGCACGCCGTGCCCGACTGGCTGCGCACGCCTCTGGAGGCATTCCTTGAGCAATCCAGCGATCACCCGGCGGACCCTTGCGGCGATGATTGGAACCCCTGCCGCGCACTCCCGACCGCGCCCGCCGGCAGCCCGTTTCAGCGTCGAGTCTGGCAGGCGATCAGCGCCATTCCAAGCGGGCGGACGCGCACTTACGGCGAGATTGCCGCCGAACTCGGTTCGGCACCCAGGGCCGTCGGCGGCGCCTGTCGCGCCAACCCATACCCGCTGCTGGTGCCCTGCCACCGCGTGATCGGCGCGGCCGGACTGGGCGGCTTCGCCGGTGACGCATCAGGACGCCTGATCGCGATCAAGCGCTGGCTGCTCGCCCACGAGGGGGTGGCGTTGCCGTCATGAAGCCGGCTGCGGACGAGCGCGTCATCGAGGCATTCGCCGACGCCATCTGGCTGGAACGCGGTCTGAGCGCCAATACGCTATCCGCCTATCAGTCGGACCTGCGCGCCTTCATGCGCTGGCTGGAGGCCGAGCAGGGGCGGGCACTCTGCGAGGCGCGCCGCAGCGATCTGCTCGGCTATCTGGCGCTGCTCTCCCAACAGGGACGCAAGCCGCGCTCGTCGGCCCGCCTGCTGTCCTGTCTGCGCCAGTTCTATGGCCACCTGGTGCGGCAGGGCACCATCAGTGATGACCCGAGCACCCGCGTCGATGCGCCCCGACTGGGTCGCCCGTTGCCCAAGACCCTGACCGAGTCCGAGGTAGAGGCGCTGCTGGATGCGCCCGACACCGCCGATGCCAGAGGCCATCGCGACCGCACCATGTTGGAGCTGCTCTATGCCAGCGGCTTGCGCGTGACCGAACTGGTGACCCTGCGTCCGCAGGCCGTGAGTCTGAACCAGGGCGTCGTGCGCATCACCGGCAAGGGGGACAAGGAGCGGCTGGTGCCACTCGGCGAGGAGGCCACACGCTGGTTGGCCGAATTCGCACGCGGACCGCGTGCGGTCATCCTCGGCGCGCGTTCAAGCGACTATCTATTCCCGACCGCGCGCAGCGTCTGCATGACACGCCAGGCATTCTGGCAGCTGATCAAGCGCTACGCGCTCGAGGCAGGCGTCAGCAAACCGCTGTCGCCCCATACCTTGCGGCATGCCTTTGCGACCCATCTGCTGAACCACGGCGCCGACCTGCGTGTCGTACAGATGCTGCTCGGTCACAGCGACCTGTCCACCACCCAGATCTACACGCACGTCGCGCGCGAGCGTTTGAAGCAGCTGCATGCACGGCATCATCCGCGGGCCTGAGCGGTGCTCGTCCCCGCCCCGGATCGGCCCGTTGAAATGTGGACGTTGGGACTGGGTTACTCTATGCTTGTCGGTTTGGTTTGCAGGCTGAGTGTTTGCTGGAGGGGGTCGATGCCGTCGTTCGATGTCGTGTCCGAGTGCGACCTTCAGGAGGTCCGCAACGCGGTGGACCAGGCGAATCGTGAGATCGGCACCCGCTTCGACTTCAAGGGCGTCGATGCCATATTCGAACTGGCGGAAGGCGAGATTAGGATGCGCGCGGAACAGGAATTCCAGCTCCAGCAAATGATGGACATCCTGAGGCAAAAACTGGTCAAACGGAAGGTCGAGCTGTCTGCACTGGATGTCGACGAGCCGGTCACCAGCCTCAACGCCGCGCGGCAACGCGTGGGTCTCAAGCAGGGCATCGACAGCGACACCGCCAAACGCATGGTCAAGTCGCTGAAGTCCAGCAAGCTCAAGGTGCAGACCCAGATCCAGGGTGACCAGCTGCGTGTCACGGGCAAAAAGCGTGATGATCTGCAACAGGCCATCGCATACATCAAAGAGACCGATTGGCAGCGCCCGCTTCAGTTCACAAATTTTCGAGATTGATTCATTGGGGAAGAGTAAATGCAGAAATCTATCGGACAGACGTCCGTTATGCGGAAATCAACGGCTCTGATTGCCGCATCTTTGACCGCGCTGGCGCTGGTCGTGTCACCAGCGATCGCCGACGAGGCGGCCAATATCCGTGCCTCACTGGCCAAGGTGCTGCCGGATTACAAGCCAACCAGCGTGCAGCCGACCGAGGTCGAGGGTCTGTATCAGGTGGAGATCGGCCCGCAGGTCATGTTCGTGACGGGAGACGGCCGTTATCTGGTCGACGGCGCCATCGTCGATCTGAAGACGCGCAAGGACATCACCGAGACCGCTCGCGGAGCGGCGCGCCTGCGTGCGATCGACGGCATCGGCGAGGCCAACATGGTGACCTTCGATGCGCCGAACGAAAAACACACCATCACGGTCTTCACCGATATCGATTGCGGCTACTGTCGCAAACTGCATCAGCAGATCGATGGCTACAAGGACGAAGGCATCAGCGTCCATTACCTCTTCTATCCGCGAACAGGTGTGAATTCCCCGTCCTACGACAAGGCGGTAGGGGTCTGGTGCGCCGATGATCAACGTGACGCCATGACACAGGCCAAGGCCGGCGCAGCCGTGCCGAGCAAGACCTGCTCGAATCCGGTGCAGAAGCACATGGAACTGGGAGAGCTGATGGGCATTCGCGGCACGCCGGCCATCGTCCTCGACAATGGTGAGATGGTCCCTGGATTTGTCGAGCCGAAAAAGCTTGCCGCGCTGCTTGAGAAGAACGCAGCGAACTGATCGTCGCCGCGCGCCGATAACTAGACCACTCGCAGCCCGGTGAACCGGCCGCGACTGGAATTCGCCTGGCGCACTGATCGTGGGCTCGTACGCGAGCGCAACGAGGATGCGGTGGTGGTCGATGTTGGAGCCGGTGTCGTGGTGATCGCCGATGGCATCGGCGGCGCGAACGCCGGCGATGTCGCAAGCCGCCTGGCAGCGGAGGTCATCAGCCGGCGCTTCTTGCGGCAACCGCCGTCGCGCGACGACCCTCGAGAGGCGCGGCTCCTCGCCGAATCGGCGGTGAAGGAGGCAAACGCCGCCATTCTCGCCCACGCAAGCGATAACCCTGGTTGCAGCGGTATGGGGGCCACGGTGGTGGTCGGTTATCTGGGGAAGCGTTGGCTCGCCTACGCCCATCTGGGCGATTCGCGTTTGTACCGTCTGCGCGATGGGCGACTCGAGCAGCTGACCAGCGACCATTCGTTGATACAGGAGCTCGTCGATCAAGGCTTCTTTCCGAACCGTGCCCAGGCGCGCCAAAATGGCATCAACGACCATGTGTTGACGCGCGCCGTTGGATCGGGTGTGCACCTGCCTTCTCCGCCGACCGCGATCAGCGAACTCGCCGCCGGCGACATTTTCCTGTTCTGTACGGATGGACTCACGTCGATGTTGGCGCGCGACCAGATCGAGACCATGCTCCATGCCGGTCGCGGCGACCTCGATGCTGTTGCCGACACCCTGGTGCGCGCGGCCTGCGACAGCGGCGGTGTCGACAACATCACACTGGCCTTGGTGCGTGTGAACACCGTTGCCCCCTCAGCTTAGGCGAGTCGCACCCGACTCCCGAAACAGACTTCCACTGATTCCGTCAGCGGCGCCGCCTTCCGCCGATGCTGCCCTCGATGGTTGCCTACCAGACCGGAACGCCTCACAGATAGCCTATTGGAAAGAGGCCATCTGGGTCCGCGGCGGCCACTGACCGTGATTTCTTCCGCCGCCATGCTCTCGTTCTCGGCGAAAACACAATCGCCGACAGACGGCTATGCTTACTGAATCCTGACGCCAAGCGGCGGCAAACTGTTTGATCGGCGGCGAGGTGCGCGGAACAGTGGCCGCGCCGGTGATCTCGCGCTTCGGGAAGCAAGGTCAATAGAAAAGGGGGCGGCCGTGTCGACCTATAGGTTATATGGACAGCTCGCGGAACGAGCGCCTGGCGGGCTCGCCGAGGTGGGTCTTCATCGTGTCACCGAGGTCGAGTTCTCCGTCGCGAGAGATGAAGGCGCAAAGATCGAGGTCGAGATCGGCGACGACGAGGTCGTTGCCATCGAACTGGAGGGCGAGTTTGTCCTTTGGATGCGCGGCGACATCCTGCGGCGCGAACTCGGCGAGGACTCCCGCGACGGTGAGGGCGAGCTAACGCTGAAGGCCGCACTCGACAGTGACTCCAATGAGCGGGGTCTCGGCGGCTGGTTGCTGAAGGGCCTCAAGATCTTCGGCATCGATCCGGCCGAAAAGCTCGTCCGAAAAACCGCCGAGCGTATCGAAGCCGAGAATCAGGACGTCCTGCGTCAGTTGGACCCGAACGCGGTGCAGCCCTGGACCGAACAGGCATGGCCCGCGATTGATGGCCCGCCGGCCGAACTCGCCGGCGAGCCGCTGCTGCTGTTCCTGCACGGCACCTTCTCATCGACCCTCGGTAGCTTCGGCGAGTTGTTCAAGCTGCCTGGGCCGATGCAGACACTGCGCGCAAGCTATCCGGGCCGCATCTTCGGTTTCGAGCATCCAACGCTGACCAAGAGCCCGATCGCCAATGCGCTGGCGCTGGCGAAGAAGCTCCCGGCCGACACGCGGCTGCATCTGATCAGCCATTCTCGCGGCGGACTGCTCGGCGATCTGCTCTGCCTGGCATCGGTGAGCGAGTTCCAGGCCGTGCTGTCGCCGGAGTATTTGAAGAGGCTGTCGGACGATGACCGGCGCGATCTGCCGCTGCTGATCGAGGAGCTGCGCTCCCGCCACATCGAGGTGGAGCGTTTCGTCCGCGTGGCGAGCCCGTCGCGCGGCACCACGCTGGCCTCGGGCAGGCTCGACCGCTGGCTGTCGGTCGTGTTCAACCTGATCTCCAAGGTCCCGGTGCTTAGCGGCGCCGTCGCCGACGCGCTTATGGAGTTTATCCTGGCGGTGGTCAGGGAACCGCAGGACGCAGAGACACTGCCCGGCCTCGAGGCCATGATGCCGCAATCGGCGCTGGTCGGGCTGCTGAACCACCCGGACCTGCGGATTCCGGAGCCCGCCCAACTCGCGGTCATCTCCGGCGACATCCAGGAAGAGGGTATCTGGGGCCGGCTCAAGCTGCTGATCCCGGACCTGTTCTTCGCCGGCGATCACGACCTGGTCGTCAACACTGGCTCGATGTACGGCGGTCTGCGGCGCTCGCAGGGCTGGTTTTGCTTCGATCAGGGTGCGAACGTCAACCACTTCAACTACTTCGGCGCGTCGCTGGACGAGGCCGAGGTTCCCGCGTCACCGCCGATCACCGTCGATGCGCTGCTGCTCGGTCTGCTCGACGAGCTGCCGGGGCGCTTGTACAAGCCCTTGGCCGAGGCGCCGGTCATCATGCCCGCACGCAGCGCCGCCGGCGTATCCGGGCGGCGGCCGGTGCTGTTCGTGCTGCCAGGCATCATGGGCAGCTCGCTGGCGGTGCGCGACGCCACCGACGAGGTCTGGCTGTCGGTCCGTCGGCTGGCGCTTGGTCAGATCACGCGTCTGCGCATGGACCAGCCGCTCTCGATCCTGCCCACGGGGCTGCTCGGTCTGGCCTACGGCGACCTTGTCGAGTTCATGGACCGCTCCCATGATGTGCTGCCGTTTCCTTACGACTGGCGGCAATCGGTGCGCAAGGCCGCGAAGCACCTGGCGGATGAGGTCGGCCGGGCACTGGACCTGACGAACGCCGGCGGACACCCGGTCCGCATCCTGGCGCACTCGATGGGCGGGCTGGTCGCCCGCGCCATGATCGCGGAGCGTCCGGATATCTGGCAGCGGGTCCGCGAGCGCGGCGGAAGGTTGGTCATGCTCGGGACGCCGAACCGCGGCTCCTGGGAGATTGTGCGGCTCCTGGTCGCGCAGGCGGCAACGCTGAAGCAGCTCGCATTGCTCGACGTCCCCCACGACCGCCAGGCACTGCTCGCGGTGATCCGCGACTTTCCCGGCGTGCTCGAGCTTTTGCCGGAGGATAGGCGCGACTTCCTGTCCGAGGCCGTCTGGCGGAGCCTGCGCGATCACGATGAGGCCGAACAGTGGCACCTGCCCGGCCAGGGCCGGCTAAGCGCCGCGGAGCCCAACTGGCTTGAGCAGGCGCGCAAGGCGCGCGGCTGGCTGCGCGACCGGGCGATTGATCCCGAAGGCATGGTGTACATGGCCGGCGAGGCCCCCGAGACCGCTAGCGACGTCTTCGAGACCGTCAAGCGGCGCCTGTTCCGGCCGGACCAGAAGGCACTGGGCTTCTTCGTCTCGGCACGCGGCGACAGCAGCGTGCTGTGGGACGACGGCATACTGCCGGGCGTGCCGACCTGGTACGCGCCTGGCATGAGTCATGGCGATTTGGCGAAGGATCGCGCTCTGTTCAACGCCATCGAGGATCTGCTGGTTCAAGGGCAGAGCACGGACAGAGTCCTGCAGCGAGACCCGCCGGTCGCGCGCGAGGCCGACCAGCCGAGGCCGATGCTCGATCGGGAACCCGCCTATTACCCCGACGAAGAAACGCTGATACGCACCGCGCTCGCGATCAGTCCGCGCCGGCCGGCCGCGGCAACGCGCTTCGACGTGCAGGTCAGCGTGACCCACGGCAATCTCGCCTTCGCCGAGCACCGTGTCGCGGTGGGGCACTATCAGGGCGACACCATCATCGCCGCCGAGGCCTATCTGGATCAGGTACTCGACGGACGCCTCAGCGGGCGTCATGAACTGGGCCTGTATCCCGGCGCACTCGGGACGCATGCGGTGTTCGACCATCCTGCCGGCGGCGGCAGGCCTCCCGGCGCCTTGGTCGTCGGTCTCGGCGAGGTTGGCGAGCTGACGGCGAGCACCCTGAGCGCCACCTTCGCGCGCGCGCTGCTCGAACTGGCTCGCCATAGCATCGAAGCGCCGAATCCTGCCCGGGGAGAGACTCCGAATGAGCCACATCGGATCGCGGTCTCGAGCCTGCTCATCGGCACCGGCGCCGGCGGCATCGGCATTCGCGACTCGGTGCTGGCGTTGCTGCGCGGCGCAACCCAGGCCAATCGCACTCTGGAGCAGACCGACCAGGCCAAGTACGCGCGTGTTACGGCGATCGAGCTTGTCGAGGTATTGGAAGGTCGCGCGATCGATGCCGTCCGTGCACTGCATCAGATCGACGATGATCCAGAGCTGAGCGGCGGCTTTACGGTGAAGAAACTGCTACACCATGGCGTTGGGGGCCGGCGGAGCGTGGTCGGTGTCAGCGACGACCCTGCCTGGTGGCACCGCGTACAAGTGATCGCCAAGGAGTCCGGCAGCCTGCGCTTCACACTGCTGACCCAGCGGGCGCGCGCCGAAGAGACCTTGGTCGCGACCCAGGCCGAGCTGGTGGATCGCTTCGTCGAGCGCGCCAATGCCACCACCAGCTACGATCCAGACGTCAATCGCACCCTGTTCGAGATGCTGCTGCCCGTGCGGCTGAAGGACGGCTCCGAGCTGCGTACCAACCTGGTCCTGGTGCTGGATGAACAGGCGGCCCGCTATCCGTGGGAGATGCTGGAGGACCGCTGGTCACAACCGCTTCCGGGCCAGGCCGCGACCAGCAGGCCCGAACGCAGCTTCGGGCGCGGCCCTGAGCGCAGGCCGCGCTCGGTCGAGTTCGGCCTTCTGCGGCAGCTGAAGACGCGGGATGATCGCGCCAAGCCGGTGATGTCGCCTGGCCAAGGCGCACTCGTGATTGGCGATCCTAAGTCAGACTTCGTGCCGCTGCCGGGTGCGCGCGATGAGGCAAAGCGGGTGGCGTCCGAGCTGGAGCAAGCAGGCTATCGCGTCAAGGCGCTGATCGAGCCGAGGGTCGAGCAGGTCATGGTCTCGGTCCACGCCGATGCCTATCGCGTCCTGCACCTGGCAGGCCACGGTGTGCATCGCCATCGCCTCGACAGCCGCACCCAGCCGCTTTGCAATCTTTGCGGACAGGCATTGCCCGAGAAAGACGAGGACCTCGTCAGCGGCATGATCATCGGCGAGGGCATGGTGCTGACGCCGGGCGATGTCGAACAGATGCGGCGCGTGCCGGAGTTGGTGTTCATCAACTGCTGCCATCTAGGCAGAGCGGATCAGGACGCGCGGCAGCAGCGGTCGGATTCCCAGCAGGCGCATCATTTGGCCGCCAACCTCGCGGTGCAGTTCATCAAGATGGGTGTGCGCGCGGTCATCGCCGCCGGATGGGCTGTGCAGGATCAGGCGGCGCAGACCTTCGCCGAGACCTTCTATCGACAGATGACCAAGGGGGTACGCTTCGGCGAGGCCGTACGTCGGGCGCGGGAGCAGACCTGGAAGGCGCATCGCTACCACAACACCTGGGGTGCCTATCAGTGTTACGGTGATCCGGACTTCCGTCTGAAGAGCGAGGGTCAGGGAGAGGGCGGCGGCGAGCGCACCCGTTACGTCGCACCTGCTGAGGCCCTGGTCGAGCTTGGCAACCTCCGGGCCGATGCCGAATGCGCCCCTCCGAAGCGCATGGCCCAGCTTCAGGACGACTTGCGCAACATCGAGCGGGCGTTGAACGAGATCGGCGAGCGGGAAGGCCTGCATTGGTGCGACTACGGCGATGTCGCCGAGGCACTGGGACTCGCCCAAGGCGAACTCGGGCGCTTTGCCGACGCGGTGGCGATGCTCGACCGAGCCATTGCCGCCCATGACGCCGGCGCCAGCTCGCGCGCCGTTGAGCAGCGTATCCGCTACCAGGCGCGCCACGCCAAGTCACTCTGTCAGAGCCCAGATAGGCACGCGCAAGAAGCCGGACTTGCGCTATTCGAACGCGCGCTCGCGTCGTACGACACGCTGAACCGGCACCCCGCGCGCCAGCTCACGCCGATGCGCTCCCAGTCCCGGGTCAGCGTGCATTGGCGGCGCGTGCAGGTGCTGCCTGCCGACGAACGCGCGGAAGAGCTGAAGGCACTGGTCGCGGTGCTCGACCAAGCAGCCACTGAGCTGAAGCGCGGTGACGGCGATCCGCTCGATCCCTTCTCCAGGCTGCTCTGGCTCGCGGCCAATCTGATGCTGACCGCCTACAGCCCGATCCCGCTTGATGCCGTCTGCCCGAGCTTTGCGGCATGGTGCACCGAGCTGAAGCGGCGCGCGCCAGACTATGAGCGCTCGCACCGGAGCGCGCCGGCAGGCGCCATCGCGGTCGAGGTGAAACTGCTCGAGCACTTGCAGCAGGGCGACCTGGCGGACAAGGCCGAGGCGCTGGTCGAGGAGCTTGGTCGCGGCCTGCGCCGCGGTGCGAGTCAGCGGCAGGTGGCATCGATCCTCGATTATGTCGAGCTGCTCCATGTGCTTGCCGCGGACGCCACGCACAAACGCAAGCGGTTCCGCTCGCAGGCGTCGTCGCTTGCAGCCATTGTCGAGGTGCTGAGGGAGTGGCATTCGGGCAAGACCGAGATCGGCTAAAGTGGCTGGCGGTCGAGGCTGGCAGCCGTCTTCCGTCTGGTTTTAATAGCGGAACGGGGCTCTGGACGCCTGCTAGGCGTAAGCGACGCCAGTATTGAGTTCCGGCCATCCGCGCGCTAAACGAAACGACATAGGAAGAGCCTCATGCCGATCAGCCGATGGATTTTGGTTTTCCTGAGCTGCACCCTCGCATCTGTGGCCTGTGCGCAAGGGCCGCATACCCCAGCACCGGGCAGCGCTGAACGCCAAGCGATTCTCGATGCGGCTCGATCCAAGGTGGCGGCTGACCTCTCCTATAGCGGTGAAATTCTGTTCCGGGTCGAGCACCTGAATGTCTACCAGGGCTGGGCTTTACTCAACGGGCAACCGGTCACGCCAAAGGGTCAGCCGGTCCATAGGAATTGCATCGAATCGGACGAGCTGACGATTGTTCTGCTACGTTTTAGCGACGGTGCCTGGCAGGTGGAACGGGGCGGAACGACCTGCGCCAATGACGTGTTCTGGCTGCAATGGCAAGACGAGCTGGGCGCACCGAGTGAGATCTTCGCAATGCAAGGCGGTTAGCACGGCCGCTATCCAAAGGCTCTCTGACAACCAACGCGCTTGGAGCGAATCATGTCTTTAGACCTCGATGCGGTTGACCGGGCGGACGGGCGTCTGGTTCAGGCCGGCCTGAAGCACTTCGGCTTTTACGACGGCACCATGTTCGGCGTTCCGGGGCCAAAAACAAAGGATGCCTATCGGCGCTATCGCGCGCAACCCGCGGACGAGCCAGCGGTCGCTGCCGCGGCCACGGCCGTGGCCGAACCCGGCGAGATGCTCAGCTATCCGAGGTCGGTGCGTGACGAGTTCGAATACCCCGGCGAGATCGGTGATGGGACCCGCGGGCGCAAGGCCCGGCGCGTTCAAGAGTGGCTGTCGATACACGGGTTCCAAACGACCATCGACGAGGAATTCGGGCCGGCAACCGAACGTGCCCTACAGGCGTTTCAGCGCGCACGCGGGTTGCCTGATACCGGCAAGGTTGATCAGAAGAGCTGGAAGGCGCTGGTCGCGCCGATGGTCCGGGCCTTTTCCAAGCGTGCCGCCGGCGCCAGCCTTGGCGACACGGTGAAACTGATTGCCCAGCAGCATCTGCGGGAACACCCGATCGAACTCGGCGGGGCGAACTGCGGCCCCTGGGTGCGTGCCTATATGAGCGGCAACCAGGGCAGCGCCTGGCCATGGTGCGCTGGTTTCGTCACCTTCGTCCTGAACCAGGCCGCGGCAATTCAGGGCGTGCCCATGCCCATCGATGGATCATTCTCCTGCGACCTGCTCGCTTCCCAGGCGAAGCAGAAGCAGCGTTTCGTCTCCGAACGCTCGATCAACGGTGCCCCAGTGGAATGGTCAGAGGGCAAGCTGGGCGCTTGTTGCGTCTTCCTGGTCAGGCGCACATCCGGCGACTGGACCCATACCGGCTTCGCGTTCGACTATCGGCCCAACGGCACCTTTGCCACCATCGAGGGCAATACCAACGACGAGGGGAGTCGGGAGGGGTTCGAGGTGTGCCAGCGATTTAGGAGCCGCAAGGACAAGGATTTCATACGTCTCGTCTGAGGAGAGACTGACTGATTGGCCCTCCTGGCCAATGATCAGCACGGGCCTTAGTCCGCCTTGCCTGACATCGCCATGCCGGCCTCGCTTTTTCGTTAGCCTCTACTATTCTGAGCACCCGTGTGCCACTGCGACGCGGTGCACGTCCGGTCCGATCACCAGCTAGCGGAGACCCATCGCATGACGAAACTACCGATCTTGACTGGCGCAATCGCCGCGCTATTGATGCACGGAGCGGCCGCGGAGAGCGTCTCAGGCTCGAACAGCATTACCGTCGCACCCGGCGACACCGGTAACTGCGCGACCTCACCGTGTCGCGTGATGCTGGTGATGCCGCCGGGGGATGGCGAGTACGAGGTTACAGGCAATGAGATTCGTATCGGCAGCTATCCGGCCGGCCAGACGGTGGATCTGGGCAATTACTTCGAGAGCCAAGCCTTCGCGGTCAAGGGAGCAGGGGTGAAGAAGGCGTACGTCTACCTTCCGCAGGATGACTGACTGACTACTCGCGCTGATGTAACAGCAGCAGGTCCCGCGCGAGCTAGTCGACCTCAGAGCATGTCTTTCAACCGGTAGAGTGTCTCCAACGCCTGACGCGGGGTCAGGTCGTCTGGGCTGGTCTCGCGCAGCGCATCCAGCGCAGGGCTCGGCGCTTCCATGGGGAACAGGCTGAGCTGGGCCATCTGTGGTTCGGCCGCCGCCGCGCCTTTGGCTTCGCTGGTATGCAGCCGGCCGTGCGCGGCCTCCTCCAGTTCGCGCAGCCGTGACTTGGCCCGCTCGATCACCGCCGCCGGCACGCCGGCGAGGGCCGCGACCTGCAGGCCGTAGCTCTGGCTGGCCGGTCCGTCGCGCACGCTGTGCAAGAACACGATGCGCTCGCCGTGCTCGACCGCGTCGAGATGGACATTGGCGATGCCGGCATGGGCGTCCGCGAGTGTCGTCAGCTCGAAGTAGTGGGTTGCGAACAGCGTGAAGGCGCGGATGCGCGTCGCGAGCTCGACGGCGCAGGCCCAGGCGAGCGACAGTCCGTCGAAGGTGCTGGTGCCGCGGCCGATCTCATCCATCAGTACCAGACTGTGCTCGCTGGCGTTGTGCAGGATGTTCGCGGTCTCTTCCATCTCCACCATGAAGGTCGAGCGGCCGCCGGCAAGGTCGTCGGCGGCGCCGATACGCGAGAAGATCCGGTCGACCGGGCCGAGTCGCGCGGAGCGCGCCGGGACGAAGCTGCCGGCGTAGGCCATCAGCACGATCAGCGCCGTCTGGCGCATAAAGGTCGATTTGCCACCCATGTTCGGTCCGGTGATGACAAGCGTCCGGCGCTGATCGTCGAAGCGCAGGCTGTTGGCGATGAAGGGTTCGCGCCCGGCCGAGACGCCGACCTGCTCAACCACAGGATGGCGGCCGTCGTTGATCTCGATTAGCGCCTCGTCGGTGAGTTGCGGGCGCGTCCAATCGAGCTGCTCGGCGCGCTCGGCCAGGTTGCAGAGCACATCCAAGGCGGCGATTGCCTCGGCACTCAGCTGCAGCGGCGTCAGGTCGTTCTGCAGCCTCGTCAATAGTTGGTCGTACAAGGCCTTTTCCCTGGCCAGGGCGCGCTCGCGTGCGCTCAGCACCTGGTCCTCGAAGCGCTTCAGTTCGGGCGTGATATAGCGCTCGGTGCCCTTCAGCGTCTGTCGCCGCTGATAATCGTCCGGCACCCGATCGGCGTGGCTGCGGCCGATCTCGATGTAGTAGCCATGCACCCGGTTGTAGCTGACCTTGAGCGCGGCAATGCCGGTGCGCTCGCGTTCACGTTGCTCTAGCTCGAGCAGGAAGCGGTCGGCGTGCTCGGACAGATCGCGCAGCGCGTCCAGCTCGCTGTCGTACCCCTGCGCTATGACGCCGCCGTCGCGGATCAGCACCGGAGGCTGTATCGCGGATGGCGCTGGTCAGCAAGGCGAGGGTGTCCGGGTGCTCGCCAAGATCCTGTTGGAGCGTTGCGAGCAGAGGGCTGTTGAGGTCTTGCAGTCCGGCAGTTCAGCGCCGGCAGACGGACGAGCGTGTCCCGCAGCGCGCTCAGGTCGCGCGGCCGGGCGGAGCCCAGTGCGATGCGCGACAGGATGCGTTCCAGGTCGGCGATCGCGGAGAGTTCCTCGCGCAACGGCTCGAATGCACGGCTGAGCATCAGCGTCTCGATGGCGTCGTGGCGGCGGCGCACCTGGTCGAGGTCGCGCAGCGGGCGGCTGATCCAGCGGCGCAGCGCGCGCGCGCCCATGGTGGTCGCGGTGCGGTCCATGACGCCGGCCAGCGTGTTGCGATCAGCGCCATCGGACAGCGGTGCGGTCAGTTCCAGATTGCGGCGCGTGGCGGCATCCAGGATGACGGCATCATCGCGTCGCTCGGCGATGAGCCCGCGGATGTGGGGGAGGGTGGCGCGCTGCGTGTCCTTGACATACTGCAGCAGACAGCCGGCGGCACCGACTGCCAGCCGCATGTCGGTGCAGCCGAAACCGGTGAGGTCGCGGGTGGCGAACTGCCGACAGAGCGCCTGCGTGGCGCTGTCGGTGTCGAACAGCCAAGCCTGGCGGCGCGCAACGGCGCGCGCCAGTCCTCGGGCATCGAGCCGCAGTTGCTCCGGCAGCCGGCTGTCCTCCGTCAACAGCAGTTCGGCCGGGCGCAAGCGCTCCAGTTCGGCCGCGAGGGCCTCACTGCCCGACAGCTCCAGCACCGAGAATCGGCCGCTGGCCAGCTCCAGCACGGCGATGCCGAAGCGCTCGCCGTCCTCGGCGAGCGCACAGAGTAGATTCTCCTGGCGGGCGTCCAACAGTGCCTCATCGGTGAGCGTGCCAGGCGTGACGACGCGGACCACCTCGCGCTCGACCGGGCCCTTGGACTTGCTCGGATCGCCGAGCTGCTCGCAGATCGCGACCGAGACACCCTGGCGCACCAATTTCGCCAGATAGCCCTCGGCGGCGTGATAGGGCACGCCGGCCATCGGGATGGGGCGGCCGCCCGATTGGCCGCGCTTGGTCAGCGTGATGTCGAGCAGCCGTGCGGCCAGCTCGGCGTCGTCGTAGAAGAGCTCATAGAAGTCGCCCATGCGATAGAACAGCAGCCTATCCGTATGCTCGGCCTTGATGCGCAGGTATTGCTGCATCATGGGCGTATGGCGGGGCTCGCCGTTGGGCTCCGCTGCGGAATCGGCTTGCGGGCGGTTTTCGTCGGCGGTGTGGGTCATGGACGGCGCGTATATCGTTGGTCCGCTATGCCGGCAGCGTCTACAATGCGCCGACCATGAATCTGAAAATCCCTCGCAGCTACAAGCTGATCCTGTCGCTGGCGCTGATCGCCGGCCCCTTTGGTTGGCTAGTCTTCACCGAAGACGGGCAGCGTCGCAGCGATCTGTTCCTACTACACGTGCTCGGGAATCCAAGCTTCAACATCGCCTACGATCGCCTGAACAACACAGTCACCCAGGCCGATATCGAGAAATTGTTCCCGAAGGTGGAGTTCTCGTGCGCCGCGCGCGAGACGCCGTTCGGCGATCAGGTGTGCATCGCGAAGATCGCCTCGTTCAACGGCCTTCCGGCCGACAGCGCAGGACTCTACTACAACGACAATGCGCTTGCCGCGCTGCGCCTCGACTATCGCAAGCGCTACCATGAACTGTTGACCACAAGCCTGCGCAATGGACTCGGCGAGCCAATGCAGCCGGTCGCCGCCGACGTGCTGCTGTGGCGGCTGGACGATGGCGTCATCATGCTGTCCGCCAAGCAACCGGAGACGCAAGCCGATGCGGCACTAATGTGGCTGTCGCCGCAAATGGCGTTGCGGCATGGGGCCGGGTGAATTCAGGAGTCCAGCGGCTGGGCGCCAAGGCGAATGCCGGAAAATCTCGTACCAGGTGACGCCGGATTGAGGTTCGCCTTCAAGGAGCACCGGCAGGAGCATTGCCGAGCTATGTGATTGGCGGTGCGACACGGAAGGCGGGCGTCAAGACAAGTTAGCTGGTATGAGATTTGACAGAAGTTGCCTAAGTCAGCCCATTCGATACTCGATGCGTCGGACTCCTATACGGTCGGGCCTTAATCGCTGCGGCCGACCAAGAGCCCTTTGATCAAGCGTTCAACCGGGGCGTAGTCGTCTGTCAGCAGCGGCAATGCTTCCGGGCTGGTTCCGAAGGCCATCAGGTCCTCGGTCATTCGGCTCCAGCTGCGCTCGAAACCGGTGCGGGCAGAGACCGTTTTCGGCAGTCGTTCGGCATTGGTGGCGGTGACAATGAAGGTCACACGCTCGGCCTCGGGGACCTCGTCCATCCACAGGTCGACCTGCTGGAATTCCGTTTTGAGCGTCTTGACGATGGCCTTGATCAAGCGCGGGTCAGGAAAGGCATCCACCACGTTCATCAAGTAAAGGCCGTCTGCCGTCAGCCGCGTGCGGACCAAGGCGGCGAACTCGCGCGTCACCAAGTGGTAAGGGATGGCCACGTCGTGAAAGACGTCGCCGACGATGACGTCGAAGCGCTCGGTCTCGGCGCGCAGCGCAAGTCGGGCATCGCCGTGCAGGATACGTAGAGGCTCCGGGTCGAGATAGAGCTGCTCCACGGCGGTCAGGGTCACCCGCGGGTCGAGTTCGGCGACGGTGATCTCGGAGGCTGGGCTCAGTGCCTGCAGCGCACGCGGCTGGCTGTAGGCGCCGCCGCCGGCGAAGAACCAGCGCAGACCAGCGTCATAGGCATCGCCGAAGTGCGCATGGGCGAGTTCGTCGATGCCTTGTACATAGGGTGCGATCAGCATCTCCGGCTGGTCCCGGTGGTTGATGCCATGCAGCAGGTGATCCAGTACCAGCCCGCGTGCCTCGCCGAACGGTGCGAGCTGGCTATTGTCGACCACCCGGATGCAGAAATAGGCACTCTCGCGATCGCAGCTGGTGCTGAGCCCATGGCGGGCCGCGCTCAAGGCGCCGGCTGCCAGTGCCAGCGCCAGCACCGCGACTTGAACGGCCCGAGTCGCACCGCGCAGAAAGGGAACCGCGAGCGCTAGCAAGGACAGCCCGGTGACCAGCACCACGGCGCGGGTGCCGAGGCTTTGTACCAGCCAGTAGCCGGCGGCAAAGGTGCCGACGATGCTGCCGATGGCCGCCAAGGCGTGCATGCGCCCCACCACATGCCCGGCGCGCGGATCGAGGCGTAGCGCAAGGGTGGTCAGTAATGGCGTGACGACACCGATCAGTGCCGCGGGGACGAAGAACAGCGCGGTTGAAATAACAAAGCTAGCGGTCAGCAAGGTCGTGCCGCGGGACTGCAGCGCCTCTCCAAGGGCATCGATCATGCCCAGACTCAGGATGCAATAGATGCCGCCGGCTGCCAGCACGAGGCCGACGCTGGGTCCGCTACCGCCGCGGTCCGCCCAGATGCCGCCGAGCCAATTGCCGAGCGACAACCCGGCCAGGATGACACCGATGATCGAGGTCCAGGTGTAGAGCGACACGCCGACATAGGGCGCCAGCAGGCGTCCGGCAGCGATTTCCAGCACCAGCAGGAGGGCGGAGCTGACGAAGACCGTCAGCGCATAGCCGCTTAGTAAGCGGCGCCGGCTTTGAGAAGATAGTGAGTCGGTGGCGGGGTGGTGCGAGCTGTCGGTTATGGAGATCTTCATCGGGGTGCATGGGTCCAAGCGTTTTCGTAGCGCGCGAATCGATGATCGGAATTGGGCTCAAAGGCATGTCCGTTCCATTGCCAATGCTCGACGGTTAACCGCCGGCGATCACCGCGGATGACATTGAACCCGTTCGGCTCGCCCATCAGGCTGGTCGATACGCCTGTGCCGGCATGAGCGACGAGGATACCTTGGGCGATGCCTGTATAGGCGAGATGTAGGTGTCCACCAAGGACGACATCGAGCCCCGCGTCCGTCAATTTCTGTAACGCGATTCGGTGGTTTCCCACGAGGCCGCGCCGAACTCTCGCGGCCGTGAGGAGAAAGGGATGATGCGCGACCAAGATGCGAAGTCGATCCGTCGGTGCCTGTTGGATACGAGCCGCCAAGCGATCGATCTGCTCATGGCCGAGACGCCCGCGTGACCAGTCGAGACAGGGTGCCCAAGCACGAACGCTGTTTGCGCCGAGCGCAAGAAAGCGGTTGGTCTCGACCAGCGGCTCGAGCGTGCCCGCAAAGCAGCTTCGCCAACGGCGCCATGGATGCAGCAAGCGTTCAGGCGTGATCCCGGGGATGTCGTGGTTGCCTGGAACGATCAGGACTGGTTCTGGCAGTTGTCCCAGAAAGTCCAACGCCGCAAGCAGTTCATGCGAGCGGGCGCGCTGCGTCAGATCGCCACTGACGGCGACAAGATCAGGAGCCAAGGCGTTGATGCACGACTCGAGTGCCGCAACCAGCCGCGGTTGCGCGCACCCGAAGTGGAGATCGGAGATGTGGACGATGCGCGTCATGGGGACAGCTTGGGCCTAAGCTGTACTGTGGTTTAAGGGACGATTTCGATCCCAACTCAAGCGTTTGAGCGCTCGAGAATGGCGCGGGGTTCTGCCCCCTACGGAAAGCGCTGAATACGTGAGCGCTGCCTGGGTGCCGGCGGCGGCAACTCCGTCTATGCCTTGTCCCATTGCGAAGACCCCGAGTCTTCTGCTGCCCTGGATGCCGTGAGTTGACGGGGGACTAGGCGTGCGGTGTAGTCTGTCCAGGGCGGTGCCGACCGGCGCCGACAATTCATGGCGCGGCCGCGCCAAGATCATACGGAAACGGAGACTGGAGATGGGTGTCGAAGTCGGTGGTTTTCTTGGTCTGCTGCTGCTGGTCGTAATGGTCTATGCGATCGTCAAGATCGTCCAGAGCAATTCCGGTACCGGATCGAAGGTGATATGGGTAGTGCTGATCCTGCTGCTGCCCCTGCTTGGCGTCATCCTGTGGCTGCTGTTCGGTCCAAAGGGCTGAGAGGTCAATAAACCCCGCATGGCCGCGCCGCTTGCTTGCCATACCGGCACGCAAGCGGCGCGGAACTCTGGCGACCAGAAAACTCAGTTTCCGGCCCTCAGCAACTCCCTCAATACATATGCTGGCCGCCGTTCACGGACAGCGTTGACCCGGTGATGAATCCGGCTTCGTCGGCGACCAGAAAGAGCACGCTGCGGGCGATGTCCTCGGGCTCGCCTAGGCGACCCACCGGGATGCGCTTGACGATCTTCTCCAGCACTTGCGGCGGCACGGCGCGCACCATCTCCGTGTTCACGTAGCCGGGTGCGACCGCGTTGACGGTGATGTTCTTGGACGCACCCTCCTGCGCCAGCGCCTTGGTGAAGCCATGGATCCCGGACTTGGCGGCACAGTAGTTGACCTGTCCGTATTGGCCCGCCTGGCCGTTGAGGGAGCCGACGTTGACGATGCGCCCGAAGCCGCGCTCGCGCATGCCGTCGAGGACGGCATGACAACAGTTGAAGCAGGAGCCGAGGTTGGTGTCGATGACTTGCTGCCAGTGGTCATGCGTCATCTTGTGCATGGTGCCGTCCCGGGTGATGCCGGCGTTGTTCACCAACACCTCGACCGGACCTAAATCCTTCTCGATGGCCGCGATACCGGCCGCGACCGCGTCATAGTCGCTGACGTCGAACTTGTAGGCGGGGATGCCGGTGCGGGCCGTGAACTCCTGCGCGGCGGTGTCGTTGCCGCCGTAGTTGGCGGCGACCTTGTAGCCGGCCTTCTGCAATGCGATGCAGATGGCCTCGCCGATGCCGCGGGTGCCGCCAGTGACCAGTGCTGTTCTTGCCATCGTATTTCTCGCTTTGGTAGTGGACTGATGCCGACGCGATCGCCGCGCCGCGTCTGTTCTTTTTGCTGAGCTTAACTCAGACTCGGCTCCATTGTGCCACTGCTCGCGCCCTCAGAAAAAGCGCACTCGAAGCGTGGTCGTTCCGGTAGAATGCGCGACAACGGCGCACGATGCCGCCGCGAACATCATACCGGCATGATTCGCTGAGCATACCGGCCACTCGCCCGATGCCATTGGCCGATGTCAGTATGCCCGTGTCGTGTGTGGAGGAGGCGAAGCATGTTGTCCAGAGACCGGTTTACCGCAATCGTGACGACGCTGTTCGTCTGGAGTCTTGCCGGCGCCTTGTTCGGCGGTCTCTTTATCGCGCTCTTTCAGCTGCTATCCGTGCTGGGGCTGGTCGGCTGGCAAGCGGTCGTGCTGGGCTCGGTGGCGGCAGCCATGACCACCGCAGCCTTCTACAGCGCCATGCCGGTGGCCCTGGTTGGGGCAACCGCCGGCGTATTGACTTCGATCGGCTACCTAATCGTCGCTGGCAATCGGGTCGAGCTGCCGTTGATTACCGGCTTTGCCGGTCTCGGAGGGCTCGTCGCCGGGTCCTTTTTCGCATGGATGGTGCGGCGCAACGCGCGCCCGCTGGCCGAGACCTTGACCGGACTCCTGGCGGGTCTTGGCGCCGGCATTATCTTGTCGGCGGTGATCCATTTCTTCCCTCAACCAATCGGTCCGCTGGTCATGGCCGCGGGGGTCGTTGCCTTAGTGGGCGCGTTGTTTCAATTCAATGAACACTGGATCGTCAAGGCCTGTCACGGCTGGCTACCGGACGGACTTGCCGCGCCCTTGGTCGCCGCCCTTGTCGCAGCCGTCGTCGGCGCCAGCGTTTGGATCATGGGTGGCACCACGGGGGCGGCCCTGGACATGGCCACCAAGGGCGCGATCGATCGCGTGCTGAACGACGTGCCGCTAGGCTTTATCGGCGGGATGGTCGGTGGCGCCGTGACGGGATTGATGCTCGAACTGCTGGGGTTCCGTCTTGAAGAGCACGACGACGGGATGAAGTGATCCAGCGGCTTGCTGATGAACCTTAGCCTGGCCACCTTTAAGCCTAGGGACCAAACACCGGCGTCTTGAGCAAGGCCGGTGTAAACGGCGGTGGGCCGCCGGCAGACAAATATCGTTTCGCCGGGCGGTAAGCGCGGAACAGGTCCGCGCATTCATTGGAACGCTAAGGCTACTTGTACGCGCCGACGCCGCAGAAGAAGCCTCCGTCGTTGGTCATCACGTAGCTGGTCTTCGCGCGGACTTCATCGGTGCCGGGGTAGGGCCAGTTGTAGTCCACCCATCCTTCGCCAGAGTCGCTGGCGACCTTGATCATGTTCTTAAACAGTTCATCGCCGTACTTGTTGAAGTCGAGCAGGTTCTTGCCGACAAGCTCCGGCTTGACGGCATGAGACAACATGACGCCGTCCATGTCCATGCAGAACACGTAGAGGTCTTTCTCTTGGAAGCCACCGTCGGCAGCCGCGAAGGCAGCGAAGGCATCCTCATTGCCCATCTCGTTAACGGCGGCCTTGGCCTTCTCCGACATGGCTTTGGCTTCGTCCGGGGTCGCCATGTCGTCGGCGTTGGCGATGCCAGCGGCTGCGAACCCGAAGGCGATGGCGGCGGCGATAACAGTCTTTTTCATTCTCCGACTCCTCGGTTCAGTTGTGGTGAGTAGTGGAACGTAGCGCAACGGCGCGGCTTGGTCCAGCTTCCTTTCAGTGCCGAGACCGGACCGAAATCTTGAACCTAGATGGACCTTGGCACCCTCCCAGCGATCTCGGCTTCCTTTCTCGTTGCGCCAACTCGGTGCACTCTGCCTTCTAATGGTGCGCGCGATGCGTCGCCGAGAGGCCCATTGGTGAACGTCTAGGCGAAAGACCGCTTGCCCTTTGAACAGTGAGTTGCTGCCAGGTCTGGTTTCGACGAGACACCGGCGCTGGGCGTCGCCCCATGCCTGGCATGGTTTCTGCTAGTTCTGCACCGGTTTTGGTCAAGAGGTCACGATAATGGAGCAACTACAAGCTGGCGCCGACGTACTCTTTCTGCTGATTGGCGCCGTCATGGTGCTCGCGATGCACGCGGGCTTCGCATTTCTCGAGGTTGGCACGGTCCGGGCGAAGAATCAGGTCAACGCCCTGTCCAAGATCCTGGCGGATTTCGCCGTTTCCACCATCGCCTACTTCTTCGTCGGGTTCAGCATTGCCTACGGCGTCAACTTTTTCTCCGGCGCGGAGGCGTTGCAGGACAAGAACGGCGTCGAACTGGTGCGATTCTTCTTCCTGCTGACCTTCGCCGCGGCCATCCCGGCGATCATCTCCGGCGGTATCGCTGAACGCGCGAAGTTTTACCCACAACTGTTCGCATCACTGTTGCTCGTGAGCCTTGTCTATCCCTTCTTTGAAGGGATGACTTGGAATGGCAACTTTGGCATGCAGGAGAAAATCGCAACTTTGTTCGGCGCCGAGTTCCATGACTTCGCGGGTTCCATCGTTGTGCATGCGATGGGCGGATGGATGGCGCTGGCGGCCGTGCTGCTGCTCGGGCCTCGCTCCGGGCGTTATCGCAAGGATGGCGGCATGACAGGACATCCGCCATCATCGATTCCGTTTCTGTCCCTTGGCGCCTGGACACTCACCGTCGGTTGGTTCGGATTCAACGTCATGTCCGCGCAGGCGCTCGATGCCGTGAGCGGCTTGGTCGCCGTGAACTCACTGATGGCGATGGTCGGCGGCGTGCTGGCCGCGCTGGTCGCCGGCAAGAACGACCCGGGCTTTCTGCACAACGGGCCGCTGGCGGGACTGGTTGCGGTCTGCGCCGGCTCCGACATCATGCATCCGCTGGGCGCGCTGATCGTCGGTGCCGTCGCCGGTGCCCTGTTCGTCTACACCTTTACGCTGACTCAGAACAAATGGCGCATCGACGACGTGCTCGGCGTCTGGCCGCTGCACGGGCTCTGCGGTCTATGGGGCGGTATCGCGGCCGGCATCTTCGGGCTGCAGGCACTCGGTGGCTTGGGCGGCGTGACCTTCATGGCGCAGCTCGCCGGCAGCCTGATCGGCGTGCTGGTTGCGCTGGTCGGAGGCTTCGTTGTCTACGGCATCATCAAGGCCCTGATGGGCCTGCGGCTGACCGAGGAGCAGGAGTATCAAGGCGCCGACCTGAGCATCCACCGCATCACGGCCGAGCCGGACTACAACCGCGGCGAGGTCTAGCGCTGATTGCGGCCACGGATTGCCGTGGCCGAAGACAAGCGATGCGATTGACGGCAATCGCCGCTGCCGCTCTGGGCAGCGAGTACCTCGGTGTCGAGGTACTCAAGGTCAATATGGCAAGCAGGGGCGTTTTCTAGCTTGCAGCTGCGGTCGTGCCGCGGCGCGTGCCTAGGATCAGGTCGCGCGCACGCAGATCTCGCAGCAGGTCGGCGCCGGCCGCAATCACCTGGTCCGCGTTCGGGTGCTGCAACTCCTCCGCGATCACCTGTAACAAGTCCCGCCCGGTTTGGTCCGGCCGCTCCTTCAGCAGCTGAAGCAGACGTTGGGTGACGGCGTTGATCTCGAGGAATTCGATCTGATCGCGGCGGTTGCGATAGACCACCAGGTGGGTCGGCTGGGCGCCTGGCGCTTGCGGTTGGTGGTCGGGCGTTATGCGGTGGACCGGGAAGCGGTAGGTCAGGTTCCAGGCCAGCGGTGAGACGACCGGCAAGCCGCCGAGCAGATCGCCGTTTGGATCGGCCAGGCCCGGGTGTGCCTCGTCGTCACTGACGCCGAGCGCAAGCTCCACCCACTCGTAGTGCGCCAGTTCGAGCAGAAATGGCGGGTCTGACGGAACAGGCTCGCGCTCGTTGCCGAGATAGTCGAGGAACTCTTGCGAGATCTCCAGGAACAATGGCGTATGGCAGCGATGGCGAATCAGAAAATCCCGGACGAGTTCCTTCCACTGGGCATCGGCCAGCAGCCTGCGCAGCACCGGAAAGCTGCTCTCGAGCAGCGACGAGACGTTGTTGAAGAAGAGATCCCGATAGATGGCCATGCGCCGGTCTTCGACATCGGCCGGTGGTGGCGCGTGCTCCGGATCGCGGATGTGGCCGGCAAAGTCCATCTGCATCCGGATAAAGCCGGGTTGCGATTGTCCGACCGGGCGCGACCAGGTCTCAGCCAAGGCCGCTCACCCGTTCGCTATCGGCGCCATAGTGGCTCTGCATGGCAGATACGCGCTCGACCTCGACCGCCAGTTGTTCCAGCGGCGGGATGTTGAAGTCACGCTCCAGCAGGGTCGGAAACACGCCGAAACGCGCGTAGGCCTGCGCCAGCAGCGCCCAAACCGGCTCGATCACATCGGCACCGTGGGTGTCGACGCGCAAGTCCAGGGCCTCGACATAGTGGCCGGCGATGTGACAGTAGACGACGCGCTCGGCCGGCAGTGCGTTCAGGAAATCGACGGCGTTGTAGCCGTGATTGATGCTGTTGACATAGATGTTGTTGACGTCCAGCAGCAGGTCGCAGTCGGCCTCGTTAAGCACCGCGTTGATGAACTCGATCTCGACCATCTGTTGCCCGGGCGCCGCGTAGTAGGACACATTCTCGAGTGCGATACGGCGTTCCAGCATGTCCTGCACCTGCCGCACGCGCTGCGCAACGTGTCGGACCGCTTCCGGCGTGAACGGGATCGGCATTAGGTCGTACAGATGACCGTCGTCAGAGCAGTAGCTCAGGTGTTCGGTATAGGCGCGGATGTTGTGCTCATCCAGAAACTGCTTCAGCTGCCGGATGAAGTCGATATCCAGCGGGGCAGGGGAGCCGATGGACAGGGACAGCCCGTGACAGACAAAGGGATGGCGCTCGGTCATGGCGCGAAGTAGCCGCCCGAAGCGACCGCCGACACCAATCCAGTTCTCGGGTGCGACCTCGTAGAAGTCGACCGCGGCAGGAGGCCGCTCGGCCGCGGCGCCGATGAACGAACGCCGCAGGCCGAGACCGGCGCCATGAACCGGATGCTTTGGTTGGCAATCCGTTGTGTGCATGGCTTTGGTGACAGCTATCGCCGGCTCAGCCCTTGTCGCCGCCGCACTTGCCCTCGCCGCACTTCCCTTCGCCGCCCTTATCACCGCCACAGGAGCCTTCGCCACCCTTGTTGCCGCACTTGCCCTCGCCGCACTTGCCCTCGGCATCGGTGCCGGCCAGCAACATGTAGCCGCTCTCGAGCTGGGCGGCGCCGAACGGGTTCTCCGCGGCATTGGCCATGCCGGACATGGACAGGCCGCCAACCAGAGCGGCACCGACGACAGCGGCAACAGGAGTGATGGTCTTCTTGGACATAGTTTTTTCCTCGGATATAGAAAGCTGGTTGCGTGGGTTAGCCGTGCCGACCGAGAGATCGAAACGATTCTCAAACTCGGCTACGCCGGCATTGATAGCACAGATGTGAGGCGCTGCAAACTGTTGGCCTGCGTCGCCAGTCTATGCCATCGCCTGTTAGAGACCCAGGAAATTAGTTGGTTCTTTCACCGCGCAATCACAATGTCCGCAATTCGGCTCAATCCGCCCCTCGACCGCTGCCGCGGGCCTTGATGCAATCGAGCATCGCCTTGGTGTCGAGCGCCCCGCCGTCGCGCTGCAGCTTCCACATCGCCTCGGCGAGACAGTCCATGATTCGGTGTTCTGCCTCGTGCACGTCGCCGAGGCACGTCTCGAGCATCTGCCGATAGAGCTTTCTGATACCGGGAGGACTGTCGATCGAGACCTGCTCCTGCAGCCCAAGATGCAGCCCGAGATGCAGAAACGGATTCGTCTCGCCGCCCTCGGGTAGCCAGTCGCGCTCGAGCAGGTCGTCGCCGCCCTCCAGTGCCGCGTGGTACTCGGGATGTTGGCGCACGACCTGAACGATCTGCTGTTCCAGCGGCTCGAGCCGCTGGTCGGTCTGCGCCTTGCGCCAGGCCTGCGCAAACGCCTGGCGAAATCGGTGTCGATCGGATGTGAACATAGCGTGCCGTTATCTAAGCGGTGGCCGGTTGGAAGGCTCGTGCGGTTCGAGAATGATTGGAGCTATGTGCTCAGGCGCCAAGGGGGTCTCGATCAGGATTGCCATCGGTTTGTGAGTCTGAAGTCTTGTCGGCGAACTCACACAGATCGGCGATCGGACACTCTGGACATCGCGGCCGACGCGCGATGCAGACATAGCGCCCATGCAGGATCAGCCAGTGGTGTGCGTCCTTCAGAAAACGCTTGGGGATGTGCCGAAGCAGGCCCTGCTCGACGGCGAGCGGCGTCTTGCCGCGGGCGAGACGGGTACGGTTGGCAACGCGGAAGATATGCGTATCCACGGCCATGGTCGGCTCACCGAAGGCGGTGTTCAGCACGACATTCGCGGTCTTGCGCCCGACGCCGGGCAGGGCCTCGAGTGACTTGCGCTCACGCGGTACCTGGCCGCCGTGTTGATCGATCAGTATGCGGCAGGTCTGGATGATGTTATTGGCCTTGCTGTTAAACAGGCCGATGGTGCGGATATGCTGCTTTAGCCCATCCTCGCCCAAGTCTAGGATTGCCCTTGGTGTGTTGGCGACCGGAAACAGCCGCGCGGTGGCCCTGTTCACGCCCTTGTCCGTGGCCTGTGCGGACAGGATGACGGCCACCAGCAGTTCGAAAGGGGTTGTATAGACCAGTTCCGTGGTCGGGCTCGGATTGGCGGCCTGGAGGCGGCTGAAGATTTCGGTGCGTTTCGCTTTGTTCATCGGCCGGCTAGGTTAGATGTCGCCAGGTTGCCTTGAAGAACGAGATTAGCTGTATATAATGACAGTTATCTCTAGAGCCATACTTTATCGGCCGCCCGCCCATGCCCGATCGCCTGACCCCCCGCCAACGCCAGATTCTGGACCTGATCCGGCGCCACATCCGCGAGACCGGCTACCCGCCGACCCGTGCCGAGATCGCCGAGGCGTTCGGCTTTCGCTCGGTCAATGCCGCCGTGGATCATCTCAAGGCGCTGGCGCGGAACGGTGCCATCGAGCTGCAGCAAGGGGCATCGCGTGGTATTCGGTTGTTGCAGGCAGAGGAAGACGGCCTGCGACTGCCGGTGGTAGGCCGGGTTGCCGCCGGCAGCCCAATCCTTGCCGAGGAGCATATCGAGGAGCATCACCAAATCGATCCGGGCCTGTTCCGGCCGCGGGCAGACTACCTGCTGCGGGTACGCGGCAGCAGCATGCGCGATGCCGGCATCCTCGACGCTGATCTGCTGGTCGTGCATCGTACTCAAGAGGCGCAAAACGGCCAGATCGTGGTCGCGCGAATCGATGACGAGGTCACGGTCAAGCGTTTCCGTCGACATGCCCGCTGGACCCATCGCGTGCAGCTGTTGCCGGAGAATACCGCCTTTGAACCCATCACGGTGGACCTGCGCACGCAGGAACTGGTCATCGAGGGACTCGGCGTCGGCGTACTGCGCCTGGGACTAGGAAAGTGGCAAGTGACGAGTGGTGAGTAGCGAGCCGGAGACTATGCGCCACCTAGCGCCGCTTGGGCCGCCCATGCAGATCGAACAGCTCCTTGCCCAACGCACCGATCTCTGGCGCGGGCGCGGACTGCCGGCCGCGGCGCCCGAGGGCCAGCCCACCGGCTTTGCGGCGCTGGATGCGGCATTGCCCTGGCGCGGCTGGCCGAGGGACAGTCTGAGCGAGATACTGACCGCTCAGCAGGGTGCCGGTCTGGCGCTGGCATTGCCGATGCTGATCGCGCTAAGCCGCCAGCCACGTTGGCTGTTGTTGGTGAACCCGCCCTTTATCCCTTATGCGCCGGCGCTCGCCGCGCGCGGACTCGATCTGACCCGGCTCGCGCTGGTGCAGGCCGGCGCCGAGTCTGCCTGGGCCATGGAACAGGGTCTGCGCTCCGGCGCCTGTGCCGCGGTACTGGCCTGGCCAGATGCCAAATCAGGCAGCTGGTCCGTCGACACCGTGCTGCGTCGGCTCCAGCTCGCCGCCGATGCCGGCCATGCACTGGCCATCCTGCTGCGCGATCCCGGCGTTGCCAAGCAGCCATCGCCAGCGGCTTTGCGCATGGCGGTCCAGTCCTCCGACCTTGGGCTCAGCGTTACCCTGCTCAAGCAGCGCGGAGGCCGCCCGGGCAGTCAAATCCAGCTCGGCGGTCGAGAATCCTAGACACCGCTGTTTCTTTAGGATGATGAAATGGCTTGCCGTACATCTACCGGCGCTGTCGCTTCAGGTCTATGCACGCGGGCTTGAGGCCGCACTGCCGTTGGCAGTCAGCGAGGGCGAACGGCTGATTGCCTGCAACCGCTTGGCGGGCGAGCACGGCGTAAGGCCAGGGTTTGCCGCGAGCGCTGGTCACGCACTGGTGGCGGACCTGCGCATCCTGCCGCGTAATAAGGATCTCGAGCGCGCCGCATTGCAGCGGCTCGCCGCCTGGAGTATGCGCTTCAGCGATCAGGTCAGTCTGGAGCCGCCGCGGGCGCTGGTGTTGGAGGCGTCCCGCAGCCTGCGCCTGTTCGGCGGCGCCGAGGCGCTGCGGCAGCAAGTCGGCGAAGGCATCACCGCCCTCGGCTGGCGCGTCCGCTGCGTGTTGGCACCGACGCCAGCTGCCGCGCTGGTGCTGGCGGCCTCCGGCGCCGATGCTTTGATAGCGGACCAAGATGCACTGCATCGCGCATTGGTGGCATTGCCGGTAGCGGCCTTGGGTTTCGGCCGACAGGCGCTGGACGATCTCGCGCGCATGGGCCTCAAGCGCGTCGGCGACCTGTTGCGCCTGCCCCGCCGCGGATTCGCCGAGCGCTTCGGCATCGAACGCCTGCACCAACTGGAGCGCCTGCTCGGTGAGCGCGGCGATCCGCGTCGGCCTTTTCAACCGCCGGCGCGCTTCAGTGCCGAGCTGGAGCTGCCCGCGGAGGCGCCGGATGCGCCGGCGCTGATTTTCGCCTGCCGCCGTCTGATCGAGGAATTGGGCGGCTTTCTGCTCGCCCGCCAAGGCGGCGTGCAGCACCTGAGTTGGCGCCTGTTCCACGCGGATCAGCCGCCCACGGGCTTTCGCCTCGGCTCCGTCCGGCCCGAGCGCGACCCGGGATATTGGCTCGGTCTGCTGCGCGAGCGCATGGAGCGGCTGCAATTGCCGGCCCCAGTGCGTGCTATCGGCCTCGCCAGCGAGACGCTGCGCCCATTGGCGGCGACGCCAGCCGAGCTGTTTCCGGACAGCCGTATTGCCTGCGCGCCGGACCCGGCGCTGCTTGATCGGCTGCGTGCCCGGCTCGGCAATGACGCTGTACGCGGCCTTGCCCTGGCGCTCGACCATCGCCCGGAGCGCGCCTGGCGTTGGTGTGCCCTCGAACAAGCTGGTGCCAATGCTGACCGGCGCAATGCCAATGGCCGGGGCAAGGGCCAAGCCGGACAGCTCCGCGGGCCAAGTCGAGGCGACGGCACCGGCGTGCTGACAGACGGCGACCGTCCGCTCTGGCTGCTGTCGGAGCCGCAACCGTTACTGCTACATGCAAGCCGTCCCTGGCTCGGTGGTCCACTGGACCTGGGCAGCGGCTGTGAGCGCATCGAGACCGGGTGGTGGGACGATTTTGAGGTCGCCCGCGACTACTATGTCGCTACCGCTGAGACCGGCGAGCGTCTCTGGATCTATCGCGACATGCGCGGCGACAGGGGCTGGTATCTGCACGGCATCTTCGGTCTCTAGGCGCATGCTGATCCGCCGGACCCCGAATCCAATCAGACGTCGCGCATGCCGCGCCGGGTCCAATCGCCCGCGGTCCAGCTCACGGACGTCTCATCTCCAGCGTTGCTGTCGCGCATACCGCGGCGGTTCCAGTCGGTGGAGGTGCCGACGCCGTGCGACTTAATGGTCTGGATACCTTGCCTGCTGCCGCGGCGGGTATCGAATGCCTGCTCAACCGCCGCGGCGGGCTGCACGGAAGCGGGTACACCGGGTGTGGCACTGTCCGCGATCAGCGTGACGGTTCCCATGGTGCCGGCGGTGGCGATGAGGGCTGCAACGAGGGTACGCATGATGCTTGTCTCCACTCAAGGTTGATTGCTCTGTCCCCGTTGTCGGGGGCCATAAGGCGTTTCGCCTTGAGCAGTAGACTAGTCCTCGACCTGACCGGGGTGCTGTTACAAAGACCAAGAAATTATGTGCGGTATTCACGCCGCGTCGCTCCGGCGCTCCAGCAGCCAGACCGTGCTCCAGCTCAGTGACGCCAACCGGCTTCGGCGAATGTCAGCAAATCGGCCGCGGCCGTGTTCCGTATTTCGCACCGGGACTGCGCACGGGGATCGCGCATTTGGCCCACAGGACGGGCCGAACCCAACCCAGCATTGCCGCGTATCGCTTTACGCTGATGCTGCGGCCGCCCGCTTGCAGTATGCTCCGCAAACGCCGGATGGATTGCCGGCTTCGCTCGCCTGAGCAAATACAACCACTGTACTAGAGGAAAATAATGAAGAAAGCACTCAGCGTGGCGGCCGCCGGTCTTGCCGTCATCATGCTCACCCCTGCCGCGATGGCGGCCGATCCGATTGTCATGAAGTTCTCGCACGTCGTCGCCGAGAACACACCGAAAGGCCAGATGGCCAACAAACTCAAGGAGCTGATCGCCGAGAAGACCGGCGGCAGCGTGGTGATGGAGGTCTACCCCAATTCGCAGCTGTTTGGCGATGACAAGGTACTGGAGGCAATGCTGCTCGGCGACGTGCAGCTAGCGGCGCCGGCGCTGTCCAAGTTCAGCCGTTACACCGATGTGTTGGCCCTCTACGATCTGCCGTTCCTATTCAAGGACCTGGACGCCGTTGACCGCTTCCAGCAAAGCGAGCAGGGCCAGGCCATGCTCGACGCCGTCAACAAGAAGGGCTTGATCGGCCTCGGCTATCTCCACAACGGCATGAAGCAGCTGTCATCGAGCAAGCCGCTGCGCGTACCCGAAGATGCATCGGGGCTCAAGTTCCGGATCATGTCGTCCGAGGTGCTGGAGGCGCAGTTCGAGGCGGTGGACGCGGCGCCACTGAAGAAACCCTTCTCTGAGGTCTTCACGCTGCTGCAGACGCGCGCCATCGATGGTCAGGAAAACACCTGGTCGAATATCTACTCGAAGAAGTTTTTCGAGGTCCAACCCTACATCACCGAGTCCAACCATGGCCTGTTGGACTACATGGTCGTGACCTCCAAGGAGTTCTGGATGGAACTGTCCGACGAGCAGCGCGGCCAAGTGAAAGAGGCGCTGGACGAGGCGCTGGCATTCGGTAATCAGGTCGCTCGCGACAAGGCCATCGAAGATAAACAACTGATCGCCGAGTCGGGCCGTACCGAGATCATCGAGCTCAGCGATGAGGAGCGTGCCCAGTGGGTCGACGCGATGAAGCCGGTATGGGAGATGTTCGAGGAGGAGATAGGTGCGGAGCTGATCGACGCGGCATATCAGTCTAACTAGCCCTAACTGGGGCCAACAGCCAAGTTGCGGCGACAGATGGCCGCTAATCGGCACGGCGGATCAGCCCCCGAGAAGGGATGTCTCGGGGCGCCGACGCCTTAAGCGATTTATGTCAAATCTGGCAATCGCCTCAGGCGATTTCTATCGCGCTTCCTAATCATCCGAGGTGTCTTGACGCCCGCCCTCGGCCGGTCCTGTCGGCCGCGCAGGCTCCAACGGTCATCAATGATCAACCGGCGATGGCAGGTGATCTGCGCATCATCGTCCGGATGGCTGATGCCAGGATGGTCGAAAAAGAATGAGGAGAGGAGTGATGTTCCTGAGAACAATCAATAAGGCCGAAGAGGCCATCATCTCGCTGCTGCTGGTGGCGATGACACTGCTGGTATTCTGGGAGGTGATCCTGCGCTTCGGCTTCGGCACCGGCGTCAGCTGGGGGCAGGAGGCGACCTTGCATCTGTCGGCCTGGTTCGTGCTCTTTGGCGCCTCCTACGGGCTCAAGGTCGGCGCGCATATCGGCGTCGACGCCTTCGTTCGCCTGTTCTCGCCGCTTGGGCAGCGGATACTCACCGGCATCGCGGTCGTCCTGTGCCTCGTTTATTGCGGCCTGTTCCTGTATGGCTCCTGGGTCTACCTGGCCAAGATGCACATGATCGGCATCGAGTTGGAGGACATCGAGGTGCAGACCTGGCTTGCCCACAGCATCCTGCTGATCGGCTTCGCCTTCCTGACGGTTCGGCTCCTGGAACTCTTTTGGCAGATCATCGCCGGCCAGGCCACTGGTTTTAACAAGGTCGATGAGGCCGAAGAGAGTCTGCACTTGGCCAATGAGCTGCGCGAAGAGGTTGGCGCCAACGGAGGCGCCAAATGACTACCGCGACCCTTTTTATCCTCTTGTTTGGCTGCATGCTGCTGGGCATGCCGATCGCCATTGCGCTCGGGTTCTCCAGCATCGCCACCATCTTGATGTTCTCGAACGATTCGCTGGCATCCATCGCGCTCAAGCTGTTCGAGGCACTGTCCGCGCACTACACCTTGCTGGCGATCCCGTTCTTCATCCTGTCGTCGCAGTTCCTGTCGACAGGCGGCGTCGCCAAGCGGCTGATCCGTTTTGCGGTCGGCGTCGTCGGGCACGTCAAGGGTGGCTTGGCCATGGCCTCGGTGCTGGCCTGTATGCTGTTTGCGGCGGTATCCGGCTCGTCGCCGGCCACGGTGGCCGCAATCGGCACCATCGTCATCACCGGCATGGTCGCCTCGGGCTATCCGAAGTCCTTTGCCGCCGGCGTCATCACCAATGCCGGTACGCTCGGGATCCTGATCCCGCCGTCCATCGTCATGCTGGTGTACTCCGCCGCCACCGAGGTGTCCGCGGCACGCATGTTCATGGCCGGCTTCATCCCCGGCATCATGATGGGTGGCTTGCTGATGCTGGCGATCTACATCGTCGCCCGCATCAAGGGTCTGCCGTCGCAGCCCTGGCCCGGATTCCGTGAGGTGGCATCGGCCGGCTTCAGCGCATCCGGGGGTATCATGCTGATCGTCATCGTCCTGGGGTCCATCTACGGCGGCGTTGCCAGTCCCACCGAGGCCGCGGCCGTGTCGGCGATCTACGCCTTTCTGGTATCGGTGATCGGCTACCGGGACATGGGTCCGCTGAACGCGACCCCGTGGCGCAAACAGGGGGAGGGTGCCGCCGCCATGCTGGTGCGCAATGGCTGGCAGGTCCCGCTGGCCATTGTCCAGAGCGCCGGCAATCCAGAGGTGCGCAAGACCGTTCTGGACGGCGCCAAGGTGAGCATCATGCTGTTGTTCATCATCGCCAATGCGATGCTGTTCGCGCATGTGCTGACGACCGAGCGCATCCCGCATCACATCGCCGAGGCGATCGTCGCCCATGGTCTGGAGCCCTGGATGTTCCTGATCGTGGTCAACCTGTTGCTGCTGGCGGCTGGCAACTTCATGGAACCCTCGGCGATCCTGCTGATCATGGCGCCGATCCTGTTCCCGATCGCCATGCAGCTCGGGATCGATCCGATCCACCTCGGCATCATCATGGTGGTGAACATGGAAATCGGCATGCTCACACCCCCGGTTGGCCTAAACCTGTTCGTGACATCCGGCATCACCGGCGAATCGATGGGCTGGGTCATCAAGGCGGTGTTGCCCTGGATGCTGCTGCTGCTGTTCTTCCTGATGCTGATTACCTATATCCCGCAGATCTCGTTGTTCCTGCCGGAGTATCTCGACAAGCTTCATGGGTATAGCTGACATGGCCGACAAAGCGCCGGGCAAGACACCGGAAATCAAGACCATCCTCTACGCCACCGACCTGGGTGAGCACATGCGCCCGGTGTTTCGGCGCGCGATCCATCTGGCCAAGATTCATCGGGCGCGGATCATCATGCTGCATGTGATGGAGCCTCTGACCGGCACCGGACAGGCCATCGTCGACGCCTATCTGTCGTCGAAGAAACGCGAGCAGCTGCAGCACGACGGTATGAAGAAGGTATTGGACAGGATGCGCGAGCGGCTGGAAAAGTTCTGCGAGGACGAGCTGGGAGAGAGCGCCGATGACTCGCCGCTGGTCTCCGACGTCGTCGTCCATTCCGGGCGCGCCGGCGATGAGATTCCACGCCAGGCATTAGATAAGGAGGCCGACCTGATCGTCATGGGCGCCTGTTCCCACGGACTGCTCGGGCGTGGGCTGATCGGCTCGACGGCCGTGCGGGTCGTGCAGACCAGTCGCGTGCCGGTGCTAGTGGTGCCGAACTGTCATGATTGATAGGCGCGGCGGCACCCGTTGGCGGCCTTCGTCCGATGAACCAAGGCGGCGGCGATATCGCCGCTCGTCAGAATCCGATCTAAGCTGCGGTCCTGAGTTGGCATGAACCTGAACGATCCCTTCGGCCGCCTGCATCGACGCGACGAGGCTGGCTATGCCTCACTGCGCAGCGCACTTGCGACCGCGGGGATTGATACCGCCGATGAAGCCTGGCGCGTCTTGAAACGGACGCGACGCAAGGTCATGGTCTTCAGCGCAGTGGTACTGGCCTGCGCCGTGCTCCTGCTGCTTCTGTTGCCAACACTGGCGCCGATTACCTTGGCGCTGGCCTTCTTGCTGCTGGTCATCGGGCTGAATGCGGCACTCAAGAGTAGACGCTTTATCGAGCGCTACGTCACCGAAGAGATCTCGCGCTGACCCGCTCGGCCAGGCCGCTGAGTCTGGTGATCGCGCCTGAGTCTAGCGCGAGCCGGATTGGCGGCCCCGAATGCCCCTTGGCACCACCGCCTGTTCGGCGCGCTCAAATAGCCAGCTGACGCCAAGCGCGAACAGCGCAGACGGCACGGCGCCCTCGAGGATCAGCAAGGTGTCGTCGAGTCGGATACCGGTCAGGATGGGTTGGCCATAGCCGCCGGCACCGATGAGCGCGCCCAAGGTCGCGGCACCGACATTGATGACGGCAGCGGTCTTGATGCCGGCCAGAATGGTCGGCAGCGCCAATGGCAGCTCGATGCGCCGAAGCCGGGCGGCCGGCGGCAGCCCTAGCGCCTCCGCCGACTCCAGCAGCGACGGCGCAATCCCGGTGATGCCCGCGTGTGTGTTGCGCACAATCGGCAGCAGGCTGTATAGGAACAGCGCGACCAGCGCCGGTCCGGCGCCGATGCCGAACAGCGGGATCATGAACACCAGCAGTGCAAGGGCCGGTATGGTTTGAGCGATGCCCACGGTTGCCAGTACCAACTGCCCGAGCCGGCGCCGATGGGCGGCGACGATACCGAGCGGCACGGCAACCAGCACGGCCGCGGCCAGTGAAAAGCCCACCAACATCGCATGCTCGAGCGTGTGCCGGAGCAAGCGGGCGAAGAATCCATCGGGCTTTGGGCTCAGATCGAGGCCAAGCTCGCCACGAAGCAGATCAGCCGCCACCTCGGCCTCCGGTCGTCCGTCGAGCTTCACGCCAGCGTTCATCTCAATCATGCGCGGGGCGCCGATCAGGCCAAGGCTGCGATTGAGTGCCGTCACCGCCTCCGGGGCACGCTGTTGAAGATCGGCGCGGTACAGCAGCACCGCGGCGTAGCGGGGGAAGTAGGCACGGTCGTCTTGTAGCGTGCGCAACCCGTAGTAAGCGATCTCGGCGTCGGTGGTGTAGAGTTCCATGATGTCGGCATCGCCGCTGTCGAGCGCGCGGTAGGCGAGATCGTGGTCGACACCGCGGACATCTGTCTGCGGAAGTCCATAGGCGTCGCGCAGACCGGGCCAGCCGTCGGCGCGATCCATGAACTCGTTGCCGAAGCGCAGACGCAGGGTCGGATGCGCGCTGAGCTGCGAGATCCGTTCAATACCGAGTTCCGCTGCACGCGTCTCCGCCATGCCGAGCGCGAAATTGTTTTCGAAGCCGACCGAGCCGGCCAGAACGACAGCGTCATGGGCGAGCAGGGCGCGCAGATCCTCGACCTCGCCGACCGGGTCCTCGCCCCTGTCTGTCACGGACCCGCCGGCGCCCTGGCTGCCCGCGAAGAGCTCATGGCGCAGCGTGCCGGTGTATTCGACATAGGCATCGATCTCGCCGTTGACCAAGGCGTTGTAGACGATCCGCGTGCCGCCCAGCGCGCGCCGGTGGCGAACCGGGATACCCGCGTCGTCGAGCAGACCGCCGAGCACCTCGCCGAGGATGATGCCCTCGGTGAACTTCTTGCTGCCGACCACCACCTCGCCGTCTGGGCGGCCGCAGCCGACGAGCAGGCCGAGCGCCAGCAGCGCCGACAAGCGGAGCAGGGCACGCAAGGACGGCTGTTTCATCTGTTATCGGCCCCTGCAGATCAGGTCTTCAGCCGGTTGGTGGCCGTATGTCACGGGGCGCCAGGCTCAGACCAATCCGGGCGGGCTCTAGGTCGTCCAGATGGCTTCGCTGGGCGCGGATGAATTGCTCGACGAACGGTTCGGCGGGCGTCTCGACCATGTCACGCAGCGTGCCGGCCTGAACCACATGGCCGTCACGCATCAGCACGATCGTCTCAGCCAGGAAGGCCGCCTCTGCCAGGTCGTGGGTCACGATGATCACCGTCTTGCCGAGTGCCGCGAACAGCTGCTTCAGGTCGCCTTGCAGCTCGTAGCGGATCATCGGGTCCAGCGCACCGAGCGGCTCGTCCAGCAACAGCACTTCCGGGTCCAACATCAACGCCCGCATCAGGCTAACGCGCTGGTTCTGGCCGCCGGAGAGCTCCAGCGGATAACGCTCGAGGCCGTCGAGCGGAAAATGGGTCAGTTCCGCCAGCTCGGCCAGGCGCGGTTCGATCCGGCCTCGGCTCCAGCCAAGATGCGACGCCATCAGGGTCACGTTCTCGCGTGCGGTCATGTGCGGAAACAGACCGCCCTGCTGGATGACATAACCCATGCGCCTTCGCGCGTCGCGGATCATGTCGGGCGCAAGCGGCAGGCCGTCGAACAGGATACTGCCGCTCTCAGGCTCGATCAGTCCGATCAGCGTGCGCAGCAAGGTCGACTTGCCGCACCCGGACGGACCGATCAGCGCCGTTGTACCGCCCTTCGAGAAGGCCAAGGTGACATCATCAAGCGCGACCTGCGACCCATAGCGCTTGGTGGCCCGGTCGAGGGTGAACATCAGCGTGCCGATGCCTCGGAGAGCGGTACGGCGGCAGGTGGAAAGCGCCGCCTGATTCGGGCCGGAAACGCAGCACCGCTTCCGCGTGTCCGCTCTGCGGAGACAACCGGCGCCAACGTCGGCATGACGAGCAGGGTCAGGGCGCCGTGCCACGCTGAGTGTTGTCGCGGTTTGATCATGTCGACGTTCCCATCAGGATGGTGATGCGTACGAGGATGCTAGTTGTCATCCCCGGATGGGGCAAGAAGCCGCTTTTCGACTGGCGAGCCGCTGGCCCAGCGTGCTACGCGCCGGATTCCGGTGCTTGCCCCACCAAGCGGCTCCTCGGCCGGCAAACTCGAGATATCTATTCAGGCAGCAACGACCTGGCCGTGACTCGATTCTCCGGCAGACCCGCGCCGCCGCACCCTGGGGCGATCCCTCATCTGCCGGATGCCGTCACGCGTGAGGCCTACAATCAGGAGGTCAGCAGCGCTGGCTTTTGGCCTTCCTTCAGAGCACCTACGAGGCTGCGGCGGACTCGGCCGGATGGGACCGTGCCCGCTTAGAGCGGGAGCCAGTGCCTCCCCAGTAATGCTGGCGGAAGTATCTAGGTGGCGGAATCGTTTCCCTGTAGCGGATCGCGTCAGACGCTGCGCTAAGCGGCGGGCTTCGGCTCGGCGCCGCCGTTCGGCCAGAGTGAACCCTGTCGCGCTCTTAGAGCCCGTTTGCTTCCGCCCAGTCTTTGAGTTGCTCCAGCACGGTCAAGGATGACCTGCCGAAGTCGGTGATCTCGTAGGTGACGGCGATGGGCCGGGTGCTGAGCACTGCACGCTTTACGAGCCCGAGTTCCTCCATCTCCTTCAGTCGCTGCGTGACCATCTTCTTGCTGGCGCCGCCGAGCTGTCGCGCCAAATCGTTGAAGCGCACCGGACCGTCCTGAAGGTGCCAGAGGATGGAGCCCTTCCACTTGCCGCCGATGATGCGCATCCCCCGCTCGATCGGGCAGGGCTCGGTACAGGCGTTGAAGACGGTCTTGCGCCCGTCGGGTTGCAGCTCGACGATGGCTTTGGCGGCCTTCATAGTTACCAAAAGTATACTGGTTGAACTTGGTTACTAAGTGTAGCAGCATGCCGCCATCGTTCCACTATTGCTTTTCACTCTGGGGACCCGACCGATGCTGAACGTCGTGATCATCAACGCCCATGAGCCTTAGCAGTATGGCTCCGGCGGAACGCTGACCGGCAAGCGCTACATCCTGTCGCTCACCTTCAATGTGCCCAGAGACGCCTTCGACGACCCGGACCAGCACCTGTTCCAAGGTCGCTCGGTCGATGACCTGCTTTTCCCGATGCACATGAACTTCCGGTTCTTCGGCATGGAGCCCATCGAGACCTTCGTCTGTACGACGTCATAAAAAACCCCGACATCGATAATGATCTGGTGCGCTTCGCGGCCCATCTGGGCAAAGACTTTCAGGAGAACCCCGCATGACCAACCCATATCACGTCCATTGCGACTGCGGCGCCATCGAGCTGGAGATGACGGGCACGCCTAAGGTGCACGCCTTCTGCCACTGCGAGGACTGCCGCGCCCTGCTCGACGTGCCCTACCACTCGGTCACCGCCTGGGACGCCGACAATGTCCGTGTGGTCTCGGGCGCGGAGCACGCGGTCGAATACAAGTACCCGACGCTGGAGATGACCCGGGTCTTCTGCAAGCATTGCGGCGAGACCCTCTACAACACCAACGCGATGGGCTGGCGTCTGGTCTCCCAACTGCTGATCCGCAAGTGCAATAACGACCAGTTGCCGGAGGCGCTTCAGTCGGATGCGCACTTCTTTTATGACCGCCGCATCATCGATGTCGACGACGCGCTGCCGAAGCGTTGAGCAGAGCTGAGCAGATCATGGACACGCCGCAAGAACACCCAACCGACGGGCCGATGAAGCTCTACTCCGCCTGGTACTGTCCGTTCGCACAGCGCGCCTGGATGACGCTGCTGCACAAGGGGATCGCGTTCGACTACGTGGAGGTGGACCCCTATCGCGCGTCGCCATGGTGGCTGGGTATCTCCCGCAACCGAGGCAAGGTCCCGGTGCTCGTTGCGCCCACCGCAAAGGGAGGCAGGTCGATCACCGTGATCGACTCCACCCGTGTGGTCGAGTACCTGGACGAGCGCGCCCCCGGCGGCAACCCGCTGTTTCCCAACGACCCGGATCAGCGGGCTGAATGCCGCTTCTGGATCGAGCACATCAACGAGCGGATCGTCCCCTCTCTCTATCGGTTCTTGGATGCGCAGAAGCCCGGTCGCAAGCGCGACGACGCGCGCGACGCACTGACTGCGGGTGTTCACGAGCTGAGCGAGGCAATGTCGCCGCAGGGGCCGTTCTTCGCCGGCACAGCCCTCGGCGCCATCGATCTACTGATGATCCCGTTCGCGTATCGGATCGATGTCCTGCTTGGCCACTATCGGGATTTCGCGCTGCCCGGCACCGGGGCCGCCTGGCCGCGTTACCACGGCTGGTACCAGGCCATGTGCGAAACCGAGATCTTTCGCGCGACCTCGACCGATCATCCCGACTACCGCGAGCGTCTGATCGCGTTCTACCTACCCTACAGCCAGGGCAAGGAGCAGCAGGACGTCAAGCAAGTTCCCTAGCGGGTCTTTAGGCCCGCGCCCCCCGGCATCCCGCGCGCGGAGTAGGGCGGGATTCGCCCGAGCCTTCCGCCAGCCACAACCCATTGGCGCCATCATGCGCACCCAAAGCCGAGCGCAATCCAGCAAAAAGCGCCGTCCCGGCCGAGGTCGAGAACGATGCGCCGGGCACGCTGGTGGCAAGCAACAGGCCGGGGCCAACTCCGCCCGCTAGCTGTTCGGCTGCGGCTGACCGCAATAGATATGACGGATCGTCGGAATGCGGCAAAGCGATTGGACGCGCGCGTCCGCTGCGTCTAGCCTCACCTTACGCTGGACCAGCACCATAGACACAAAAGTTCCAGCCCAACACACCACGATCGGAGGCAAAGATGGGAACAGATGTGATGACGACTGCCGGCAAATGCCCTGTGATGCACGGCGGAAATACGGCTGCCGGAACATCGAACATGGCCTGGTGGCCGAATGCACTAGACCTCGACATCCTGCATCAGCACGACACCAAAACCAATCCAATGGGGGAGGGCTTCAACTATCGTGAAGAGGTCAAGAAACTCGACGTCGAGGCGCTCAAGAAAGACCTGCGCGCCCTGATGACCGAAAGCCAGGCCTGGTGGCCGGCAGACTGGGGACATTACGGCGGTCTGATGATCCGAATGGCGTGGCACGCCGCCGGCAGCTATCGGATCGCCGACGGTCGCGGCGGCGGCGGCACCGGCAACCAGCGTTTCGCCCCGATCAACAGCTGGCCCGACAACGTCAACCTGGACAAGGCGCGCCGTCTGCTTTGGCCCGTCAAGAAGAAGTACGGCAACAAGATCAGCTGGGCCGACCTGATCATTCTCGCCGGCACCATGGCCTACGAGTCGATGGGGCTGAAGACCTTCGGGTTCGCCTTTGGCCGCGAGGATATCTGGCATCCGGAGAAGGACACCTACTGGGGCTCGGAGAAGGAGTGGCTGGCACCCAGCGACAACCCCGATAGCCGTTACTCCGGCGAGCGGGAACTGGAAAACCCGCTGGCCGCCGTGATGATGGGTCTGATCTACGTCAACCCGGAAGGCGTGGACGGCAATCCCGATCCGTTGCGAACCGCGAAGGACGTGCGCGAGACCTTTGCTCGCATGGCGATGAACGACGAGGAAACCGTCGCGCTGACCGCCGGCGGTCATACGGTCGGCAAGTGCCACGGCAACGGCGATGCCGGCCTGCTGGGGCCGGTTCCCGAAGCGGCCGAACTGGAAGAGCAGGGCCTTGGCTGGCAGAACAAGACAACCCGCGGCATCGGCCGCGACACCGTGAGCAGTGGTCTCGAGGGTGCCTGGACGACCCATCCTACGCAATGGGACAGCGGCTATTTCGCCATGCTGCTCGAGCATGATTGGGAGCTGAAGAAGAGCCCGGCCGGCGCCTGGCAGTGGCAGCCCGTGAACATCAAGGAAGAGGACAAGCCCGTCGACGTCGAAGACCCCTCGATCCGCTACGAGCCGATCATGACCGACGCCGACATGGCGATGAAGATGGACCCGGTGTATCGGGAGATCTCCGAGCGGTTCCACCAGGATCCTGACTATCTGTCGGAGGTCTTCGCGCGTGCCTGGTTTAAGCTGACGCATCGCGACATGGGGCCGAAGGGGCGCTACATCGGCCCCGATGTTCCGCCGGAAGACCTCCTTTGGCAGGACCCGGTGCCCGCAGGTCCCACCGCCTATGACGTCGACGCTGTGAAGGCCAGGATCGCTGCCAGCGGCCTGACTATCGGCGAGATGGTCGCAACCGCCTGGGATAGCGCCCGGACCTTCCGCGGCTCGGATATGCGCGGTGGTGCCAATGGTGCGCGCATTCGCCTGGCGCCGCAGAAGGACTGGGAGGGCAATGAGCCAGAGCGGCTAGCCAAGGTGCTCGGCGTGCTAGAGGATATTGCCTCTGCGACCGGCGCAAGCGCGGCCGATGTCATCGTGCTGGCCGGCAATGTCGGTATCGAGCAGGCGGCCAAGGCAGCCGGCGTCGTCATCAGCGTTCCCTTTGCGCCGGGCCGCGGCGACGCCACCGCCGAGATGACGGATGCCGAGTCATTCGAGCCGCTGGAGCCGATCCACGACGGCTATCGCAACTGGCTGAAAAAGGACTACGCCGTCAGCGCCGAGGAGTTGATGCTCGACCGCACCCAGTTGATGGGGCTTACCGCCCCCGAGATGACGGTGCTGGTCGGCGGCATGCGTGTCCTGGGCACCAATCACGGAGGCACTAAGCACGGCGTCCTCACCGATCGCGAAGGAGCATTGACGAACGACTTCTTCGTCAACCTGACTGACATGGCCTACCGCTGGGAGCCGGCCGGCAACAACCTGTACGAGATCCGTGACCGCAAGACCGGCGGCGTCAAGTGGACGGCAACCCGGGTCGATCTCGTCTTCGGCTCCAACGCGATCCTGCGCGCCTATACGGAGGTCTATGCGCAGGATGACAACAAGGAAAAGTTCGTTCAGGACTTCGTGGCCGCATGGACGAAGGTCATGAATGCAGATCGGTTTGATCTGGCGTAGCTGTCGGCACACTTTCTCCCCCTAAGATTGGCTGACGGCGTTGCCGGAGTCGCTCAAAGGGGAGATCCTCAACGGCCAACTCCACACGCAGCCGCGGCCTTCTGGGCTCCATATCGGCGTCGAGTCCGCACTGCAGATAGAGCTGTGCGGTCCGTTCGTCCGCGGTCGGGGCGGCCCCGGTGGCTGGCGAATTCTGGTCGAGCCCGAGATCCATTTTGTCCGAGACCAGGCGGTCTGCGTCCCGGATCTCGCAGGATGGCGCCGGGTGCGTCTGCCGGGGCTGCCTCAGGACCAGCGTATCGAGGTCGTTCCGGATTGGGTCTGTGAGAGCCTCTCGCCGTCTAGGGGGTCGGCTTCGCCTGGCTGATCGACTCTCTGAAATAGACGTTGGAAGCGTTAGCGTCAACGCTGCGCTCGCCGCATGAATTAACCTAGTCTCTCAACGCGTTGGGGCCGTATCGGCCCAAGCGACAGATCCTTGAGATCGGAGGTCAACCCGCGGCCGGGTTGGTGTTGCGGAAGCGCTCGGCTGCGAAGCTGCGTTGGCCGCGGTTACGCGCGTTTTCTTCGGTATATCTGCGAGCATACGTGAATGCATGCAAGTATTTTCGCCGCTGGCGGCGCCATATTGCATGGCCGAGGATACACGG
>CAVPHF010000008.1:0-15176 GCA_963704155.1 uncultured Gammaproteobacteria bacterium
AAATCAAAAAGCGGCTGCTCTTAGCGGTCGCCGTGGCCGCTGCCGCGGCGATCGCCGTCTTCGCCTGGGTGGCCTTGCAGCCTTCCGGCCCAGGCGTCGGCTTCGTCAAGGGCAATCGGCGCATGAGGCCACCGAGATCGATGTTGCCACCAAGCTCGCCGGGCGGGTGCAGGAGATCATGGTCAACGAGGGCGATTTCGTGGAGGTGGGTCAGCCGCTGGCGCAGATGCGCATCGCGGTGCTCGACGCCCAGCATGACGAGGCCATGGCGCTGTCCCGTCAGGCCGTTACCGCCGTTGCCAGCGCTAAGGCGCAGGTCGCCGTGCGCGAGAGCGATACGCTCGCCGCGCAGGCCCTGGTGGGGCAGCGCGAGAGCGAGCTGGATGCGGCGCAGCGGCGCTATGCGCGTTCCGAGACGCTGTCCGGCAAGGGGATGACGACCCGCCAGGTGCTCGATGACGACCGCGCCAGCGTGCATGGCGCCGAGGCCACGCTGGCCGGTGCGGAGGCTCAGGTGACTGCCACGCAGGCGGCGATCACGGCCGCGCAGGCCGCGGTGGTCGGCGCCAACTCCGGGGTCGAGGCGAGCGAGGCGACGGTTGCCCGCGTCGAGGCCGATATCGAGGACAGTCTGCTCAAATCCCCGCGCGCCGGGCGCGTGCAATACCGCATCGCGCAGCCAGGCGAGGTGCTGGCCAGCGGCGGCAAGGTGCTCAACCTGGTCGATTTGAGCGATGTCTACATGACCTTCTTCCTGCCCGAGACGGTGGTCGGCCGGGTGGCGCTGGGCAGCGAGGTGCATATCGTGCTTGATGCCGCGCCGCAGTACGTGATTCCGGCGCGGGTGTCCTATGTTGCCAGCACGGCCCAGTTCACGCCCAAGACGGTGGAGACGGCCAGCGAGCGGCAGAAGCTGATGTTCCGCGTCAAGGCACAGATTGACCCTGCGCTGCTGCAAAGGCACTTGAAGTTGGTCAAGACCGGCCTGCCGGGCATGGCCTGGCTCAAGCTCGACGCGCAGGCGGCGTGGCCGGCTGATCTGGCGATCAAGGTTCCGGATTGAGCGCCAGCAGAACGCGCTTCCACTGATCGATCCACCAGGCCGGGATGCACCCAAACCAGTGGCCAGTCTGGTCGACGTCAGTCTGCGCTATGGCAAGGTCGTGGCGCTGGCCGACATCAGCCTGGAGATCCCAGCCGGGCGCATGGTCGGACTGCTCGGCCCGGACGGCGTGGGCAAGTCGAGCCTCTTGGCGCTGCTCGCCGGGGACCGTGCCGTGCAGCAGGGCAGCGTGCATGCCCTGGCCGGTGACATGGGCAGCCGCCGTCATCGCCGTCGCGTCTGTCCGCATATCGCCTACATGCCCCAAGGGCTGGGCAAGAACCTCTATCCGACCCTGTCGGTGGAGGAGAACCTGCAGTTCTTCGGTCGGCTGTTCGGCCACCAGGCCGCCGAGCGCCGCCGCCGCATCGACGAGCTCACCCGCGACACCGGCCTGACTCCGTTCCTGGCGCGGCCGGCTGGCAAGCTCTCCGGTGGCATGAAACAGAAGCTCGCCCTGTGCTGCGCGCTGATTCACGACCCGGACCTGTTGATCCTGGATGAGCCGACCACCGGTGTGGATCCACTCGCCCGCGCCCAGTTCTGGGACCTGATCGCGCGCATAAGGTCCGTCGACTCGCTAGGACGACTCGGCTCAGGACGAGCGCGGCTCGAGGCGCGCCCCGGCATGAGCGTGATCGTGGCCACCGCCTACATGGACGAGGCCCAGGGCTTCGACTGGCTGGTGGCGATGAACGCCGGCCGCGTGCTGGCCACCGGCACGCCGGCCGAGCTGCTGGCGCGCACCGGGACCGACTCGCTCGATGCCGCCTTCATCGCACTGCTGCCGGAGGCGCTGCAGCAGGGCCACCAGGCGGTCAGCATCCCGCCGCTGGTCGCTGGCGACCAGACCGAGATCGCCATCGCGGCCAAGGACCTGACCAAGCGCTTCGGTGATTTCACCGCGGTCGATCATGTCAATCTTGCCATCCGCCAGGGCGAGATCTTCGGCTTCATCGGCTCCAACGGCTGCGGCAAGTCCACCACCATGAAGATGCTGACCGGCCTGCTGCCGGCGAGCGAGGGCAGTGCATCGCTGTTCGGCGCCCCGGTCGACCCCAAGGACATCGCCACGTCGCCGGCGCGTGGGCTATATGTCGCAGAGCTTCTCGCTCTACTCCGAGCTGACGGTGCGCCAGAATCTGGTGCTGCACGCGCGTCTGTTCCAACTGCCGCCGGCCACTATCCCGGCGCGGGTGGCGGAGATGATTCGCCGCTTCGGCCTGGAGGCGTCGGTGGACGCACTGCCCGACCGGCTGCCGCTGGGTATCCGCCAGCGCCTGTCGCTGGCGGTTGCCATGGTGCATCGACCGGAACTGCTGATCCTGGACGAGCCGACCTCGGGCGTGGACCCGATCGCGCGCGACAGCCTGTGGCAACTGATGATCGATCTGGCCCGCAATGATCAGGTCACGATCTTCATCTCCACCCACTTCATGAACGAGGCCGGGCGTTGCGACCGCATCGCGCTGATGCACGCCGGCTGCAACGCGACCCAATGCGCGCCACCATGGCGCTGCTGGGCACGGCCATCCTGATGTTTGTCTTCGGCTACGGGATCAGCCTGGATGTGGAGGACCTCAGCTACGCGGTGCTCGACCGGGACCAGACCGGGTTGAGCCGCAACTACGCGCTGAACCTGGCGGGCTCGCGCTACTTTATCGAACATGCGCCGATCACAGATGACGCGGACCTGGACCGGCGCATGCGCGCTGGCGAACTCGCGCTGGCGATCGAGATCCCACACGGCTTCGCCCGCGACCTGGCGCGCGGGCATCAGGTGCAGATCGGCGCCTGGGTGGACGGCGCCATGCCGGTGCGCGCCGAGACCGTGCGCGGCTATGTGCTCGGCATGCACCAGGGCTGGCTGCAAGACCAGGCGACGCACCGGCTCGGTCAGGACGCAGCAGCCGGCCCGGCCACAATCGCGACGCGCTTTCGCTACAACCCCGACGTTAGGAGCCTGCCGGCGATGGTCCCGGCGGTCATCCCGATGCTCCTGCTGATGATCCCGGCGATGCTGACCGCGCTGTCGGTGGTGCGCGAGAAGGAACTCGGCTCGATCATCAATCTCTACGTCACCCCGGTCACCCGCAGCGAGTTCCTGCTCGGCAAGCAGTTGCCCTATGTGGTGCTGGCGATGCTGAACTTCGCGCTGATGACGCTGTTGGCCGTCACGGTCTTCGGCGTGCCGGTCAAGGGCAGCCTGCTGGCACTGACGGCGGGGGCGCTGCTCTTCGTGATCTTCTCGACCGGCTTCGGCCTGTTCGCATCTACCTTTACCCGCAGCCAGATCGCGGCGATGTTCGTGGCCATGATCGGCACCATCATCCCGGCCGTGCAGTTCGCCGGGATGCTGAACCCGGTGTCCTCGCTCGAAGGGGTGGGCTATCTCATCGGCCAGGTCTACCCGGCCACCTACTTCCTGACCATCAGCCGCGGTGTCTTCAACAAGGGGTTGGACTTCGTCGGCCTCGAACCCGCGTTCTGGCCGCTGGCACTGGCCGTGCCGGTGATCCTGGGGCTGTCGATCCTCCTGTTGAAGAAGCAGGAGACCTGAGCATGTCGCATGCCGCGACGATTTACCGCCTGGGGATCAAGGAGCTGTGGAGCCTGGCTCGCGACCCGATGATGCTGGTGTTGATTGCCTACACCTTCACGGTGTCGATCTATGTCGCGGCCACGGCGATGCCGGAGACCCTGCACAAGGCGCCGATCGCCATTGTCGATGAGGATGCCTCGCCGCTCTCGATCCGCATCGCCACCGCCTTCTACCCGCCGCGCTTCAATCCCCCGGCGATGATCCCGCTGGACCGCATCGATGCCGGCATGGATGCCGGGGACTACACCTTCGTGCTGGACATTCCGCCCGACTTCCAGCGCGATGTGCTGGCCGGCCGCTCGCCAGCGATCCAGCTCAACGTCGATGCCACGCGCATGAGCCAGGCCTTCACCGGCAGCAGCTATGTGCAGCAGATGGTGTTGGGCGAGGTCAACGAATTCGTCCAGCGTTACCGCGCCAGCCCCGAATGGCCGGTGGAGCTGGCCCTGCGCGCACGCTTCAATCCCAACCTGGAGCAGTCCTGGTTCGGCGCCCTGATGGAGATCATCAACAACGTCACCATGCTGTCGGTCATCCTGACCGGCGCGGCACTCATCCGCGAGCGCGAGCACGGCACCATCGACCACCTGCTGGCCATGCCGGTGACGCCCGCCGAGATCATGCTGTCCAAGGTCTGGTCGATGGGCCTGGTGGTGCTGCTGGCCGCGACCATTGCGCTGGTGTTCGTCGTGCAGGGCATCCTGCGGGTGCCGATCGCGGGCTCGTTGGCGCTGTTCCTGGTCGCCGCCGGGCTGCATCTGTTCGCCACGACATCGATGGCCATCTTCATGGCCACGCTGGCGCGCTCGATGCCGCAGTTCGGCATGCTCGCGGTGCTGGTCCTGCTGCCGCTGCAATTGCTCTCGGGCAACTCGACCCCGCGCGAGAGCATGCCGGAGTTGGTGCAGAACCTGATGCTCGCCGCCCCCACCACCCACTTCGTCGCAGCCAGCCAGGCCATCCTGTTCCGCGGCGCCGGCCTTGCGGTCGTCTGGCCGCAGTTCCTCACATTGCTCCTGATCGGCGCGGTGCTCTTCACCATCGCGCTCAATCGCTTTCGCAGGACCATTAGTCAGATGGCGTGATGTGGACTACCGGGGAGCAATGGCGATGGCCATTAGGCCGGTGTGGATGCCGCGTTCGTGGCGCCGCGACGCTCTGCGCGCGAGCCGAGTCGCGGCTTGAAGCCGCTCCCACAAAGCGTTTCCACTGCTCGCTACTTAATGGCATTGGACTACCGGGGAGCACTGGCGATGGCCATCATGGCCGGTGTGGATGCCGGTTCGGTGGCGCTGCTTGATCGGCCCCAGCGACGCTGCCAGATAGAGCCGGGCCGTCACCCGACGCCTTGCGTTGGTGTGGAACGGGATGAAACCTGCCGCTGGGGTTGGTCCAATCACGCGCGATTTTCCGGAGGATTTTGATGGCATGTGCACCTGCTTGATCGCTGCGCGCGGCGTTTCGAGACAATTCGCGCAAGCGCGCTGATCATTGCCAAAGGGCAAGCGAACTACGAGACACTCAGTGAGGTCCGGGCGCGGTATTCTTTCTCCTCCAGGCAAGTGTCCGGTCATTGCCGACGATTTGGGCGTACCGTCGGCGGTGTGGTGCTGAAGGCGCCCGTCAGCATGAGCCGATGGGTCCACGAGCAGGGTGAGGTGCGGTCATGATCGGGGCGTTATCGTGGTGTCTGGCCCACGAGTCGGGCGCCCCGCAACGGTGCCGCGACACAGGCCGCCGCGCGCGATGGATGCCGCGGGACTCCGAGCATGAAGGTCTGCCTCGTCCGCCATGGCGACACCGCCGGTTGCTCACCAGCCAGCACATCGGGTTGACCGACCTCGCCTGGACGCCGCACGCCGAGGATGACCCGATCCTGCCGCTGGTCGTTCGAACCAAGGCTGACTGCGCCATTGTCCGGAGTACTTCGATGATCCGTTTTCGATTCCTCACTGCCTTCATCTTCTGCCTGGTTTGGAGTCATGCCATGGCCATCGACGAGCCGCCATACACCGTCGTGCGCGCGAACGACGTCTTTGAAGTCCGTCGCTATGAGCCGTATCTGGTGGCGGAAACCCAAGTCGATGCGGCTGCCAAGGAGGCCGGGAACCGGGGCTTTCGCATCCTGGCCGGATACATCTTCGGCGGAAACAAAGGCTCACGCCGCATCGAGATGACCGCTCCGGTCGCGCAGACGCCGACAAAGATCGCGATGACGGCACCGGTGGCGCAAAGCGCCAGCGCTGGTGGTTACCTCATCCAGTTCGCGATGCCCCGAGAATGGACGCTGGAGACCCTGCCGGAGCCGACTGACTCGCGCGTGACGCTCCGCGCGATGCCGGCTAGAACCATCGCCGTCATTCGCTACTCTGGTACCTGGTCACAGCGCAGCTATGAGGAACACTTGAAGACGCTGCAAGACGCCCTTGCACAGAGCGGCCTTACCTGGCATGGCGAGCCCATGTGGGCTCGCTATGATCCGCCCTGGAAGCCCTGGTTCTTGCGACGAAATGAGATCTGGCTTGAGCTCGATTCCTGATCTTTTTGAGCTCGCGCGCGAAACTGGAGCCCACCGCCAAAGGCGGTGGCTTGGCTGTTGCGAGTTAGTTGTTGCCCGGTGTTGTCGCATCCTGAACGCTATCGCCGGCCTCTTCCACCTTCTGACCCGCGCCTTCTACGGCATTGTCAATGGTTTCGCCGGCATTCTCTGCGGGACCCTTCTGCTGCTCGCAACCGGGCAGTGCGACAAACAACGTCCCTATCACCAACGCGGTACTGACGATTTCGATTAATTTCACGATGACTGCCTCTATTTGGACGGGATTTTGGGTTCTGTACCGGCAACCCATGCCGGAACAGGGTTCTCTGGGCCAAGACCGCACGGCCGTTGCGCATGGCGGGGTGCCGCCATGGGGCCGTCGTCGGCGCTTGAACCTAGAAACGGCAGTTGACCGCTATGCGCCCGATACAAGCACTTGTTTTCAAAGCGCTAACATGGTTGCTGCGGGCTCACCTCTTAGGTGAAGGGCGCTACGACCCCCAGGGCACGCACCGCGCGGCGCCTGGCTTTGTTACGACTCGTTGGAATAGAACGACTATTCCGCCTCGTCGTGCCTCGCCAGACACCACGCGGCACGCACCCTGGGGGCCGTCCAACTGCCGTTTCTAGGTTGAACCCAGACGACTCAACGATACGGACAATCAGGGGCGCCGTCCGTCTGCTAACGCACATAGCCGCCAATCTTTGTCGCCGTCACCACCGCAAGAAAGCGGCAGACCCCCTGTGCTATGGCCTTGCTTCTTTCGTGCGCTGCTCGAAGGCAGCTGTGCCGGACGCCGCAGGCAAGAGATTTTCCCCTTCCTTCAATGGTCTTGCCTCCCGTGCCTGCTCCTCGATGACGCTCGATTCGCTGTACAAACCCGCTTCCGCTTTCGTCGACACCACGTCGAGGTCTTGGTGCCGCGATTCGGCGGGGAGCCGCTTTGCGGTTGCTGCACCCTGCGCGTCCGTCGGTTTCTCGGCGCGCATGGTCACGGGGACGCCTTGAGGGAAGACGACCTCTCGGGCCTCGTCGGGCATCGAGATGCCCTGGTTCTGAAAGGCGAGCTTCACCAGCCGGATGACCGAAGAGCGCACCTTCAGCCAGCTGTGCTCGCGCCCGTTGAGCCAAAAGTAGACGCGCAGATTCACCGTTGCGCTGCCGAGGCTGTCCGCCAGTACCGAGGGCTCCGGGTCGTTCAGCACGGCTGGGTGGTCCGCCAGCACCTTGCGCGCAATCTCCTGGGCCTCGTTGATCGCATCGTCGTAGCCGATGCCGACGACAAAGTCCTCGCGCCGGTTGGCGTTGGTCGTGAAGTTGCTGAGGATGCTCTTGTAAACGCTGGCATTTGGTATCTGCGCGAGGTTGCCGTCGAGGGTCATCAAGATGGTTGTGCGCATGTTCAACTGCTGCACATAACCGGTCACGCCGGAGATCTCGACCAGGTCGCCCGTCTCGAATGGCCGCTGGATGCTCAGGAAGATGCTGGACAGGAAGTTCTCGGTGATGTCGCGGAAGGCGATACCAAGGACCAGGCCGATCAGACCGGTACCTCCGACCAGCGTCAATGCCAGTTGCGTCAGGCCGGAGACCCTGAGAATGAGATAGACGCCACAGAGGACAACGAACCCGCCTGCCGCACGCGCGATCACATTCTGCAGGAGTTTCGTCCGAATCCTTTGGCGGAGTAATGCTCGGACGCCTCGTGTCGCCAACACAGCGGTCCCCACCGACAGTGCCAGGATGAGCAGTCCGAAAAGCAGGAACGGCATCGCGCGGATGAAGTCGCGCCAGAGTGCAGCGATACCGCTCGACGTCTGGCGGAAATCCCAAGCCGACGGTTGGGGCACCTCAATCCGGTTGGCGACGGCGACGACGTCCTGAGTATTGCGTGCCAGATCCCCAGCCCATTTTCTAAGCTCATCGGACTCCACCTGACCGCTGAGAAAGACGACGCCTTCCTCGACCCGGACCTGCGGGTCGGTGAACCAGTCGGTGGCGTCCAACACGGTTTGGAGCCGCTTGCGGATCTCTTCGTCTTGCGCGACGGGTTTGACATCAACCTTCGCGGGTGCCAGCGAGAGCTCTTCTTTTGCGGGGCTGATGGGTTTGTGCGGCTCGTTTCCCGTGCCGACCGGTTCCTGCGCCACGACCGAGGAGATGACCCCCGAAGAGATGACCGCGAGGTACAGGCATCCGAGCAAGAGCGCCTGCACACATAACCTCATCCCGCGGCAAAGCCATGGCGCTGTCACCCCGGCCACATCCAGTTGCGGATCTCCGGTAGATCCTGCGCCGTGTTTTGCGATGTAGTGCCTGTGCTCGATCAGCTTGTCTTGCGACCAGTTGCTTCAGGTCGATGCCAGCGGCGCCGATCTGCGGCAGGCGGTCGATCGCGTCCTGACGAGGTGGAAGCGGTCCAGATCGTTCAGCACGCGCATGTCGAAGGGCGTGGTGATGGTGCCCTCTTCCTTGTAGCCGCGGACATGGAAGTTGGCGTGATTGGTGCGCCGATAGGTCAGTCGGTGGATCAGCCAGGGGTAGCCATGGAACGCAAAGATGACCGGCTTGTTCGTCGTAAACAGCGCGTCGAAATCGGCGTCGCTCAAGCCGTGGGCGTGCTCGCTGGGCGTCTCCAGCTTGAACAGGTCGACGACGTTGACGACGCGGATCTTCAGCTCGGCCAGCTCCGGTCGCAGTCGGCCCTGCCCATCGAACAACTCCTCCGGCCGGTAGCTCTTGAGCCAGTCTTCCAGCAGTTGCAGGTGCTCGGGGTGGTCCGCGTCCACGGCAATGGGCACCTGATGCGCGCGGAAGCTGCCTTCAATTGGAAGACCATCGACCCACTTCGGGCCGGTCCAGCCTTTCGGGGAATTGAGGTGGACATAGATGAAGTTCTGCCCCGGCGTCGTCCCCCAGTGCCCGAGCAGCATGTGCTTCACATCGGCGAGCATCAGTGGCCGCTTCAAGAGCGGGTTGTCGAGGAGATAGATTTGCGCGACCGACAGATAGTTGGCGGCACGCCAGTAGGCGTCCATCTTATCGAGCAGTTCGGGTGTGAGGGGGCCGGCGGTCATGGCGGAACGTCCTGGGTTGAGGCGAGAGGGAGGGCGCGGGTGTCGATTCGATGTCATTCCGCCCGGCGGATGACGGGCTCACGAATGCCTTGTTTTCTCATCGCAACCTGTTCCTGGATGGCCGGGATGTCGATCTGGTGTTGCGCGAGTTCGTGGTCGATGTGCTCAAGCTCGGCGCGGTCGCGTTCGTCCTGCGTCCGCCTGAAGGTCAGGGCAATCTTTCGGCGTTCGCGGATTAAGGCCTTCACCTGCGAAGCGCGGGCCGCCACGGATTCCGCGATCCGACGCGTCAGCGGATGGATTTTGTGCGCTTGAGCAGGCGTGCTGCTTGTGCTCATCTGGACTCTCCTCATGCGGTATGGAGTTTCACCTCGACCGCGTGTTCCTGGCGGTCGTCGATCAACGGGATCGCCAAGCCGGTTTGCTCGATGCCATCCGCTGTCACCCGTGGCCGATCCCGGTAAGGCGATTGCCGGAAACAAAGATACCGAATGGCGCAGGATTTTGGTTCGCCTTCAAGGAGCGGCAGCGGGTGCATAGTCGAACTATGTGCCCGCTGTCGCGACACCGAAGGCGGGCGAAAAGACAAGCCAGGCGGTATGTTTGTTGACAGAAATCGCCTAAGGCCCCGGCATCGACGATCCGGCGCGTCCGCGGGGCGTGGGGCCGACCACGCCGCCGACGGGTTGGCAACTCACTGACCCGCTGCCGGGACTTCCCGAGTGAACGTCAATGACGGGGGTGCTGGGGGAAGGTCCACCAAGCCCTCGCCTGGTGCTGCAAGCACGAATTGGCGCCCGCCGTCGGGGCCGGCGGCGTTCCGGTCAGGATTCAGGTAGGCGGTGCCCATCCAGCCCCGTTCCAGGGCCTGCTTGCTCTGTCCATAGGCGCGCACGACGACGGTCTCGCCCGGCTGCACGCGGGAAGCCGCGCGTATGACCGAGAGGACTTCCATGCGATAAGAGACGTCGAAGCGTTCCCCATCGCCTTGCTGTACCTGCGCATCCAGCACCTTCACCTCGAGCACGTCCGCGGCGTCCGGCGCCGCCCAGGCCTGCCCCCAGAGGATGATGAGTAGCCCCAGCGCCAGCGCGGCCATGGTGGCGTACCGAATTGAGTAAGTCCTGCACATAACGATTCCTCCACTTGTTGATCACTCACCCGGCGGATTGCCGGAATACCCACGCACTCGGCGGATGGGCACGGCTTCGACATCGGTTCACCGCACCCAACGCCGTCACACAGCGGCGCCCGGATCAGGGCGCCAGCGAACAGCCCCTATTTGTTCCAGTAGAAATCCATCTGCGAGTGGTTTGAGCCATCGAGACGCACCGACCTTGCGCTGGGTCTGGTCTTCGCCTCTCAGCCCGGTGGGGGTGACCTCCACGCTGTAGTCGCCGGGCGGCAGTTGCGCGTAGAACCAGGGGCCACTGGATTCGGCGCTCAGAACCGGAGCTTTGTTGGCATCCAGAATGGTCACCTGCACCGCCGAGAGATACTCACCGCTGCCCTGGGTCGCGAACATCAGGTGCAGGTTGAACTGGCTGGACAGGGCATGGAGATCGCTCCGTTCGCTCTCGCCGACGCCGCCCGAGACGTAGCTGAATGCCGCCGTCAGTTTGGATCTGCGAGGGGTCCCGCATGCGACTCCGACTGCCGGCGGCGCCACGCTCGCGCGGCTCGGATCGTCTTCGCCGGTCGGGTTGCCCAGTTCGGCGACGCGTTCGCCACTGGTCGTCGCGGCGCGAATGGCCCAGCTGCCCCGACGTGTCAGCCATCGGGAGCTGCGCGCCGACCGGCGCGATCACGCCGGCAGCCCAGGAGCAGTCCCATGGCCATGACACTGGACCATTTGAACGCTGGTCGTTGTCATGTCGATGTCCTTTGTATGTGATGTCGGTGATTCACGCCTGAGGCGTCCAGCGGACGCCCCGGTTCAGCCCTTCTGCAACAGACTGCGCAGGTCGGTGATCGCGGCATTGACCCGCGAGATATAGGAGGCGCTCACCAGCGAATGATTCGCCATTGGCCCGTAGCCGGTGCCGTTGAGAATCAGCGGGCTCCAGATGAAGTTCTGGGTGTTTCTCAGTTCGCGGGTGATCTGCTCCAGGGAGACCACGGCATTCTTGTCCTCGAGCACGGCGGCGAAGTCGATCTCCATCGCCTGCAGCGCATGCAGCAGGGCCCAGGTATAGCCGCGCGCCTCGAAGAAGATGTCGTCGATCTTGAGCCAGGGGGTCTTGGTCTGCGTCTGCAGCGGGGACCGGCGTCGACTGAACGGCGCTGGGATCGCCGGCCAGGGCGGTCGCGAGAGGGGCCTGACCGACCGCGTAGGACAGACGCTGCGCCAGGCTGCCGAGGCGCTTTTCGACCACTTCGAGATAGGTGGTCAGATTGTCGGCGCGGGCGAAGAACTGGGCATGGGTCGCACCGGTGTCGGAGAGGCTCTGGCTATAACGATAGAGGGCATCGATGCCGGTGCGATACTCGGACTCGGTGGAGGGCAGGAGCCAGGAGTCCGATTGGTAGTTGGACTGGGGCTGGGCGATTTCCAGATCCTTGTTCTCGACCGACTGGGACTGGGCGCGGCTGAAGTCGTTGCGCAGGGCGTTGAGCAAATCGCGCCACGCGGTCAAGGCGCCGAATTCCCAGTTGGGCATGTTGTCCAGGAACACGCCCGGGGGGCTGACGTCGTTGGTCAGATAGCCGCCGGGCTTGTCGAGCAGGGTCTCGCCGATGCGGATCGCGGTGGCCGTGGTGGCCGTCCCGGTCACCAGTTGGCTCTCGTCGTGATTCACCAACGACAGTGCCTGTTCGCGCACGTCATACATACCCGGCGAGCGCGACCAATAGAAGCCCAGAATGATGACGACAATCAGATAGGTGATCAGAAACAGCCCGGCGGTCCACCAGAGGCCCTTTTCCTTCCAGGTGCTGGGCTTGTAGTAGGTGGCGACCTTGGCGGCCTTCTTGGTCAGCACCTGCCTTTTCGATAAGGTCTCAGAGGTCTCAGTAGTCATGGCATTCTCCTAGCATTCTCCTAGCGATCGCGGCAGTCTTGATGGCCTGCATCGGGTTTCCTTTCCAGCAGCCGAACCCTCGCTCGCCAATGCGGCTAGCCGATCTGCAGCTGCGACAACGGCGGCATGAGCCCGAAGACGGACAACAGCCAAAGAATCACGGCGATCACGACGACCAGATTCAGGATCATCTTGATGGTGCCATTCATCGGGATGTAGTTATTGATCAACCAGAGGATCAATCCGACGACGACTAACGTGACGACTACGGTAATCAGCGGCATGGTGCTTCTCCTGTCAGACGGTTTGAGCATTCGGTACGCACAAACGATAGTCCCGACCATGGCGAGCGTCTGTTCGCTAGCACACACAGCCATCTGCTTCCGGCAAAAAATCGTCGCCTCCCCGACGCGGCCTTGCGCAGCGGACGGCGAAGACGCGACTGCGTGCGCTATGTGACCTGCCCCTGGCCCCAGGACGGTTATATTTCACATCTCCTCAGTGCGTTAGCGTTATCCTGATGGCATCGGGTTGCGCCCCACTGTTGGCGGGGTCGCCCGCGACCTATCTAACTGCGGAACAAGCGCTATGCTGAATGCATAGCCCCACGCTTGGGGCCATTTGCAGTCAAGGCAGGAGCCTCAGTCATGAAAATCGCCACGGTCTCATTGTTCGTCATCGCCGCCGTCGCACTCGCGGGGGGCTGCGGCACCACCACCGGGTCGCGCACCGGCAGCGGCGCACTCATCGGGGCGGGCACCGGCGCGGCCATCGGCTCACTCAGCGGCAATGCCGGCAAGGGTGCCCTGATCGGCGCTGGCGCCGGTGCCGTCGGCGGCTACATCTACGACCAGAACAAGAAACAGCAGGACCAGACCTACTACGACCAGAACAGCCAGAACAGGAGGCAGCAGGACCAGTACTACTGGTAGGCCGACCGGCGGCGCTTTTCCGCGCGTTCCGCCGCTCCGCAGGCAGCGGGGCGGGGACGGCCGCTCGATACCTGGAGCGGAAACACGGGTTGCCGTCGAAGAAGGTGGGGGCTAAGGAATCGTGATGCGGTTTGCGATCCGGATGCAGGCGCGGTCGGATAGGTCAATGCAGCCCAGGCCCGATCCGACGCGATCGGATGCGCCGCAGAATCGAATATCCCACCCACCCAATCCGCTGCACGCGGCTTGGCAAGATGTATCCGTCTTGCGGGAGGCGAGCTACAAAATGGTTGGCCGCTGGCGTGCCCGATGCGGCTGGTCGGGCGGCCCTCTGCCGAGCATCACCTCGACCCGGCCGCCGTGGCGCGGGCGGGTTTGGACACCAGCTCGGACAGCAGCAGCCCGTCCTGCCCGCTGAGTTCGTGACCGCCGGCCACCACCCGGATGCTGGCCCGGCCATTCAGAGCGGGCACCCGGCGGAGATCCTGACTGGGTGCCGGCACGACCTGGTCGCCCGGCAGCCCGTATGCGGCCCCACGGACCACGGCGACGTAAACGATGTCAGGGTGCTGGCGACCATTGAGCCAGTACAGCAGGTTGCCGGGCGCCGGTGGGGCGAGGTCCGCGAGGACCCCGCGGGACGACTGGACGGTGCGATACAGGTCGTCTCCCACCTTGCGCTTGACGAACCAGCGCTTGATCCCGCCGAACAGCCCGCTGTCGTCGGTCGCATCCAGCGCCTCGGAGGCGCGCTCGGTACCCAGGTGGGGGGCGGCGATGGTGACCAGCCGGGTGACCGTGCCCGCGCCGTAGTTCACCAGTGCGAGCCGGGCCACGACGCCACCGGCCGAATGCCCGATGAGGTCGACCGTGTCCGTCGGGTGCCGTTGCGCGATCGCGCCCAGCATCCCACCGAGAAGGCGCGCCTGCTCCATCAGCGGCGCGGTGGAGGGCAGGTCGACCGTGTCGATCGCGAATTCCCCTGCGGGTGGTCCGACCGGCTCCAACCGCACCCCGGACGGGGTCGACTGCCAGTTGCCGGCGAGCTTCCAGCCAGCCTGCTCCAACACCGGCAGCACGCCGCTCCGCTGCCAGGAAGCCGAGTCTCCGAGGTAGCCGTGCACCAGCACCAGGATCCGCCCGGCGCTGGCGGGGCCGGCAAACACGAGTCCTAGCGCGCAAAACAGGGCCAGCCACCATCGACCACGCGGGCGCCTCATGCCATTTCCTCCCCGTTGGTCCGGCGGCCAATGCCATCGACCTCACTGCTGACCCGGTCGCCGGTCGCGAGGAACAGCGGAGGTTTCCACCGACCTGCGGTTCCCTTCACTCGCATTCCGTGCCTGAGTGGGTCGGTGTCTGAGCCCGCGGGCGTCCCTGCCCGGTTCCTGATGTCCCGCCGGTACCATTGAGTCGCGTCCGCAAACGCCTCGCCCCTATTTGACAACCAGGTTGTTCTCCACCGATTTCACACCCTGGTTACTTTGCGCCACTTCCGTTGCCCGCTCGAGACTGGACTGTGAAATGCGTCGTCGTTCCTAGATATGGCCCAGCAGGAACAGAACCAGCACGATGATCAGGATGGTGCCGATCACGCCGCTGGGGGCATAACCCCAACTGCGGCTATGCGACCAGGTCGGAATGACCCCCAGCAGGATCAGAACCAGAACGACGAGTAAGATGAGACCGAGTGACATGGTCATACTCCCATTCGCGAATACACGTTAAACGAACTGCCATTCCAGGATCGAACGACATCGTGATTGGAATCGTCGCGCACCTGGATCGATGGCGGATGAACGCCAAGCGCCGTTGATCACGTTCGACAAATTCCAGACAGGCCCATTGCTAGCAGTGGGACCGCCTGTCTCGACGCCGTTGTTCTCCTCGGCAAAGCGCGTCT
>CAVPHF010000009.1:0-56662 GCA_963704155.1 uncultured Gammaproteobacteria bacterium
AGTTGCCAACTATGTAAAGTTGGCCTGCTGGCCCCAGCAGTCCTGGGCATTGGAGCTAGCGGGTTCTTTACATAGTTACAGGGCTTCAAGGAATGCTCGCAGCGCGTCGGGCGGGCGATAGCGGGGGAGCGTTGCATCGGGTTCTTCAAGTCGCGCGAGCGCCTGTTCCTTCATCGTCAGGTCTGCTTCCACGTAGCGATGTGTCGTTGTTGCGCTCTCGTGTCCCATCCAAAGCGCAATGACGCTAAAGGCGACACCGGATTGCAGCATATGCATGGCTGTCGAGTGACGTATTGTGTGCGGCGAGACATGCCGTCTCGCGAGGGAGGGATGCGTTTGGGTGGCACGGGTCACGGCGATATCGAATCGTTGGTTGACGTTTTGGCGTGTCATCGCACGGCCGTCGCGGTTGGGTAGCAGCGGCGCATCCGCCGCGAGCGCCGGATTGCAACGCAGCCAAGCGCGGACTTCCTGGAGCGTGGATTTCCATAACGGCACGACGCGCTGCTTTCGCCCTTTGCCGTGCAAATGCACACACGCAGACGGCTCCAGTACAACATCGGCGACCCGCACGGCGATGATCTCCGAGACGCGCGCCCCGGTGTTGTAGAGCATGGTCAACAATAGGTGATCGCGCTGCGACGTCCAGGTTGCGCCTGGCTGCCCCATCACCGCGAGCATCTCTTCGCGCGACATAAACCCCAACATGGGACGCTCGAAGCGCTTCATCGGCACGCCGAGCGCCTGTTCGACGCTCAACAGGGAGGCGACATCGCGCCGTCCGGCGAACTTCAGGAACGCGCGCAGGGCGGTCAGGCGTAGATTGCGACTGCGCACCGAGTTGTTGCGCCGCTGTTCCAAATCGTCGAGGAATGCCAGGATCAAGTCCGGCTCGAGATCCGCTAGGCGCAGTTCAGTCGGCAGCTTGCCCAGGCGTTCGTGCGCGAAGTCCAGAAACAGCAGCATCGCATCGCGATAAGACGCGACGGTATTCGGGCTCATAGCACGCTGAGCGAGCAGGTAGTCGGTGAAGAACTGCTGGACCAGTGCCGCAAACGAAGGCGTGCGTACTGCAGCGGCTTCAGGCATGACTGACCTCCTTACTTGGCAGCAGCGGCTCGAACCGCTCGGCGGCCAGTGCCATCAGCGCGGGTACGGCGGTGATGTACCAGTAGGTGTTGGTCACCATCGCATGGCCGACGTAGGTGGACAGGGCCAGCATCTGCTGGTCAACATCGATCCCCTGCGCCTGCCAGAGCAATATGCGACGCACGACGAACGTGTGTCTCAGGTCATGAATGCGCGGCGCGTGATGAGCGCCTCGGTTGACCCACGCCAATCGGTTGCATAAGCCACGGAACACCCGATCGACTTGGCGTAGGCTCAGCGCACATCCTTGGCGCCTACCGCGCGTGCCGACAAACAACGGCCCCTCGTCGGTACGCGCGACCTGCTGATCGCGCAGCAGACGGTACGCTCTTAGCACCTCCAGCGTGCTCGGATGCAGCGGTACCTGGCGGGACTTGGCGAACTTGGTCCGGCGGACCGTCAGCAGGCCAGAGCGTAGATCAACATCCGCGTCGAGGAGATGCACCGCCTCGGAGACGCGCAGACCGGTTGCCGCGAGCAAGCCGAACAGGGTCTCGTAAGTGGCGCCGCGCAATGGCGGACACAGTCCACGCGCGGCGAGCAGCAAGTCGGCGATCTCCTCCTCGGTGTAGATGTGTGGCGCCAAGCGCTGGTCGACGCTGCCGAAGACGCTGTCGTCTGGCACCTCGGTGCCGGGTTCAAACTGCTGCAGCCAGCGGGCAAAGGGACGCAGGATCTTCAGTCGCCGCGCCCACGTCAGCGGGTTATTGCTGCCATTGTTCGGGCAGCGTGCCCACGCGGCCATGACCTCGACGGTGAGCGGCCCCTGCGTTTCCAGACGATCGCTGTAGCGGGCGAAGCTTCCAAGGGCATACCCCATCGAGCGCGAGGCAAACCCTAGCCGCCGACGTTCGTCCAGAAATTGCGCAACGTACGTTTGCAGGGCGGTCGCGGTCTTCATGCCACACCTCCTGGCCATGGCAAAGCGACCGCGGTCAGATTGCGGCTGTCGAGCTTGGCGTAGATCAACGTGGTGTTGAGCGAACGATGGCGCAGGACATCGGCCACCTCCTTGAGCGAGCTGCCGCTCGCCAGCAGGCGACTGGCCATGGTATGGCGCAGCAGGTGCGAGCGCGTATAGGGCAAACCGGCACGGGCGTAAGCTTGGCGAATGCTCTTGCGCACGCAGTCGGCGCCGAGCGGGCGGTCGCAAGGCGCGATGCGACGAACGAAGACCGCCCGACTCGCGCTCGGCGGGCGTTCGTGCAGGAGATAATCGACGATGGCCCGTCCCGTGGTCGGCGGCAACGGCAAGGTATCTTCGCGGCGACTCTTGGTCCTGCGCAAGGTGATCGTGCCGGCCTGCCAGTCGATATCATCGAGGCCAAGCGTGGCGATCTCCCCGCTGCGCAAGCCCAGATCCAGGGCACAGCGCACCATGGCATCGGCGCGTCGCGCCGATGCCCCCTCCCAACCGAGCGCATCCACCAGGCGCCGGACTTCGGCATCGCTCAGACCCTTCGGCAACGAGGCCAACTGCCAGTTGGCCGGATAGGGGAGCACCCCGATCAATGCGTGCACCCGATCGCCACACGTAGCACGGAAACGAAAATAGCCGCGCAACGCGGAAATCAGCGTGGCGGCGCTCCCCGGCGAGCTGTAGAGCTCGCTCTGGCTGGCGACGAATCGACGCACGCGATCGGGCGTGATGGCGTCGAAGTCGATTGCCCGATCGCCGAATTGTTCGACGAGCAGGCGACGGACCGTGCGTAGGTATTCGCTGCGCGTTGTTGGGGCGAGTCCCTGCGCATGATTCATGCGTTCGTCGAAGCGATGCAGTTCCTCGTCCACAGGCGTCATCGGCACGATCCGCTCGGGGATCGCTGCCTCGGCGCGCAGAACGACGAAGAGATGCCCAAGCGCGGCGCTCAGGTCCTCGCGCGTGCGAACGACCGGTGCGGCGCAATCGCACTGCGGCAGATGGTCGTCGAGAAACTCCGCGATCCGGTCTTCATCAAGGGACTCGACCTGGAGTGGGCGCCGCTCCATCCAGCGCCCGAAGTGGGCCAGGCAGCCGAAATAGGTCGTCGTGGTTTGGGCGGCGTAGTCGCGCTCGTCGAGGTAGCGCGCAAAGGCATCCACGTAAGGTGCCAACGGGCTACCACGCAGCTGGCGGATTGATCGCTCGGGAAGTTGGCCTACAGTGCTCATCGCGGTCTCCTGAAGTGGCTGGGGCCTTTCAGTAAACCGCAGAAAACTATGTAAAGTTCGCTCGCCGCTCATTTCAGGCAAGGCCCGCAAACACCGCAACTTGCGAGAATGGCCGTGCCGCGCTTTACATAGTTGGTAACTTTACATAGGGGTCGGAACCCGCCTGTCCCGAGTGCGATTAGGAGGGTCCGCTTTCAGCGAGAACTTGCCTGCCGACCGTCAGGACCTGACCGGCAACTTCGATCGGGTCGTCGCCATGACGGTCGCCGCACAGGTCGCGCCGACCGCGCTCCGCGAGCCGACGACAGCGTTAAAGCACCCGAAGCCGCGGATAGTCCCGGGCCATGCGCTGCCAGAACCCATCGCTCCAGTCCAGCGGGACCGCGACGAGCCAATCCGGCGGCGTCGCATCGACCACGGCTTCCACCATCTTGCGGCCGCAGCCCTTCTCGGCAGGAGGTGATGGCGTAGAACTGCACGACACGGGCGTCGGCATCGATCAGCAACTCGACACCCGTGACTCCCGTCGGCGCCGACGACGACGACCGGGTTCTTCTTCCCGTCCGTCGACAACCGGTTCGAGGCGCTCAGCCGGCCTGGGAAGAGCTTGACGAAGCGCAGCTCCGGGGATCACTGCCAGGGCCTCGCGAGGCTGCTGCTGAACAGGCTCGACGCGCGCGCAGCGTACGAGCCTTGCGGATGCGCTCGCCATCGATGAAGCGGGGTCGTCTGCGGCATACTTGTCTCCGCTGTCGAGGCGGCACTGCACGTTCGCTACCGTGCGTCGGCGCCCGACCGTCGCCGGACGCCGGCGAGGTCGGCCTCAGCACTCGATGTGCTCGGCCATCTCCAGGGCATCGTCCACGTCGATGCCAAGGTATCTGCACTGTACTCTCGATCTTGCGGTGACCCAAGAGCAGTTGCACTGCCCGAAGGTTCTTGGTCTGTCGGTAGATCAGCGTCGCCTTGGTGCGGCGCAACGAGTGGGTCCCGTACTCTGCCGGGTCCGCGCCCATGAGCGCGATCCACTGTTTGACCATCCGCGCGTACTGGCGGGTCGACAGGTGCGGAGAGGTCGGACTGGCGACTCGGGAAGAGATAGTCGCCGGCGAGACCTGCAGACTGCTCGATCCAGGCGCCGCACCGCCTCGCGGGTCTGCTCCGTCAGCTCGAAGCGGACCGGCTCGTGCGTCTTGCTGCTGTATCACGCTAGCCCGTGACGAGCACGTGCCCGCCGTGGGCCACGTCCCGCACGCGCAGGCGACCAGATCGCAGCCGCGCAGCTTGCTGTCGATCGCCAGGTTGAACAACGCCAGGTCGCGGGTCTTTCCGGCCATCCGCAGGCGCGTGCGCACGGTCCAGATCTCCGCGAGCTTGAGCGGCGGCTTCTGGCCGATCAGCTTACCCTTGTTCCAGGGTGCAGGTTTGGCCGGCGTCGACTTAACGGTGTTGTTGCTCATGGTCTGTTTCCTCGCTCACATCGGGTTGGGGAAACAGAAGCTTCGTCCCGATTCGGAGCGGCCGATCGGGAACTTCGAAAAGGCGCGTTGGGACGGGAACTCTGTTCCGAGCCACGAAAAGCTGCGCGCCGATGTCGGAAAGACGCTGGCCGAGCCGCCGCGCTGTGCCGACCCCATCAAATGTCAGATCAGCGTCCCAAACGCCGCTTCGGCGGGGTTCTCGATGTCCAACCGAGGCACCCCAGTGTCCGTCTCCATCGACGGCATTAGGGCGCCTCGCGCTGCCGCAGTGGTGGAACGTCTTGAAACAGGTCTCCGCCGGTCGCCGACGATTGCTGCAACCTGCAGACAGGTGCGGCAAAAGACGGTCTGCCGCTGTTCGGAGTCGGCCTGGATACCTGCGCACTCCTGGCGACAGAACGATGTCAGATGTCACGCGGTGCCAGGACCGCGTTCCGCCTACTCGGGGACAACGCGTCACCGGTATGCGCCATCCTGGATGGCGTGAAGCTACCTACCCATCCGGCATCCCGTCGGGCGGAGGCACTGACCACCCACCGTCGTTGCCAGGGCAGAGGCTCAGAGACGCTTTTGCGTCTGCGTCAACAGCAGCGACAGCGCGGCGGCCAGCACGATGGCGAGTGCCGGCACCGCCAGCGGCGGAATCGGCAGCGGCGCGAACAGCCCAGCGCGACGACCAGCAAGCCGAGCCAGAGCATGACCCGCACCGCGGACCGGTGCGCCAGCGGGCTCGGATAGTCGAAGCCGGACTGGCGGATGCGCCGGCGCAGCAATCCGTCGACGATCGCCCCGACCAGGGCAAAGACGAGGAACGGCCACCAGGCCAGCAGCACGACCAGGCGCTGTACGGCCATGTAGAGCGAATACCAGACGATATCCAGGCGTCCGCTTCGACCCAGGGCCAGATCGGGTTCCCTGCGAGCTTGCCGAGTTCAGGCGTATGACGGATGGCTGGCCGCGTCCGGCAGCAGCAGGTCGTAGCTGCCGTCGACCAGTCCGGTGTCGAGAAACAGGCGCGCCGTACCAGGCCTGCGCGGTGGCGAAGATCGCCTCGGCCGTCGTCGACACCCATCTCGGCACTGATCCAGCCGATCTCCTGATCGCGAATGCGATTCGACCAGTCGGTCGGCACCAATGCCGAGAGCAGGATGAACTCCATGACCAGCAACGTGACGGCGACCGTGGTGCCCACAGCCAGCTCGACTGGGTTGCGTCAGCCGCCAACGGTGAGCTCCCGGCGCAGATGCTCGGCAATGGCATCGCTCCGCTGCGATTCCGCCTTGCGTCACAGGCGGGGCCACCAGGATCGGCAGACCGCCCCTTGATGGTCCGCCCGCCCGCCAGGCGGCCGATGTACTCCAGATTCGGCAGATGCCCGAGCAGCGCCGGCGGCAGCAGCTCGCCCTCCTCCTCGATCAGCCGTTCACCGGCATTACCGCTGTAGAGCAGCGGGTTGTCCGACTGGGTACTGCTGGCCTGGGTGCGCATGACGGTCTGCAGCCGAATCTTCGGCAGGCTCTCGGTGATGTAGGTCTGGGTGTCGGCGTCGAGCACGCGCAGCGCGATCAGGTTGTTCAGGTTCGCGAGCACCTGGGTGGCCTTGTCCTTGCTGCCGGTGCGCGCGGCGAAGTCGGCGAAGCTCTGTGTTGCCACCGTCACCATCAGCCGCGCACCGCGGCCCTTGTTCAGCAGTTGCACGAAGGGGTCGTTCATGACCTCGGCGGCCTCGTCGATGAAGACGCTGACCGGCTTGTTGTTGACGCCGTAGTTGTAGCGGTCGCCGGCGATCGAGGTCAGCTCGGCGATCAACAGCGAGCCGATGGCACTGCCGACCATGCCGTCGGAGAGCGAGTCCAGACCGATGTAGGCGACATAGCCGTCGTTGATCAGGTCGGTCATGCGCATCAGGTCGCGCGGGTCGTTGCCGGTCTTGCTCGTCCGGGGACAGCAGCGGTCCCGAGCTGCCCGGAGGTCAGCATCACCAGCACCGGCATCAGGCTCGCGACCATCTTCGAGAAGTGCACCCGCTCGTGCTCATGCATATTGACCAGGCCGTCGATGACCGATGACGGTTGCTCGGGCGCGATACGCTGGCGGTAGAGGCGGATAGCCTGATGGATCGGGGCCTGCACGCGCCCATTGCCGTCGCGTGCCTGGCGACGACGCTATCGCGATCGAAGCGCGGATCGATCGTCGCACAGTAGGTCGCCAGCGCCCGTTCGACCAGGGCATCGACACCCGCCCTCCAGGTAATGACGCAGCTTGAGCAGGTTCGGGCGTTCCGCGACCAGCAGCAATCCGGCGATGATGTGGCTCATGGCCATCTGGCCGAACGCCTTGAACGGGTCGGCACCGGTCTCGGACGGCACCAGCGCGGCGATGCGACTCGCCAGTTCGGTATGGCGCCCGAAGGTCGCCATCGGATCGATGCGGCAGGACTGCTCGGGAAAGGCCGGATGGAAGGCGGCAAACTTGTCCGGGCGGCCCGCCAGCGCGCAGGCACGCCGGGCGTTGTCCCGCAGTTCCCGATCGCCCTTCGGGTCGATGATCAGCACCGCCTCGCCGCGCAGCACCGCCTGCGTGATCAACAGATCGAACAGCCGGGTCTTGCCGGCACCGGTGGTGCCGACCACCAGCATGTGACCCTCGATGGTGGACAGCGGCACCGCCAGATCGTCCTCGCGCGGGGCCAGGCCATGCAGCCAATGCGCGCCGATCTGGGTGTGTGAGGCCGCGGCCAGGCGCGATGGGCCGACCCGCAGCAGATCATGGGCGAGTTGGGCCTGGTCGCGTTCCCACTCGAAGCCACGCCCGAGCCAGAGCTGACCGGGTACACGCTGCATGGTCGCGGCCAAGTCCGCGGCGGTGACGAAGTGCAGCGCCCTACCCGTCAGCGCGGCCCGCACCGCGCGCATGCGCAGCGCCCCCGGCACCCAGGTCAACGCCAGGATCAGGCACCCGAGGGCCAGCGCATGGAAGGCGGCGGTGTGCAGTTGCCAGTGCGGGCGCTGGCGAAGGCGAAGGCGGCCAGCAGCAGCCAGACGACCACCGCCGCGGCCTCATGGTTGGGACGCCAGGGATTTTGTAGCGGTCCATCAACGACGTTCCAGTTCAGCGGGTCACCGCCAGACGCCGGTGCGCGTCCTCGCTGGAAGCGCGGATCGGTCAGCAGGCGCTCGCGCAGGGTGTAGACACCGAGCCCGTGCCGCTTGGCGAGGGTGCTTCAGCTCGGTGTGATCGAGCACTGGCACGCCGCTGCCGTTGCCGGGGCCGTGCTGTTCGGTCAGGTCCGCGAGGATGGCGCTGACCAGGCTTGTCGCGTCTTCGTCGGCGGTAACGGGCTCGGTTGGCTTCGGTTGAGCGGCGGATGGTTGTGCGGGTTGTCTAATCCTGCAATCTGACACCGCGCCCTGCGCAGCAACCGACTGGGCGGTCGCTTGCCGCGTTTGCGATGGCGCCCGTAACTCGACCGATCGCGCGCCTGCTTGCCGATAATGCCGAGCGGCCAGATCGCCCGGTGTCTCGGGCGCTGCGCCGAGCAGGAACCGCACGCGCGCCGATACCTCGGTGTTCAGCACCAGCCAGCGCTGGCCGGCGTGCTCGCGCACCCGGCGCATCGGCGTCTTCGGGTCCGGCTCGAGCAGCCCATCGGCGCTCAGCGCCTCGGCTGCGGCCGCCGGCTCCCAACCGACCGCGACGAACCAGGCGGGATAGCGCAGCCAGAGCAGGCCGTCGCGCCAGATGAGGTGCGGGTCGCTCAGTGTCGGCGCCACTGGGTCGACCAACCGCGCGAGCAGGCACTCGCTGCTATCGGATCGGCTCTGCAGCCAGGCACGGGCGGCGGTGACGGCTGGCGCTTGTGTGAGAGCTTGCTCAGCGAGCGGCTCTTGCTCTTCTGGCTGTGCGCCGTCCCCGCCTGCGAGCTTGGATCGCCGCCCGTGCGATCGGTCGCTCTCCTCGATCGCTGAGGTCGCCGGCTCGCCGTGCGTGTCGGACAGCCCACCGGACATCCGGTTGAACCCATCCGTTGCATCGGTTCTCACCTCGCTCGTCGCGCTCGCGCCGACCGGACTTCGCTCGGCCCGTTCACCATGGCGAGCCTGCACATTCTCGGGCGGCACCGGCTCCGAGCGCTCGGCGCCTTGAGCGCCGCTGCCCGCCTCTGCGCCGTGGCTGGCCCGACCATCATCGACCGCCGTCGGCCCACCAGACGGAAACAGCAGCCCCGAGTCCTTCAGCCGCAGCATGGTCAGGCTCACCGGCTTACCGCCTTCGCGCGCCAGCAGCGCCGGCGCCAGTCGCCAGGTCGAGTGCCGTCCGAGCGGCATCGATTCTCGCCACGGCCAGCCCCCGCTCCAGGAGCAGCTCGGCGATGGTGTCCGGGTCGCGCGGGATGCCGGGCACCCGGTCCGTGGTGAGCAGATCGGTGATGTCCCTTGCGCGCGGCCGGCCAGACCAGGTGCAGGCCGGCATCGCGCAGCAACCAGACCCGCGCGCCCGGCACATTGACCTGCCAGCGCCCGTCGTGGATGCAGGCGACGCATGGCATCGAGCAGGTAGCGGTCCACCGGCACGCCGACGGCGGTGTCGATGGACTCGATGCGGTGCTCGCGCAGATCGCGCTCGACGCTGTGCCGATCGGCGTTGCGGACCAGTTCCACCAGTGCGCTGCTGTGCGCCATCCCGGTGATTGCTGCGACCAACCCGGTATAGAGCCCAGGATCGGGTTCGGACAGCCAGCGCTCAACGCGGGTCGGCAGGATCCGCTTCAGCGCAATGACGTTGAAGCACGGCATGGCCGCCGTGGGCGCGCTGCTCACGCCAATGCAGAAAGTAGCGCTGGATGCCGTGCTCCGCGGCCCACGTCGCCAAGATCGGCGTCGATCGGCGACCAGGTGCAGCGGCCGTCTCGATCGGTGGCGGAGACGTCGTGGATCGCCTTGCCGGCGTCGTGCAGCAGGCCACCCAGCGCCGCGGCGACGCGCAGGCGCGGCTCCAGCCGGCGCTGCTCGGTGCGCGGACGGTCGAGTCCGACCATCACACCACGGCTGGCGCGGGCGGCATGAAACGCCGCCTCCAGCCCATGCCGATACAGTCCGCCGGCGCCGCGATGATGATGGGTCTCGCTGGCGGGAATCAGATGCACGAACGCGGCGTAGCGCGCGATCACCGGCTGGACGAAGGTCTCCCAGCGGTCGGCTGCCGTCCTCATCCTCGCCCAGCGCCAGTTCCCGTCGCAGCCTGGCGATCAGGTCCGACTGGGTGGCCATCAGCAACGCGAGCGGTGGCAGCGGTAGCCCCTTCAGAAACGGTGGGTAGCGGGGGATCTCCTCGTCCAGCTCGGCAGGCAGCGCTGCCGCGGCCTGGGAGCCGGGCTCGGACGATCAGCGCTCGTCAGCAGCGGACCGCGACGACTGTCGTGCTCGTTCGCCGCTGGCGCCGGCGGAATCGTTGCAGCAGGTTCATGGCTGCGGGTTCTCTCAGCCTGTCGCTGATCGGCCGCCTGTCGCTCGTCCTCCAACGGCGTGCCAGGCGCAGGCCAGCGTCTGCTGAGCGTCAGCTCGGTCTGCTTCATCAGCCGCAGGCGCATGCGGATCTCGCCCAGCGGCGTTCGGCGGCCAGCGCGATCTGCCGCTCCCAGGGCAAGGCCCTGGCGAAGGCCGACGCAGATAGGTGTCGCCGTCGCCGCGCGGGAGGTACTCGGTGCGGCCAGGCCCGCGCGCGAGAAACCATTCGATGGTGAAACTGCCGCCGGGCGACGCGGCTCACGGATGCGCAAGCCGAGCCGGGCGCCGCGGCCGCGCTGCTCCCGTAGCGCCGCGCACGCAGCCGCTCCATGGTCTCGACCTCGAGCGTCTCGGCCAGCGCCTGCAGGCGCTCGCGCTCGGCGCTGAAGCAGACCGCGGCCGCCTGGCGCTGATCCGACGCCGCTTGCGCAGCCCCTGCCCACCACTTATCCAGGTGACCACGCCCTGCCGGGGTCACCTGCGCCCCGCTGCCGGAAACAGGGGATCATCGGGGCGCTCAGCCATACCAGCCCACCTGCGGTTGCGGGCGCTCAGTGCGCACCTGTGCGTTGGGCAGAACCCCGCCCATCTGCCGGGACATCAATCGCATCATCGACTTGGCTCCTGTGTTCATGCGGCCCGCGCACCTGTGCCGAGTCGCTCGGTGCGCACCACGGCAGGCGCGCGACGCACTGGGCACCTGTCGGACGACTGTCGGGAAACGCGCTGTCATCGCGGTCCTCGCCACCACGGCCGACCGGGTCTGCCGCGCGCACCTGCAGCCGTGCTTGATCGTTCAGCGTCTTAGGCCGCTTTTGCCGCTGGCGCTGCCCACCAGGCGCAAGGCGCACCTGGTGCGCACCTGCAGCCCAGCGCCGGCACATCCTAGCCGCGGCGGCGACCAGACGCAGCCACGAAAGGGGCCGGTTTCATTGATCTTTTTCTGTTTCGCCCGGTTGCCCGTGCCGGCATCCTGGCGGTCGTCGTCCAGTCGTGCTGCTGTCGTTCGCCAGTCGTTCGGCAGGGAGACTGGACGTCGGTGTATGCACGCCAAGCCCGCGTTCGGGTGGTGATCCCTGAGCGTGTCGTCGTGCAGTCGTTCTCCCGTCGTTGCGCAGGACAGCCTGATGGTCGTCGTCGGTCTCGATATCGGTTACAGCAATCTGAAGTGCGTCGCCGGGCGTGTGCGGCACGCATCCGCGACTGCAGGTGATGCCGGCGGTAGCAGCGCCGGAAGCGCATGTGGCGGTGCGCCTGGAGGTGGACGCGGCGCCGATCCCCGCAGGGATTGCGGTGTCGGTGAATGGCGCGCCATGGATCGCCGGGGTGCCGCCGACACGGGTGTCGGGCTGGCAGCGGGCACTGCACGAGGACTATGTCGCAAGCGACAGCTACCGGGCGCTGCTGCTGGCGGCGTTGCAGGTGATCGGCGTGCAGCGGATCGACCGGCTGGTGACGGGGCTGCCGGTGGCGCAAGCGATGGAGCCGACGCGACCGCGACGCACTGCGCGCGCGACTGCAGGGGTGCCACGCCCTTGCCGACGGCGTGGTGGAGGTCGCGGAGGTACGGGTCATCGCCCAGCCGGTCGGCTCGTTCGTCGATCTGCTGATGCAGGCCGACGCGCCCCTGGTCGAGCGCATCAGCGACGGGACCGTGCTGGTCATCGATGTTGGCTTCTTCTCGGTGGACTGGTCGGTGTTGGTCAACGGCGATCTGCGCCGCACCACCTCGGGGACCAGCCTGCAGGCAATGAGTGTGCTGATCGATGCCGCCGCCGAGCGGCTGCGCACCGAGCGCGGCGGCAAGGCAGCCGACGGCGGCCATCGAGCAGGCGCTGGCGCAACGGCGCTCGGCGCATCCTGCTGCATGGGGAACGGGTGGAGCTGGCGCCGTACCTGCAGCGCGCGGCACGCGCGGTCGGCCCGCTGGCGCTGGAGGCGCTGCGCCGGGATCTGCGCCACGAGCAGACCAAGGTCGATCTGCTGGTGCTGACCGGCGGCGGTGCGACGTTGTTCGAGCCGGTGGTGCGCGCTGTCTTTCCCGAGGCGCCGCTGCAGCTGCCGGCCGATCCGGTCACTGCCAATGCCCGCGGGTACTTCTATTATGGCGGACGCTGAGATGCTGCGCGTGCAGGTGCGGGTCAGCGCCGAGCTGCACCCGGAGTTGTTCACGACCCTGGCACCGATCGGGCTGCGCGGACGGGCCGATCGGCTGCGGCAATTGGCGTTGTTGGGGTTGAGCGGACAGCGGGTGGCAAGCGGTGAACAGTCGTCGCCGGTGAGCGGACCCGCTGGCGTCTTGGCGGAGCCTGCGGCCGAGCAGAGGGATCCCGCGCTGGCCGCCCGCCGGGCGCGCGTGCTCGGTGCATTGAACATGGCGGACTGAGATGGGCGCCATTTCAGCCTCTTCGGCAGTCGTCGTTGTCTGCCCCGGCCCTGCCGCGTTCGCCGTCCGGTCCCTGCACCCTGCTCGCCGGCCTTTCGTCCTTGTTCTCTTCCTTCTCTGTTTGTTCTGACGACACCGCAACGACCGACGATGACAAGACACACGCCATCCGATGCGCAGGTGGAATCGATTCACCGGCTCAATCGTGCCTACCTGCAGACCGCGCGTGACTGGCTGCGCGCCGAACCGACCCTGGCGCGGGTGCTGTTCGGCCTCGACGAGACGTTGGCCGCGTGGCTTGCCAGCGCCGACAGTGAGGCGATCGAGCGCCTCGCTGGCTTGCCGGGGGCGCTGTTTCAGCCACGCCTGCCGGGCGAGCCTCTGCGCCTGCTGGCCGCCTGCACGCGCGCACCCGAGCGGCCGTTGCCCGAACTGCATCTGCTGTTGCGCCAGCTCAGCGCTTTGGGTCTTGACGACAGCGCGGACTCGGTGTGATGGCAGCACGGCCGATGCTGGAGAAGCACGCCCGGCTGCGCCTGGCACTGGCGCTGATCGCGCGACGCACGCGCCTGTCGATCGTGCACCAGGAGACCGACATCGCGCGCGATGCGCTGCGCGCCCTCTACCGCGAGCTGCATGGTGCCTCGGCACCGTCCGGACAGCTGCCGTCGGCCGGCGGGGCCGCAATCACCACCCGGCAGTTGCAGGTGTGCGCGTCGCTGTTTGCCCTGACCTATCGGGCGTTTCGACGTTCGCAGTGTCTTTCAGGTCACAACGGCCTACCGGCGCGCCCGATTCATGCCGTGATCCGCGCACACGATGTCCTCGGCGCCTTGCTCGGAGCAGACAATCGCCTGGACATGACGCTGTGCTGGACCCTCGCGCGCGATCTGCGCACCGGCGCGGCAACCCTGCAACGCTGCCCTGACTGCGAGATCCGTTTTCTCATCGCCCGCGACGGTCGCTTCGCTCAGGGCTGCCCGCTCTGTGCGCTCTACCGCAGCGCCGGCTTGTCGGCGCGCGCGCTGCGGCTGCTCGACGAGCGATCCTGAGTCGCGCAGCCTCGCTTCAGACGGGGCAAGCGAGCCCGCCACGACCGATCGACCTTGGCGCGTTGGGATGCCGGGTCCCCGGATCCGATTGACAAGGAGGCGCGCGATGGCACGCTGCCGCCGAGCGAACCCAATGCGCGGCCAGCAATGGCCTTCCCGCTGATCCGCCACCCCCAGCGCGATGCTGTCTCGTACCTGCACTCTAGCCGCGCGCATGCCACCCGCATGAGCGGCTCACGTCTCGATTGACGCGCTTGGCCGCGATCGGTTTGGCCAGGCTCGGCGCGTCGAACCCCTCAGGAAGCGGCGACCTGCACGCCGTCCGCGACATGGCGGCTGCCCATGGCCTCGGAGACGTTCACCAGCGTCGAGGGGCTGGTGGACGACAGGCAGTCGAGCAAACCTTCCTGCAGCAATGCCCAGATCCGCTCGGCATCGGCGAGCGCGGGCGTGCGGTTCTCAATAGACCGTGAGCTGGCTGCAGCGCCCACCCCGCTCGGCAGCGGGCCGGCAGGCTGCCCAGCGACCGGCTGCCGCGCACGAACAGGAAGTCCCTGGCGAGCATCTCGGCGGCGCCGATCGAGGCGATCAGCTGAGCCGCATCGGCCAGCTTCGGCCGGCTTGTAGCCAATGTAGCCAATGTAGCCAATGTAGCCAATGTAGCCAGCCCTGGCGGAGAAATGCGAAAACGCGCCGGCACCGGAAACCCCGGCTACATTGGCGACAATGGCTACACTTGACACGGAAAGAGGATGCTTTAACCGGCATCGGCGTTGCCTTGTGTTCGTTGGACCGTTGAGGACTGTTCGGACAGCCGCTGGATCTGTTGCCAAAGCACCTCGTCGGCCTCAAACGCCGCACCCAAGTTCCACAGGCCCCTACGCAAGCACCTCCCGCGCTCGCCGCAGCCGGGCCGGGATGTCGATGCCCTGCGGGCACGATCGGCAGGCCTGCTCCAGCTCCCGATCCGAGAACGCGCGGGCCGTGGCCGGCAGCTCCCGGTACAGCTCCCGGGCGCGCTCGGTCTTGCCGTAGCACTCGTGGTACATCAGATAGCGCAGCGGTGCGGCGATGGCGAGCGGTCCGGCGACGGCGTTTTCGCACAGGTGCTTGCAGCCGTTGCAGGCGTAGCCGGCGGTGAAGGCGGCGAGCTGGTTGAGCTGATGGCTCTCCTCGGCGGTGAGGGAGACCTCCGAGCGCGCCGCGGCGACGTTCTCGCGCACCAGCGCGACGCTGTCCATCTCCGAGACGATGGAGGCGATGCGCTCATCGGCCCAGACCGACTTCAGCTTGGCCTGGCCCAGGGTGAAGTTCTGCGAGCGGAACTCGACCACGGATTCGATCTCCTTCGGCACCGCGCCCTGGGTCTTCATGGCCAGCATCGCGATGCCCTTGCGGTGACAGGCGTCGATGGCGCGGTTGAGCGCCAGGTCGCCATAGCGGCGGAAGTTGTAGCGGAACAGGATGGCGTCGATGCCGCCGGTCTCGGCGGCCTTGTTCAACAGCTCCACCACGTTGCCGTCGTGGCAGGAGAAGCCGAAAAAGCGGGTCTTGCCCTTGGCCTTGAGTTCTTCGCCCAGGGCCAGGTATTGCCGATCCAGCATCGCCGGATCATCCACCGCGTGCATCAGGTACAGATCGAGATAGTCCGTGCCGAGCTCCGCCAACGCCTCGTCGATCCCCGAGCGCAGGCCGGCGGGGCTCTGCGCGCCGGACTTGGAGGTCAGCATGAGCTTCTTGCGGTCGTCGATCTGGGTGAGAAAGTTGGCGATGGCCCGATGCGATGATCCGCGACCGTAGGCCAGCGCGGTATCGAACCAGGTGACACCGGCCGCGAATGACCGGTGCATGAGCTTGTCGTAGCGCGGGTCGAGACGCTGCGCGGTGCCCAGATGCAGGATCGGTACCTGAAGCCCGGTGTTGCCGAATGCGCGGGTCGGGATGCCGCTGCTGTTCGCGTCCGCCTTGGTGTCCTGCGTCGAGCGCCAGACCGGCCAGCGGCGTGGCCGCCGCGCCCACCGCGGAGGCGGAGACGACGGCGGTCTTCAAGAAGCGGCGGCGTCCCGGTTCGCTCGGCTGTGGTCCCTTGGTTGTCTTATCTTGCTCACTGGCCATGGTGGGTTTCCTCAGATTGGGCGCGCCGGGGTTCTGGAGCGCAACAGGAGCTTGCGGTTGTCGGAGCGGCTTTCGCCGCCAAGCCCCGCGACGCCGTGCTGCACTGCGACATTCCGTCCCGGGTAGGCCGACCTCGGCTGCCCCGGTTCGGGTCTTTGGTTGGGTTGAATCCGCTCCGATTTCGGCGCGTTCGGCGTCGCTGATACTCAAGCACCGCCCGAGCGTATGCGAACGCGCTCCGCCGTTGCAGTAATGATGGCGCCCCGCGCCAACTCCTCGGCATAGCGCTCCAGCAAGGCAACACAGTAGGTACCGTGCTGGCGACTCGGAAGCCCAACCAACCGGATAATGCCGCGATGAGGTCGACCATAGACGACGGCGAGTTCACCGAAGTCCTTGTCGAGGGTAATCAGCACCCGCTCTTCATCAAAGGCGGCGTCCATGATGGCCTCATCCCCGGGATCGACCGTTGCCTCCCCGACCCAACGCACATCATGTCCAGCTCTCGCAAGATCCCTCACCGCGCCACCCCAGACACATGTGTCGAGCAAGACGTTCACGCGGCCCGAACAATGATCGGCTCAACGCGCTCGTGCTCCACCAGTCGGTGCGCATAGACCAGGCAGGCAAGCACATCATCTCGCTCCAGCCATGGGTAACCCTCCAAAAGGGTATCGACGTCGTCACCCGCAGCGAGCATGCCGAGGACGTGCTCCACGGCGAGACGCCGTCCACGAACAATCGGCTTACCGGCGAATATGGCCGGATCGATGGTGATTCGCTCCAACAGCTCGGCTTGTGTCATCGTTCGGTCCTCAAAGCATGGGCAATTCCAACTTGGAATTCTAGCCGATCAAGTTTGGCGGGCGCGATGGGAAGGGACGCTGGCTCATGTCGGGTTGCTCCGGTCTTGCTCACTGGCCATGGTGGGTTTCCTCAGATTGGGCGCGCCGGGGTTCTGGAGCGCAACAGGAGCTTGCGGTTGTCGGAGCGGCTTTCGCCGACGGCGGTCACATAGACGGCCGGCTGATCCTGCACCGGGCATTCCGCCTCGCAGATGCCGCAGCCGATGCAGAGATCCGGCACGATAAAGGGTTTGTTCAGGATCACCATCTGGCCGAAGACGTCCTTGGCCTCTTCATCGTAGGTCTGAATCGCCTTGGGGGCCACCGGGCAGACCTCCTCGCAGACGACGCAGGGCACCTGATTGGCCCAGGGCAGGCAGCGGCTGATGTCGACGAAGGCGGTGCCGAGGCGCACCGGGCCTTGGTCCGCGTAGGGGCCTTCGCCCAGCTTTTCCGCGACGCTGATGCGCCGGATCGCACCGGTGGGGCAGACCTCGGAGCACAGGTTGCATTTGAGCTGGCAGTGGGCGATGCGAAAGTTCATCACCGGTGTCCACAGGGCCTCGAAGCCGCCTTCTTCCAGGGTCGCCGGTTGCAGCACGTTGGTCGGGCAGACGTTGAGGCACTGGTCGCACTTGATGCAGCGTTCGAGAAACTCCGACTCCTCGACGGACCCAGGCGGGCGGATCATCTTGGCGGAGAAGTTCTCGTCGTTGACCCGCCCGTTGTTGCGCAGCGCCGGCGCCGCCAGCAGGCCGAGCGCCCCGGCGAAGACGACCTGGCGCCGGGAGAGATCGGGAAAGGGCAGCACCTGCTGTTTGTCCTGCCGCAGCAGGGTGAATTCCAGCGCGTTCTCCGGGCAGTCGTCGATGCAGTTCATGCAGCTGAAGCATTCCGCCTGGCGCAGCTTGGATTGCGGGTCGGATGCCCCCTCGCAACGCTGCAGGCACAGGTTGCAGTCGGTGCAGCGATCGACGATGCGATTGATGCGAAACAGGCTCTTGCTGGCCAGCGTGCCGAGCAGCGCCCCCAGCGGACAGAGGAAGCGGCAGAAGAAGCGCGGCTGCCACAGGTTCATCAACACGAAGAACAGAAACAGCACGCCGATCCAGAAGGAGCCGACGAAGATGCGGCTGTCCGCGCCGGGCGCGAACTTCAGCGCGTCGAGCCATGGACGCCCCCGCCCATGCCCTCGGCGGCGGCGCCGACGCCATCCACGGCGGCATCGCTGATCGGCGAGACGAAGGTGGCCATGGCGCGGTACATCATCACGATCGGGTCGAGCAGACCGATCTGCAGGGCGCCCATGGCGGACATCAGCAGGAACACGATCAGGATCGAGTACTTGATGAACTGCGCCGGGTGGTAGCGGTTCAATCGGATGCGCTCGGCGGCGGGGCGCCGGTCGAACAGCCAGCCGACGAACTGATGCAGGGTGCCGAACGGGCACATCCAGTTGCAGAACACGCGCCCGAACAGGAAGGTGATGGCGATGATGATCAGCCCCCAGCCCAGGAGCTTGTAGACATAGCCGGTGGCCAGAAAGGTCGAGATCATCACCAGCGGGTCGAGTTCCGAGCAGTGCCGGACACCGGGAAGCCGCCCAGCCGCGAGGTCCAGGTCGCCCAGACCGCCAGCATGAACAGCGCGAAGAACAGGACCTGCGACAGGATGCGCACCCGGGTCAACCGCAGCCAGCGGTTGGCCTGTCCCCGAGCGTTGTCCCGGCTGCCAGAGTCCCGAGCAGCAGTCCGGCAAGCCGTTCGGCGAGGCGCTTCATGTGATGATCCGGATGCGGCCCGCGTAGTTGACCATGCCGCTGCCCTTCTGCTCGGCCATGTACAGATAGTCCGGCAGCCGCCCCGGCCGCTGCAGCAGGTGCTCATAGGCCCAGGCGTCCGTCGCCACCGGGTCCAGGCCCACCAGGATGGCATTGCCGTCGCGCACATTGGCGGGGTCGCCGCCGGTGGGGCCGTTTTCCATCAGCACGCGGGTGCCGTCGACGATGCTCAGCGTCGGGCGGATCATGATGGACAGGTCGGAGACGATCTCGTGGATGTCCTGATGGAACTGGTTGCGCCGCCCGCCCAGCAGCCCGTACCAGTTCTTGATCCCCAGCGAGGCATGGCAGAGGTTGTGATCCTTGGCCGGCGCGATGCCGATGACCTTGGTGACGCCCTTGAAGGGCCGTTTGAAGAAGGCCCACTGCTCGATGAGCTTGGCGCCCGGGGTGTACAGCAGCTCGAAGGCATTGGCGTCGGGCAGGTAGACCCGGCCGCCGGCCTGCTCGGCGGCGGCGCCGATGCCGCTCTTGGCGAAGCAGTCCGCCGGTGACTCGATCGGGTTGTCCGCGACCCGGACCTCCGCGGCCCGGGCGTCGACCAGCAACAGCCGCACCAGGGTGTCGATGATGGCCGGGTTGGTGGTGGCGCCCAGGTTGGGCGAGCGATCGAAGGCCACATTCGGCTTGATCAGGACCACATCGCCGGGCTGCACGAAGTGGCGCGAGCCCGCCGAGGGCATCCAGCGCCTTCAGCAGCATCTCGCGCGGGCTGCCGCCGCGTCCGATGCCCACCGCCACGGCGGGGTCTGCCGGTGCCACGCGAAAATCCGGCAACTGGAAGGGGTCTCCACGGGCATGCCGCGCAGCCCGCTGAAGTCGCGCCTGCGACCAGGGCCGGTCTTCGGGCGCATAGGCCAGGTACAGGCCGGCAGCACCGGCGCCGCCCAAGAGCCAGGGCGCGCTTCAGCAGGTCCCGGCGGCTCAGATAGTCGCCGCGGTAGTCCGCGTGGGGATAGCTTTTTAGGTTTGTCATCGCTCAGGCCCTTGCGGATGCGCGCCAGCCAGTCCGCGGCAGCCGTCGCTGTCCGCCAGCCCTTCCAGACCGAAGACGAACGTTGCCCTCGCGGGTGACGACGAAGTAGGTCTTCGAGGAAACGATGGCGCAGAATGGTGACACCGCCGTCGCTCGGCGACTGTCGTCGTAGTCGTAGCGGTGCTCCGCCAGCAGGGCGTCGATCAGGGCCTCGGCGGCGGCCGCATCCTCGGCGATATGGAGAAAGACGCGCGCCTCGCCGTCGAGCCCGGCGTCGGCGAACCAGAAGCGGCGGGCGAAGTCGTACTGGAAGACGTTGGCTCTCTTGGAATTGGATGTCCTTCTCCGCGATGCCGAGGCGCTGATGGAGCAACGCGAAGCCGGCCGGCAGCTCGGCCGTGCAGCGCCGTCGGCGCGGCGGCGGCGTTGGGACCAACTGCGCCGAAGGCCGACCAGGCCGAGTGCCTTGGCGGTGATGGCGTCGCTGTCGCGATCACCGGCGGCGCGAAAGAAGTAGCGGTCGACGCGCCCGATGACCCCCGCCGCCGGTGGTGAAGAAGCTGACCCCGCCCGATTCCTGCACGGAGCGCCCGGCGGCGTGTTCGGCAAACACGCCCGAGGCTGCCGGCCAGATCTCCCTGATCGAACAGCTCGATCGCGATCTCGCTGCCATCGCGGTCGGAGCGCAGCAGCAGGTAGGCCAGCTCGACGAAGCCCTGCTTGATGAACTTCTCCGCCTCGCCGTTGATCTTCTCGAACAGGTTTTCCGCCTGAAAGCGCTTCACGCGGCCGACCGGCTGCCATTCGGCATCCAGGATGTCGGCGGGGAAAGGCGCCAGGTCCAACGCGCCGGCGATCGACGGGCCGCGCGGGATCGACCCAGGGCTTCAGCGGCGGCGTATAGATGGGGATGTCGCGGGCGCTGCTCAGTTGCAGCTCGATCGGCAGGTCCCGCTCCGTCGGGTCGAAGTCGTTGCCGGTGCTCATCACCCAGGCGACCAAGGCGATGAGCACAAACCCGAGCAGCGCTGCCGAGAGGTTCTCGGCCAACGGAATCGAGGTTCGCAGCAGGCGGGGTCTGCGCAGGCCGAAGATCTGGAGCCTGGGCTCCGGTCCGTTGGCGGCCATCACCCAACACCGCTCAGGGATGCGGTTGTCGTCATTGCGAACTGCTCGTGTTCGGGTTTGGCGTCCCCACAGAAGTGACTCATTCCGAGACTCTTGAACGAACCATCGCATCTCGGTTATCGCGATCGGTCGCGTTGGCGAAGCACCCAGCGTTCCGAATACCGATTACGACGACGAGAACGACCGCAACTCTCGACCATGTTGTCACGGCCCCGGCCCAGCCGGGACAGACGTCCAATCGGACGATACGCCCTTGCGTTTGCCTCGGTCTACCCCGTGCGATGTGCGTTCAATATGCGCAATGCGGCGCAGCCGGCGCCGTAGCCATTGTCGACGTTGACCACCAGCAGCCCGGGCGCGCAACTGGCCAGCGCACCGTGCAGCGCCGCGATGCCGTCGGCGCCGACGCCATAGCCGGTGGACCCGGGGACGGCGATCACCACGCCCGGCACCAGCCCGGCCACCACGGTGGGCAGGGTGCCCTCCATGCCGGCGACGGTGATGACCACCGGCATGCGGCGAAGCTCATCGACGCCGTTCAAGCAGGCGCCACAACCCGGCAACGCCCACGTCGTGGATCTCCCGCGTGCCGATGCCGTAGTAGTGCAGCGTGCGCGCTGCCTCGCGGGCGACCCCGACATCGGACGTGCCAGCCGAGACGATGGCGACCCGCTCGGGGGTCTGCCTCCCGCGGCGCTCGCCCGAGGATGGCCGTTCGGGAGACGGGGTCGTAGTCGAGCTTGGACCTGAACGGATCCGGGAGCCCTGCAAGCTTGTCGGCGGATAGTCGGGTCAGCAACAGCGGCGAGCCGGTCTCCACCGCCCCCTCCAGGATGCGGCGGACCTGGTCGGCGCTCTTGCCGGCACAGAAGATCGCCTCGTCGAAGCCGATGCGCTCGGCCCGGGAGTGATCGGGGGTGAGGTCCCAGTCAGCTTTCATCGGCCGGCCTCAGGAATGCGCTGCCCATGCGGTAGCCCGCGAAGATCACCGGATGGGCGACACCTGCAGCGGCAAGCAAGCTGCCGATCTCGCGCTGCAGCTGTCCGGCGGTCTCATCATCCATCGCGGCTAGGCTGTGCGGGTCCAGCTCGATCACGATGGCCTCGCCGCGGACCCGGCAGCGAGCGGTCTCCGGTTTCAGCTCGCGCCGAATGAGTCGTTCGGCGCGGTCGATGGCGCCCAGCACGCCGGGGTCGATGGGGATGCCGGTCTCCACTCGGCTCGACAGGCACGGCGAGGCCGGCAGTTCCGCGAGGTCGGACAGCGCCAGCTCCCGGGCCACCGCCCGCACGGCCGACTTGTCCATGCCGGCCTCGACGAAGGGGTGCCGCACCCCGTGGTCGGCGGCCGCCTCGAGGCCGGGACGATAATCGCCGAGGTCGTCGCTGTTGGTCCCGGACACCAGCACACAATCAAACAGACCCGCCATGGTCGCGTACAGGTTGGTCTTGCAATAGAAACAGCGGTTGTGCGGGTTTGCGATGTAGCTCGGATCGGCGAGCTCGCCCGCATCGACGACCGTAAGCCGCCAGCCTCGGCGCTGCGCGTAGCGGCGCACGCGTTCGCTGGCCTCGGCCGGCACCGCAGGCGAGAGCGCATGGAGCATCCGAGCATCGTCTTGCAGTATCTCGTGTACCGCCACGGCAAGTGTCATGCTGTCCACGCCACCGCTCACGGCCACTGCGAGCGGACCGATGTCGCCGATGACGGAGCGCAGGCGCGTCAGGTGCTGGTTCACGGTTCGGTCTCCGAGCTGGGCGGTTGGTCGCCGCCGGTTCCGCGATCCTGGGCACAGGCCGCGTGCCGCAGCCGCTCCCGACCGGCATGGCCGCCGGGCGCGTCGGCGAGGTCGTCCATCTCGGCCTTTCGCGTCACCGTCGCGTCGGGGCGATGGGCGCGCTTCACCCGCACCTCCTTGCCGGAGACTGCATGGCCGCTCACACTGCGCGAAAGTGTCCTGCGGTTCACTTGGGACCAGCGCACGCCGAGCGTCGTGGTCTCGAGCAGGCAGCGGTCGATGATCGCATCGAGATGCGAGAGGAGGACGAGCACCCGCACCTGCGCGCCGACCCGCCCCTTCTTGCCGAGCACGGTCGTTTGTACGACGTCCAAGACGCCGGGGAGTTCACGCAGCCGGTCGAGGGCGACCGCCAGGTCCTCCGGCGTCTGATCATCCACTTCGAACTCGCAGACCCCGATCGGCGCTGCATCGGCACTCCCCGGCGCCTCATCGAACACGCTGACCCGCAGCACGTTGCTCAAGCCCGGAAAAACCTTGGTCCCGAACCCGTACCCTTGTCCAACCAGCACCCGCGGCGAGCGCTGGGGGCCGAATGCCGGGGCGAGGTGTTTCAAGATTGCGGCGCCGGTTGGCGTGACGCGCTCCCCGTCGAGCCCGTCGTCGAACACGGGGAACCCCCGCAGCAGCGCCGCGGTTGCCGGTGCGGGCACGGGCAATAGGCCGTGGGCGCCGTCGACGCGACCACGACCCAGCGGGATGCCGCAGCAGGACCAGCCGGTGGCGCCGCTGCGCTCGATGAGCCAGGCCGCGGAGACGATGTCGGCGATGGAATCCCAGGCGCCAACCTCATGGAAGCCGACCGCCTCGACCGGCTGGCCGTGGACCTCCGCCTCCGCCTGCGCGAGCAGCTCGAAGATCGCGATGGCGCGGGAGAGCACCGGCGGCGCGAGCCGACTGCCCAAGAGCAGCTGCGCGAATCTCGGACCAGTGTCGATGCGGGTGCGCTATCCGCGTGCGCCGCGACGGCAGGTTCCGTCACCACGAAAGCGATGGCCGGTGAGCAAGCCGTCGCTATGGGTCGCGGCCCGCACGGCGAGCCGATCCGCGAGCGCGCTGCTGGCGATGGCAGCGGCGAGCTCGTCCTGCCAGTCCCGATGTCGGTCCAGCATCGCGGCGGCGAACATGTCGCCGGCAATGCCACCGACCGGCTCCAGGTGATAGTGCATGCGCCCTTCCGAGTGAGAATGTTGGGTCAAGATACTGGAGCGCGGGTCGCAGCGAAAGACAGCATCGACGCGGCGCTGCACTGAATTCAGTCGGAATTCAGTCGCGGCAGGTGAATCACGAAGCACACGAAGGGCATTGGGGTTTTCAGAGCGTTGGCTGACCTAGCCAGCTCAGCCTTAGGGTCACATATTTTCAGACCTCGCGGACCCCTCGCACCGCGTCCGCCGGTCGAAAGCGCGGAGTCGTCCGAATCGGCGCGCAGAAGGACCAGCGGCTGTTCGCGCGGGCCACTCAGGTCTTTGCGTTGCTCGGGGCATCGCCCTGCAGACCTCAACGAGATCTCCCGCATTGGCCAGCCAGCTTCCAGAAAACCGAAGAACTATGTGAAGCTGGCCCACCACTCGGCACGGACCAGGAGCCCGCAAAACCAGCGACTTGCGATGATAGCCCCCGAACTTCACATATTCACGAACTGCACATAGTGGCCGGGACCTGCCGTTAGCTGACCCGGCCTCAGCCGTGTCAGGAAATTTTACAGTGGACTGCCAAGGATAGGTCCTCGAAGGTCCGTTCCTGTCAGATCAGGGACCTTTCCGGCAAGTATTTGGATCGTGCCGCGCGGTTGACGGGCGCGCTAGAATGGCGCCGTCCGGTGCTGACCCTCCGCGTCGAGTCCGCCACGCGTCGCCCGGTGTGTGGGGCGGATTAAAGCAACCGGGAACATTCGCGGGCAGTTGTGACGAGATAGAATTTCTTGCCTCGGCAGCCATTCGCTTGCACCTGTAACGCCCCCTGCACCTGCTTGCGCGTGGAGACCAGATGAACAACCTGCTCCGCCTTGTCCTGATTGGCCTTGTGTGCGGCCCAGCGGTCGCACAGACGCTCAGCGAGCGCTACACGGCAATGGGGCAGATGCAGGTCGTGCTCGCTGATACCGAGTATGCGATGGTCATCCCCTGGGATCGCGAGCAGGCGCGCGGCTATGCGTCCGAGCGCGATGTCGTCGGGCGGCGCACCGTCAACGTGCTGGGCAGCGTCGTCGGCGCCTCCGGCCAGCCCGGAAATCCGCGGCTTCAGCTCACGTTCTTCGTGCGTGACGGCGAAGCGGATTTCATTTCCATGGAAGTCTTCGATGAGCAGGGCCTTCGCAAGCCGCTCACCAGCGATCCGGCGGTTGGATCGGCTGACTTCACCGCCTTCTCGATGATGGACGACACCCGCATCAAGGCCAGTGTCGAGGGCTACCTGGTGCGCATGGATAACACCGACGCCGCCAATCCGGTCGTGGTGGCGGAGGAAGGTCAGGTTCCGGTCAAGCTGTCCATGACGGTCGACCTCGCGCCACCGAACTGAGGGTGCGCCCGCAAACGCGTCTACTCAGGGCACACCGATGCGCGACATGCTGTTGGAGACTGTCCTCGCTACTGCGATCCTGATCTGGGGAATCTCCGAGGGCCTCGTCACCGGGGTCGACGTCGACAAACCGCTCCCGCACGACCACACGCCACGCTCACTCGATCGCAGTGAAGCGCCCATCCGCAGCTGATAACCCGACCGCCAGACTGCACACGGACGACGGCGTCCCCTGATGCATTGCTCCGTCGCAAACGCCACCGATCGGGGTTTTTCCCGCCGCGTCCGCCAGCACCACCCAATGCACCCAGGGTCACCTTGGGTGCCAGCGAATCGGGGGCGTATTACCTTGACATATCGCCACCAGGCTGGAAAGCGCCTGATGTGAGTTGCATGCTTTGGTCCTCTCGCTTCCCGGAGTCGGAGGCCATGATTGGCACGGCGACCATCAGCGACAGGAATCTGTTGGGACACTTGCCTGACATGCGCTCCAGTGGTCCGCCGAACATGGCGGCTGTCCATACCCAAGATCGGCCTCTTCCCGGATAACCCGCGGATAACCCGTTCAGGCTGACAGTCATGATCAATCGCGAGCGCAAGCCGCAGCCGCTTCGGCGACCGTTGTGGCCAGTAACCACAGCGGCCAGAAAGCCCGAAGACCGGTGCGAAGCCAGCGTTTCAGCGGACGGCCGCAGACTCCTATCCGGGCCGACAGCGACCCGCGGGAGAATCCAAGGGAACGATGCGCGCAGCCCGCGAAGAGGAAGTCGATGGCGGCGAGGCGATCCGTGCCTACGACACGGTCTTACCTCAAGCAGCCCGGTACGATGGATCACACGTCGACTGACCCGGTGCGCCTCCGACGACGCCCATTGGACAACGCACGACGTCCTGATTGGCGGCACCGACAGCCCGGTCAGCGACGGCCTGACGTTGGATTGCGCGGGTCGCTGCCGCCCCTAGCCCGAGGCCCCTGGTCGTTGTGCGAAGATAACTTCATCCGCCTCCCGACGCGCAACGAAATCGGCGATTGCCTGCACGCGCTGTTTCGAAGGACCATTCAGGTTGTTGCCGAAGCGCGGGTCGTAGTGTTCGCAATAGCTTGCGGCCAGCTTGTAGCCGACTGCCGGTTCGTCCCGATGCCACAGACAGATCGCAAACGCTTCCTCGATCAGCAGCAAGGCCTCGTCGTTTATGACGCGCACAGAACCCCATTTCAGCCGGCGGTGCTCGTCCTGAAAGGCCTTGAGCCGCGCATACAGATCCCGCATCGCTGTCGGCTGCAGATCACCGTATTGATGCACCTTGGCGAGCAGCGCTCGCGCCTCCCGCAACAACTCGGCCGCGGGCTCTGATCGCGACGCTTCGTCGGCCGCGGCCTGTGCGGCGATCCAGAGCGCAAACGCGACCAGCCGCCCAGGCACTCCGAACCACTGCTTCAGGACTGTCAGCCGGGTCAGCTCCGCGGAGCCTCTGCGGTCGATCTCGTCGACGATGGAAGCGAGTTTTTGATGAATCGTTGCTGGCATCGGTCATGCGATCAGTCGACACGAGCGGTCGCGTTGAATGTGTGAAGAGAGGGCTTAATCAATACCGTGCTGCCTGAATCAAAAAGGGCGAACAGACAGCCGCTCATTGTTCACTACGAACAGGGAAAACAAGGTTTGCAATGCGCTGTGAATATGACGTTTTCTTCTGCTATTCTCTGATTTAGCGTGTCATCTAACACGTCGTTCACTGTTCATCGTGAACAGAGAAAGCCCGAGTCAGTTGAATAGCCAATGCCGACTTCACAAGCCGAACGACCACCGCCTTATCATCCTGCCGCGCTTCGCGACCATTTTCATCGCGGGCATGCTGCTGGCGATTTGCCTGCTGTTGCTGTTCCCGCAGACCATGGCCTTCGAGGCCATCGTCAACTGGCTGCTGATCATCGCCGTCGTCCGGCTGCTTGTGAAGGCGCTGTGGCGCGACCACCGGCGATACCGGTTCGGACCGGCTCGGCGTCACACGGTTAGGCTGCGCCATGACAAGAGTCGGAATGCCCCTTCGCACGCCCCTGCCCGCTCGAGCTCCAAGGACTGGCTCGGGCCGTTCAATCCCGACGACGGCCTGCCGCTGGATGAGTCGCCATACCGCGCCCGCCAGGAGCCCAGCAGCGTGACCCCGACGACCTTCTCCGATGGAGAACCATGGGACTGACCGCCATCCCGGCGGCAGTATCAGCCGGGCGCGTTCATCAGCCTCTCGGTTTTTGTCGGGCGGCGTCCAGCGCGTCGACCACGGTCGTCCAGCCAATCCGGGCCCGATTGCCGGCGACGCCTTCATAATAGCTGCGGTTGCTGTCATCCGCCGGCAGTCCGGCCCAGACCCGCGAGAGGTTGTGCGCAAAGGCCGCGCTGGACAGGCGTCCGCTCTGCCAGGCATCCAAGCCGACATCGCGCGCGAGCAGCAGTCCCATGCGATCCTGCAGTTCGGGCGCGAAGCGCTCCTGCCCGCTCAGACCCATGCGCTGCATCAGGCTGTCGAGGGTGTCGTCGATAATCTGGTAGCGCCCGACTGGCGAGCCGCCACGCTCGGCGACCAGACGTTGCTGCAGGCCCCGGACCTCATCGAGTGTCAGGTTGCTCAGCTGGATCGCCTGCTGATCGGCATCCTTGTACAGCGCGTTGTAGTTGCCGCGCGACTCCGGCGCGGCGATCAGATCGAGTACCCGGCCCGGTGTGCCGGCGGCGGCACTGTCGTGGATCAGCCCACCCGCCCCGCGAGCGCTCAAAGGCTGAAGCGATGACGCTTCCGGTCTCTCCTCCAGCCCCGCGATCTCCGCCTGCGCCCGATTGTAGGCGAGCACGCCGGTGAGCTTGCCGTTGTCGAGGCTATGCGCGGCCTGGGTCAGCTGCTCGGCGATGGCGCCACCGAGTACCGGCCCGTGCGCCTCCATCAGCCGATCCTGCGCCACCTGCTGCGCCGGGCTGGTCAGCTGCAGGAAGCCCAGCGGGCCATGCGCGAACAGGGCATTGTCGAGCTGGCCGCGATAGAAGGCCTCCTGCACCTCGGTCAGTGCCGACGGCGGCAGGGTCTGCAGCTGATAGGTCGCCAGATCGCCGATCGAGGCACCATAGCGCTCCGCCGCGGCCTGCACCGCGCCGCGCCAGCCCTCGCCGCTGCGCAGCGCGCCGACCAGACCCTCAAACGCCCCGGTCGCGCGCTCGCCTTGGATGATGCCCCGGCGCAGCAGGTTCTCCACCCCGCCGGCCAGGCTGTCCGTGCCGAGCTCCGCCGGCGAGCGGTGGCGGTTGGCGTCGGCGATGATCTGCCGTTGCCAGTGCGCCGAGCGCTGCTCGGCCAACCGGCGCTCGTTGCCGAGGCGCTGCTCGGCGACCTGCACCTTCGCGTCATCGCGGAAACGCTCGACCTGGCGCGGATCGCTTGCGGCCGTTCTCGCCGCAAACTCCGCTTCCGCTTCGCTGCGCAGACCGGGACATCGGCGTCGCGGGTCGGCCAGGGCCGCATCCGCGACCTCGGCACGCGTTCGCCCGAAGCCGCCCGCGGCGCCATGCAATCCGGCACCGGCGGACGGATTGGCGCCACTGCCGCCGGGTCCCGCGAAGGCCTCGCCGAGGATGCCGAAGGCCGCCTCGCGCGCCTGCAATCGCTCGTCGGCACTCAGCTGGCGCTCGGGCTTGGCATAGCCGGCCAGCAGATGCATCGCCGCGGCGGCGCGCGCCTGCTCCGGATTGGCGAACACGCCCATCGCGTTGTACCAGCTGGTCACCCGCTCATGCTCGCCGCTCAGATTCAGCCGGTCGATGGCGTTGTAGGCCCGCTCGGCGAGTGCAGGACTGGCGGCCAGGCGTTGACCGACCTCCGACGCGCGATAGCTGCCGCTGGCCGCGGCCGACTGCGACAGGCGGTCGGCGCGCTGGTGCGAGCGGCTGTCCTGCAGCACATCGCTCGCGCTCTGCTGCAGCTGCGCGCTGTCCTGGCTGCTCAGGCCCTCGGTGAAGACGCTGCGCGTACCCTGGCGTTCATCCTGGCTGACGGCATTGGCGAGACTGGACTGGAAGCTGGTGTCGCTGGTGACACGGGTGGCGATGTCATCGGCGATCTGGCGGGAGAGCTGCTCGTTGACCTGATAGTGATTCTGCAGCCGCCCGGACAGATTCGCGCTGATACCGGCCTTCGAGTTACCGCCGCCGGCCAGTCCGAGCCCGGAGGTCAACAGACCGGTCATCTGGTTGCTGGACAGGCCCGAGTCCGTGTATTGCTGCGACAGGCTGCTGCCGGCGCTGTAGAGCGTGCGATCCGTCAGACTGCTACTCGCCGAGTAGTCGAACCCAAGCGCCCGCTGCTCAAACGACTCCCGATTATGGGCAGCGGAACGGCTCGCCATCTGCCCGAGCGAGAGACGAACTGCTTCGAGGACTGCGCCAGCGCCTGATCGGTCAGCGCGCCTCGCGGCCGCCTGGGTGCCCATGTCGAAGCGCGGCAGGACCGACTCGGCACCCATCGCCGCGGTCCCGGCATAGGGCGTGCTCTGGAAACCGGAACTGATCGCCAGCACCGGCGCGGCCGTCATCACCTTCGGCGAGAGCGCCTGCTCGTCGATGTGATCGCTGCCGCGCAGCCGCCCGGCCAGGTGGGTGGCGGTCACCGCGCTGCCGTAGATCAGCATCAGCGAGATCGCCGGCGTCGCCGCCGCCAGCATGCCGCCGGTGGCGAGCCAGTCCTGCAGCACCCGGTCCATCTGCATCAGACCATAGAACGAGAACGGATCGATGATTGGCCGCGTTGGACAGCGCATCCGAGGTCGCGTCCGGCGGCCATCATCAGGTACAGGTTCGTGATCGCCAGCACCGGCAGCCAGAGCTGGGTCCAGAAGGCGAACATCAGCCACTTGCCGGCCAGGCTGATGCCGATCGGTCCGAGCGCGACGGCGAAACCCATCAACGGCGCGATGGCGTAGATGAAGCCCTCGAAGAAGGTCATCATCGGGCGGACGATGTTCATGAACAGCGACTGCTCGGCGGCCCACTGCGCATTGCGCTGGGCGATGGCCTGCTGCACCGAGGTCGCCGCCGACCATTGCAGCCGGTTCTCGTGGGTCAGCACGATGCCCTTCTCCAGCCAGCCGAGCGCGCTCGACATCAGCATGTACTGTTGCGCGTCGCGCCCGGCGCCGGCGAGCGCATCGATGGCGTTCTGCAGTTTCGTGTCGACGTCGCGATGCCGTGCCACGCCGAAGCGCGCCTGCAGCGTCTGCTTCAAGGCCGGCACGAAAGACGCCGGCAGATAGCTGTCGATGCGCGGCCAGGCCTGATCACAGCGCAGCGTATCGGTGCGCCGTCGTCGAACGAAGACGGTGGTGAAGGCCACGTTGTCGCTGGCCAGCGCGCTGGCCACGTCCGGCGCCTGCATGATGTCATCGAGGCTGCGCCGATTGGTGTCGACATCGGCCAGCACGCAGTCGGCCACGTAGCTGACCAGCGAGCGTTCGACGTCGGTGCCGGGCATCGGCGCGTTGGCGGCGCCGAGCGCGGCGCGCGACAGCGTCGCCTTGCGCACGCTGAGTCAGCGTCTGCAACGCATCGGCAAAGCCGTGCCCGGTCATCGACGGGGTCGCGAAGGCCTGCTCCATCAGGCGCGTCACGCCATAGCCGACGTTGGACATCGCCGAGCCCACCGCGGCGGGGCCGATCGGGCACGTTGTCGACGACCCGCACCGAACCGGTGTAGGCATCCTCCACGGTCACCGACACCGAGGCGCCGAAGGCGAGCATGTACACCAGCAGCGCGATGAAGAACCGGCCAAAGTACAGCGTGTTGTTGACGATGCCCTGGAACATGCCGAGGATCACCCCGACCACCAGCCCGACCGCGACCAGCTGGCGGAAGTTGCCGGTGCCGGTCAGCGCGGCGACCGCGTTCAGGATCTGGGTCAGGAAGGCGGCATCGCCGATGGAGTAGATCTCGAACACGGGTCGGGAGGCCGCCGGGCTCAGTTCTCGGGGGTCAGCTTGCCGCCGCCGGCCTGCTCGACGCTGACATAGGGGGTGGCCTTGGCCGAGCGCAGCAGGTCGGTGTAGTAGCCGAGCTGCTCCTGGGAGCTGCCGTACTGGGCGCTGAGCACCGCGTACTCGTCGCGCAGCTCGGCGCGGGCCTCGGCGATCTGCGCGCGCAACAGACGGGCGTAGGCGTTGTCCTCCAGCGCACTGGCGATCTCCACCGCGCGCGCCATGTCGTGCAGCAGCAGCTGCACCAGCTCCAGCGCCATGACCGGCGCGGCGCGCTCGGCGAACAGCAGTGCGGTGCCCTCGTCGATACGGGCCAGGTTGGCCACCGCACCGCCGAGGCCATTCGGCGCGTATTGCATGAAGGCCTTCTGATCGGCCGAGAAATCACTGGTGCCAAGACGAAACTTGGCGATCAGCCCGGTGGCGTTGGCATCGCCGACCAGCAGCGTGCGGACCCGCTCGATCATGCCCCGCAGCTGGACGCTCTGGATACGCGGGCTGATGCAGTCGTTGACGTCGCGGCTCGGCGCGCAGCGGTAGACGCGCACCTCGGAGGTATCGGTGCTGCCGTGCAGCAGATCGCGGATGCGCAGGATCTGCGGCAGCGGCGTGATGCGGTTGTTGCTGCCCTGCCCGTCCGGGCTCGCCTCGGGTGGGCCGACGATCAGACTGCCGGTGACCGACATCAGCGTCTCCAGCAGCGCATCGTCGCCATGGCTGAACCAGCCGGAGACGCCCTCGCCCTTCAGCGCGCGCCAGACCAGGTTGCCCTGCAACTCGCTTCGGGCATAGTCCGGCGCATTGTTCTGTACCTGCGTGATCGGATCGCTGCCGGTGACGCTCGACCAGGTCTCGAACACGTCGCCGAGACCGCGCACCAGCGAGGCCTCGGAGTGCTTGATCTTCTGCCTGGTGTCGAAGGCGTCGACGACGTCGTTGACCAGGCCCTGGCCGAGCTGGCAGGAGTTGGCGAACAGGCTGTTCAACGCCTGCACCTTCTTCTGCAGCGAATCCATGACCTGGCCGCAGTTCTGGCACATGGAGTCGAGCGCGAGCTTGAAGGCATAGCTCGCGGCATTCGAGGCGATCGCCCGAAACAGCTGGGTCAGCTGCTCGCGCGAGACGAAGCTGAAGCTGCCGGCGAACAGATCGATGCCGCCGCAGCCGGCCTCGAAGCTCGGCGGCACGATATTGACCAGGTTGGCGTTCATGATGCGGTTGCGGGCGAATACCGAGCCACCCGAGAGCACGCCCCGGCGCTGGCCCATGTGCGCGGTGGGGTCGGTGATGTTGACCATGCTGTCGAACATCGCATCGAGCTCGTCGGACAGATCCGCATGCGCTGGCGGCATCGCGACGATCAGCGACAGTCCGAGCAGCGAGACAATCGGCAAGGCGGCGCACGAGGCAAGGCGCATCAGTGGGCTCCTGGAATGACCGGCGACGGCGCGGCGATCAGCCCGCGCAGGTAGGTGAGCAACTGCTCCGGGTCCTCGCTCAGCGCCTGCGGATCGAGGCCGTCCGGCTGCATCCTGAGGTCGGCGACCCGCGCCCGCGTGCGCGCGCGCCAGTCGGCGTCGATCCAGCCGGCCTCGGTGGCGGCGTTGACGATGCGCGCCTTGCAGCTCGGCCAGCGACAGCACGCCCTGGGCGATCGGCACGACGCCGTCCGGCGGGCGCGCGAGGAACAGCGCCGGGGTGGAGACGACACCGAGCGTGCTGGCCTGGCCCCGATCGCGCGTGAACTCCGGGAAGAAGCCACCGGGCAGCGGCCGAGCGTCGAGGGCGATGGCCTGGACGGGCAGTCCATAGCGCTCGGCGAGCATGGCGAGCAGCGGTGCCTGCGCCTCGCAATAGGGACAATCGGAGCGGTACAGAAACCACAGCCCGGCGACCTTGGCGGTCTCGGTCAGCGCACGCTCCAGTGCCTCGCCGGCCTCGCGGTTGACCAGGTTGGCGGCGAAGGTGGCGAGCGGGCGGCGGGTGGTCTCATCGAGCAGCGGATCGGTCCACACCGCGCGCTGGGTGGCGTCGGCGAAGCGCTCGGCCTTGTCGATGGCGAGCCGCTGCAGATACAGATACAGCGCCACGTTGCGCGGCGAGGGGTCGTCGATGGCGCTGTCGCGGTAGCGCTCCAGGTTGGCGCGCAGCCAGGCGGCGGACAGCGGCCGTGGTCCCGCGGGCGCAGCCGCGGCAGGATCCTGTGGTGACGGCTCGTCGGCCATCGGCGGCGGCTCAGGCGCCTGGGGCTGCGGTTCCGGATCCGGTTCCGGCGCCGGTTGCGGCGCCAGTTCCGGCTCCGGCGGCTCCTCGGCGTACCAGAACCAGCCCTCGGCGCCGCGCTGGTAGAAGCGCAACGCCTCGGCGGCACACGCCAACGGCAACGCGGCGGCCAGCCCAAGCACCAACCCAAGCACCAGGGCCGTCGTCAGCAAACCGCGCCGAGGCGAAGGATTCGGATGCGCGCCGTTCATGCGCGCATGATCCGAGGCCCCGCGCCCGCCGGCGACGCCGAAAGAGCCCGCCATCGCCGAGCTTTGCCGAGTCTGCCCGCTGGCCGTCCTGTTGCCGCGAAAGACGGCATTTTTCGTCATCTTTCGCCGCTGCGCCGCGACCGCCGGGTGGCGACAATCCCATCACGCGCTGCCCGTTTCCCGCGTGCGTGCAGCGCGCATCACTCTCCTGTCGAGGTGTTGCGTTTGTCCGGGCTTCGGCCCGGACCCTTTTTGGCCCGGCCGCAGGTGCAGCACAAATGAACCAGCCCGGCAGTCAGCCCGCCCGACGCTTTCGGTCTGCCGCCCTGTCGGCGGCGACCCGCCGAGACCGAAGACGCCATGAGCCTCGCCCCAACCGCTGGGGTCTGCAATCGCGTCCGTTCACCCGCCACGCCATCCCGACGCTGGCGGAACCAATCCACCCGTTGCCGGGCGCACCTCCCCCGGCGGGGTCGGTGTGCCTCCCGAGCACAGGAGAAACCGATGTCACCATCGTTCGACACCATGCACCGCGTCCGTTCGCTGCGTTCGATCCGCCGGCGCCTGCGGGTGACTGTTCTGGCGGCTTGCCGATCGCCTGCGCAAGCCGCGGGCACTGCCCTCGCCGCCGGACGCCTTCACCGCCTACGAGGAGCCGTCCTGTCTGCGGCAGGCCAAGCGCGAACGGCCCTGAGTCCGGCTCCGGCCAAGTTCCGGGCTCGACCCAACACCCGCCGGCAGCCCGCTGGCTGTCGGCCCCGTCACAGACCATCAGGAGAATCCACCATGCTGAACAAGACCCAACTGATCGGCCACCTCGGGCGCGACCCCGAGCTGCGCCAGACCAAGGACGGCAGCGCCGTCGCCAACCTGTCGGTGGCCACCAGCGAGCGCTGGACGGATGCCGCCGGCGCGCGCCAGGAGCGCACCGAATGGCACCGCGTGGTGCTGTTCGGCCGCGGTGCCGAGATCGCCGGCGAGTATCTGTCCAAGGGTGCGCTGGTCTATCTCGAAGGGCGTCTGCAGACCCGCCAATGGCAGGATCAGTCCGGCCAGGAGCGCGTCTCCACCGAGATCGTCGCCGAGCGTATGAAGATGCTCGGCACCAAGGGACACGATGGCTCGGCAAAGACGCCCGAGTCGGCGCCATTCGACGATGCGCTGCCGTTCTAAGGCCAAAGCGGCCAGCCGCTCGGCCGCGGCCTGGGCGCGCCGCGAGGCGCGCGCGATGGCGCGCCGGCTGCGCAAGCGCGCACGCATGGTGCGCAGCCGCGGCCACCGCGGCGCGCTCGCCGACACGCACCCGGACATCGTCCGGGCGCAGCGCCTGGAGCGCGTCGCCGCCCGCCTGGAGCGCGCGGCGCGCTGAGACGTCCCTTCCACCCATGAACCCCGCTCGGTGCCGGTCGCCCTGTGCGACCGGTACCCGTCTTTCCGCTACAGGAGGGCAGCATGGCCCGCAACAGCAAGACCATCGCGCCGGCCGATCAGCCGCGCATCCCGATGCCGGCGCTCGACCCGGCGCTGAACCTGACCCCGAGTACCTGGAAGGTGCTGACCGACTCGATCTTTCCGTCGGCGAAAACGGCCGAGGGCATCGTGCTCGCGGTGCACTACTGTGCGGCACGCAACCTCGATGTCATGAAGCGCCCGGTGCATGTGGTGCCGATGTACTCCAAGGCCCTCGGCCGCGAGATCGAGACCGTTTGGCCCGGCATCGCCGAGCTGCAGACCACCGCCGCGCGCACCGGCCAATGGGCGGGCATGGACCCACCGCGCTTCGGCCCGCTCTGCGAGCGCACCTTCAGCGGCCGCGTCAAGCGCGACGGCAGCTGGCAGGAGCTGGAGGCCGCCGTCACCTTCCCCGAGTGGTGCGAGGTGACGGTGTACCGCATCGTCAACGGCCAGCGCTGCCCGTTCACCGAGCCGGTGTTCTGGCTCGAGGCCTATGCCCGCTTGGGCGGCAGCTACTCTGAGCTGCCGACCGACATGTGGGTGAAGCGCCCGCGTGGGCAGTTGATGAAGTGCGCCAAGGCGGCGTCGCTGCGAGCGGCGTTTCCGGAGGAGGCGACCTATACCGCCGAGGAGATGGAGGGCAAGGTCATCGAGACCGACACCGCCATCCCGGTGTCAAGCGCAACGGCCGTGTCGGCGCCCACGGTGGCGATCGCCCCCGGCCAGGGTGAGACGACGGCAAGCACCGAATCCGAGTCTGAACCCGAAGCAGTCAGTGAGCCAGCGGCATCCGATGCCTCGGCGCCTGCATGCGATCCGGCCGAAGTCGACCCCGAGTTGAAGCAACGCATCGATCAGGTGATCGCGCGCGCCGCGGACAACCGCGCCTGGCGGCAGGCCGAGCAGTATCTGCGCGCGCGCTGCAGCGGGGCCGATCTGGTCTACGCGCTGGAGGCCCTGAAGCGGGCGCAGCGCGCGGCCGGGCAGCCACAGGCCGCCTGAGTGTGCGCTTGCGCTGACTTTCCCTCGACACGATCGGACGCTGCCGTCCGATCCTTCCCCCACTCCGGGGCGCACGCCGCCCCCGTGGGGGCCGGGTGCGTCCCGTTTCGACGAGGACACCCGCATGAAGATCATCGACGTCGCCCAGCGCACGCCGGACTGGTTTCAATGGCGCGCGCAGGGCATCACCGCCTCGGAGGCGCCGATCATCCTTGGTCGCTCGCCCTACAAGACCCCGTGGCGCCTGTGGGCCGAGCGCACCGGGCTGGCCCGCCCAGCCGATCTGTCGCGCAACCCGAACGTTCAGCGCGGCAACCGCTTGGAGGACAGCGCGCGGCGTTGGTTCGAGCAGACCTATGACACGCTGTTGCTGCCGCTCTGCGGCGAGTCCGACCAGGAACCTGTCCTGCGCGCCTCGTTTGACGGCATCAACCATGCCGGCGAGCCGGTCGAGCTCAAAGTCCCCGCGGCGCAGACCTTCCAGGAAGTCCGCGACCAGGGCCGCGCTTCGCGCGCCTTCCGGCTCTACGAGCCGCAGGTGCAACACCAGCTCTACGTCGCCGGCGCGGACAAGGGCTGGCTCGCGTTCTACCTGGACGAGCAGAACCAGGTCGTGTTCGAGCTGGCACGCGACCGCAAGCTGATCCGCGCCATCGTCGCCCAGGGCAAGGCCTTCTGGCAGGCGATCGAACAGCGCCAGGAGCCGGAGAAAGACCCGGCGCGCGATCTGTTCATCCCCGCGCCGGAGATCGCCGGGGACTGGGCCGTGCTCGCCGGCCGCTACCGTGCCGCCTGGGCCGAAAGCCGTCGGATCGACAGCGAGCTCAAGCAGTACAAGGCCGACATGGACGCGATCCAGAGCAACCTGATCGCAATGATGGGCGATGCGTTGATCGCGGAATCCGCAGGGCTTCGCATCACCCGCTTCTTCACCAGCGGGAGCGTCGATTATCCGGCGCTGCTGAAGGCTGTGCTGCCGGAGCTGCACGCAGAGACCATCGAGCGCTTCCGCCGCCCATCAAGCGAGCGGGTGCGAGTGACGGTGCAGACCGACGCGGCGAAGACCGCCATCGCGTTCGATCCCCACGCCGTCCAGCCGGCTGCCGCGCAGGCGCTCGCCAAGGATTTCTATTTCTGATACACGCTCGCACTTGAGCGAACCGACGTCGACACGACGCCGACATGACCGTCCTGCCCCCGGGCAGGCGGTCTTCCCCAGGGCAGTGTGCTGTGCCCTGCGGCAGACCGCAGCGGTTTCCCGTGCGCCCGTCGGAGCGCCCCACAAGACCCGACCCTTCACCGGCAGCCGACGCTGCCCTCATTGCAACCCCAGGGGGAGATTCGCTCCCTTGCGGGCGGCGTGTCAGGCTGTCGAAAACCGGGTCGAAAGCCAAGCTAAGAATTCCCCGCTTTTTGGCTTTGTTCGCCGGCGAAAAAGGCGAGGCGTTTCTTGCGCATGGTGTAGGGAATGTGCTCCTGCTCCCAAGCCGCCAGATCGCCGTGACGGGTGTGCATCAGGGCGTTTGTGATGGTTGCGGCATCGCGCTGACCGCAGAGTGCGGGGATCAACAACACGGTGCGGTTCATGTCTGCCTGCGGGCTGCGCTCGAGGATGTGCTTGAAGTTGCCGAACAGCGATTCGATGATGTCGCTGCTGACCACCAGCGGCAAGGCGGTCAGTTGGCGCTGGATGTCGATGTGGCGCTCCAGCCAGGCGCGCAGACGATGTTTCACGCCGGAGTTGGCAGGCAAGTGTTCGGCGAGCTGGCGGCACTGCGCGTAGGTGCTGTGGTGCAGTCCTTTGTTCTTCAGGATCTCCATGACCTGGGAGACCGTGACGGCGGTCGTGGCAAAGGTTTCGACAAATGCGCGCAGTTTGGGAAACCCGGCAGGGCCGCACGTAGTTTGGCCAACGTGCTGCTCTTGGGCGCGCGGCCTTTGACGGCGAGCACGCCGAGCATTTTCTCGCCCCATCGAGCGAGCTTGCCGAGACTGAGAAACCGCCCCTTGCTGCGCAGTTTCGGCGGGATGAGGAAGGCCAGTTCGGTTTGCCGCAGGGCTTTCGCCGCCTTGGTCGCCAGTGCGGTGAAGCGCTGGTATTGCTTGGTGGGTTCAAACTGTGCCTTGAGCGCGGCGGCCATGACATGACCGATATCCTCGATCACCGGCACAGCGAGATGCGCGTTCTCCATCCACAGTCGCACGCCTTTGTTCAGCGTGGCATCACAATCCTTGATGATGGCGCTCGGTGCGCCCGACAGTTCGAAGATCGCCTCCAGGTGCTCGGCAACGGTTTCACCGTTGACGGTTTCGGCGATGGTCAGACCAACGCACTCGCAATCAGCCAGTTGAATCGCCGCCCGGCGTTGCGACAACGCCGCCAGCGGGACGCGCAGCACCACCAGCGCCTTCTTCGTGCCGACGTCGATGGAATGGTCGATGATGGCGACCCAGGGTGCGTCGATCGGCGCCACCTGTCTGAGCAGGCCCAGACCGACCCGCAAGCTCCAGTTGATCACCGAGGAAAAATGCGGCACCCAGCCGATGCCCAGCTGCGCTTGGCTAAGAAACAGCTCCAGGATGCGCGGCACGCTGCGAAAGGACACCACCGCCTGCAACACCAGCACGACGCACAACGTGCGCACCTGCTGTGCGTCGGCTAGGTCAACGAGGTTGCCGCCTGCGGCGGCTTCAATGGACTTTTTTTGGGACCTCGGTCGCTGTCTCCAAGGCGCTGATTTCCGCCTTGAGTCGTGCGAGCTTCTGCTGGTAGCGCCGCAGCGTCTTGCGCTGCTCGCGCAGTTCCTCGGCGCGTCGGACGGCCTTCAGTTTCCACTCATCACGACTGCGGATGATCTTCGAGCGTTGAAGCATGGGCTGGTAAGGGCTCGCACAGCAGCTGACAGCACACGTTCTATACCAAGATACAACAATTCATTCCAGCTTTTTCTTAATGTCGTTTATCAGCCATAAGCCAGGGAACCAAAACATCCCAGAAAACGGCTAATTTCGGCGTGTCCCCCTGTTCTCACAGGAGAGCACGCATGCCGACCACCCAACGCTTCGATGTCGGTGCGACCTTCGGCGTCAAGGCCCCGCGCGGGCTGGTGATCGAGGGCTTCGCCGACGAGAGCCATCCACAGATCCCGGCGAAACAGCCTTATGTGTTCCGCCAGGGGCTCAATGCCGTACTCGCGTTCCTGCGCGACGCCGGCGGCGACGCCCTGCTGTTGACCGGGCCAACCGGCTGCGGCAAGACCTCGCTGATTCGTCAGACCGCCGCGCGGCTCTACTGGCCGGTGCAGGACGTCACCTGCCACGGGCGCATGGAGCTCGCCGACCTGCTCGGCGGCTTCCAGCTGATCAACGGCGGCACGCTGTTCGTGCACGGCCCGCTCGCGGTCGCCGCGCGCGAGGGTCATTTGCTGATCTTGAACGAGATCGATCTGATGGACCCGGCCGAGCTGGCCGGCCTGAACGACATCGTCGAGGGCGCGCCGCTGGCGATTGCACAAAACGGCGGCGAGTTGATCCGCCCGCACGCGAAGTTTCGCGTCATTGCCACCGGCAACAGTGCCGGCGCCGGCGACGCGACCGGCCTGTATCAGGGCGTGCTGCGGCAGAACCTGGCGTTCCTCGACCGCTTCCGGGTGCTCACGGTGAGCTATCCGGAGCCCGAGATCGAGCAGTCGCTCCTTAACGAACTGCTGCCCGAGCTGCCGCAGGAGATCGCCGAGAAGTTGATCGTGATCGCCAACGAGGTGCGCCGCCTGTTCATGGGCGAGCCGCCCTCGGCTGAGCGCCCGGGCGGCAGCGAGCTGACGCTGACGCTCTCCACCCGCGCGCTGGTGCGCTGGGCGCGACTGACGGTGACCTTCAAGGGCGCGCCGAATCCGCTCGCCTATGCACTGGATCAGGCGCTGACGGCCCGTGCACCCGCCGAGGAGCGCGCGGCGATCCACCGCATCGCCGCCGATGTGCTCGGACCGCTGTGGAGCGGGCGGGCATGAGCGACACCAACGACCAGGGCTGGACCCTGTATCGCTTCACCCATGCCGACGGCAGCGCCAAGGACTGGGGCTGGCGACGCCTGCCCACGGGCGGCGTCGAGGTGGCCTGGGGACGCACCGGGCAGCCTGCCCAGCGGCGCATCTATGAGCCGCGCGAGGCAGCACGGATCGCGCAGCGCGCGCGCACCAAAGAGCGCAAAGGCTATGTCGTCCTGGGTGACGCCGTCCTGCGGCGCGGGACGCTGATGCCACTGCCGCGAGCGCCCTTCGCGCACGCACCGCGCCGGCCGTCGCCTGCCTCGGCGCCGGTCCATGCACCATCCATCCCGGCTGTCGACCTGTCCCGGCTCGTCGCCGAACAGGACGACTTCTGGTTCTGAGCACATCCGACCAACCATGAGGAGATGACCCATGGCAATTCGTGTCCTCCGTCTACCGACCGTTCTCGAGCGCACCGGCTACAGCCGCTCTGCGCTCTATGCGCGCATCAGCGCCGGCCTGTTCCCACGCCCGATCGCACTCGGCGCACGGGCCTCCGCCTGGCCGGAGCACGACGTCGATCGCGTGCTCGCGGCACAGATTCGCTCCGCCAGCGACGAGGAACTGCGCGCGGAGGTCGAAATGATCCACGCGCAGCGCCAGCACTTCGGCCTCGCCGACACCTCCGACGGCGTCGCGGTCGCCGCATGAGCCCTTGCGGCCGGTCTTGCTCGTGCTGCGAGCGATGCCGGCTGCGGCCATCCATGACACAGCGCTCGGGATGCGCGCCCGCTCGGCGTGCGTCCCGACGCGCGGGAGACACCGATGAACCCCGAGACATCACAGCCCACCGCTGCGGCGGACACTGCATCCGCTCCGGTTTTGACTGACCCGGCGCAGACCCTGCGCCTGACCGATGAGACGACACTGTTTCTGATCGACTACCACATCTGGTCGGGGCGCAAGAAGCTGCGCCCGGAAGATCTGCGCATGGGACCCGATCTGCCGCCCGAGGGGCTGGTCTCGCTGGGCAGCAAGAAGGTCTGCGACCCGGATGCGCTGCGCGTCTTCCACCGCAAGCGCCGCCAGGTCGAGCGGCTGCTGCTGGCATTTGGTACGCGCTTTCTGGGCGGCTACATCGTCCCCAACAGCCATGCCGCACAGGTGCTGGCCGAGGCCAATGGCCTGACAGCGGAGGCGCGCGCGGCCGCCGAGACCTTCCTCGCCGAGTACGACCGCCATATCGATGCCTGGTGCGCGGCCTATCCCAGCTGGGAGCAGGCGATCCGCAACGCGGTCGATCCGCTGGAGGTCGTGCGCGGTCAGTTCCGCTTTCGCGTGCAGGCACTGCAGATCGAGACCTCCAAGGTCATCGCCGAGGATACCCTGGCGGAGGATCTCCGTGAGGTCGGCGAGACGATCTTCTCGGAAGTCGAGCAGATCGCCCGTGACCTGGAGCAGTCGTTCCTCGGCAAGGACGCGCTCTCGCGCCGCGCGCTAGGGACCTTCCGGCGCATCGAAGACAAGCTCGCCGCATTGAGCTTCATCGACCATCGGATCGATCCGGTGGTGCACTCGCTGCGCGACTGGCTCGCACGCCTGCCGGACGCGGGTCCGATCGGCGGCAGCCTGTTCCTGGAAGGATGGGCGCTGATGCGGCTGGTCGGCGATGCGCAGGCGATGGCGCGCCATGGCGAGGGCCTGCTGGCGCTGGCCGAGTTGATGCCGGTCGCCGGAGAAACGCCTGGCGAGAAGCCAGCGAATGCCCCTGGCATGGCGACGGACGCGATCGACGCTTCGACACCCGAACTGATGAGTGAGCCGGCCGCCACCTCGCGAACGCCGCCGGCGACCGAGCCGCCGCCCGAACCGATCACCGACTTCGATGATCTGTTCGACGACGCGCCGGTGACACCGCCCGACGTTGAGGCCGCTGCCGAGCTTGCCGACAACAAATATGAGGTGGCCAGGCCGGGGGCAAACACGCCGGTCGAGCCATCCGAACGCGCCGCGCCGCGCGCCGTGCAGGACTTCTGGTTCTGACGCGGCTGCCCTGTCGTCAGTCGATCCGGCGCGATCGCTGATGGCCGCTGTTACGACGACTGATCCGATAGCTGTTTCGACAACCCGCGAGGGGCATCACGTCCCCCTCGGGGCGTGATGCCCCCGGATTTCCTGGAGACTCACGATGAAGACCCTACCCCATCCCCTGCACCGGGCCATGCCGATCGTGGCGGCCGCCCTGGGCCGGAAGTTCGGCGTCGACGTGCGCGTCGGCGGTGATGAGGCGAAGACCGATGGACGCACCATCGTCATCCCGGCGCTGCCGGCCGACTCGGCGCTGCTGCCGGTGGCCTGGGGCTACCTGGCGCATGAGGCCGCGCATGTCCGGCATACGGACTTCGCCGTCTACGCCACCGCCGCACGCCAAGGCGATGCGCTGAGCGCGCAGATCCTGAACATCCTGGAGGATGTGCGCATCGAGCGCGCGCTGGCCGGCCCCTATCCGGGCACGCGCGAGACGCTGCAGGCCGTGTGCAAGCATCTGCTGGCCGAGGGCGGCATCAACGCGCCGTCGGCCGACGCGCATCCGGCGCGGATCCTGACCGGCTACCTGCTGCTCGCGCTGCGCCACCGGGTGCTTGGCTATGCGGTGCTGGCCGAGGAGGCGCGGCGCGCCGAGGCGGTGCTGCGTGCCGTGTTCCCGACGCGCACCATCCACCGGCTGCAGGGACTGCTGACCGAGGTCGGCCGACTGCGCAGCACGGCCGAGGCGGTCGAGCTGACGCAGCGTCTGCGCGCGTTGCTGGAGACCGAGCAACAGGCTCAGCCGCCGGAGACCGCGACTCGGGATGCCTCAGGCAAGGCCGATGAAAAGGACGACGCGGCCGGTCAGGCACCGGCCCCACAGCCATCGCAATCTTCGGCCGACGGCAGTCGCAGGAGTTCCGCCCAGGCTGCCCCACCGCAGACCAGCGACATCGGTGCTGAACAGAAGGACGCATCCAACCGCGGCCAGCCTGATGCAGATCAGACCGCCGGCGACGACGCACCGCTTTATCCCAGCGGACGACCCTGCCCGGCCTCGGCTGGCCAGACGCCTCCGCAGGATGACGGCAAACCCGATGCATCCGTGCCGAAGGCATCAAATCGGGAGGATGCTCCTGCCAAGCGCGACGCACTGCGCCAAGCACTCTCGTCGACCGGTGACGGTCTTTTGGGCGATGTATTCACTGCCGTGCGCGACCTGCTCGCAGCCGCGGGCACTGGCAGCAGCCGGTGCGTGCTGCCCAACGGGGAGCGGTTCATTGGCGATGCCGAGGCCGGCACGCGGTTGCTCTCGGGCGTGCAGCAGACCTCGCGCGCGCTGATCGCGCGTCTGCATGGGCTGGTGCAGGCCGCACGGCGGGACAGGCCGCATGCCCGGCGTGCTGGCCCGCGGCTGCTGCCAAAGCGGCTCTACCGCGCCGCGATCGGCGACCCGAGGGTGTTCGCGCGCAAGCGCGCGCGGGTGGCGGTCGATACCGCGCTGCATCTGCTGATCGATCTGTCCGCGTCGATGGGTGCGCCGGTGCGCGTGGATGCCACCGGTGACGTCAAGCGCCGCTCTGAGATCGCGCTGGAATCGGCGCTGGCCTTCTCGCTCGCGCTCGACGCCATCAACGGCGTGTCGGTCGCGGTGTCGGCCTTTCCGGGCCGCAGCGGCGAAGGGGACGCCGTCACGGTCATGGTTCGCCATGGCGAGCGTCCGCGGGCGCATGCCGGCGCCTTCATTCAGCAGCCGCGCGGCAGCACGCCGATGGCAGGCGCGCTGTGGTTCGCCGCAGCCGACCTGCTGGCGCGGCCGGAATCGCGACGCATCATCCTGGTGCTGACCGACGGCAAACCGGACGCGCTCGCTGACACGCGAGACATCCTGCGCCTGTGCCAGGCAGCCGAGATTGAGATGCTCGGTCTCGGCATCGCTGTCGATGTCTCGGCGCTGTTTCCGGTGGCGCTGCGCGTCGGCGATGTCACCGAGCTCAAGAGCGCCCTGTTCGGGGCGGCCGAGCGCTTGTTCATTGCGGCCTGAGCCACCTGCGCCTCACCCGGCCGGCGATCCCGTGGAGTCGCTCCATGGGATCGTGGGCCTGACGCCTCGTTCATGCAGCCATCCCGCGGGATGCTGTCATTGAGACTCAGCGACTCACTGCGTCGGGCGACGGCAAAGGCCGCTGGCGAGCCGCATGCGGTCGAACACGCCATCCGCAGCCGCCGCGCTCCAGCGCTCGCTGCCGGGCGAACCAGTTGGCAACGCCCGGGTTCGACTAATGTTTACGCAGCTCCGAGAGCGCGTTCGTATCGATCAGAAAGCGCAGAGTTCCACCTCACGCGCCAGACGCTTGGTCAGGTGTCAGCTCGACGTCGTCGCTCGCAGACAGCGGCGCGCGGCGCATGAACTCGGGCAACGATTCGCGTGGCTGGATCGGGCGGTCGTCGTCCGCCCGCGCCAGCACCACGACCGCAGACTGGCCGCGGACCCTGATCTCCTGCGGCGCATGCTCGCAGGCCTCCCGCACGACCTCACTCGGCCTCGCCCTGGCGTCCTGCAGTGCCCAATGCTTCCTGATGGCATCCTCCAGACAACGCGTCAGTCTGGTCCGTATCGATCCGTGCCAAACCCAGGGAAACCCAAAGCGACGCGGAAAGCGACTCGATCGATCAACGACGCGTCGCGAAACAGACGGGCTCCGCCGACCTTTCCGCGTGTTCGTCGACAACGGTCTGTTGCAAGCTCAGTCTGCTGCCCTGCGCGCGGCCCGCTCGTTCATGCCCAATAAGCAACCGATCGCGAGTCTTTTCCAACGCTGTCGACCATGACGCACGACAGCGCCGCAAAGGGCTCCGTTTCCGTGTGATCTGCCTGTGGCCGATCACCGTCCCGGCGACCGAAGACGCCCTGTGTCGCCACCCCCTTCTGGGGGCTCAGTAATCGCGTCCGTTCAACCTGCCGTCATCCGACGGCGCCTGCCACCCTCAGGGGAGATCATCTCCCCGCCGGGGGCGTGTCTCCCCCTTTTCGTTGGGAGACAACACATGCGTTTGAATCGTGAGTTCTGGAACACCCTTGACACCTTCCTCGACACCGCCAGCGATGCCGAACTGGCCAAGGCCAAGGCGGTCGTCTTCGAGCTGCTGTCGGCGCCTGCCGACCGCGAGACCCGCAGCCTGGCGAAAGCCGTCTACCGGCTGATGATCGACGAGGCCCGCACCCGTCACGTCATCGCGCAGCGCCGGGCACCGGCCTGTCCGCTGCCGGCACTGGCCTGAGCGATCCGGTCTGTTGCAGCGGTCGGTGCTCCCCCCGCGGGAGCACCGACCCTGTAACGGGCTTTCTGCCTGACACAGCGATCCGAGGATCGATGATCCGAGCTGTCCCTGCGGACAGTCGCCGGGTCCAACCACAGGAGATCATGACGATGCGTATTGATGCGGCGGATGTCCGCGCCGCCGTCAGCCGAGCCGGTTGGCTGCCTGTCCTCTCGGCGCTGGCCGGTGATGTCCTCGAGCCGACGCTTCGGCGTCCCGGACGCCACGCGCCCTGCCCCGTGCATGGCGGCCGGCACGGCGACGGCTTTCGCTTGTTCGCCGATGTCGACCAGACCGGCGGCGGCATCTGTGCCACCTGCGGCGCCTTTCCCGATGGACTGGCATTGCTGCAATGGTTGTTTCGCTGGTCGTTTCCCGAGGCTCTGCGGCAGACGGCCACTGTGCTGGGACTGCGACCGCGAGCACCGATGACAGTTGTGCCTGCACTGAATCGACGGCAGCCACCACAGCGATTGGTTGTCGAATCCGGCCAGATGCGACAGGCGCTGCGTCGGGCCTGGGCCGACTCCTTGTCGCCCCAACATCCGGGCGCTTGGCCGCTGCGGCACTATCTGGCCGCACGACGACTCGCTGTCTCGGTGCTCGATGCGCGTGTGATCAGGCTGCATCCCGCACTGCCCTATTGGTCGCTGGACGGCGATGACCAACCACACTGTCTCGGGCGTTTCCCGGCCATGCTGGCCCGGTTCTGCGCGGCCGATGGCCGAGCACTCACGCTGCATCGCACCTATCTGCGTCCCGATGGAACCGGCAAGGCGGCAGTGCGGTCGCCAAAGAAACTGATGCGCTATGCCGGGACGACAACGCTCTGCGGTGGAGCGGTGCGGCTGTTCCCGACCGGCGCTGCACTTGGCATCGCCGAGGGCGTCGAGACGGCGCTGGCCGTGCAGGCGATGACCGGACTGCCGGTCTGGGCCTGTGGCTCGGCGACGCTGCTCGCGCGTTTTCAGCCCCCGCCGGGCGTCGCGCGGCTCACCATCTGGGCCGACAAGGACCGCTCCGAGGCCGGCATGCGGGCGGCCGAGGCGCTGCACGCGCGGCTGGCTGGCGCACTCGAGGTGCGCATCGAACTGCCGTTTGCTCCGATCCCGGCCGGCGCCAAGGGACTCGACTGGGCTGATGTCTGGCTGCGACAGCGCCGTCCGACACAGCCGATTGCCGCCTGAACGCGGCTTCACACAACGCGGTCGACCGACCGCGATCACCGCCGATCCTGGCGGTTTCCTCATTCACCCCGCGGGGACACGCCGTCCCCGGCGCGGGGTCTGGTGTGTCCCCGATCGATGTGGAGACAGACACCATGCACCAATCCGATCTGTTCGAGCCAGGCGCCGCCTATCCGGCCGACGCCGAGGTCACCGACCGCTTTGCCAGACTGGCGCCCACCGACTTGAACGACGGCGAGCAGGACAGCGTCATTCAGCTGGCCCTGCGAGTGCTCGAGCCGAAGGTGAGCTACGACGCCTTCACCGACCCCGAGACCAGCCTGCGCTACTTTCGTCTGCGCTTCGCCCGCGAGCCGCGCGAGATCTTCATCTGCGCCTTCCTGGACGTCCGCCATCGTCTGATCAAGGTGGTGGAATTGGTCCAGGGCACGCTGGATAGTTGCAACGTGCACCCGCGCGTTGTCGCGCAGACGGCACTGATGCTGAACGCCGCAGCCTGCCTGCTGGTGCACAATCATCCAAGTGGCAATCCGTCACCGAGCAGGGCCGATGTCGCGATCACCGAGCGCATCAAGGACGTCCTCTCGCTGTTCGACGTCCGCGTACTCGATCACCTGATCGTTGGGCGCGAGGGCGCGGTCTCGCTGGCGCGGGAGGGAAAGCTCTGACATGACGACGATTACCGTCTCCTCAGACTCGCTGGAGCGTCTACAGGGCTTTCTCGCCGGCATCGAGTGGGTCAACGACAGTGCGCTCAGCCTGCGGTCGCTGGATCCGCAGCGGCTGACCGCAGTCCTCCACGATCAGGATGCGGAGCAAGACCGCACCTGGCGGCTCGGTCCGTTCGGGCTCGAGCCCGAGGCGGACTGAACGAACCCCAAAAGACACATCACTCGCTCGCGCCATCCCTTTCGCGATGCCGAGAAACTGACAGGCCGCATCCGATTCGCCGGGTGCGGCCTGTCATCGTTCTGCGTCGGCCCAGGTTTGTCTTAATCGAATCAATAGGTACGTTGAATCGACGCGACGCCCAAATCGCACACGTTTAGTCGTTGCGGCACGACAGGCTTGCCTTTAACGAGCAACTTGCGGGTTGGTCGGCAATGGAAGCGGCAGGAGTTCCTCATGAGAGTTGGCCCTCCGGGAAAGACACGCGCGCCGGTAAGCGCAGAGAGCGGTCACTCCACCTCCGAATGGTGACGGACCGCTTACGACCCAGAGCAGTCCTACACAAATCGCTTACGAACACTTTGAGGATGCATTTACATCGATGCCGGACGAAGGTCTGGCGCGAACAGCCTGTTCCGAGCTCCAGGCTGTGATTTGCTCCCGATTCACGAGAAAAATAGCTTTCCAGCAACATAAAGAATCATGATCACAGCCCCAGCAAATATGCACGGAAACCAAATCAGCCAGAAATCCTCTCCGAAAACCATATGCTTCACTGATTCAGGGTGAAGTCTTTCCACGGCGTGCTTCAAGGCATCATATTCATCATGTAACCCATCGGCGAGGAGAACGATTGTCTGCCCTTGTAGATGTTGTAGCTGATACTATCAATCGTTCCTGACATACGGTTCACATCGAGAGAGATACTGCCGACCTTCGTATCCAGAAAGCGCAGCGAATCTTTCATCGAACTAACTGAGTTCGACATTTCGCCTAATTCGTTCGAGATCGAGTTCTCGATCAGCGTTATTTCATTGTTCATCGCATTAATGTTGCCATCCATATGTGCGACCACATCGTCGATCTTGCTCACCTCGCTAACCATGATAGAGATGTGATCATGCATTGAGTGTATATCACCACCCATACCTCCCATGTAACCTGTCATTGCGTGCATATCTTGGGTCATCAAAGCCATGAAATAGACCATGAGCAAAAATGCACTGCCAAGGAGGCTACCAATGAAAGCGACTAAGAGAAACGCGATGTTACGCTTTGTACTTGAACCCGTGACCTCTTTAAAGCGAGCTTCCACGTTATGTCATCCCAAGTTCCGTCAATTTACGCCATTCCGCATCGAACTGATCACGCAATTTGCGATCCTTGAAAAGGATATGCGGCGAGACCGGCTTAAAGAGTTCGAAAAATTTCGTCCGCTCGGCCGGTCTTCCCTCTTCCGAAAGCTGGTCAAGGCTATGCTCGAATACCGACTCTTCGGTGATTAGTGCATCGACCTTCCCAGTGGCTAGCAGAGATGCGAGTAGTAAATGATTCGGGATCTTCTGGATGCCCTCGCCTGCGTTGTTCAGTTCGTCGAGTTGGGGTTGAAGCACATGGAAGACATTCGGATGAATAGCAACCGCCAGCGAGTTCAAGCTGCTAATGTCGGCAATATTGAACTCGCGGGATTCGAGTGTGACGACGACAAAGTGCCTCTTCAGCAGAGGTTCCGACGGGAACAGCCCGCTGTCCGGAAGCCGTATTCCGCCACAAACCCAAACGCCGGCGATGTAATCGGCTTTCGCATAGTTGATGGCCTCCTCATAGCTGACATATATGTTCTGGGGCTCTCGGCCGCTCGATTTCAGAGCCTTGGCCATCAAGCTCCACTCGCGTCCCCGATGATCGCCGACGTCGAAGTAAGGTGCATAAGGACAGGGGATCGCGATGACCACGTGTCGATCATTGTGCTGCAGTGCTTCGGTACCGTTGCGGTGTTTGGCTGCATTCAAAGGAGCAACCAGGGACAAAAGCATCGGAGGAATCAAAAGTACGGTGACCATCATGGCGGCCACGCCCCATAGGAATAGATTCGTCTTCAGTCGGGTGCAAAACCGGGTGCACGAATTCATGACGCCCTGACTTCTCCATCGGAACAACGGCCACTAAATATTAGAACAGTAGCATGTGCTCATATTATTAATAACGCTTTTCCTTGCGCCAGATCATTGCATCCACAACCAAGAAGATAATTCTGCGCGAAGCGTCAGATCCGGGAAGCGAAAGGAGTGCGGCAAGCTCGACGGGAGCAAGCCGGCCCTGAGCCAGACCCCGTGAATCGGCGCGCCGACGTTCAGAGGATAGCAAAGCCGGCGCCGCCAAGCGGGTGATTCTTGCTTTTTTCGGATGTCCGGCCCTTAGACGGGCTGGGCGGTCGGCTGACAGATCAAAGTTATCGTCATCCGTGGCGGAAGACTCGACCGACGTTCGTTCAACGCCGACTAGCTGCCAGTCGCCAAGGGAGGCGGACCGGCCGCGTGGCCGCCGGCTGCGGACGCTGGATCCCCAGGGCCGGACTGACCGTTATCGACCCAAAGCTGTCTCCCGATCATTCGTCCCACTGGTGGGCTCATCCCAGGAACGGACTTCTAGTTCCTCGGACCCGAAAGGGCCATGTGAGAATGCTGCCGGTATTCGTGAACTCGTCTGGAGAACAGTCCGATCGCGCATGACTCTAAGAAGGGACTGCTCCTCGGGTAGCGGTTGCGCCCGCCCTTGTTTCCGTGCTCACGGGTTGCCCCGTGCTAAGGCTGGACGATGTGATGGGATGCCTACCGCCACCGTGGCCACCGAGACCCGCCCGACGTCAGCATTGCGCACGGGCCCCGCTACAGTTCGCTGTGGCGGCCATTTTGCCGCGCCTTACCTGGTACCTGGAGCTTTGTTGCTTCTGTTGTTCCTTACCAAGCTCATGGGAAAAAAAGACTCTACGATACACCTCACCGACTCGCTGGTAGCGAAGAAAAGGTTCTATCTATCCTGAACCACTAGCAAATAGGAGACAAACATGGATGGCGAGGACCACATGTGGGGAGATTTCGCCTTGTTCCAGATTTGGTACTCCATCGTCTGCTTGCTGGTAACCGGCAGGTTCTCCGTGTGGCGAGCGCGCTCTTTGCCATTCACAAGCACCCGCGTGTAACGTCTTGTTGCTTCTATTCTGACAATGAACGGAATAGCTGGCTTGTGAAGCCAATCCAGTCTGGTTGTCGTACATGTCGTCTTGTCGTGTCTACCCCGTCCGGTAGGATCCGAGCAAGTCTGGAAGATCCACTGGGGTTTCGGATCGCTTCGAAAAAGCAAGGCGCCGCCGACATTGATTGGGTCATCTTCAGCGATCAACCCAATGGTCGCGTCCACGTCACTCGTAGTGTCCAGGATCGCCTTCGTCTCGAGGCGGATGTGATGCTTAGCCGAGAGTGGAAGCGCATCCGTCAAGCTATCGTCGTCATCATCACCCAAGCGAAGCCTCGCAGATGAGAGCCCTGGAGACTTAGCCTCGAGGTGCACCCATCCGGTAGTCGAGGGGTGTGCCGACGCGTGAATCACGCCGTTCCCTGCGGTAACAGCACTGTAGGCGGGGTGCAGCGTTATGCCAACGAAATCGTCCCGCCATATGAAGTAGCTCATGTCGGTGAGGCGGTGGTCAGGGAAAAATGAATCCTGCCCCTTCAGCTCGCCAGGCCCGGAGAGCGAGAGCGAGATAAACATGAGCACAGGCAGTCTCGATTCTAAAAAATTCTGGATCTTAAGCATCTGTTTTACCTATCGCTAGCGTAAGCAATTGAGAAGGATGCAGCCAGGTTGGTGCAGGGCGGGCCTATGTATGTGGCTGTGAGCAACGATCCAGAATCAGGTTCACATCGTTCTCAGCGTGCTGGAGCACAGGTTCGAAAAGGAGGCCGAGCGCAAGAACCAAGGCGGCGAGCTGACCGCCCCCGAACGGCGGCAGTTGGCCGATTCCTGCCAGTCAGCCCTTGCCGTGGACGGCTAGGGATTGAAGGTCTGCACCTGATCGAACACGGTTTGTTTTCACCTCTTACGCTACTCGTGCGTATTTCGGCCCCTTGCGACCACCAGCCCGACCAGGAGCGCGAACAGATGTATTTCCGTTTGCCAGCTCCGGCTAAGGAATGCAAAGCACGTTTGAGCTGAAACGCGAAATCGTTCACGGACCTGCGGCGAATAATCTGTTAAAGTGTTTTAACACTAATTAATTGTAGCAATTATATAGAAAATATTTTAAGGGTATAATACTTCATCATTAGCGAGGTTGTTTTCACAGATGTCAGACGCGACCAGAGTCGACGAATGGGTCGGCAAGCACGTGGCGCTGTTCCAGCAGGAGTTATCTCTTGCCAAGACGATGCGCAACTGTCTGGAGAAGCCTTGCCCGATGCCCTATGGGTACCCGTTACGGGTATGGTGCCCCCGCTACGTTCGCCGCTCGCCGCAGGCGAAGCGGTTTGTCCCGCGAGTCAGAGGAAGACTGAGCAACGGCATGCCACCGATGCTTCGCCTGCGATTGAGCGATGGTTACGTGCTGGGCCTGTATAACCCGCGAAATCCCTATCGAAAAAGAGTAGGCGGTTTTCTCCGCTTCAGACGTAACAACCCAGAAGGTTCCTTGCTCGAGCACGGCATGCACTTCCTCACCTTCAAGCCGAAATAGTCGGCTGGGGACACCGCCGAATCGAGCTAGTCGCAGCTTCCATCGGCATCAAGCGGTGAAACTTGCTGCAACGCACAAAAGCTGTCTTGTCTCTGTGGTACCGATATAGGTAGACCAAGTTGCAGAGGTGCCGACGATGTTGGAGATGACCCAGGAAATCCTTGAGGAGGTCGATCCGCTGCTCGATGCCGGCGACACGGCGTCGGCTGGGAGGCTGCTCATGGTGTTGGATGCCACGTCCGTGCGGGCATTGCTCTTCCTTGTTCTGCGGCAGAGAGGCACGGCCGTCGCCGAAGCAGTGGCGGCGACTTACCTCAGTGAGACGGAAGAGCGTAGGCAATACTCAAGGTCCAGCTAGCTCAAGGAGGCGGTCGCTGATCGCCGCGACAAGGGTAACATCTGCGTTCGGCTTTTCGATCAGGAACCGCTCGACGAGGCGCTCAACGATCAGTCGTAGTCGTCTCAGTAAGCGGGTCCTCTTGCCGGAATGCAGGCTCGTCCCTTCCGTAGGTTGCGCTCGGCCCAGGCCAGTTCGCAATCACCTCGACGTAGGAGACAGCATGAATCACTACAGTGCATGGTTTACGGCGACATGGTTTTTGCTCGGGCAGCGCGTCGACGAGATTGAATCCGCGAGTATTCGACGTGTACGCGGCGCCGAGCGCGGTACGTTACGCCTATTGTCCCGACTGAACGAGCCGAAATGATGGGCACTCTGAACTACAAGACCTTCTCAGCCAAAGTCGAGTTTGACTGGTTGGACCTGTCGTACGTGCGGACATGTCGTTAATGCCGATCATGCAATTGGTTTCTGCGGTGCCACGTTAGAAGAGGCTGAGCAGGACTACCACGAAGCAGTCGATACCTATCTCGCTTTGCGCGAGGAACTGTCTTAGGCGCTAGGCGAGTCGGCAAGCCGATCCCCTCGCTGGTGAATCAAATGCCACGACTTTTCCTCTCAATCGCTATCTGCTTTTCATCGATTTCTTATTTGAACTGCCACGCGGATGAGTCCGCGGCAGGTCCACTTTCAGCAGAGTACGCAGCCGCGCTCCTGAGCGGCGCGGGACATGCCTGTGTGCAACCCGAGCGCGCGACTACGCGTTTCGCAAACATGTTACGGGCGAGTTGCGTTGCAACCGCCATGAGAGCAGAAACGGATCGGAGCGAAATCGTTCGGCTTTGCTATGGCGCACGTCACCGAAACACCTTCGAAGAAGTCGCTGAGGTAATCTGCGGAACAACGCAAATCTGACCCTTATTACTCTCTTGTCCGCGACGCATTATCGACCAGCCGCTAAGGTGCGACACGTCTGGCGATTCCGCACGCAGCAATCGACAGCTTGAGGTCATCCCTGTCGGCAACTGGAAGCGCGTATGCGGCTGGTGCTAATGTCTGCAATTGGCCGATTGCAACCGCTCGGTACTGCGAGTGCTGTGGCCGCTCCCGTACATGAGTTATGCTCGTTTCTGGTGTACGGCGCAGCCCTGGAGGGGTGGCGTATCCTGCTGACTGATCACCACCAAGATCACAGTCAACAGAGGTTGATACGCCATGACCAAGTCTACGCTGTCAGTTCTTTCACAACCACAGACCGAGGAGACCGATCCGCTGCATGCGCTGCTGCGCCGCGGGGCGCGCAAGCTCATCGCCGACGCCGTCGAGGCGGAGCTGGCCCTGTTCTTGGAGGGGTATGCCGATCAACGCCTGAAGGATGAGCGCCAGGCGGTGGTGCGCAACGGCTACCTGCCGCGGCGTACGGTGCAGACGGGGATCGGCGATGTAGAGATTCAGGTACCGAAGGTGCGTGACCGCAGCGGTGGCGGCGCCTGCTTCCGCTCCAGCCTGCTGCCGCCCTATCTCAAGCGTGCGCGCAGCGTCGAGGAGCTGATCCCGTGGCTGTACCTGAAGGGGGTGTCCACCGGCGACTTCCAGGAGGCGCTGGCCGCGCTGCTGGGCGACGAGGCCAAGGGGTTGTCGGCCACCACCATCGTCGCGGCTCAAGAGCAGCTGGATGGAGGAGTACCGGCCTGGCGCCGAGCGCGACCTCGGCGAGCGGCGCTAGGTGTACTGGTGGGTCGACGGCATCTACGTCAACGTGCGGATGGACGATGCGCGTCTGCCTGCTGGTGATCATCGGCGTCACCGAGCACGGGCACAAGGAGCTCCTCGCGGTCGAGGACGGATCGGGAGTCCAAGCAGAGCTGGCTGCGAGGTGCTGCTGGATCTCAAGGCGCGCGGCCTGGATGACGGTCCCAAGCTGGCCGTCGGCGACGGGGCGCTGGGCTTCTGGAGGCGCTGCGCCAAGATCTACCCCGACACCCGCAGCAGCGCTGCTGGGTGCACAAGACGGCGAACGTGCTCGACAAGCTGCCCAAAGCGGTGCAGCCCAAGGCCAAGGCGGCGCTGCACGAGATCTGGATGGCCGAGACCCGGAAGGAGGCCCACAAGGCCTTCGACCAGAGTTCGTCACCGTCTATCGAGGCCAAGTATCCCCAAGGCGGTCGACTGCCTGGTCAAGGATCGCGAGGCGCTGCTCACCTTCTACGACTTCCCGGCCGAGCACTGGATTCACATGCGCACGACCAACCCGATCGAGTCGACCTTCGCCACGGTGCGGCTGCGCACCGACCGCAGCGCAAGGCTGCGGCTCACGCGAGACCACCCTGACGATGGTCTTCAAGCTGCTCCAAAGCGCCCAGAAGGGGTGGAAGCGCATCAAGGGATTCAGGAAGCTCGAACTGGTCGTCAACAACGTCCAGTTCCGCAATGGAGAGCAAGTCATCGATCAGTCAGACAGGCTCGCCGCCTGAGGGCTGTACACCAGATTTGACAATAACTCCCCGTACATTCTGTAGCCCTCAACATAAGGGTCGCGACCTGACTCACCGATACCCGAGGCCCAGCGGGAGTTCACGGCATCCAATCCGGACGCCGTCGCTCCTTTCGCTAGCGGCCGCGGCGTCCCAACTTGTTCTTCGTGGGCCAAGCGCTGTGAACCACTGGCGAGATGGGTCTATCTTAGAGGCGCGTAGCGAACTGCTGTCGCAGAGGTCGTCCCCGGACCGCTCAGAGGAAGTCGAATGCGAGCTGCCCCTGAATTTTTAGCTCAATACCCGATGCCGCCTCGAAGGCGTTCGAGATCTCTTCCAACAGCTCCCGCTGCAGCCCCGGCACCTGAACCACGATGCGATTCGCCGCTTCGTCGTAATCAAACGCCTGGATTCGATACCCCTCCGGAAGGGTCGATCTCAGCAACGCCCTTGGGTTCACTCGACGCGTTTGGCTCTTGGGCGCGGCGTAGGTGGTGCGCCAGCCGGTCGCGCGCTCTAGGTGCCACAGCAGGTAGAAATACCGCTCGTTGTTGATCGCGGCGTTCAGCAAGGTGATCTCGATCTGTCCGCGTTCGCCATCGCCAGGGGGCGAGACGATCACCTTGGTGGCCACCACACCCGCCTGCTTGAGCAGGTCCCGGATGCGGCTCTCGGCGTGTTCCGCGTCGCAGCTGGAATGCGCCACGGCGTAGCGCGGCACCGGCTCACCGTCCAGGCCGGCAACCACAACCTCCGCGGGCAGCGCCATCAGCAGGTCTTGAATCTCCTCCAGGCTGGTTGCCTGCTTGATCGCCAAAAAGGCAGTTGGATTCGTCACCTGGACCTGTGCGATGGCTCGCGACTCGCGGAACGGGTCGCGCCCCCGACTGCTCCAGCCGCGCGGCAAATCGGCGAGCTCGCTGACACCATACTGCAGCTGGTGGGTCGAGCGATCGACGATGTCGATCACCGTGCAATGGCGCTTGTTCGGCGCGGGACGCAGCCCTCGGCCCAGGCACTGGTTGTAGACCAACGGCGAGGTGGTCGGCCTTGCCAACAGGACGCACTGGATGCTCGGGTCGTCGAACCCCTCCGTCAACACCCCGTAGTTGAGGAGTAGCTCAACATCGCCGCGACGAAAGCGGTCGAGCATCTCGTCGCGGTTCCTGGTGCGGCCGTCGAGCACCTCCGCGCGGTAGCCCCGCGCAGAGAAATCCGCGGCGAGCCGGTGCGCGTGCCGCACGCTCGCGCAAAAGGCGAGTGTCTTGCGGCCCTTTGCCTTGTCTTCCCACGCGCGCAGCGTGAGCGCTCGCACCGGCGGCGTATCCATCACCGCGGACAAGGCGCCGCCCTGGAAATCGCCCCGGAGCGTTTGACTTGGTCCAGGCTGAGCGCGGCCTTCACCCCCCAATACTGGATCGGCACCAGGTAGCCGAGGTCTTGCAGCTCCGGCTTGGCGATCTCGTAGGCCACCAGGTCGAACAGGTCCAACGCGGAACGCCCATCCGTGCGGCGCGGTGTCGCGGTCATCCCAAGTAGCAGGGCGTCGCCGTCGCGCTGGTCGTTGAAGTGCTCGATGACCTCGATCCAGCTCGGGGCCAGCGCCCGGTGGTCGCACTCGTCGCAGATGATCACCGAGAATAGTTCCGGCCGATACGCCTGCCGGCGCTTGCTCAACGACTGGATCGAGGCAATGATCACCTGCGCGGCCGGGTCGGCGCGCCGCGCTCCCTGATCGATGCTGATCGCAAGTCCTGGAAGATGCTGTTTGAGCTTCTCGGCGGTCTGTCCAGGAGTTCCATGCGGTGGGCGATGAACAGGACCTTGCCTGCGTCGATCAGCGGCAGTAGCCGCTCGATGATCAGCGTCGCGATGATCGTCTTGCCCGCGCCCGTGGGCAGGTGCAGCAGCATCTTGCGCGCGCCGTCCTGGTAGAGGGAGAGCGCCTCCCTGACGGCCTTATCCTGGTAGGGACGCGCCAGGAATTGCTTGCGTCGTGGGCTCATCGCGTGACTGTGAATCGGT
>CAVPHF010000010.1:0-18525 GCA_963704155.1 uncultured Gammaproteobacteria bacterium
GAAAATAGCCGCGCAACGCGGAAATCAGCGTGGCGGCGCTCCCCGGCGAGCTGTAGAGCTCGCTCTGGCTGGCGACGAATCGACGCACGCGATCGGGCGTGATGGCGTCGAAGTCGATTGCCCGATCGCCGAATTGTTCGACGAGCAGGCGACGGACCGTGCGTAGGTATTCGCTGCGCGTTGTTGGGGCGAGTCCCTGCGCATGATTCATGCGTTCGTCGAAGCGATGCAGTTCCTCGTCCACAGGCGTCATCGGCACGATCCGCTCGGGGATCGCTGCCTCGGCGCGCAGAACGACGAAGAGATGCCCAAGCGCGGCGCTCAGGTCCTCGCGCGTGCGAACGACCGGTGTGGCGCAATCGCACTGCGGCAGATGGTCGTCGAGAAACTCCGCGATCCGGTCTTCATCAAGGGACTCGACCTGGAGTGGGCGCCGCTCCATCCAGCGCCCGAAGTGGGCCAGGCAGCCGAAATAGGTCGTCGTGGTTTGGGCGGCGTAGTCGCGCTCGTCGAGGTAGCGCGCAAAGGCATCCACGTAAGGTGCCTAAAGTGGACCCCGAAAACCGGACAACAGTTTAAGCTTGCGAGCGAACCGAAAGGGGCATGACGAGATGGGTGAAGCGAAGCGCAAGACTTACACGGCGGCGTTCAAGGCCAAGGTGGGTTTGGAGGCGATCCGAGGGGTGAAGACGGTCAACGAGATCGGCCAGGCATACGGGGTGCATCCGGTGCAGGTTGGGCAGTGGAAGAAGGCGATCCAAGCGCAGGCCGAGCAGCTGTTCGAGCACAAGCGGGGGCCGAAGAAGGCGGACGGTCCAGGCGATCCCGATCGTCTCTACAGCGAGATCGGACGGCTGAAGGTCGAGTTGGACTGGTTGAAAAAAAAGTCCGGGCTGAGCCTGTGACGCTGCGTCGCGACTGGGTCGAGCGCGACGGGGAGCTGGCGGTGAGTCGGCAATGCCAGTTGGCGGGCGTCGCACGTTCTTGGGTCTACGCCCCTCCGGCGGGCAAGCCATTGGACGCGCAGAGCCTGACGGTCCTGGGACTGATCGACGCGGAGTATACCCGTCACCCGTTCTACGGCAGTCGACGCATGGTGCGCCATCTGCATGAGCAGGGCCATATGGTCAACCGCAAGCGGGTCCAGCGGTTGATGCGGATGCTGGGGTTGGCCGGCATGGCGCCGGGGCCGCGCACCAGCAAGCCGCACCCCGAACACAAGGTCTATCCCTACCTGCTGCGCGGTGTCGTCGTCACCCGGCCCAACCAGGTATGGAGCACTGATATCACCTACATCCGCCTGGCGCATGGGTTTGTCTACCTGGTCGCCGTCATCGACTGGTACTCGCGTCGCGTGCTGTCCTGGCGGCTGTCCAACACCTTGGAGGCGGAGTTCTGCGTCGACTGCCTGGAAGACGCCCTGCGCCGCTATAGCCGGCCCGACATCTTCAATACCGACCAGGGTGCGCAGTTCACCAGCACCGCCTTCACCGAGGTGCTCCTGCGCGAAGGTATCGCCATCAGCATGGACGGGCGCGGTCGGGCGTTGGACAACATCTTCGTCGAGCGTCTCTGGCGTAGCGTCAAATACGAGGACATCTACCTCAAGGACTACGCTAGCCTCGCCGACGTGCTGATTGGGCTGACCGACTACTTCGCCTTCTACAATGGCGAACGCCCGCACCAATCGTTGGGCTACTGCACGCCCGATGTGGTGTACCGCACGGGCAACGGCGGCGGAGCGAGCATTGCGGACCGCTTCAGCGGCGGCCCGCCGGGTGCCGCCCCGGCTCCGCTACGCTCCGCCGGGGCGGCACCCGGCGAAGAACTGGGGCAGCGCCAAACCGCTGCGATCGTAGTCAACAATGCAGCTTAAACTCAGAGCATAATTGGCCTGGACTTGGGGTCCACTTTAGCCAACGGGCTACCACGCAGCTGGCGGATTGATCGCTCGGGAAGTTGGCCTACAGTGCTCATCGCGGTCTCCTGAAGTGGCTGGGGCCTTTCAGTAAACCGCAGAAAACTATGTAAAGTTCGCTCGCCGCTCATTTCAGGCAAGGCCCGCAAACACCGCAACTTGCGAGAATGGCCGTGCCGCGCTTTACATAGTTGGTAACTTTACATAGGGGTCGCTATGTAAAGCTTTACATAGCGACCCTTTGCGGACGTTGACTCCTCCTAGAGTATGCCGTCCAGCGACTTATCTTGCTGTCGAGATTAAGTCGGCGTCCATCTATGCATCGCCGACCAGACATGCTCGGGCCAGAACCGTTCAGAGTTCCGAACACTTCTCATGCTGGCTAGCCTGTTTTGCTGAGTTGTTATCCACATACAGGTAGTCTATCTGAGCGCGTTTCGTCTGCGTTCTCACGCGAAATTGCCACTACATCAACGAATTCCTCAAACTCGAATACCTGACCCTGCAGCTTGTTCGCCAGAACCTCAACGCTCCGCCGGCCAATCTCTACGGGATCTTGCCGAATAACTGCAAAGTAAAACGGATTCTTCGAAACCAAGTCTCTCTTCAGCTTTTCACTGAAGTCAAAGCCGACCGCAAGCGCACGGAGGCGCAGCTCGCGATTCGACTGCTGTCGCAGAACGATTCCTTGATCCCAAAACACCTTCTTCGCTGCGGCAAGCAAGCCCTCTGATGTGGATTCTGATTTGGCGCGAAGAACGCAATTTTTTCGCCTTTCTTTCGTTGTTGCCTCATCTTGCAACATTTCCTTTCGGCGACTGAGCAGTCTTCGGATTCCTCCATGGCACATCTGAGGAAGCTCTTAGCAATCTCCTCGGCATCGTCCGCGGTTGCACCTCCGTGAGGCATAAAATCCAGCTCCGCCTCGGGAAAAAGCTCTGCCACGCGACGCTTGAATCCGTGCTCGCGACGTTCTGTGCTTCCGGATCCCCTGGAGTATGGAAAGATCCCAGAAACTGACCTGCAAGTCAGTCTGCTTCAGATACTCTTTAATCAGCGCTGCAGCCCTACGGCCCGCCTCGTAATTGTTGGTTCTCACAGACGCTAAAAAATCCAGCTTTGGCTCGTGCCCTTGATCAGCAACACCCGCCAGCTCCGAGTCCATAATAACTACAGGTATGTCTGATTTATTGTGAGCTCTCCACACCGGGATATACAGTCTTTCCGCATGCAGCGGCGCAAGCACTATTCCGTCGACCATGTTCTCACCGTTCCGACTAGACGATAACGTTCTCACTTCGTTCACTTGGCGATCGACATCATCGTCAACGATGGGGTGGCCGCCAACAGATAATCACCGTCGAATCTCCCTTGGTCATGGCCTTTCCCTGTCGCTCAGCACCTTCTCGAACATTACTCCAAAAAACATGCTGCTCTCCCTTGGGAATCACCGCAATAACCCACTCCTTCTGCATGGACAGTTCTTCGCTTGGCTTGCAAGCAAAGCAGCCGAGAGCGAAGATCCCAGTCAACAAAGCGCGTCTCCGCGCGCGTTCAGCAAGGACCATCAATGTGTAACCTCGCAAGAAAGTCGTGGGGCACATCAGCCCAAGCCAAAGACAACGCCGAAAACCGCAAATACCCACAATGCCGCCAAATAAAGTACCAATAAAGACTGTATGCCAGCCACCGTTCGTATCCAACCGTTCGCGTTTAACGCGAAGTCGCGCCTGAGGAGAATCATTGCATAGCTTCCCAGGTCGAATTTCTGACCCAACCGAAATGCAGAGATCATGCTGAAGTAAAACCCCCATCTCAGCGCCGTCGTCAACAACGCCATTGGCCTCACAACATTTCCCAGTCGCAACCTCAGCGTGACTGGCGCCAGTACATATCTCTGAACCCAATTTGGCGTCGATGCCGAGGACAGTGTTCGAAGTCGGCGGTGTATAAGAAATGCGCGAATCGGTTTGTTCTTCCCTGGCTCCAAATGCGGCGACAACCAGATACCCTCTCTGATAGACTCGCTAAAAAAGATAAAGCCGGCATAGATTACGGAGGAAAGAATGACAAGGCTAAGGATCAAAACCAGCGGACGATGGGGTTCCGCTCCATAGTTATACGTGAAATCAAAAGCGACCAACCGTGCAATTTTTTCAATGGTAGACGTCTCTGGGCCGTCGGAGCGGCTTCGCTCTATCGCACAAACAACATCTCGCGCCGCCTGATCAAAGCCGCTTTTCTTTAGCGCGTCTGCAAGCTGTATCAGAAACCGAGGGTCCTTAGTAAATCGTAGGTCACGCAAGCCTTTAGCCGTCGCGATTAATGCGGGCTCGAGCTCCCCCCTCGGCTCAAGCACCGCGCCCGATAGGTTCGCTTGCGATAAGTCAGTGGACCTGTCTATCGTTGTACCGATGAGCAACGCCCCTTCGATGTCCGCGCCTACAAGACTCGCCTCACAGAGATTTGCGTTTGTAAGGTTTGCGCCTGTGAGTGTTGCGTGAAAGAGAATGGCTCGCGCGAGCATGGCGTCCTGCAGGTTTGCCTTATTCAGGTGGGCCGAAGAGCTGAGATATGCTTGAGTAAGATCGGAGCCGATAGAGATTTGCCCCGTTTAGCACGGCTCGGTTGAAATGGGCTTTGCGAAGGCATGAGCCGCTTAAGTCGGCGCGGTGAAGAGCGCGCCCGTAAAATACGTGTTTGCAAGGTTGGAGAGCTTGAAGTCGGCGTCCTTCAGGCATGCGCTCTCCCAAAAAGAATTGCGAATGCACGCTCGTGTAAACACCAGGGACGCGCCTTTCTTCCTGCACGCCGCGTCCTGTTCGAGGTTGAACTCGGGGATATAGCTGTCATCTAGATCAGCTTTTTCAAGGCGAGGCAAGGGTTTATTAGTGTTCGGGTTGCTTAAGAAGGCCCTAATCTCCGGGCTGCCAATACATTTGTGCGCGGCGGCGGGGCACAATAACTGTTCCTGTGCTGCGCTGCCAGAAGGCGCCACGAAGGCAAGTGAGAGAAAAAGAAATAGGTGGCACGGAACAGCCTTTGCATTAAGTCGCACTCTTGTTCGACTTACTTAGCGTTGGAGCCAGCCCATACGCTGTCGCATCGTAGTGGCGAGAGAAAGGCTTAGCCGCGGAGTCAGTGCCGACGGATTGCGTGCCGGACGACAACGGCGTTCCCTCCGCTAGACACAACGGGCTATTCTCCAAGACGTCCTTGGCCGCTGCCTCAATTCCCCCGTGTCAAGCCGGGGGGTCGACACCACTTCTTGCCGCTATGCGAAGATACACATAGTGGCCAAATTCTGGCGTCCTGAATTGGAGGCGTCAATGTCGGCTTATGGCCGATTCTGGCTTCACGGGCTGGATGTCGTCAATACTTGGTGTTGGCCGTATGCTGCCGTTGGCGGCTCGGGCGGTCAACGTCCGGTTCCTCGAATCCTGCCGGTGAATTAACCCCCAGTACCGAGCGCACCGACGCAGCGTGCGACATGTTGGCCAACAGCCCCCTCTTGGCCTCGCCTCGAAGCTTCACCGCGGCGGGCGAAACCCCCCGGTGTCGTCCTGACCGTGGCGACCCGATTTCTTGATGCCAGCGGTCGCTAGGCCAGCGGTGCTGTAGCACTCGTCGCACGTATTTCACGGCAGCCGTCTCTGCCGGTAGCGAGGCGGGCCTGGTCAGCGGCTACAGCGTGGTGGCGCGGTTGGCGCGACGGGCCGCTGAGGGACTGCTAGCGGGCGGGCCGCGCTGTGCATTGCTGCCCATGCGCGGCACGATTGCGGCACGGATGGGGGTCGCGTGCCGTGCCGGCTAAGCGGATGAACCGCATCGGAAACCGCCGAACGGCACGGATGGCACGTCAGCTGCCGAAAAAGTTCTCGCACCGGCGGCAGTGGCCTCCGCCGGGCAGCAGCCTGCCGCAGAGCTTTTTTCGCCGGTTTGCCGTGCCTTCCGTGCCGTCCCCGGTAAGTCGATGAATCGCATTGGAAAAGGCCGGCACGGATCAGCGGGTTGCCGCCGTGCCGACCCGAGCCGTCTCGTGCCTGCTTTACCAGTCGATCGCGCCGCCGATCCAGGCCTCAAAGTCCTTGCGTGCCTGCTCTAAGTCGGGCAACTCAAGTCCACGCTGGCGGGTTTCCCCGTTCGGCGCTGCGTCGCCGTGGCGCTGGGACACAAGCGCGCGATCACCTGCACGAATTTCCGCGAACTGAGGCTTCTTGTGCAGCTTGATGCCGCGCACACTGACGACCTCCGCAATGCCCTCGCCGGTGCTGAGGAAGTCCGGCCATCCGACCATGTGGCGGAATCACGCCCTGTTCGAGACAGCCGAACCACCACTGGTCGATGCCCTCCAGGCTGCGCAGCTTTTGCTCCAGCAGCTCCTCGGTTTGCGGCTTGTCGCGGACGTTGAAGTCGCTCAGATCCCTGGCCAATAGGTCCGCCGCAAATGCCTCAACCGCGCCGTTGTCGATGGCTGCGTATAGCCGCGTCCAGTAGGCATGATCGCCTTTGCGCTGTCCGACAGCCGTAAAGCGAAATCGCGCCGATCATCGCGTTCCGTATGCTTCAGGTGCTCCGCGTTGGTTGCCAGGAAGAACCGATGGTAGCTGTCGATCGTCGGCAAGGCTGGTGCTTCTGGTTGATCTGGATTACCGGTTCGGTGACCAGCGACTTCAGCGCATTGGTGCCGCGACGGTCGCCGACGAACAGCGCCTCGTCCAAGAACACGATGTAGGCGTTTTCCAGCGACCCGTTGAAGCTACCCGTGATCTCGTCGATGTTGTGCACCTGCAGGAAGGTCGCGCCCCAAATCCGTTGCAGGATGCGCGCAAGCGTGCCTTTGCCGGTGCCCTGCCCGCCGAGCAAGGTGATCATCACCCCCGGCTTTTCCCACGGCCGCTGCAGGGCGTGCGCCAAGTAGCTGACCAAGTACTCGTACAAGCGCCAGTCGCCCGCGCAGATGACTAAGAACAGAAACTCCTTGATCGGCTCCGCAGTCGCCGGCCTGCGGTTGGATCGTCGGGCCGACCCACAGATTGAGGTAACCCGGTGTCGTCTCCTTTGGATTGAACTCGATGCCTTCGTAGCAGGTCGTCGCCGGGCTCTCGAAGAACTCCTTGACGATCCGGTTTGCGTCGGCCTGCGGGAACTCCGCCCGAAGCAGCCGCCGAATGCGGAGGGCGACATCAGACTGCTTCAGCAGCTCAAGTTCCGGCACCTTCCCTGCTTGTTTCTGCGCCTCAAGTTTGGCGCGGTCGACGCCGTAGTAGGCCCCCTTCAGCAAGACCAGCGCCAGACACCACTGCACCACCTTCAGCGCATCGGGCAGTTCCTCCTCGCCTGACGCTGGAGACGGGCGTCGTTCGCGGCGCGGTGCGGTCGCATCGCGTCGCGGCGCCGCTCGCGCGTCGCGGTCGACTCATTGTCCGCCGGCCCCGTCGGCTCTGAGTGCCGGGCTTCGTGCTGACTGTCTGTGGTGGGCGCGGGCGGAGGCCCGGTTTCGGTCGGAGATGGTTCCGATACCTTATTAGTTGTCTGCAGGTCTGCCCACAGCTCGTCCTTGGTTACGATGCGACTCGTTGACGGTTGCTGTATGTCCTGGTTTGTCGAACGTCCATCAAATACGTCTGTCATATCGAAAGTACCCTTACTCGAATTTAACGTAACGCTCTGTGTGCTACGTTTCGGGCTTTCGAATGATCGTCTGCTGTCTAATGCTATTGCTACATACACAAATCGCTATGACAATTAAGTGCGTCTACAAGGATTGACTAAAAATGCTATTGCGAATAGGCGTCGTAATTGCTCGTTCGAGACTCGTCGGAGGAATCTTCAGTCGAAGGCTAGGCCGTCGATCATTCGCTCGCGCCAATAGCGACACCGAGCGCTTTTTATTCTACTCGGTATTCCTGCCAGTGCAAGAGGGGCCGCGATGCACCGCCGCCGGCCGTATTCGGCGTGAATCGCGCCCACTCGGCTGCAACCCAGGTCGATGACGTTGCGTCGGCAAACCCAAAGCGGTGCGACCGCCCCGCACTGCCGTCGGCATCCGGTACTCCTGGCCCCTCTCTCCCAGGCGCAAGCCAGCCTCAGCAATGAAGCTGCTTCGACTGAGAGAAAGGGGAATCGCGGTCTAGGACAGGTCGGCGGGGTCGCTCAATCCGTGGAGCTGGAACTGCTCTGCCAGCACATAGGGCAGCAGTTCGGCTGGATAATCCAGATCGAGCACGGCAAGCAGGACATCAAGCATGGAGTCACCTCATTGGTTAAACAGGATGTGGACGACGGCAAGGATCACGAGCAGGCCGATGAACACGGCTGGGTGTAGCCAGAGCAGGAGCGCAAACAGCAGCAGGCCGTAGCCGCGGGTCTGCGGCGAGGCCAGCACCAAGCGCGGTCGCGGCAATCAGCATCGGCAGCATCGTCAGCGCTTCCGCCGTGGCTTGGGTGGCTCGCGTCTGGATGAGCGCCTGCATCTCCGCCAGCCAGGCGGCTGGATCGGCGCCGGTATGGCCGCCCTGCTCCAGCGACGTCACCAGCCCCTCGGCCTTCAGCGCCGCCAGGACAAAGCCCGGCGTGTTCTGCGATTTGCCCGTGCAGACCCCGGCCCGCTTCAGGCTGCCGGCGGTGACCGGTGAATCGGCGAGCGCCGGCTCGATCGCGCGCCAGGCGACCCATTCCTTGCCGAACAGCCCGCCGCCGCTGTTGCCGGTGATGCGGAAATACAGACCGCCCTCGGCATCGGCGCCGATCTCGTAGGTCAGGGTCGATGCACCCGAGAGGCTCGGGCAGGTGGATTGCCTCAATACGCGTAGGTCTTCGGTGGTCATTGGTTCCTCCGGTGTTTGGTGTTCCATAAGGTGGCTACATTGGGCGCAATCGGAGTCGAGGTAGTATTCCAATCGCGCTCGGTATGCCTTCGGGAGCCACGGTTCATCGGGAATGACGAAGACGATGCCGAACTGGTTGTTGGCCAGGAAGATGCCTTCGTAGAACGCCCCGACCTTCAGGACGCCCTCCCACGGGACGTCCATCAAGGTCCAGTCGTCCCAGAGGTCGGTGAGCGGCTGACCGATGTCGCCTGCATCGATCAACACCACCCAGCCGTCGGCGTCGGGGTCGTAGCCGTCGTAGGTCGTGAACGACTGCACCAACTCGGCAAGCAGCGGATAGGCGGGATCACTCGGCGGGACCTGCTTGAGGTCCTCGGGGCACTTGAATGAACGCATTGTGTAACCTCCGGGCATAAAAAAACCCGCCGGGTGGCGGGCACGAGTCACCTATAAGATTTCTTTAAGAGTTATTAAGGAATCTTTTAGGGCAATAGGGGATGATCTCGCAGGGGTGCGAGCCATAATTTAGTCGACGACTCTAAAGCAACGCGCGACCGCGTTAGTCGGGCCGGCGGCATTGGTCGCCGCGATTAAGACAGTGCTCGATTGGGTTGGCGCTGGGGGCGCCGGGGGATGGGAAACTGGGCCGTTCTAATGTTATCGGGCGGCCTACCAGAGCCGAGAAAGCGAATGCGGGGGCATAGCCGGCATCGGCACCTGAGTTCCTTACGAGCGCGGCAAGCGGCGGTTCGGCGGGATTGGTCTCGGGCACCTACTTCAAGTCTTTAGGGACTCGCGTTAGATTCGATGTGCGTACGACCCACGCAAGAAAACCCGCCACGGGGGCGGGTTCGGTTGGGATGGATCGCCGTTACGACGACCGTTCGGGAGTCGGGTCGATTTTAGGTTGCGATGGTTGTGGCTTCGGTGCTCTCGGTCCGTTTGGACTGATCACCGACGGACCGGGTCGTCTTCGGCGGTGATAACTAAGCGACCAGTGTTAGCGGCTGAGCAAACCTGCGCATAAATGGTGAACAGCTCGGCGGTGCCCGGGTCGCGGGCTGGCGTTGGCGACCCGGGGCATGCGTAGCGGTGGACGGGGTCAGAAAGGTGGCTCTTCGTCGTCATTGTCGAAGAAGAAGTCGGGCTGCGGGTCGTTTTGCAGATCAAGTCGGTACTGCTGCTGGATCGGCTCTCGGTAGCGCTCCCAGACCAGCTCGCAGAGCGAGTTGAGCCAGTCGTAGACGGCCAGAGCCTGTTCGGCGGACCAATGATCGGGGATGTTGGGCGGTGGGAGCATCGGGGCCTCCGTTGGGCTGTGGTTAGTTGTCGTGCGGGGTTTTGCTGGTCGGTTTGCGTTTACGCGCGGCGCGTTCTCGACGCCGTGTTTCGCTGCGCTCCTTGGCCTCTTTGAGGCGATAGGACTCGCCTTCGATGTGAATGAGCTCGGCGTTGTGCACCAAGCGGTCGACCAGGGAGACGACACAGGCGGCGTTGGGGAAGACCTCGCCCCACTCAGCGAAGGGTCGATTGGTGGTCACCAGGGTGGATTTCTCCTGGTAGCGGCGCGAGACGACCTCGAAGAGCAGATCGGCGTGGCGGTTGGAGTAGGAGAGATAGCCGATCTCGTCGATGAGCAGCAGGCGCGGGCGCGCATACAGCGACAGGCGATGGCGCAGGGCGTTGTCGCCATCAGCGCCGGCGAGTTCATTGAGCATGTGCCCGGCGCTGGTGCACAACACCGTGTGACCGGCGAGCACCGCCTGATGGGCGATATTGCGGGCGATGGTGGACTTGCCCACCCCGTTGGGGCCGACCAGGATGGCATTGCCGGCCTCTTGGATGAAGGCCAGCTCCATGAGCTCCTCAATGGCCGCGCGATCGCAGCGCTTGGGCCAGTCCCAATCGAAGTCGACCAAGGGCCGGAAGCGCCCGAGCTTGGCATTGCCGAGGCGCCGCTCCAGCGAGCGGCGGGCGCGCTCTTGCTCCTCCCAGGCGATCAGCGGCGCGAGCCAATCGGCCCCGGCCACCTCCTGCCAATGCGCCAGCAGCCCAGAGAGCTTCAAGGCCTTGGCCCGTGCCAACAGGGGATCATCCGTCGTCGTGCTTGTCATCGGCTGCCTCCTGGGGCGCTTGCAGTTGATCGTAGTCATCGAGCTTGTGGGTAGCGACCACCAAGTCGCGCACGCGCGCATCGGCGGGCAAGGCGATCGGCACGGGTGGCGGAAGATCGCGCTGCTCGCGGCGGCGCTCCAGCGCCAAGCGCACCGCGTTGGGATGCGGCACACCCCGGTCCAAGGCCTCGGCGATCGCCGCCTCAAGCTCGGCGGCGCCGTAGCGCTCGAGCAGGCGCACCAGCGCGGCGGTGATGGAGCCGAGGTTCTCGCCACGCTCGGCCGCACGGGTGAGCAGCTCGCGGCTGTTGGGGGCGGCCTGCGCGAGACGATCGATGCCGCGATGCGCTCGGGCCTGGCGCTTGCGCCCCACCAGCTCGGCGATGTGCGCCGGGTCCTCCACCTGCTGGTGCCTGTCATAGCTGCGTGCATGCGTGGCCAACAGCGTGGCGCCGTCCAACACCCGCACCTCGGTTGGGCTGGCCAGCACCGTGAGCGTGCGCCGCACATGGGTTGCCGGGATGCTGTAGTCGTTGCGATCGAAGCGCACGTAAGGCGTCTTGCCGACGCTGACCGCGACGCGCTCGTCGGTCGGAAAGGGGCTGTCCGGCAAGGCGAGCAGCTTCGGCTGCTCCAGGGCAAAGGCCTCGCGCACCGTCATGGAGCGATCCTCCGGACACGGACGATCGGCGGCCTGGCCCAGACACCAGGCCTCGGCCTGCGCGTTGAGATCGTCGAGATCGCGCCAGGTGCGCGCAGCGAAGAAGGCGTCGCGCACGTAGCGAATGGCCCGCTCCACGCGGCCCTTCTCGTTGCCCCGCGCCGGCGCCACCGGGCGCGGCTCAAAGCGATAATGGGCGGCGAGCTCCAGCAGCGTGGGATGAAAGCGGATGGCATCACCGCGGCGCTCAAGTACGGCGCTTTTCAGATTGTCGTAAAGCACCACCCGGGGCAGTCCACCCCAAGCGCTGAAGGCGGCCTCGTGGCCGCGTAGGAAATTGGCCATCTGCGCATCGAGAAAAAAGCGCAGAACGATCGCCCGCGAGTAGCTCAGCACCATGACGAAGGCCATCAGGGTGCGCTCGGCCCTGCCGATGGTGCACTTGCCGAAGTGGCCCCAGTCGGCCTGTGCCTGCTCGCCCGGCAGCGTCTTCAAGCGCAGATAGGCCTCGGGCTGCGGGCGCGGGCGGTAGTGCGCGAGCAGGTGGCGGAAGTGATCCTCTCCACCGCTGTAACCGCGCTCGCGCACCATGGCATACAGACGGCTGGCGGTGAGCGTCGGATACTGTTCCAGCGTTTTCAGGACGAACGCCAGGTAGGGATCGATCAGCGACGGGCGATGCGCCCGCTCGGCCTTCGGCAGACCGGCCTGTGAGAGCACCCGGTCGACGGTGACATGATGCACGCCGAGTTGGCGGGCAATGGTGCCGACCTTCCACTGCTCGACGTGGAAATAACGCAGGATCTTCGCTTCGAGTTCCGGGGGGATCGCCAAGGTGTTGTCCTCCTCGCCATCAGATCACCCCCGCCAAACGCTCAAGGACTTCGGTCACGGGTCATCGGCGGGGGTGGCAGGTCGATGGCCGCGCGCGTCGGGCGTCGGTGCAGGAATCCTTGGCGGACAAACGGCGAACAGCGGCGTTCGCACAGATGACAACGGCTGTCACCACCAGGATCGGTGAGCGCGGCAGCGCCTGGGCGCTCCGACGTCCTCGACGTGATGGACAGCCTGTCATCAGGCGGGAGCGGGAGTGAACCCTGATGCGTCACTTTCGCTCTTCGCCGCTGGCGATAACCGCGCTGGCGTGCGGCATGGGCGAAGCGACCTCGGCGTGTTTTCTGGTAACGCCGAGCGGCCTCGCGCTGGGATTGACGGCGGGCGGTTTGCGCGCAGCGCTTGCCGCAATAGCGGTTGCCCCGGTCGCAGTGGCTGCAGATCACCACTTGACGTCGGCAACGGGCGCAATGGAACAGACGCGCACTGCGGCACATCGGCGGCTCCTGCCGATGAGCGCTGGATTGGAACCCGCAGGCGAGCGATACTCTCCCACGAGCCGTGCCTCGCACGGTTTGGGGGTGCGGCATCGGGGTGACTGTCGCGGTCGAGCCCGGTGCCGCGCCTGTCTCAACGGCCCCGATGAGATAGCCGATTCCCGCCGGGCTGTCACATCCCGGCTAGACCGAACGGCCACACGCGCCGCAGCGCTCCTCAGCCTACCATCCCAAGCCACATCCCCTCACGACGCGCCGCCGCGCCCCTGGTGGGCTGAGCGCCTCCAGTCGCCCTACGGGCTCCTTCCCGCGCTCAGCCCACCAGGGGCGCCAGCGACCACCCCTCTGTACAGCAACGCTCGCCTCACAAGACCCTCGTATCCGATCCGGCGCGCGGACACCGCACCAACGAAACCGCGACAGCTCTTCACCACCCTCGCTGGCGATCTACCGCACTGTTCACCGAAGATGCGCCGGTCTGCACCGCCATCGACACCATCAGCCGTCCGGTACGAAAGTGTTACCGGGTTCTGCATTTCGCCCATCGGCACACCCGTGAACACTTCTGAACCACCGGATTGTCGGAGCGTTTGGTCGGGAAGTGAAAAACGGATAGCGGACGCTGAGGGTCACCGGGGAGGTCGACAGCTTTCGACCCACAACGGACTAACCGGTCTGGCAGTGAGATTGTTTCGTTTTCGCCACGCCCGAGGATGTGCAGGAGGATTTCGAAGCTTGGCGCGGAGGGCGCGCTCTGTTGCTCGACGGAGCGACAATTACCTTGAGGCATACCGACGAGAACCAGGCGGGTTTTCTGCAGCCAAGCAGTCAGAAGCCAGGGTTGCGCTTTTCCATGGGCCGGATAATGGCAGGGATGTGTCTTGCGGCGAGGAGGCACCGCGTCCGGTCTTAGGCGGGAACTCCGCTAAGGCCGCCGATCCAATTGACCATCGGCGCATCTCTTCATGGCGTCCGCCTCGACGCATTGTTGAACCACTTCATATACGACGAGTACATGTCAGCGCCGTGAATCATGCCCGGGTGGGGTACTTCCCGAGCCTCGAAATCACTGCCCAGGACGTCGGACGGAGACTGACCGAATCGCTGACGGAACCGGCGACTGAAGGTGCTGGCGTCACTAAACTGCCAGGACGCGGCGATTTCCGCGATTTTGACGTAGTTGGGGTCGGCCTGGCACAGGTCGGCATAAGCGCGTTCCATGCGCATCCGGCTCAGGTACGCCCGCACACCGCCGTGCGGTTCGAATAGACGGTAGACGGTGGCGCGCGAGGCGTGAAATCGCTCGCAAAGCTCGTCCACGCTGACGTCGCGCCGCAGCCTGGCGGACAGAAAGCGTTCCATTGACTGCAGTGTGGCGGGCCTATCCTTGCAGGCGAAAGCGCCCAACAGCCCGTCGACAAAACCAAGAAAGGCATCACACAGCACTTGTGCCTGTTCCAGCGTCACCGTGGCGAACGACTTGACCAGTTCCGCCCACAGCTTGAACAGCATCCCCCGTCGGGTTCCGAGATGCGCCAGTCCAAGATCGGATTCTCCGCGTCCAGCACCGCACTGGATGCCAGGCGGTGGCGCGGCACGACGATGGTGTGCATGTACATGGGCGTGGACCTGCATTCAAAAGGGTATGCCCAGTCCCGCAAATAGATGCTGCCCGGAAGAAGCTGCACGATCCCGTGATCCATGACCAGGCGCTCGATCCCGGCGAGTTGCGCATGAAGCGTGAGGAAATCCTTGCCGCCGCCCTGGGTGTGCGCGGCGCTGCGTTTGAACCGTGTCGCGCCGAATTCGACCTCGGTGAATATCAAATCCTTCACCTGGTGGCCGTAGGCCTCCGCCTGAAAGGATTCCGGATCGCCCAGTGCCCAGGTCTCGTACAGCGAGGCCGTCAGCTGCCGAAACGCCGGTAGCCGGTCAGCCGGCGCAAACTTCCGATAATCGAATTGTGAGGTGGGGACCTTGCTCATGCGCCGTCGATGTTCGCACACTGATCGGTGAGACGCCAGGTCAACAGGAATTGAGACTCCATGCCTAACGGACTCGCTTGGCCCCGCGTTACGCTCGGTTAGCCAACAAGCGATCGCTTTTTGCCAAGGCGGCCCGTTCGGCCGCTTTTTGTTTTCTTAGGCGGCAGCGGGTGCGGTCACCTTCACGCAATGCCGGAGAATGCTCGATGAACAGTGCGCTTTTTTCACCTCGTACCGCTGGCACTGGCGCTGCTGTTGCGATGACGACGGTGCAGTCGCACAGGATCTCACGGGCAAGCGACGAGCAGCAAGCCGGGCGGTCAGACGATGGGTGCGAAGCGTGGTATCGACAAGATCGAAACCATCGTCGTGATCTACGATGAAAACCGCGCCTTTGATCACCTCTTCCCCAATTTTCCCGGTGCAAATGGTATTGCTCAGGCCACTGAGACCAGTCTGAAACAGCTTGATCGGGATGGTCGCGTCCTACCCCATCTACCGCCGGTCTGGGGCGGATATCCGAAGAATCCGGACATGCCTGGATTCTGGACCCGGATACCAAACGCCCCCTTCGACATCACCAGTCACCCCAACGCCAACCGCCACCAAGCCTCACCGGTCGGTCTCGATGCCATCATCCCGAGCCCCGTGCACGAGTTCTGGAAGAACAAGATGCAAATCAACGAGGGCAGCAACAACATGTTCGCCGCGTGGAGCAGTGAAGGCGGCATGCCGCTGGGCCACTACAGCATTCCGCTACCGATCAAGCCTTACCCAACGCCGGCGGGCACGGACAGCGCGCTGGAGCATTACGACCCAACGAACGACCCCTCCATCAATGACCGCGACCAGCTCTATCTGTGGCAATTGGCCAACGAGTATGCCCTTGCCGACAACTTCTACATGGCGGCATTCGGCGGCTCGTTCCTGAACCACCAATGGCTCGCATGCGCCTGTACGCCGACGCTGCCAAGCCTGGAGCAGGATCAGGACGGGCTCGTTGCCAAGCTCGCGGGCAACAAGGCGGACGGTCCGCTATTGACGAAGGGTGCCTTCCCCAATCCCTCATCGGCGCTGGACGGTCCGCCCGACTACGTCGCCAGCAAGATCACACCGCGCAACATGCAAGTCGACGGGGTGGCACGGAAGGGTCACTTCTGGGCGGTGAATACCATGCAGCCAGCCTATCAGCCGAGCGCGGGACAGCGCCGACCCCGAACGGCCCGGACACATGCTCGGCGGGGGCAGTGTGGTGCCGCCGCAGACGAAGACGACGCTGGGTGACTTGCTGACGGAGAAGGGCGTCTCCTGGGTGTGGTATGCCGGCGGTTGGGACATGGCCCTGAACGATCCGTCCGGCATCTACGAACCCGCGACGAACAACTTCCAGAGCCATCACCAACCCTATAACTACTTTGAAAACTACGCCTGGTGCACCGAGGCGCGCCATGCGCATCTGCAGGATCTCGATCATGGCCGTACCCATCCGCCTGGCCACGACCATGAATGCATGCCCGACGACGATGACTCAGACAGCTTCTGGGCGCGTGCGAAGGCGGGGACGCTGCCATCGGTTGTCTTTATCAAGCCCGCGGGACGCTACGACGATCACCCGGGCTACGCGTCGGTCATCAAGTCCGACAATGAATTGCGCAAGTTCGTCGACGCACTGATGAAAAGCCCGCAATGGGATCAAATGGTGGTGATTGCCACCTTCGATGAAAACGGCGGCTTTTGGGATCACATGCCACCGCCCAAGGCCGACTACTGGGGTCCGGGTAACCGTATCCCCGCGGTCCTGATCTCCCCGTTCGCCAAGCGAGGGTTTGTCGACAGCACCCGCTACGACACCACCTCCATCCAATCCTTCATCGCGAAACGCCACGGACTCGATTTGAGTCAGCTCGAGAGTGACCAGGACACGGACTTCCCGCAAGGTCCGCGCACGCAGCTGATGGGTGACCTGACGAACCTGCTGGACCTCTGAGGCAACCCGTCTCAGCAACGAGCGCTTCGCGCCACCAGCTCTCGACCATGCAACACGCCAGCGCAAATGCCACGCATCCCTCGGCGTCGGTGGCCAACCTGGGCCTGGTGCTGTTGCTCCTGACCTTTGCGACCTACGGGCTCAAGTACGTCGTCAATCTGCTGTTCGCGAAAAACATGCCCCCTGAGGTGTACGGCGATCTGTCGCTCGCGTTACGCCTCCTTGCCATCGCCGCGGCGCTGACGCTGCTCGGCACCGGGACCAGTGCCAAGCGCTTCCTGGCCAAGTACCTGCAGACGGACCGGCCACGCGGATGCGGCATCCTATCTCCGCTGGAATACGCGGCTGGTGGCTCGAGCCTATCATCCTGGTCTGGGTCGGCGCGCTGTTGGCCGGCGCGCTGATGTTCCACCTGCACCTGTTCGGGATTCGCCACATCGAGTCCTACCACCTTGCGGTCTATATGCTGTGGATTGCGCCGCTGGTCGCAACCGGGACCCTGCTCGCCGCCTTCCTGCTCTGCGACGATCTGCCCGTCAGCTCTTATCTGTTCTCGAAGACCGCCAGGTACGCGCTGATGGCGGCGGCCTTCTACCTGATGTTCGCATTGGTGGAAGCGCTGCCGTCGAACCTGACCATCGTCGGCGTGCTGGCCGCGGTCTGGGTAGTGATACTGGTGCTCGAGCTCGTCTACGCCGCGTTCCGTGCGCCGAGGTTATTCGGCCATTTGGCTGGTCTGCTGCGCGGGCTGAAGCCGAAGCCCAACCCGGCGAAGGAGCTGGAATGGACGTCGGGTCTCGCGTCGCTTGATCATCAACCACCTCATGTTCCTGATCCTCGGGTCCTTGGATCTGATGTTGTTGGAGCTGTTGGGACCGAACGAGGCGGAGGTGGGCTACTACAGCGCCGTACTGACCATCATCGGCATGGTCTGGTTGTTGCCGGACGCGCCGCTGCGCCCGATCAAGCCCAAGATCAACACGCTCAATGGCAGCGCCGCCGATCGACAGGTGCTGCAGCGCATGATCCGGCAAGCGGTACTGTTCAACCTGTTCAGCGTCACCGCCGTCACCACCGCGATTGTCGTGTTCGGCGATCGGCTGTTATCCCACTTCGGCCCCGATTACGTTCAGGCGCACGAGGCGTTGCTGATCGGCGTCGCGGCGGCCGCTGTCGCCAGCATCACGCGTGCCGGGCCGGTCTTGCTGCTGTTCTCCGACAACGAGCAGACACAGCTGAAGATCACCCTGTTCGAGCTCGCGGTGATGCTGTGCGTCGGTGCCGTGCTCGCCCCCAGTCTCGGGATGGTCGGCGTCGCCTGGGCCTTGTTGATCGCCGTCTCCGCCAGTTCCCTGGTCGCCGCCGTCGTGGTGCGGCGCGTGGTTCGGCTCAAATCCCTCGTGATCGTCTAACGCTCGGATGGGCCCGTGCCGGCGCACGGCGAGGACCGCGAGCCGCTGGCGCGGAATGACGATGGCGTTCAGGGACATCGCCCGGGCCTCGGAGTCGAAATGGCCCATGGGGACCTTGTACCAGGGTTACTGGAGGGTGTCGGCGGTTGCCTCCTCAGACGCCGAAAATCTACGCCGGGTGATGGTGCCAAACGGTACCGCAGACTGATCGGTGAGACGCCAAGTCAACAGCCTCCCAGAGCGGCTTCGTGACCGATCAATGATGCGCCGAGGCCTGCTTTTTG
>CAVPHF010000011.1:0-93196 GCA_963704155.1 uncultured Gammaproteobacteria bacterium
ACGAGCCACGCCAGCGACCTGTCTGTCAGAAAACAGCTGCCACGCGAAGGAACGCAACGTTCGGCTGAGTCAACCGCCCGACGACAAGTTGGCGGAGGTCGACATGGCGCGGGCGACGACGACGGCGATAAGGCGAACTGTCGCCGACCGGCGATGTCACAATAGGCGCCCGCATGAACTGCTGATACAGGCGCAGGCGGCCGACTGGCAGCACGACGACCATGGTCAGCCGACGGCAAGGAAACGTCGGTCGCTGCAGCCGGTTGCCTCGCCGCTACGATGGGCCACAATGTACGATCCCTTTCCCGAGGCCATGCCCGGGCTCGACTGGTTCGAGGCCGGCGAAGCCGTATTCCTGTCCGCGACCGACGATTCGCGTTTCTACCCGCCGCTCGGCGACCCGATTGCGCAGCGCGTCTGGCTGGGCGGATTCGCCTCCGCCTGGGCGCTGGCCGGCGGTGACGAGTCGGTCGAGGAGGCGCTGGATAAGGCGCTGCGCGGACGCGCCGCGCTCGATCGGCAACTGCGACTGAACCGAAGCGCGCCCGAGCGCTTGCCGCTGCACTGAGCGATTCGGCTGGCGGCTGGACGGATGCGCTCTGCCGGCACGCACTGGCGACCGACCGGGAGCCGGCACCCGACGAGCGCGGTACTGGTGCCGACCGCACGCTCGGTGCGCAGCCGAGCGCGAGCACCGGCATCCGCGCGCGACACTCGCCGCGGCCTGACGGCCGCGTCTCGACGCCGGCCCGCGCGCGCGGCCTCGGTGCCTGTTGCGCGCTCGGCATCCCTGCGCGGCCCGGCGACACCGCTGCCGCACTGCGAGCGTCGACGCCGCCGACCGCGCTGCGCCCGCTGGACCAGCACCCGACCGCCGCTGCTCGAGCGACCCGACGCGGGTGCTGCACCGTCGGCTGCTCGAGCGAGCGCTTGCGCTGTCGTGTGCGCCTGTCACGCCCCGTGCTGCGGCGCCGGTCGCACTGCCGGCGGCTGACCGCGCGCGCGTCCCCTGACGCGAGCTCGGTGAGCACGGGCCGCGCCAGCCGCACGCTGATTTACATTCCCACCCGCCCACCCAGGCTGCGCAGTCGGCACGCCCCGTGCTGCGGCGCGCCAATCAACGCCCGCTGACGACCGCGCGCGCATCGCTCGACGAGAACCCGGCGGGCACGGGTCGCGCCAACAGCGCAGTGAGTTAGTTTCGCCGAACCGGGACGACGCCCAGAACCTCGGACCAGAGCCGCGGACCAGAACCGCGGACCAGGGCCCGGCCGGCCGTGACCTCGAGCGCTCGACTCCGACTCGCCGCTTCGCGCGCCGGCACACGTCACGGCAGCCGCAAAGGACGCGGCAGCCGTGACGGCGCCTGCGCACGTCGCTGGCTGCGGCGCCAGGCCGCGAGGGGAGCGACGCCGCTCGTCGGCAACCCTGCGGCCGCGGCTGCTGCGCGCGGCTCCGCTTCGCCCTGCGTCGTTTTGCCTCCGCTGCGCCCGGGCACGTGCTCCGACTCCGCGCGGCCCGGCTGAGCCGCGTCTGTCACGCCCCTTGCAGTGCGCCCCTGCGCGCCGTGCGAGCGTCGATCAGCCCCTGTTCGCACCGCGCTCCGGGGGCAAGGGGCGCGCCAGCCGCAGACCTGTTGGCTGCGGGCCGGCTGCGCTGCGCACGCGCCCAACCTGCGCTCCAGCAAAGCCGACTCCGGACTGCGCTGCGCCGTGCTCGCTGCCGCCGCCTCCGGGCCACCTCCTCGCGGCGGGCGGCCTTCCCGCGCCCGACCTACGCCGGCCATGACTCGGGCGACCAGCCGCCCGGCGCCTTCGAAGCGGCCCCGTTTGTTCCCGACAAAGGGGCCGCGCTCGCTCCCGGCTCGCGGTGGCCGCGACCGCGGATTTGACGGCGCGGGTTGCGCGACTGGCGGCATCGCGCCCGGCACCGCACGCGCCAGCGCAGCCGCAAACCGCGCGGCAGCGCTGGCGGCGCGGCACACGGGCGCTCGGCGAGCGTCGACAGGTGTTGCAAGCCGCTCCTCACCCGCCCGCCGCTCTGCCGCTGTCGCAGCGGCAAAGCGCTGGGCGGGATCGTCACGGCTGGCATCCATGCCTGAATCGGGGCGTCCGCTGCCCCTGATTAGAAGGCCCACCTCCCCGTTGTCTCCACAGTTTAGCGGGCAGCTCGCCGCCTCAAGGGGACCTCCATCCGCTTGACGGGTTGGCCTGTCGCTGCCTGCCAATGCGCGCTGATTCGCACGCTCCGGCACGCCAATCGACGCCGGAGCGGCAACCCGACAAGCGGACGGAGCCTCCCCCCTTGACCCGACGAGCAACACCCGCTGGGAAGGAGACACACGGGGCGGATGGGCCGCGCCGTCAAGTCGCACTGGGGGTGCAGCATGAACGCAGGCGTTTTGTATCGCGTGGTGGAGCAGGGCAGCGGGCGGCCGATGGGCGAGTGGTGCCCGTTGGAGGAAGCAGAGCGGTGGCTGGACTATCTGGCCGGGCAGGAGCCGGGCGCGGGGTTTGCGCTGCAGGACGACGACCCGCGCAGCACAGACGAGCTGATCGACGCCCTGTACTGGTAGCGCACACCCGGCGCACGGACGCGCCGCAACCGGAGGTCTCCGCCATGTTCTGTCAGATTCGCAATCGCGCGCTCATCGAGCCCGGGCGCGGCCTGCACGGTCAGCCGCTGGCCGCCCCCTGGTGGCGCTCGCTGGTGGGCTCGGCGCTGGCCGCCGGTGCCTGCCGCTGGCGGGTGCGGCGCTCGGCGCACAGCTTCACCGGCGCGGTGGTCGTCGTTGGCTTCAGCAACTGCGGCACCGCGGTGGCCTTCGCCGCCGCCTGGTCGTGGTGGGTCGGGGCGTCGCTCGCACTGCGCCGGCGCAGCTCCGCCGGCGGCGTCATCTGGGCGGTGTCGGTACCGGTCTGCTGGCCGGGCGGGCGCGGCTCGGGCAACGGCGGCCAGGGCGGGCCGCTGTGGTGGGTTGCCTGGTGAGCAGCCGGGTGAGCGGCTGGGCGCAGGGATGCGCCTGCTCGGCACGAGCGCCGAGCGCACGGCAGTCTGCCGCTCGCGCTTGTGGGTCGCCGGCCTGCGTCCGGCACCCCTCGGACCTCGCTGGGCATCTCCGCCCGCACCGGCCGCTGCATGTGCCTGATCACCAAAAACCCCGCCCTGAGTCCTCCCAGTCTACCGGCACCCCACGCCAGTCAAGCCGGCGCCGACGGCGCGCCGGCTCCTTCGCTGCGCTGCGGCCCTGCGGGTGACAGACGCGGGGCTCCCGCCGGTACCCGAGGACCGACAGGGCGGACGGTCCGCTCTGCGCAACGCATCGGGAGGTGCACCATGAATCGTCTGTTCACGCTCGGCCGCTGCGTCGCCACACCCGGCGCGCTGGCCATGCTCGACGACAACCGCGCGTCGGTCATCGACCTGCTCGCGCGCCATGTGCGCGGCGACTGGGGCGACCTGGAGGCTGAAGATATCGCCGCCAACGACGCCGCGGTGGCCGACGGCGATCGCCTGCTCAGCGCCTACCAGTTGGCCGGTGGGCGCGTCTGGGTCATCACCGAGTCGGACCGCTCCGCCACCACCGTGCTGCTGCTGGAGGAGTACTGACATGCTGACCTACCCGCAAGGCCAGTCGCGCCGCGACTATCTGCGCGACCTGGCGGACGACTTCGGGGTTCCGCTGGAGGCGGTTTTCGCCATCGCCGGCATGCTCGGTCCGTCGGAGGACTTCGACGGGCTGCTCACGGAGCTGGACGACATCAGCCAGCGGCAAGAGCAACGCGACGCCTGGCGCCGCGACTAAGCGCATGGGGGCTTCGGCCCCCAATCTTCGAAGCAGGTTCGCAGTCCTTGGACGCGGATTCCCGCCCGCCCACCCGGGCGCGGTGCCGCAAGCAGCGGCTCCGCCGCTACTTCGGCTGCGCGCCTCAAGACTCCCTCTACGACTCGCCTGATCGTGACATCGACGCTGTCCTGTGCCGATCATCCCACCCTCGACCGACCGCTCGACCCGCGTTTGCCGCCGCCTGCTGCTGCTGCGCGTCCTGCTGCTGTGCATCCGGCGACGCGCCCGGCCGGCCGCTTCCTGCTGGTGGCACTGCCCTGCTGCGGTTCTCGACCGACCTGCTGCTGTTCTGTTGGCGCCTCAGATGCTGGATGACCCGCTCCGTGCTGGCCGACAGCCCAGCGTCTCAACCACCCTCCAGCGCGGACCGCACGACGCTGTCGCGCCCAGGCTGCAAGCTCGGTCGCAACGCAACGCCACGCGCTGTCGCAGCGCGTCGCGTCGCTGGCAACCCGCCGGCGTGAGCAACGTGGGCTCGGCGAAGAGGCGCACCGCTACGCGGAGCGCCCCGCGCCGCACCGCCTGGCGCAGCGCAGCAGACCGCGCGAATAGCGCGGCCTGCCGCGACCAACCACCGGCGCCGGCTGCTCGGCCGAGAAGACGCGCACCGCTGCGCGGAGCGCGCAGCCATGCGCGCTCCCGGCGCGCGAGTCTGCCGGGGCCGTTCGCCCGCTCCCGGCGGGCGGTTGCCGACGACCGTAGAGTTGATGGCGCCGGCTGCACGCTCACCGGGTATCGCTCCGGCGTCCGGCACAGGTCGCCGCAGTGCGTTGTCGCAACGCGCCGCGGCAACAGCGCCGGTCACCTCCGCGCGCAACCGTCGACGCGGGCCGCAAGCCGCTCCTCGCGCACCCTCCGGCACTGCTCGCTCACGGCCCGGCTTGGGGTGCTGCGTTCGCTGCGGGCACTGGCCCTCTCGCTCGCAGAGCCTCCGGGCGCACTCGTCGCGGCGACGCGCTGCGAGGTTGTGCTTCGCGCCTGATCGGGTTGATGGCGGGTGCTGAAACAGATCGCGAGCTGGCCGAGTTCGTCACCGCCGAGGCGTCGCGGCGAGCGCCGTTCTGGGTGACCGTCACCGCGTCGAGGCGACCTCGGGGCGATCGGACCATCTCAAGAAAATGATTCGCGGGGGAAATGCTCGGAAGCTCACGCAACGACTCGAACTATGCACGCGGCTCGCGTGCGGTAGGGGAACGGCACCGGATCGGCCGCGCGCGACCAGGCCGTCAGGCCAGTAGGCACGGGGTGACGCGGGCTGACCGGGTTTCGGCCTCAGGTGTCTGCGATTCTTAGCGGATTTGTAGCAGGTGAGAAAGCGGACACTTGCCAAAGCTTCAGCGACGTTCCGCTTACGGCCATCACAAGACACAGCCGCTTCGACAACCATAGGCAGAGCAAGAATGGTTGACAAACCGGACCATTGGGCACGCAGAACGCGGTAGTTGCTGCAGGCCGGGGCGTAGACGCGCACCTGACCGACCACGCACCGACGCGCACCGCGGCATCCAGCGAGAAGCCGCTGTTCTCCCATGCCAGCATCTCGCGCACGTTGCGGGCTCGATTAGGCCGCTGCGGGCAAACTAGCGCAGCACCGGCACGCGTACGTGCTCGGCGATGGCGGCAACGTCCTCTGGCGTCAGTTCAGCGGCGGGGCGAAGCAGACGGTTTGCGGGTCATCACCGGCCTCCTCGGCCGGCTCGAATGCCCCGTCGATGACGCAACAATGGTAGTGGACGTGCCGGTTGAGGGAGGCACCGAAGCGTTGGATGAAGCTCACCGCCCCGAAGCGGGCATGCGAGCCGGCGTTGCTGGCCAGACACAGGTGCGCCTCGATGACGCGCAGCAGGATGTGCAGCACGGCCCTGATCGGCCACGGCTCGCGCTCCAGGTACCAGCGCAAGCGCTTGCGTCGAGGACTTCCAGGTTGCCCGCGGGGACACCCTGCGCTCCCCGGCGTTCTTCGATGCGGACGGCCTCCAGCTATTTGACTGCGTCATCGCCAACCCGCCGTTCTCGCTGAAGGAATGGGGCGCCGAGCTGTGGGCCAATGATCCGCACGGGCGCAACATCACCGGCGTCCCGCCCAAGGGTAACGGCGACATGGCCTGGGTCCGGCACATGATCCGCTCGATGAAGCCCGTCACCGGGCGGATGGCTGTGGTGCTGCCGCATGGTGCCCTGTTCCGCAAGGGGGCCGAGGGCCGGATCCGCAAGACCCTGCTCGGACATGGATCTGTTCGAAGCGGTGATCGGCTTCGGGCCGAACATCTTCTACGGCACCCAGCTCGCCGCCTGCATTATGGTCTTCCGTTCACGCAAGCCAGCCGCGCGCCGCCACAGGGTTCTGTTCATCGACGCCTCCGGCCTGTCGCCGCTCGACCCGCACGCCAATTTGAGTGATCGTGACCGATCTGGCGGGTTCACTCCTCTAGCGCCGCCGCGATTTGCAAGGCAGTCACGATCGCCGGAATCGGCGGTCACCTTCGGCGGAATACGCACGTGATCCCGACCGTCCTTTGATTCGATTGCCAGTCGTTCGAGTTCCGCTTCGACGGCATCCCCTTGCGTTAGATCATCTCCATCGGCACCCCGGCCTTCCGCCGCGACCATGTACAGCGGGGCTTCGCCACCGGTTTCTCGGCGCTTACCGAGCCCTTGCAACCAGACTCGCTGCTCGTCTTCCGCCGCTTACCCGCAGAACATCAAGGTCTGCTCGGGCGCGCAAGCAAAAAGCGGCCGGGTTCAACTATTTTGCGTGCCTGATCTGACGCGGCAGGCCAGCGCGTCCGTCCTCGCAGTTCGGGCGCAACTGCCTCGACAACCGAGCTTTTTTGTGTTCTGGTTGCCGTCGCTTATCGACTTATCCGGACACTTCGTCTGTCGAATAACTGTTGTGCTGAAAACGGCCGCCCAGATCTTCGCAGTTTTCTTGGCGTGTGTGGCCCTATCGAATGCCGCGCAGGCGGAGATTTACCGTTGAGTGGATGAAAGCGGCAAAACTCACTTTTCCGATAGGCCTTCGCGTGCGCATTCGTCGGAAGAAGTGAAGTTACAGATAAACACCTACGAAGAGGTAACCTACGATACTTCCAGCATTGATGTTGGGAATAAGAAAGTTGTCATGTATTCGGCGAGTTGGTGTGGCGTGTACAAAAAAGCGAAGCGCTATTTCGCTGAGAAGGGCATCAAATACACCGAGTACGATGTTGAGAAGAGCGCGGAAGGAAAATCGTCGTTCCAAAACTCGGCGGGAAAGGTGTACCCGTGATATTGGTCGGCAACCGGCGAATGAATGGCTTCAGTGTCGATGGCTTCGAGAAGCTGTATTGGTGAAGAGCGCATAGCGTCAAACGCAGCCCGCGAATCTTCGGCCACGCGCGAAGCCCCGGCCGCAAGTTTGGCGTCGGGCTTGAGGACTTGTTGGACTTTTGCGGAGTTTAACGCAAAGCAGTGAAGTCGGCGCGACGACACGTCGTTGTTACATGGGCGACCTGACTCCCTTGCCTCGATTAGTCTCATTCTGTTTTAAAGTTAAAGCTGACAAATGTGAATCCTGAATCCGATTTTTTAAAAGTTATCTCTGAATCTCTACTCACTAATGGTGATGACTTCACTTCTTTTATAATCTCTTCTTCCTCAAGCCCCGCTACATCTTCATTTGAAAATATAACACTTTCAGCTGTTATTCCATCCCAAAACCATTTTTGATATAGAACATCATACTCTCCGAATTTCGCTTCCTGCTGAAAAATGATCTTTGTGTCTCCTTCAATAGGCACTTTATCAAATCTATCTGTCATCCTTGCTCTCCAACATTTTCTATCAAAAACTCAACTACTGATCTCCAGTCCGGATATACTTGGTGTTCCAAAGTGTAAATGTACCCCTTGAAACTGATCCACCCCATTTTTTAACCTGTCATCGACTAAAAAATCTCCATGGTTCAGGTTCTTGTGATGAGACAAAATCAGTCGCTTGTGAGCATGAGATCCAAGATGATTTTTAACCCAAATCAATTTATCAGACCATGCTGAAGGATTTTCCCAAGGGGATGTTGAAAGAATATAGGTATCAAATATTTCTGATAACGTCTTATACGCGTCAATAGCGCCACACATGGGCTCCATCATGAAAAATATGTCTGGCACTTCATCAAGACGTCCATCGTAGTCGACAAGTATCTCTTTAGGAATTTTGGGGAATGCCGATGAAAAATCGACCAGAACATTATCCATATCTATATAAAGTATCTTCTTCATAGTCATTTTTTATAAAACCTTAACATTTAGCGTTCTGCGGACCCCGCGTGCCGCAAGGGTTAGGCGCTGATGTTGTTTCGTCCGATGACGTCGCCTTTATCCGTTCCGGGAAGAAACGCGACGTCCCCGTCAATCTCGATCCAGTCGCAGGGCAGTGTTGGCCCGCCGAAAAGTGCTTCGACTACGCACACGTCTACCCATTGTTCTGGGCTATCGTCGCCCAAGTGTGCCTGAAAGCCGAGTTGCGTCCATTCCTCCACCAGAGAGCCAATGTCCATCGGGTTCATTGCCCCGTCACGGAAAAGATGTTCATCGTACCAGACACGGCCGCCAATCAGGTTTGCATGATCGGATAAGCACTTCACCCAACCGCCTGGATATTTATCAATTATTGTATTTCTGGGGACAATAAAATTGATGAACTCAAGCTGGATTGCCATCGTATGTCCTGTGTTGCCTAACAAGTAATTGTCTGGTTTGCCGGATAACTCCCGAACGGCATGTTACCCAGAAGCACGCGACCCCCAGCGAACGAAGAGGCTCGCCTCGACCGTCCATGCTGGAGGCATCCTTTGCAACGTTAGCACAGGTCGCGGCTGAGTCTGCTCCTGGCCGAAACTCACCGCTGGTTGCTTAGAGACCGGTATCGACTACGCCGAGCAAGCCCCGCGGAGCAGCCTGTACGACAACACGGCTCATCTATGGCCGTCTCCGCCCTGAGCATCAGGGTCTCATCGAACAGACTGCTTGCCAAATGATCCCATGGCGGCCGGCGTGGAAGCGTCTGCGCTACATCGCCCAGCCTTTGGACGAGGCGATGCGCAGACAAACAATTGGGAACCATCGGTGCGCAGCGCAACGCGATTTGGGCGCAACACGCCAGCGACAGCGCAGGCGGCGAGATGCTGTCGCGTGCACTCCGCACGCTTGGTGCAGGCCCAACAGTTCGCGCCGTCGCGGCGCGGACTGTCGCGCTTCACCCTCATCACTTGCGGCACGCCCACGAAGAGCGGCCCTGCTGCGCCGCGCCGCCTGATACGGCCAGCACGCCGGCATCTCGGCAGATGCTGCCCCACCGCCACTTCACACCCTGGGCAGGGTAGCCCAGCTCCGCCGCTTCCATTGCGCTGCGCTCGTCGTGCCTCCTCGCTGCGCTCCCACCTCCAGCGCTTTGCCGGGCTCCTGATCCTGCCGGGAGTGAAGCGTGTCGGCGGGTCCGCGGCAGCGCCGGATGTCCTCGTCGGTTGTTAGTCATAGGGCAGGTCGGGCGTCCTGCCCGGCCGGGCGCGCTCCCGGCGCGCCTGTTTGGTCACCCCCCGCCCTCAAGGGTGCGGGTGCTCGCGTCAGCGTGTCCGCGTTTCGTGTTCGGCCGCGTCGTCACACCACTGGGTTTTGCGCTGCCTGTATACAAGTCGCTGTAAATGTTGATAAGGACGATGCTTTCGGCACGTAAAAGTACCAGGAGTGCGTTATAATTATCACTGTAGGTGGTTTTCCATCGGGGCTGGATCGGCTGGCCCCACGCCACTGCTGGGGGCGGCCATGAGCACGGTGTGTCGTTATCACGAGACAGAGTTCGAGCTCGCAGTCGACGCCTTTGCGGCCGACATCGAGTCGCTGTCGGTCGAGCAGATCATCGCCGCGCTGGATGCCGCCAAGCGCGGAGACGGCATCGCCGAGTGGCCGTGCGCGGAGTGCGCCCGCGCGGCCGTTGCCCTGTCCGCTGCCGTGTCGCACGCCGCCGAGCCGCTGCTGCGCGCGCTCGGTCCCTGGGGCGCGCACATGCTGATGGATGAGCACGGCCGATGATGCGGCGCCTGTTGCTGGCGCTCGCCGTGCGCCGTGCGACCGGCGAGCTGCGACCGTGGGCATTGGCGCTGCTGCGCGCCGCCGGCGCTGGCGCGCCTGGTGGTATCAGCGCGGCCTGCCGCGCCTGATCCGCGCGCGGGCACTGCTGCGCCACTGGTGCCGGCGCTCGCGCCTCGGGCGGGTGCTGTGCTGGCCGTTGCCGGCACCGCTGCTCGCGCTGCTGGCGCTGGCGGCGCAAATGGCCGCCGCGCTCGCCCTGCTGGCCCTGCTCGGGCTGGTATCGCGTGTGAACTGCGCCGCCGATCCGTGCGCCTGGGAGTGTCGCCGGGCGCTGCGTCGCACGCGGGCTGCTGCCGGCTTGGGCCATCCTCGGCGAGCACTGCGCGCGCCTGTTTCCGCCGCACGCATCTAGGAGGTAGGCATGTCCGTTCAGCCCGCACTTGCTGCCATCCCGGCCGATCTGGCCGCCGGCCAGACCTGGGCCATCGGCGGTGCGCGCCGCCTCAGCCAGGCCGAGCAGCGCACGGCCGCCATCGCCGCACGGCTGTTGCTGGCCGCCGGCGCCGAGCTGGTGGTCGGCTGCTGTCGCGGCGCCGACGAGGCGGTGCTGCGCGCGGCCGTCGCTGCCGGCGCCGCCGAGCGCGTGCGGGTGCTCTGCGCCTTCGGCGAGCTGCCGGCACCGCCCCGGCCAGCCGCCGCCGCGCCTGGGACCTGCGCGCACTCCGCCGTCTGCGCGGTGGCGCTGGCCGCCGCTGCCGGTGCCAGTGTGCAGCCGTGGGCGGGTGGCGGAGCAGGGGTGCCGCTCGCCGCCCGGCTGTCGCGCCGCACGCGCGCGGTCGCTGCCGCCGCCACCGCCGGCGCGCTGGTGCTGCTGCGCCGCGACTCGGCCGGCTCGCTGCTGCTGGCGCGTGCGGTCGCCGAGCGCGGGCTGCCGGTGCTGGTGCTGCCAGTCGGCCCGCCCTGGCAGATGCGCCCGGACCTCGGTAACGGCGGCTGGGCCGTCCCGCCAGCGGACAGCCTCTGCGGCTGGCTGGGCGCGCGCTTGCAGGCGTTGTACTGGGCGCCGGCGCAGCGTTCGCTGTTTCAATAAAAAACACCATAGGTGACTTGCAAAAAGCACCAGGAGTGCTATTCTTAACTTACAGACCAGTGTCACGGGGGTGACATCATGACCGATCTTCATCTGCTTTCTGGCCTCGACGGCGACGACTTCGCCGGTCTGGCGGCCGATCTCTACGAGCATCGGGTGGTCGCGCAGGCGCGCCGCATCGCCGCCGCGCGCGACGACAACGCCGCCACCGCCGAGCATCTGCGCGTCCTGTTGCGCCTGGCTCGACGGCCTCAGCCGCTCGGCCGGTGCCTGAGCCACGGCCGTTCTACGGTTCGTTCGGTTTGCCCTGAGAAAGCACTCAGGGTGCTATCAACCGTCACTGGGGGTGACACCATGACCAACCAGAACGCCTTCGCCTTCAAGCCCGCCACCAAAGCCGCCGCGAAGCTGCGCGCGGCCCTGTTCGGCCCGAGCGGCAGCGGCAAGACCTTTTCGTCGCTCGCCATCGCCGCCGGTCTCGGTGGCGACTGTGGCCGTCATCGACACCGAGCGCGGCTCTGCGTCGCAAGTACGCCGACCGCTTCGCGTTCGATGTGCTGGATCTGACCGAACCGCGCATCGAGAACTACGAGGCCGCCATCCGCGCCGCCGGTGCCGCCGGCTACGGCGTGTTGATCCTCGACAGCCGTCGCCACGGCTGGCAGGAGCTGCTCGCCGAGATCGACCGCCTCGCGCAGCGCCAGTACAAGGGCAACACCTGGTCGGCCTGGTCCGAGGGCACGCCCAAGCAGCGCGCGCTGGTCAACGCCATCCTGAGCTATCCCGGGCCACGTCCTGGCCACCATGCGCAGCAAGACCGAGTGGGCGGTCGAGCAGGGGCAGGCGGCAAGGCCAAGCCCGGTGCGGGTCGGCCTCGCGCCGGAGCAGGGCAAGGGCATCGAGTACGAGTTCGACTTGCTGCTGGAGATCAGCGCCGGAGCACATCGCCCAGGTCATCAAGGACCGCACCGGACGCTTCCAGGATCAGACCCTCGACGAAGCCGGGCGCCGACTTCGGCCGCGAGCTGGCCGCCTGGCTGGCCGACGGCGACCGCCCACCGATCCCCAACCGGGGCGCAACGCCCCGAACGCCGCGCCGAGGCCCCCAGCTCGGCCCCCACCGGGGCGCCTCAGCCCGTGCGGCAATCTGAGGCACCCAACAGCCGAGCCAGCGCATCAGCGAGGCCCAGCACCGCCGACTCGAGGCGCGCATTCAACGAGCTGCGGCCTGGACCGCGAGCGGGTCAAGGCCTGGTGTGCAGCGCGCCTTCGGTACCGGCGCACTTCCCGGAGCTGACCGCCAGCAGCAGTACCAACGCCTCGATGAGCGCCTGGAGTCCTTCGCCGAGCGCGCGGCGATCGAGTCCGAGCGCAGCCGGAGGCCGCACCGACACCCGCCTGACTCCGGGGTTCGGGCGAGCTATGACGGCCAGTCGCCTAACCCCCGTTCACCAGCAACAGCCCGGCCAAGCGCCGGGCGGGAGCATCGACCATGCGCATCACCAACAACACCGGACTGCCCGAGGCCATCGTCGCCGCGGTCGCAATGACCCCTACGACGCCGGCGACTGCGACATCTCGGTGACCCGCCTGATCGGCCCGCCGCAGATCCGGGTGCTGGAGCGCCAGCACGCCGAGGACCTGACCGAGGACGCGAGCGACCGGATTTGGTCGCTGGTCGGGCAGATCGGTCACGGCATCCTGGAGCGCGCCGAGACGTCGGCCCATCGACCGAGAAGACGGCTGTTCGCCGACGCCGCCGGTTGGCGCGTCTCGCGGCCAGTTCGACCGCCTCGTGCTGCTGCCCGACGGCACGTTGCAGGACTACAAGTTCACGTCGGTCTGGGCGGTCGCCGATGGCGTCAAACCCGAGTGGGAAGCGCAGCTCAACGTCTTGCGCTGGCTCGCCGACGCGAACGGCTACCCGCCGATCCGCGGCTGCAGATCGTCGCGATCCTGCGCGACTGGAGCCGGGCAAGGCCCGCCAGGGCGGCGACTACCCGCCGCACCAGGTCCGCGTTCTGCCGATGTCCCGCTCTGGACCCTTGAGCACGACCGAGCCGCTACGTCATCGAGCGGGTGCAGCCTGCACAAGATCGCCGATGACCGCCGCCGCCGCCGGGGCGACGCTGCCCGAGTGCACGCCGGCCGAGCGCTGGGCCAAGCCGACGATCTACGCGGTGCGCAAGCCGGGACGCAAGACCGCGCTGCGCGTGCTCGACACCGAGACCGCCGCCCGCGAGCTGGCCGCGGCGACGCCGAACGGCTACGTCGAGATCCGCCCCGGCGAGTCGGTGCGCTGCGCGGACTACTGCGCGGTGGCCGAGTTCTGCGCCCAGCGCCGCGCCGAGCTGGCCGCCCTCAGCGCAGAGCGAGGCGGCCTGATGCACGTGCGCATCGACACCGACGCGCGCACGCCCGCCGAGCGGGCGACCGCGCGCCGAAGTGCTGCGTGCCACCGCGGACGTGCTCGAGCAGAGCCGCGGAAGCGCAAGCCGGGACTCCGCAGCCGGAGGCCGACCAGCCGAGTCGGCCGCCGTCGCACGACTGATCACGACTGATCGCGCCTGCACGCCGCACCCGGACCGAGGAGCCAGACATGGCCGAACAGACCCTGCCCGCCACCATCCAGCGCTTGACCGCTGCGCGACATCTGACGACCGGCGATGCCGGCGCCAGTCGACGCCGTCCTCGACCGAGATCGAGACCGCCGCCCGCTCGGTCGTCGCCCGACATCGACACGCGCAAGGGGCGCAAGGCGATTGCGAGCCTCGCCGCCAAGGTCGCGCGCTCAAAGACCTACCTCGACGGTCTCGGCAAAGACCTCGTTGCCGGCTGGAAGCGCCGGCCGCCGAGGTCGACGCCCAGCGCCGCGTGATCCGCGAGCGCCTCGACGCGCTGAAGGCCGAGGTCCGCGCGCCGCTCACCGCCTACGAGCAAGCCGAGGCCGACCGGCAGGCCGCGCTTCGCGCGCCTGGTCGGCGCGTCCGGGCCAGATGCCGCCCGGACGACCCCTTCACCGACTCGGAGACGGTTGCCGAGCGGATCGCGGAGGTTGCGAGCCATTGAGATCGGCGACGACCTACGCCGAGTGCCAGGCGAGGCCGCAGCAGACCAAGGACGCGACCCTGTACGGGCTGGGCATGCGTTGCTGAGCGCGGATCAGCGACCGCGAGGCCGCCGAAGACAAGGCCGAAGCCGAACGCCAGGAACGCGAGCGCACGGACCGCGAGCAACGCGAGGCCGCATCGCCGCCGAGGCCGCCGAGCAGGCCCGTCGCGAAGCCGAGCAAGCCGCAGCCGCCGAGGCCGAGCGCATCCGCCGCGCGGCGAGGCCGAGCAAGCCGACTGCAAGAGGCGCGCGATGCCGCCGAGGCGCGCGAGACGCCGCCCCCGAGGCACAAGCCCGCGCCGAGCGCGAGCGCCGCACGCAGGCCGCCCGAGACGCGAGCGGCAGCGCCTGGACCGAGCGCAGCAGGCGCGCGAACAGGCCGAGGCCGAGCGCCGCGCCGCCGACCGCGAGCACCGCCGGGCGGTCAATCGCGCCGCCGTGCATGCACTTCTCGATCACACCCACCTGAGCGCCGGCGACGCACGCGAGGTAATCGCCGCGGTCGCCGAGGGCAAGGTTCCGGGCGTTTCGATCACGTATTGAGCAACGGGGAGCGGGGGGTGGCATCCCGCACGACCCTTGGACAGCCGCCGAACGTCGTACCGGGTCCCCGGGGTGCGGAGGAAGAAAGCGACCAGTCGGCCTGGCGAGCCACCAGGCCGGCGACCGGAACACAACCCGCGGCCGAACGCCGCACCGGGCGCCGGCGCTGCCGGGCAGGGGATACGACGATGTGTGACTGCATCACCACGGTAAACCGCAAACTCGCGGTGCTAGACGTGCGCTTGCTGACGACGCAGCCAATGAGCAAGCGACCTGGATCTGCTGCCCGAGCGCGTTGCACTGCGCGTCGAGCGGGTCAGCAACAGCCGTCAGGCCACCCCGGACTTCAGCGCTGCCTTTTGTCCGTTCTGCGGCAGCGAATTACACCCACCGCCCATCAAAGGAGACAACCATGCGAGCGCTTAACAGAGTCGAGCTGATCGGTCGTCTAGGCGCCGATCCCGACATCCGCTACACCCAGTCACGGCGACGCCGTCGCGAACCTCAACATCGCGACCAACGAGGCAATGGACCGACAAGAGCGACCGGCGAGCGCACGCGAGGAGACCGAGTGGCACCGGTGCGTCCTCTGGCGCCGGCTCGCCGAGATCGCCGACGAGTACCTGCGCAAGGGCGCGCGCGTCTACGTCGCCGGCCAGCCTCAAGACGCGCAAGTGGCAGGATCAGAGCGGAGCGGACCGCTACACCACCGAGATCCAGGTGCGCGACATGATCATGCTCGACGCTCGCGCGAGCGACGCCGGCGCGGGCGCAGGCAGGCAGACCGCCAGCCCCGCCGGCCAGGGCGGCAGGCGCGCGGACGGCGGCAACGGCCAGCGCGCGCCGCACAACCCGGTGTACGCCGCCAGCTTCCAGGCGCAGGCGCCGGCCGACTTCGATGACGACATTCCGTTCTAGCGCGGCGGACCTTGACCGAGCAGCGGCCAGCGCCGCCCGTGCTGATGACCGGGCGCAAGGCTGCACGGAGGACCAACCCGGGCTAGCGAAGCACCAACAGCGCCGCGCGGGTGCGAGGCCCGCATTGAACCCCGGCGCGCCGGCGGGACCAGCCGCCAGCAAAGAGGAAGAAGCCATGCACGACGAACACACACCAGGCCCTTGGGAAGTCGGCCCGCGACATGAGAGTGTCCGACCGGCCATCGCCGCCGTGCTGCGCGGCGAGGGGCCAATCAATGACGGCTGCGTCATCTGCACCATGCACGGCGAACGCCAACGCCCGGCCAACGCCCGCCTCATCGCCGCCGCCCCGGACCTGCTGCTCGCCCTGCAACTGATCGTCGAGAACCCCGATCACGACCTGCTGCCCAGCGAGCGCGCCGACGCCGAGGCCGCGCTGCGAAAGGCGGCCGGGGAGGGCTGAACCATGACCGAATTGGAATCCTGGGCCGAGAATGCCGCGCGTGAGCTGCGCGCCTTGGTCGCCGATGCCGAGCAGAGCGCGCCCGGCCAGCACGTCTGCCTGGAACTGCGCGCCTTGCTCGCCGAGTACGACGACATCCGCGCCGGCCGGCCGACCTGGCGAAGCCGCCTGGTCGCCGGCGCCGCCGGAGAGCGCGCAGAACTGCCGGCGTTCCTGCTCGGCGACTGAGCAATGGCCGCCGTCTGCACACCCGAGGCGTTGCTCGCGCACGCTGACGCCATCGCCCACACCGCCGCCCGCGGCGGCTGGATCGACGAGCGCAGCGGCGCTCGCATCGGGCTCGACCAGCGCCAGCGCGAGCGCTGGACCCGCGACGCCGCCATGCTGCGCCAGCACGCGCTGGAAGGGATGGCCGATCCCGTTGCAGGGCGGGGCCGGAGCAGGGCGAGCGAACGCGGCCGAGCGACAAGCGACCGCTGCCGACATGGGAATGTGACTAACAATAACAGTAATCAGTCGCATTCGCGTATCTTGCTCGGCAGACGCCGCGGCGCGCGCCGAGCCCCGGCAGATAGACCGAAGGAGCCAGAGCGAAATGACCCGCTCTATCGACCATGGGGCCGCATCGACACCGTCGATACGCTGGCCGCCGGATCGCCCCGAAAACAACCTCGACGGCGACGCTGACGCAACGCCGAAACGCCGCCATCGTCGGCTTCAAGCAGCGATCGTGTGGCGATCATGCTCGTATCACGCCTCACGCCCGAGATCAGGTCACTGCTCAGCACCAACCGGAGGAGACCGACCCGAATGGACGAGCCCCTCGCCCTCACCCTGACCGCCGCCGCTCGCGCCCTGTCGGTCAGCCCGCGCACCGTGCGCCGGCTGCTCGACGCCGGCGAGCTGCAGCGCATCCGCATCGGCCGCGCCGTGCGTGTGACCGCGGCCAGTCTGCGCGCCTACGTGGACGGCCATCACGCCCTCAGCGATAATCCCACCCGCGCGGGGCAGGCTGTGCGGGAGGAAAGCACATGCCAAGAAAGCGTAGACAAGACCAGGACGGCCTCTACCGTCGCGGTGATTCCCCGAGCTGGTGGGCGTCCTACAGCGACGCGAGCGGCCGCCGAGTTAGACGCTCTACTGCGACGGCCGATCGCAAAGAAGCCGAGGCACTCCTCGCCAAGTGGAAGCTCGAGGCGCATCGAGCGCGTCAGTGGGGCGAACAACCGATCCGGACCTTCGAGGAACTGATGGTCGGCTATCTGCGGGCGATCGAGCACGACAAGCGGCCTTGGGGCTTCCGACGGGACAAGGATGCCGTTCGGCATCTCCGGGAGCATTTCGGCGGCATGGATCTGACGGCACTGTCGCCGGCAGTGATTCGGGCCTATGTCGACGAGCGGCGTCGTCAGGTCATGAATGCGACCATCAACCGCGAGCTGTGCGTGCTGTCGGCCGCGATCAACTACGCGCGTCGCGAATGGGAATGGGAGATCCCGAATCCGGTGCCGGGGCGCAAGCTGCGGGAGCCCGAAGGGCGAGTGCGCTGGCTGACCCGAGAGGAGGCGAATCGGCTGCTGGAAGCGTCAGCGCGCGAGCCGCAGGCGCCGCATCTGGGGGACTTCATTCGCCTGGCGCTCAACACCGGGTGTCGAAAAGGAGAACTGCTGCGATTGGACTGGACGCGGGTCGATCTCCAGGCGGGGCTCATCCGCCTGGAGGCCGACCACACGAAGACGCTCAAGCGACGCAGCGTGCCACTCAACAAGGACGCGCGCGATGCGATCGTATCACGTTCTCGTTTTCGGGCGCGGCACTGCCCGGAAAGCCCGTGGGTGTTCTGCCACGCAGACGGATCGATCGTGAGGGACGTCAAGCGCAGCTTCGCGACCGCCTGCAGGCGAGCAGGGATTGAGGATTTCCGGATCCACGACTTGAGGCACACATGCGCCGCGTGGTTGGTCTCTGCTGGCGTGCCGCTGACCGCGGTGCGGGACCTGCTGGGCCACACCACCGTCAAGATGACGGAGCGCTACGCGCACCTTGCACCGGAACTGGTGCGCGCCGCGGTCGCCGTTCTGGACGACACCGCGTCACGATCTGGTCACGTTGAGAAACTGAAGGTGGTGGCTGCTGGGATGTAACCACTTGATTCAATTGGTGGAGCCGAGGGGGATCGAACCCCTGACCTTCGCATTGCGAACGCGACGCTCTCCCAGCTGAGCTACGGCCCCGAGAACGGGTGGGTGCGCGGCTGCCTATGGTGAACTTTGCCAGATCTGGCCCCTTGCCACGCGGGGTTGAAGTGTAGCACCGTTGCTTCATGCTGTGACAAGTCACAGCGTTCGCGGATGCGGCTGTTGTTGCCGCGCAGACTTTGCGAGGAGGAGGAGTTTCCGTGCTTGATTCGAAGCCTTTGTTGTTTCCGTCGGCCTTTCCGGTCTTGACCCGGCGGCGTCCGACGACCTTGCAGGTGAATCTTGGCTATCGATGCAATCAGTCGTGCCTGCATTGTCATGTGGATGCCGGCCCGAAGCGGCGCGAGGAGATGGACTCGCAGACGCTGGAACAGGTGCTGGATTATTTGCGCCGGGGTGGCGTCGAGACGCTTGATATCACTGGCGGTGCGCCGGAGCTGAACCAGGTGTTTCGGCCTCTGGTCAGATCGGCGGCCGAGTTGGGTCTGCGCGTGCTCGATCGCTGCAATCTGACCATCCTGTCCGAGCCCGGACAGGAGGATCTGGCTGACTTTCTCGCGGCGCATCGCGTGGAGATCGTCGCCTCGCTGCCCTGTTATCTTGAGGATAACGTCGATGCCCAGCGCGGCAACGGGACATTCAAGGCCAGCATCAACGGGCTGAGGCAGCTGAATGCGCTGGGCTATGCCGACGGTAAGAGCGGCCTTACGCTGAACCTCGTCTACAACCCCATAGGGGCGTCGCTGCCGCCGGACCAGTGTGCGCTGGAGGCAGACTACAAACGCGAGCTGGCGGCACGCTACCATGTCCACTTCGATCAACTGCTGACTTTGGCGAATATGCCGATCCGCCGTTTCGGCAGTTGGCTGCAGTCGACGGGGCAGTTCGGTGACTATCTGGACCTGCTCAAGGCGGCCCATTGCGACGACAATCTGCAGTCGGTCATGTGTCGGGATCTGATCAGCATCGACTGGCGCGGCTATCTCTATGACTGTGACTTCAACCAGATGCTGGATCTGCCGCTGGAGCCATCGGTCGGCGGGCGTCTGCACATCAGCGAGTTATACGACGAACGCCTGCTTCAGGAGATGCCCATTCGTGTCGGCGAGCACTGCTGGGGTTGTACTGCCGGGCAAGGCAGTAGTTGCGGTGGTGCCTTGACTTGAGTTCGCGGCCGTCGCGTCTGGTCACGCAAGCGTCGCTGCTGACCACCGCACGCAGCTGAACGTTTGAGAAATTCGCGCCCAATGCGCTTCCCATCAGCTCGAATACTGGTCTTCGCGAAAGCGCCGGTTGCCGGCAGCGTCAAAACGCGGCTGATTCCGGTGCTTGGCGCCGACGGCGCCGCGCGGCTACACGCGGATCTGCTGCGGCAATTAGTCGCACGCACGGCACGGGCGCGCTCTGACGTGAACCGATCGCAGGTATCGCCGCCGATTGCTCCGTTCGAACTCTGGTGCGCGCCGGACACCGAGCATGCACTCTTTCACGCGCTGGAACGGGCGTTCGATCTCGAACTGCGGGCACAGTGCGACGGTGATCTCGGCCAACGTATGCTGACGGCATCGGTGGACGCGCTAACGCGCGCGCGCTCCGTCGTGCTGATCGGCAGCGATTGCCCTGACATGAGCCAGGCGTACCTGGCATCGGCGCTGGACTTGCTTGCGCGGCCGGACGTCGATGCCGTGCTCGGGCCAGCCGCCGACGGCGGCTATGTGCTGCTGGCGCTGAGTCAGGCGCCGTCGTCGCTGTTCGCGGACATCCCTTGGGGCGGCAACCGAGTGGCGGGCGTCACACGCCGGCGTTTGTCGGGCCTGGGTTGGCGATGGCGCGAACTGCCGGTCTTGCGTGATCTCGATCGGCCGGAGGACCTCGCTTGGTTCCGCGGGGCGGCGGCGGCCAATTGATCGGCGGCGGCAGGACGCCGCGAGAGCAACCTCAGCCGGCGGTGCGGTGGAGTATCAGTTCGAGTACCAGCTTGGAGCCGAAGTAGGCAAGGATCAGTATAGCGAAACCGCTCAGGGTCCAGATGATGGCCTTGCGCCCGCGCCAGCCCCACATTCGCCGTCCGAGCAGAAGGCCGCCAAACACCATCCAGGCTACCACCGAGAGGACGGTCTTGTGGACCAGATGCTGCGCGAACATGTTGTCGAGGAAGGCAAAGCCGCTTAGCAGGGCCAGCGTGAGCAGCACGAAGCCAATGCCGATCATCTCGAACAGCAGTGCTTCCATCGTCATCAGCGGCGGCAGCGCGCGTATAAAACCGCCCGGCTTGCGTTTACGCAGATAACGGTCCTGCACCGCCAGCAGCAGTGCCTGCACGCTGGCGAGCGTCAGCAGGCTGTAGGCAAGCATCGACAGCAGCACGTGCAGCTTTAGTACCCAGCTCGTGTTTTCGCCCATGAAGCTCAGGCTGGGGTAGAGCAGATCGAGTAAGACGGTCAGCGCCGCCAGCGGCATGATGACGATGCCGAGGTTCTCGATCGGTTTGTTCAGGCTGGAGATCAATAGAGACGCAACCACGGTCCAGGACGCCAGCGACAGCGCATTGAAGAACGCCAGGTTGAGGCCAGCGTGGCTGAAGATGCCGCGATAGAGCAACCAGGTGTGCAGCATCAGCCCCAGGAAACCGAGACCGAGGGTGACGAGACGAAGCGACTGTTGAGTTGACTCCAGACGGTTGAACAGCCGCCAGCCGATGATGCCGGCGCTGCCGAGATAAGAGAAGATGCTGACGATGGCGATAGGGGCGGTGCTCATGGCCGCCGATAATCGCACAAATCGGAGGGCTCGGGGAGTCTGCCGCCCGCCCGGACGCCGCGCCGCGGGCTGTTCTTTCGCGCTACCTTGATTTAGGTTAAATAACTGCGGTTCGGGCCAAGCGAGTGTCCAATCGCTCGCGTCAAGAATCGAGAGGCAACAGATGTTCGATACGCTTCAGGAACGCTTCGGTGATGTGCTCAAGGGCCTGCGCGGCCAAGCGCGGCTGACCGAGGACAATATTCGCGACACGCTGCGCGAGGTGCGGATGGCGCTGCTGGAGGCGGACGTGGCGCTCCCGGTGGTGCGCGGCTTCATCGACCGGGTGCGCGACAAGGCGCTCGGCGCCGAGGTGACCAGGAGCCTCAGTCCGGGACAGGTGCTGATCAAGATCGTCAACGACGAGCTGACAGCGCTGATGGGTGAGGCCAACGAGGCCCTGGATCTGAATGCGCAGCCGCCGGCGGTGATCCTGATGGCCGGTCTGCAGGGCTCCGGCAAGACCACCAGTACCGCCAAGCTGGCGCGTTACCTCAAGGAACGGCACAAAAAGTCGTCGATGGTGGTGAGCTGCGACATCTACCGCCCAGCGGCCATCGAGCAGTTGCGCACGGTGGCGGCCGAGGTCGGGGCGACGTTCCATCCGAGCACGCCAAATGAAAAGCCGCTGGATATCGCCCGCGGCGCACTGGATGCCGCTCGCCGGCAGTTCAAGGATGTGCTGATCGTCGATACCGCCGGCCGACTGGCGATCGACGACGCGATGATGGAAGAGATCAAGCAGCTGCACGCGACCTTGTCTCCGGTCGAGACGCTGTTCGTGGTCGACAGCATGACCGGCCAGGATGCCGCCAAGACGGCCCAGGCATTTCATGCCGCGCTACCGCTCACCGGCGTCATCTTAACCAAGGCCGATGGCGATGCGCGCGGCGGTGCGGCGTTGTCGATTCGGGAGATTACCGGCAAGCCGATCAAATTTCTCGGCGTCGGTGAGAAGACCAATGCCCTTGAGCCCTTCCATCCAGATCGGGTCGCGTCGCGCATCCTCGGTATGGGCGATGTGGTGTCGCTGGTCGAGGAAATGCAGCAAAAGGTCGACCAGAAGCAGGCCGAAAAGCTGGCGAGAAAGCTGAAGACCGGCAAGGGCTTCGATCTGACCGATTTTCGCGGCCAACTGGAGCAGATGAACAAGCTGGGCGGCATGGCCGGGCTGATGGACAAGCTGCCGGGCATGGGCCAGGTTCCGGATCACGTGAAGGGCCAGGTCAACGATAAGGAGGTGACCAAGCTCATCGCCATCGTCGATTCCATGACGGCGATGGAGCGCGCCCATCCGCAGATCATCAAGGGCTCGCGACGCAAGCGCATCGCGACCGGTTCCGGCACTCAGGTGCAGGACGTGAACAAGCTACTGAAGCAGTTCACTCAGATGCAGAAGATGATGAAGAAGATGAAGGGCGGTGGCATGGCGAAGATGATGCGCCAGATGCAGGGTCGGATGCCGCCCGGAATGGGCGGCATGGGTGGGCCGGGCGGCCTGCCTCCCGGCGGTGGATTTCCAATGTAATGGCGGCTGGCTGGCGTGCCGAGCTTGATCTCGGTTGTGAACTCCGCAACGGTCGAACGCGCTTGGTCCGTAAGCGCCAGCTTGGGCCGCTGACGCTGCAGCGGGCGTTCTACCCGGAGGGCGAGGTCTGCCACCTGTACCTGCTGCATCCGCCTGGCGGTGTCGTCGGCGGCGATTCGCTCGCTGTGCAGGTCGATATCGGCGCTGGCGCTCATGCGCTGGCGACGACTCCGGGCGCGTCTAAGTTCTACCGCAGCGCCGGCGACGACGCCTTGTTCGAGCAGCAGTTGCGGGTGGCGGCCGGAGGCGTGCTGGAGTGGTTTCCGCAGGAATCGATCCTGTTCCCCGGTGCGCGCGTGCGCGCCCGCACCGAGATCGCGTTGCACGGCGATGCCCGTTTTATCGGCTGGGAGTTGCTGAGCCTGGGCCGGCCGGTGATCGGCGAGCGCTTCGAAGCCGGCGCTCTGAGTGCCGGCTTGCATATCAGCCGAGACGACAAGCCGCTGCTGGCGGATGCGCTTCGCGTGACACAGCCGAGTCATCTGGACGGGCCGACGGGATTGCGCGGCCATCCGGTCAGCGCGACCTTGGTCGCGAGCGGGTGCGATGCCGCCATGTTGGAGGCGGCACGCGGCGCGGTGGCGGGCAGGACCGGACTGCTTTTTGGCGCGACCTTGGTCGACGATCTATTGGTTGCACGCTGTCTTGCGAGTGCAACGGAGCCAGTACAACGGGTATTCTACTCACTTTGGCAGGCATTGCGGCCGCTGCTGCTCGGGCGCGCGGCCTGCGCGCCCCGTATCTGGGCCACCTGAGAGGCTAGCCGATGGAACTGACCCCCCGAGAGAAAGACAAGCTGTTGTTGTTCACCGCCGGCCTGCTGGCAGAACGGCGTAAGGCCAAGGGCTTGAAGCTGAATTATCCGGAGGCCGTGGCCTTGATCAGCTGCGCGATCATGGAGGGTGCGCGCGAGGGCAAGAGCGTGGCCGAGCTGATGGATCACGGTCGCACGCTGCTGACGCGCGATGAGGTCATGGACGGCATCGCCGAGATGATCCCGGACGTTCAGGTGGAGGCCACCTTTCCCGATGGCACCAAGCTGGTCACGGTTCACGATCCAATCGTCTGATTGGTCTCGGGTCGCTGAGGTATTCGCCGGCTCCCCTTACGGTCGTCTTGGATGGCCGATAGCTCAGCGCCTTTTCGGCATCGAGTGACACGCAACAGGACAAAACTCATGATCCCAGGCGAAATCATCACCGCCCCGGGCGATCTCGAGCTGAATGCCGGCCGCCCGGTGTTGAGCGTCGAGGTCGCCAACACCGGCGATCGGCCTATTCAGGTCGGTTCTCACTACCACTTCTACGAGACGAATGCGGCGCTGCGCTTCGAGCGCGAGCCCACGCGCGGCCATCGGCTGGACATTCCTGCCGGCACCGCGGTGCGCTTCGAGCCCGGCCAGTCACGCACTGTTGGTCTGGTGCCCTATGCGGGTGACCGACAGGTGTTCGGGTTCAACGGCGTGATCATGGGACCGCTCGATGCGGCCGATGATGACGGGGGTAGCGCAACATGAGCAGGATCAGCAGGGCCGCCTATGCGTCCATGTACGGGCCGACGGTAGGTGATCGGGTGAGGCTCGGCGACTCCGAGCTGATCATCCAGGTGGAATCCGACCATACCCACTACGGCGACGAGGTCAAGTTCGGCGGCGGCAAGGTCATTCGCGACGGCATGGGCCAGTGCCAGCGCCAGGCCGACGAGGTGGTGGACACCGTTATCACGAATGCGCTGATCCTGGATCATTGGGGCATCGTCAAGGCCGACATCGGCATCAAAGACGGCCGTATCTTCGGCATCGGGAAGGCCGGTAACCCCGACACCCAGGCTGGCGTGGACATCCTGGTCGGCCCTGGTACCGAGGCGATCGCCGGCGAAGGAATGATCGTCACCGCCGGCGGCATCGACGCGCACATCCATTTCATCTGCCCGCAGCAGATCGAAGACGCCTTGATGTCGGGCGTGACGACGATGCTCGGCGGCGGCACCGGACCGGCAACAGGCACCAACGCCACCACCTGCACGCCGGGTGCCTGGCACATCCACCGTATGCTGCAGGCCGCCGAGTCCCTGCCGATCAATCTCGGCTTCCTCGGCAAGGGCAACGGGAGTCTGCCGAATCCGCTGGAAGAGCAGGTGCGCGCCGGTGCCATGGGGCTGAAGCTGCACGAGGACTGGGGTACCACGCCGGCCGCGATCGACTGCTGTCTGGGCGTTGCGGAGCAAATGGACGTCCAGGTTGCGATCCACACCGACACGCTGAACGAGTCCGGCTTCGTCGAAGACACCATCGCCGCTTTCAAAGACCGTTGCATCCACACCTACCACACCGAGGGCGCCGGCGGCGGCCATGCGCCCGACATCATCAAGGCGGCCGGTTTGGCCAACGTGCTGCCATCGTCGACCAATCCGACCCGACCCTATACGGTCAACACGGTTGACGAGCACCTGGACATGCTGATGGTCTGTCACCATCTGTCGCCGTCGATTCCGGAGGACGTGGCCTTTGCCGAGTCGCGCATCCGGCGCGAGACCATCGCCGCCGAGGACATACTGCATGATCTCGGCGCCTTCAGCATGATCGCGTCCGACTCCCAGGCCATGGGTCGGGTCGGTGAGGTAATCACCCGCACCTGGCAGACCGCGCACAAGATGAAGGTGCAGTTTGGCAGCCTCGCGTCACCCGATGGGGCCAGCGATCCGCCGGAACACGACAACGCGCGCGTGAAGCGCTACATCGCAAAGTACACGATCAACCCAGCCGTCACCCATGGGATCGCCCATGAGGTGGGCTCGGTCGAGATCGGCAAGCTCGCCGACCTGGTGCTGTGGCGACCGGCCTTCTTTGGCACCAAGCCGAGCCTGATCATCAAGGGCGGCATGATCGCGGCAGCGCCGATGGGCGATCCGAACGCCTCCATCCCGACGCCGCAGCCGGTTCACTATCGATTCATGTTCGGTGCCCTCGGCCGTGCTCTCGGCGACACCTGCATGACCTTCGTCTCACAATGGGCCATGCAGGATGCAGTGGCACAAAAGCTCAACCTGAAGCGTTTGATCGGTGTCGTCAAAGACGTTCGACACGTCACCAAGGCGGACATGATCCACAACGCCTGGCAGCCCGAGATCGATGTCGATCCGCAGACCTATCAGGTGCGGGCCGATGGGCAGCTGCTGACCTGTGAGCCGGCCAGCGTGTTGCCGATGGCACAACGCTACTTTCTGTTTTGATTGGTCATCGGTCCTCGTCCATGGCTAACAAGCTGTAGAACCGGCCGTGGTGCTAGATAAAGTGGAACGGCGGCTGGCTGAACCGTTGCCTTTCACAGGAGCCGTTCGGCAGGAAATGGCGAGGACTTGTCGATGACCGATGCGGCACTTATGGTGCTGACGAAGCGCTTGGTGAGCGCTGCCCAGGCCGACGGCGACCTGTGTCTGACGTTGGAACAGCGCCTGCGCTCACGGCAGCGTGTGCTGCTCGACGACGGCCGCGAGCTGGGCGTGCTGCTGCCGCGGGGCGCGACGCTGTCGCACGGCGATCTGCTTGCAACCGATGACGAGCTGCTGACGGTTCGAATCGTTGCGGCGCCGGAGCGCGTCTCGACCGCCGTGAGCGATGATCCACTGCAACTGGCAAGGGCCTGCTACCATCTGGGCAATCGGCACGTGGCTTTGCAGATCGAGCCCGGGCGGCTCCGCTGGCTGCACGATCATGTGCTCGACGCCATGGTGCGAGGGCTAGGGCTCGCGGTCAGCGTAGAGGATGCACCCTTCGAGCCGGAACCTGGGGCCTATGGGGGCAGTGCTGCTGCAGGGCATCGACATGCCGGCCACCATCATCCCTGACTCGGATCTTGATTCTGGTGCTGGTGCTGGTGCTGGTGCTGGTGCTGGCCAAGCTCTGGCCGCGGTCAGGCCGCCTGCTCCGGCAGATGTGCGGGCCAGTGATGTCATGCTGATCCGGCTCCTGCATCTTTCGAGTCCGACCCTTCCGACCGGCGCCTTCAGTTACTCGCAGGGTATCGAGTGGGCAGTGGAGGCGGGTTGGCTCGGTAGCGCCGAGGAGATCGAGGACTGGATTCTGGACCAGCTGGAGCAGACCCTTGCCCGGCTCGACCTGCCGTTGCTGCTCAGGATGGCGGGGGCCGTCGGCGCTGATGACGACAGGGCGCTGGCACGCTGGATCGATTGGTTGCTCGCCGGGCGCGAGTCGGCCGAGCTGCGCGCTGAGGAGGGCCAGCGTGGTCGGGCGCTTGCCGACCTGCTGGTGGTTTGGGGCTTGCCGGGCGCCGATGACAAGCGTGAGCTGCTGGCGCGCAGTCAACTCGCCGGTTTTGCCTTTGCGGCGCGACGCTGGCGTATCACGGGCAGCGCGATGGCGCTCGGTTATACTTGGGCTTGGGCGGAGAATCTGGTGCTTGCGGGCGTGAAGATCGTGCCGCTGGGCCAGCGCCAGGGGCAGCAGATACTCGCCCGTGTCGCGGTCCGCATCGCAGACGCGGTGGAAGCGGCTCAGAGCATTGCCGACGATGAGATCGGTGCGTCGAGCCCGGCACTTGCGATCGCCAGCGCCGGCCATGAGTCTCAGTACACTCGCCTGTTCCGGTCCTGACAGATAACCGAGCGCTCCTGTGTTCTTCGCGCTTGTTGAAGAAAAATCGTCCAGCTCTCGACACTCGCAACCCGTCACTTCCTCTCCCACATGTCACAGTCCACCCCCCTTCGTGTCGGCATCGGCGGTCCGGTCGGCTCAGGCAAGACGGCGCTGCTCGATGCCTTGTGCAAGCGACTGCGCCATCACTACCAGCTCGCCGTGGTCACCAACGATATCTATACGCGCGAAGACGCCGAGTTCCTGATCCGCAGCCAGGCGCTGGAAGCGGCGCGGATTGTTGGCGTCGAGACCGGCGGTTGTCCGCACACGGCCATTCGGGAGGACGCCTCGATGAACCTGGCCGCCGTCGAGGATCTGCAGGCGCGCTTTCCGAACCTTGACCTGATCTTCGTCGAGAGCGGCGGCGACAACCTGGCGGCCACGTTCAGTCCGGAACTCGCGGATCTGACCATTTACGTCATCGACGTGGCCGAGGGCGAGAAGATCCCGCGCAAGGGCGGGCCGGGTATTACACGTTCCGATTTGCTGGTAATCAACAAGATTGACCTCGCGCCCCACGTCGGCGCGTCGCTCGAGGTCATGGAGCGCGACAGCAGGCGCATGCGCGGCGAGCGGCCGTTCGTCTTCAGCAATCTGCGCGCCGGTCAAGGCGTCGATGAGATTGCCGCCTTCGTTCTGCGCGAGGGGATGCTGCCGGCGCGGGCCTGATCACGGCGCCGCTGATTGCGGCAAGGCCCCGCGCTCTGGCGTACGCCATGGTTACGCCGATCGACGTGCCATCAATGAGGTGTCCACCGCCATGTTTACCGGAATCATTCAGGCCATAGGCGATATAGAGCGTCTGGAGCCCCGCGGCGGTGATGTGCGCCTTGCGGTTCGCGCCGGTAAGCTTGGGCTGGATAGCGCAGTCATCGGCGACAGCATCGCCGTGAACGGCGTCTGTCTGACCGCGGTCCAGATCGGTGGCGGGCGCTTTATGGCGGACGTCTCCCGCGAGACCCTGTCGCTGACGACGTTGGGCAACCTCGGGCCCGGCTCACGCGTGAACCTGGAGACGGCTCTGACCTTGGCCACGCCGCTGGGCGGGCATCTCGTCAGCGGTCACGTGGACGGCGTTGGCACCGTGCTGGAGGTGCGTGAGGACGCCCGCTCGTGGCGCCTGCGGATCCATGCACCGGGAGACTTGGCGCGCTACATCGCGCAAAAGGGTTCGATCTGCGTCGACGGCACCAGCCTGACGGTGAATGAGGTCAAAGGGGCGGTATTCGATCTGAACATTGTTCCCCATACGCTCGAAGAGACGATCATCGGCGACTACAGGTCGGGCTCACGCGTTAACCTGGAGGTGGACCTGATTGCGCGCTATCTGGAGCGATTGATCCTGGGCGAGCACGCCGGCGAGCAGGAGGTCGGCTCGATCACGGAAGGCTTTTTGCGACACCACGGTTTCGTCCGCTGACGAGGCGACGCCCGTCCTCGGTAATCGGCGGAAACGCCATCAGTCGGGCTATCGTCAGAAGCGGCAGAAGGTTTCGCCGCCATGCTCAATCCAGCCGTGAATCATTTTCGGTGTGGTCATGCCGCTGGCGCAGTTGCCATGACGGTCGATACAGATGACGCCACCGCGTCCCTGGACCTTGCGCCGAAGGTAGTCGATGCCGAACTCGACGGCGGCGCTGGCGTCGTCATCGCGGAATTCGATGGCATCAGCAATGGTCTTGGCAAACACGGCGCGCATGAATTCCTCGCCATAGCCTGTGGCCGAGACGGCGCAGGTGGCATTGTCGGCGTACACGCCTGCCCCAACGATGGGTGAGTCTCCGACCCTGCCCATGCGCTTGTTGACGATGCCCCCGGTTGAGGTGGCCGCGGCCAGATCGCCACGGCGGTCGCGGGCGACGGCGCCGATGGTGCCGTATTTCTGTGCGTCGCCATCGCTGTCGTGATCGAGCATGATGCGGCCGCGCAGCCGCGCCTCGTCCAGTTGCCTGATGCGATCCGGGGTGAAGAAATAGTGGTCGGGTGTCAGCTTCATGCCGCAATGCTGAGCGAAGTGCAGCGCGCCCTCACCGATCAGCAGCACATGCTCGCTGCCGTCCATTACCAGGCGGGCGAGCTGCACCGGATTGCTGATGTTGCCGATCGCCGCGACCGCACCGGCCGACAAGTCGCGGCCATCCATGATGCCAGCGTCCATCTCCACCTTACCGTTTTCGTTCAGCACCGAGCCGCAACCGGCATTGAACAGCGGGTCGTCCTCTAGCAGCGATGCGCAGGCCTCCACGGCCTCCACGGCGCTGCCGCCGTTTGCAAGCACGCTGCGGCCGTGCTCGAGCACGAGCCGTATGCTCTCGAGATAACGGACCGCGGTCCGATCGTCTTTGACGTTGTCGAGCGCACCGGCGCCGCCGTGGATCATGAGCGAGAAGCTGTCTTGCATGGGGTCTCAGCGGGCAGTTGGGGGAGTCAGCGACGCTGTGCGTCGCGGCGGAGGTCGAGGGTTAGGTGACTCGCGGACGTGGCGATATCGGGATCAGAGAGGGTCGGTGAAGCGCCTAGGACGGAAGCGCCGCTCGTCTTGCCTGTATGAGCGGGTCGTCGATAGATCGACGTCAAGCTAGAGCCGCTCTTGCAGCGCCTTCACCAGCCGCGTCTGCGTGGTTACATCGCCAGCAAACAAGACCAGTATCTTGCCCACCAGAATCGGGCCCCAGTTGACCAAGACGACACCCTCGCCTGTCGCAGGATCGTACTCGATTCCGCTTAGGTCGATGGCAGCCAGCGCCCGATGCTGGGTCTGGAAGGCGCGCGCGAGCCAGCGTTCAATGCCGAGTTTATGCGCGACGGCCGTCGGGTAGGAGGCGCCGTTGAAGCGCGGATTGCACTCGATGGCAAGGTAGGTTGTCTCGCCGTCGCGCTCGAGTACCGCAACATCGAAGGCGAACACGCCACGCATGCCCTCGGAATGCAGCCACTGTGCCATCGGTTCGACGATCTGCCAGGGCTCGCAGCGCGCCGGGAAGCGGTTCCCCTGATGGACGAAGCCGTCCAGGATCTGTTCGGTAGCCGCGAGGCGCCGGACTGTGCCCGCTGTTGCCTCATATTGCATGTTCAGGAAGGTGTCGGCGGTCACCTCTTCTTGGATCTGGACCGGTGTGCTTGGGTCGAAGCGCGCGATCGCCTCACGCAGTGCGTCGCTGTCCGCGCATCGGTATATCCCAACGCCGGAAACAGATACCGCCGCCTTCAGATAGCAGGGATAGGGGGCGGCAGCGATGTCGGCTGGCCCGATAGCAGCTGCCGCAGTATAGGGTAGGGTGGTGGGTACGGGAACGCCGAGCCGGTTCGCGACCTCCATGAAGGCATTCTTGCAGTTGATGGTATCGACGCTCCGAAACCAGTCAATGTCCGGGCGCACTGCCTGTTCTACATTACCGAAGAAGAAGACCGACACCGCATGGTTCGGATACTGTGCGAGCAGTTGCGGGTCGGTGTCCCAGAGCACCTGCTCGGTGTGCGTCAAGCCGATGCGCTGGTAATGCGCTTGAATCGAGGGCCACTCGGCCTCCAGCGCCGGATGGAGCTGGATGATGTCGCCCGGTTCGGTGGCGCCGAGCGCCCGGCCAGAGTAAAGGTGGTTGCCGCTAACGCCCTCGGCCGTGCACCCCATGATGTCGTGATTGTAGATACGGCGGACGCCGCCATCTGCCTGTTGCGCGCTTCTCAAGACTGGCATCTTGCCGTCCTCCCGCATAGTGCAAGCCGAGATTGATACTGAAGCTTAAGTCTTATTTCAAGATCGATTCCGGTGCAGCAAGCAAGATCGATGCCGTTGCAGCAGCGGGCAATATCTGAATGATCTCGTATCGGATGGGTGCGGCGTCGGTGCTAGGCGCACCAGTTCTGGGCGGAGCAAGGACTGGGGCCTTCTCCGTTGCGGCGTTCAAAGCGGCCAAAGAAACCAGGGGCAGGCAGCGCGGTGATGCGGCCGCGGCGGCACGCCTTGGCGTGCTGCTCTGCGAAGACTGAACGCGACGCACTCAAATCCGGCGCCGACAGCCGCTTTCAGCCGGTCGTTTGCGAAAGTGGCGGCGGTCGATCCTTACCGTCCAGGTAGCTGCGCCTAAATCGGTCGCACTGGTTGATCAGATCTCGCGCACTTGTCGGCATCGGCACGCGTGCGCGGACGATGTGTGTGACAAGTGCAGTACCGGCCTTGAGGATGCGGCCACCTTCCTGCGCTTCGTGGATTTCCGTTAGAGTCGGCGCAAGAGGCAGCCGCGGCCGGATGGTGCGCAGTCGGTCCCGAGCCACCACGAACGCCGGCCAGACATCGAAGATGGCCGGGTCGGTGCGCAGGATCTCGCACTTGCGCTTGGCCGTCTCGGCAAGGTCGGCCAACAGCGGGGCCAAACCAGGTAACTGGGTGCTGCCCTGGAATGTGGCGTCGAGTGTCCCGGTGATACGGTCGACGTCGCGCATCGTTTGCGCGATCTTAATGTAGCGGCTGTGGTAGAAGGCGGCGATCGGCTGGCTGAACGCCTTGAACGGCTCTCCCCAGAGTTCGTCGATGCCCTCATCGCCGCCACGATGTCGGACCATGTGCCCAAGCTCCAGCGCCTGTAACAGATACTGACCGCATTCCTTCATCAGTGCGTCGTCAGGCTCGACCTCGACCCCATCCGCTTTGAGCTCCACCAACTTGGTGAAGATGGCCGCGGCGCGGTTGAATAGGGTGCCCGCAAGCATCGCGCCATTGACGCGTTTGCGATCTGGGTCGGTCTCGCGCTCGTAGGCGGCGCGCGCCTCGGCCAGACGAATACCGGGGATGTTGATGCCGTGCTCGACATGATTGAAGAGCCGGCGGGTCAGGGCCTCGATGAGTGCCTTTTTTGACTCCAGAGTCTCCGGCGGTGGCGTGTAGTACTTGATCCAGTAGCCGTCGAAGTAGATGCAGGAACGGCCCTCGATCTCGACGATCGAACCGTTCTGGGTGTCCTGAGTCATGGCGCGCGGACAAGGCTCCGGAGATCGGGCGGCAGCGGATTGATGTTGCCGCGGATTCGGGCGGGGTTCCCAAGTATTGTCGGGTCCGGCCACTAGGGATTGCAAGCGGCTTGAAATACCGGAAAACCGGGACTGGCCGGGGTTGTTGTGGAATCGCCGATGCTTGGGTTCAGCAAGCCGCGGGACTATCATCAGTCACGGGGTCCTCAAGCTGTTATCAGTGACAGGGTTCCCAATCAGACTTGACACTCGGCGCTCGCCTCTATTCTAGGGTGTGGGTCGTCGGCGTACCAATAGGGGTTTGCATGAACACCGGGCGGATAACAGGGCTGCGCGATGCCGGAGACCGGGTCGGAGGCTGGGTCGCCAGACGATCCATCTGGGCGCGCATGCTCGCCATCCAAATCGCGCTCGGCAGCCTAATACTGTGCGTCGCCCCGGTCCATGGCAAAGAGCAACGATCCGCCGCCGGACAGTTTGCGGCCGATGATGAGCGTGATTCGAGCGCCGCCGCGATGCTGCCAACGGCGCCCGAGTTGCCGCGGCCACCGAACAAGGCCAAGCCAAGCCGCAGCGCGGTGAACAAGCTGATCGACCGTTTTTCAAGGCAAAACAATCTCGAACACGATTTGGTGCACGCGGTGGTCCGGGCCGAGTCCGGTTACAACGCCCATGCGGTCTCGCCGGCAGGGGCCGTCGGACTGATGCAAATCATGCCCGCGACCGCCGGCGACTACGGCGTCGGCTCGGTCGACGAATTGTTCGACGCCCAGACCAACGTGCGTGTCGGCACCCGCCATCTGAAGCGTCTCGTTCGGCAGTACGGGATCGGCAAGGCTGTCATGGCTTACAACGCGGGTGAGGGTGCGCTCGCGCGCCACAACGGCTTCGTGACCTTCCCGGAGACCCAGCGTTACACCCATCGCGTGTTGTCTCAATACCTGCAGAAAAAGGGCGTATCGCCGTATTCGAGCAAGGCGCGAGAGATCACCGGTATCGCGCTGACGCCGGCCATGGCCAACGCTGGCGGCGGTCTGGCCGGCGCCCGCGGACGACAGTTGCGGCGTGGCGACCTCTCGACGCTGTCGCTACGCATTCGTCCGTCGCTGACCGATCGCGCACTCGACCCCTCCGCCCACAGCGTCGGTCCGGAGAGTCAGCCGATGTTCGTGCTGGAGCGGCCGAAGCGCGGCGACTAGCGCGCCTCGGTCAGCAGCGGGCGCCGAGCTATCCACCGCGCGCCTAACGTGATCTAATCGCCGGCCATGTTCCGACCCCTACCAGTCTTCGTCGGCCTGCGATACACGCGGGCGAAGCGTCGCAATCACTTCATCTCCTTCATCTCTCTGATCTCGATGCTTGGGATCATGCTCGGGATCGTCGCGTTGATCGTCGTGCTTTCGGTGATGAACGGCTTTCACAAGGAAATCCAGGAACGCATTCTGGGCATGGCCTCACATGCGACGCTCAGTGATCCGGTGGCCGGGGTCGCCGACTGGGGCGGCCTGATCGAGCGTGTCAGCGGGCACCCCGAGGTGGTGGGTGCCGCGCCCTATGTCGAGATCGAGTCGATGCTGATGAACGCCGGCCGCACCAACGCGGCGCTGCTGCGTGGCATCGTGCCTGATCGCGAAGACGCCGTCTCGGACCTGCGCCGGGACATGGTGGCCGGCTCGGTCGACGATCTGGCCGCCGACAGCTACAACATCATCCTCGGCTCGGAGTTGGCGTCCGCGCTCGGCGTCAATGTCGGTGACAAGGTCACGGTGGTCACGCCGCAGGTCAGTGCGACGCCGGTGGGTGTGATGCCGCGGCTGAAGGCGTTCACAGTGGCCGGGCTGTTCGAGGTCGGCATGGCTGACTATGACCGCGGTGCAGGGTTTATGCACATGGCGGACGCCGCGCGGCTGATGCGTCTCGGCGATAATGCGCAAGGTGTGCGCCTTAAGCTGAAGAACATGTTCGATGCGCCGCTCGTCGCACGCGAGATCGCCTACTCGCTTGATGATCCTGGCGACAACGCCTATCGCGTTTCCGACTGGACCCAAGTTCACCGCAATTTCTTCGCGGCCCTGCGCACAGAGAAGCGGATGATGACCATCATTCTGTTCCTGATCGTGGCGGTGGCGGCGTTCAATATCGTCTCGACCCTGGTGATGGTGGTCACCGACAAACGCTCCGATATTGCCGTGCTGCGGACGCTAGGCGCGTCGCCTGGGCGGATCATGGCCATCTTCATGGTGCAGGGCATCGCAATCGGTCTTGCCGGCACGCTGCTGGGCGTGGTCGGCGGTGTGCTGCTGGGCTGGAACGTCGAGCCGATCGTCGCGTCGATCGAGCGGGCCTTCGGCGTTCATTTTCTCGACCCGAGCATCTATTACATCAGCGCGCTGCCATCCGATGTCCGCGTCGCCGACGTACTGCGCATCGGCGGCGGCGCCTTCTTGATGTCGGTGCTGGCGACGCTCTATCCGGCCTGGCGCGCCTCACGCACCGATCCGGCGGAGGCGCTGCGCTATGAGTAAGGCCCCTATGCGGGACGCTTCCCCGGTCATCGAGCCGGTCATCGAGCCCAGCGCCGGAGTGAGCGTACGAAGCGTTTCCCAACCCACCAAGGGCAGCGAACGCGGCCTGCGTCGGTCGGAAGATGTCGGTGCCGCTGCGCTGGAGACGCGCGCTCTGGTCAAGACCTTTCGACAGGGACCGCAACAGGTCGAGGTGCTCCGCGGCGTCGACTTTCACGTCAGCGCCGGCGAACGCGTCGCCATCGTCGGCGCCTCGGGCTCCGGCAAAAGCACACTGCTGCATTGTCTCGGCGGACTGGAGCGGCCTAGCAGCGGTCAGGTGCTTTGGTCCGGCCAGGATCCGATGGGCCTGTCGGAGAAGGCGAGGGGATTATTGCGTAACCGTCAGCTCGGTTTCGTCTACCAGTTTCATCATCTGCTGCCCGAGTTCTCGGCGCTGGAGAACGTCGCGATGCCGCTGCTGATCGGCGGCTCGGGGCCGGCCGAGGCGAGGGATAAGGCCGATGCAATTTTGCGGCGCGTTGGCCTCGGCCATCGCATGAGCCACAAACCATCGGAGCTCTCCGGCGGAGAGCGGCAGCGAGCCGCGATTGCCCGCGCCTTGGTGACGCAACCGGATTGTCTGCTGGCGGATGAGCCCACCGGCAATCTGGACCGACACACGGCGGAAGCGGTTTATCAGATGATGCTGGAACTCAATGAAGAGGTTGGGACCAGCTTCGTCATCGTCACCCACGACCTCGAGCTGGCCGCACGCACGGATCAGATCTGGCGCTTAGACGACGGGCTGCTGGTTCGCGCCGCGGCATAGCGTTCCCGCCGGCGCTGAATTTGACGCATCAGGCTCCAGCGCCAGATGGCCTGAACGGTAAAATAGCCGGTGACTGAAAAGAGCGTCGCGCAGATCAAGCTGCCCAGCATCACGGGCCCGACCACGCCGAGCCAGTTGTGCCAATCGAGCCAGAATGCCGGATCGAAGGCCCGCACCGGCTGACCCAGCAAGGACGCGCCAATGACATAGGCCAGATAGAACATCGGCGGGATGGTCAGCGGGTTGCTGAGCCAAATCAGCGTCACCGAGATAGGCAGGTTCACGCGCAGCTTGATAGCTGCCGCGGCGGCCATGAAGGCCTGCCCGAGCGGCGGCATATACATCATAAACAGGCCGACAGCGACCGCACCCGAGGCCGAGCGTCGATTGAGATGCCACAGGTTGGGATCCTGCAACAGGGTCCCAAACACGCGCAGATACTTGTTGTTCAAGATCTCGCGCGGATCGGGCAATATGCCCTTGAGCCACCGCTTCACGCTGGTAGTCTGAGTCTCGCTGCTGATGTCAACGCGCGGCTGAGTATACGCGAGCGCGCGGCGGCCAAGGCTCGAATTCTAGTTTCGGTGCCCGATGTCTGGCCGCAACCATCGGCTCACTCATCAGGGTGCGTCCCTATTTGCCGCAGCGCGGCAAGGCGGCGTCGCCGCGCCGCCTTGGCTCGAACATACCCGTGAACCTTGCTCCAGGCCCAAACGCGCGGACGGGCAGCAGTTCCCTGTTCCTGATCGCGCTCGCCTTTTGCAGCGGCATCGGCAGCTTTTTCCTGTTGCCCGAGGTACCTCCGCGCTGGCTGTTCCCCGGCCTGTGCATTGCCGGCGTGCTCGCCGCGCTGCGCGTTCGGGCTGCGCGGTCGGTCGCGGCATTTGCGGCCGGCCTCTGTTGGGCACAGGTCAACAGCTGTTCGCTGCTCTGTCATCCGTTTCCCGAGCGTCTGGTCGGGCAGACGCTGATGGTCGAAGGCACCATCGCGTCATTGCCAAGTCAGGTTGGCCGACATCAAGACGACCAGTCGAGCCGCTTCCTATTCCAGGTCGATCGCCTGCATGCGGACGGCAGTCCGGCGCCTTTTAGCGGCCTGGTTAGACTCTCTTGGTATAGGCAAGTGCCGCGGTTGCTTGCCGGTCAGCGTTGGCAATTGGCCGTGCGCCTCAAACCGCCGCACGGCTTCGTCAATCCGGGCGGCTTCGACTACGAACGTTGGCTGTTCCAGCAGGGTATCTCCGCCACGGGCCATGTCCGCGACTTCGAGACCGCTCGGCTGCTGGACCCAGGCCCCGTCAGCCATCGGTTGGCACGCTTTCGCCAACTGCTGCGTGACCGACTCGATGCGCTCGGAGGGACTGACGCGAGCTCGCCCGTGGCGCGGGCATTGGTGCAAGCCCTGGTGCTCGGCGAGCGCGGTGCACTGACGCCGGTGCAGTGGGAGGTCTTTTCTCGCACCGGCACCAGTCATTTGATCGCCATCTCCGGTCTGCATGTGGGCCTGGTGGCGGGTTTCGCGTTCTTTCTGGGCCGTTGGCTCTGGTCGCGCTCCGCCCGGCTCGTGCGCTTGCTCGCGGCGCCGCGGGCCGCTGCCTTGGCAGCCCTGGCAGCCGCGATCGGCTATGCCGCGCTCGCCGGATTCGCGATCTCGACACAGCGCGCGCTGGTGATGCTGGCCGTGCTGCTCATCGCGCTGATCTCCGGCCGCACGCTGCGCCCCGCGAGCGGCCTCGTGCTGGCCCTGGCAGCGGTGCTGATAGTCGATCCGAGCAGCGTGCTGTCATATGGTTTCTGGCTGTCGTTCGGCGCCGTCGCCGTGCTGTTGTTCGCGCTCGGCAGACGCTTGGCGCCGCCGCATGCTGTGTTGCGCTGGGGGCGAGCGCAGTGGGCCGTGGCGGTCGGTCTGCTGCCGATGCTGCTGTTGTTCTTCGGCCGGGCGTCGCTAGTGGCGCCGGTGGTTAATCTGGTCGCCGTGCCGCTGTTCGGTCTGCTGCTGCCGCTGGTGCTCTTGGGTGCGCTGATGGCCCTGGTCAGCGGTTGGCCTTGGCCCTTGACCCCGGTGCTCTGGTTACTGGAGCAGGGTTATCGGCTGCTGGCCTGGGTGGCCGACTGGCCTCCGGCGGCGATGATGCTTGGCGGACGCGAAACCTGGGTTTGGGCCATCGCCTTCGCCGGCGTCTCGCTGCTGCTGGCCCCGCGCGGTCTGCCGGCACGATGGCTGGGGCTGGTGCTGTTGCTGCCTTTGGCCGTGGCGAGGCCGCCGGCGCCGGCATTTGGCGATGCGCAGGTGACGCTGTTGGACGTCGGTCAGGGCTTGTCCGTTGTCGTGCGCACCGCGCGTCACGCGCTGGTCTACGACCTCGGGCCGCGTTACCCCAGCGGCTTCGAGACAGGTTCGGCGGTGGTCGTGCCTTACCTGCGCGAGCTTGGCGTGCAGCGTCTGGACGGGCTGATCGTCAGCCACGCCGACCGTGACCATAGCGGCGGTTTGCATGGGCTCTTGGATGCGATACCGGTCGCTCGGCTCCTCAGTGGAGAGCCTGGTGAATTGGCCGATCGGGGCGGATCGATCGACCTGCCCGTCGAGCCCTGTCGTCGCGGCCAACACTGGCGCTGGGACGGCGTCGCGTTCGAGGTATTGCATCCCGGCGATCGGCCAAGCGGCGGGCAGTGGGGCGGTAACGATGCCTCCTGCGTGCTGCGCATCAGCAGCGATGGCGCATCGGCGCTGCTGACCGGCGATATCGCGGCAGGCGTGGAAGGCCTGCTCGTGGATGCCCTCGGCGATCGGCTCCAGGCAGATGTCCTGGTCGCGGCCCATCATGGTAGTTCCACCTCGAGTTCGGCGGCATTCCTCGCCGCCGTCGACCCCGATTGGGTGCTCTATTCGGCCGGATTCGCCAACCGGTTCGGCTTTCCGGCCACAGAGGTTCAGGCGCGCGTGCAGGCGCAGGGGGCGCGCACCGCTAACACGGCGGCTGCCGGTGCACTGCGTCTCGTGCTGCCGGCCACGGGTGCGATTCAGGAGCCGGTTCGGTGGCGCCATGCAGACGCGCGCATCTGGCGGCACCGGCCGCTCCCTTGAGCCCCGTCGGGGCGGGCGTCCGAGTCGACCTTGCCGGCATGCCGGCCAATCTGGATCGATCGGGTGGCCTCAGCCGAAGATCGCGCGGAACAGCGCCCGACGACCGCGGTGGGCAACAACCGGCCGCTCGTCGATGATGCCCCTTGGCGCGATCTTGTATCATGCGCCGTCGTCGGCGAGTTGTTCGGCAGCACAAAGAGATGAGGTGACACGCTCGTGTTCGAACTGATTCAGGCCGGCGGTTGGCTGATGGTGCCCATCCTGCTGTGCTCGGTCGCGGCGACTGCCATCGTCATCGAGCGCTTCTGGGCGCTTCGGCGCGGCGTCATCATGCCGGACAACTTGGTCACGCAGATTTGGCAGTTGAACCGCCGTCGGCTTCTGAACGAGGAGCGCATCGCCGAGATCCGTGAAGGCTCTGCCCTGGGGCGCATGCTGGCCGCAGGGTTGACCAACCGCTTTCACTCCCGCGAAGTCATGAAAGAGTCGATCCAAGACACCGGCCGACAGGTCGTGTCCGACCTGGAACGTTATCTCAATACCCTCGGCACCATCGCCGCGGTGACGCCGCTGCTCGGCCTGCTCGGCACCGTGATCGGCATGATCGATGTGTTCAGTGTCATCGTCCAGGCAGGCGTCGGCAATCCCGGCGTGCTCGCCGGGGGCATTTCGAAGGCGCTGATCACCACCGCGGCAGGTTTGTCGGTCGCCATCCCTGCCTTGATGTTCCACCGTTATTTCAATGGCCGCGTGGACGAGATCATCATCGGCATGGAGGAGCAGGCATTGCGCCTGATCGAGGTCATGAAAGGGGAGCGTGAGGCCGGCGAGGAGCGGGTGCTGTGAACCTGCGCCGGCACAAGAAGGACCAGCCCGACATCAACCTGACCCCGTTGATCGATGTCGTGTTTCTGCTGCTGATCTTCTTCATGGTCTCGACCACCTTCAAGGAAGACGGCAGGCTGCGGTTGCAGTTGCCGCAAGCCGATGGCGAGCCGGTGTCGAGCGAGACGCTGGAGTTCGTCGAACTGGTCATCGATGCCGGCGGGCGTTACTTCATCGACGACCAGCAGGTGAGGGACGGGAATGTCGAGGATTTGCGGGAGGTGCTGGCGAAGGTGGTCGGCGCGCGGCGCGATCTGCCGGTGCTTATCAAGGCGGATGCCGACACCTCGCATCAGGCCGTGATGACGGCCCTCGACGCCGCTGGCCAGCTCGGCTTGAGGCAGGTTGCCTTCGCCACCAGCCGGCTGGAAGAACGTCGATGACAGACAAGACCCAGGTCGACCTCGCCGCTGCTGGCGGCACCTACCGCCGTTTGCTGTCTTACGTGAAGCCGTATTGGCGCATGTTCGCGCTGTCCATCGTCGGCATGCTGGTGTTCGCGGCTACCGAGCCGCTGTTCGCGGCCATGATCAAGCCGCTGCTCGACGGCAGCTTCGTCGATCGCGACCCGGACATGGTGCGCCTGATGCCCGTGATCCTGGTCGGGATCTTCGTCGTGCGCGGCATCGCCGGTTTCATTAATACCTATTGCCTAAAGTGGGTTGGTCGTCGGGTGGTGGCGGATCTGCGCCAACAGATGTTCGAGCATCTGCTGCGCTCGCCCACGCGTTACTACGACCGCAATGGCACGGGTCAGATTCTGGCTAAACTCACCTACAACGTCGAGAACGTTGCGTCGGCCACGACCTCGGCGGTGACGACCCTGGTGCGCGACGGTTTCACCGCCATCGCGCTGCTCGCTTACATGCTGTACCTGGATGCGGCGCTGTCCGCTATCTTCCTGCTGATCGGGCCGACCATGGCATTCTCGATCAAGTACGCCACAAAACGTTTCCGGCGGTACGGCAAGCGCATCCAAGAGCGGGTCGGTTCCTTGACGCACGTGGCGCAGGAAGTGATCGACGGGCACAGGGTGGTGAAGGCCTTTGGCGGCGAGCGTCGGGAGGCGGCCGAGTTCTCGCGGATCAACGAGAAGACACGTTCGCTGCAAATGAAGGTGATTGCGGTGGAGTCGGTCAGCGTACCCCTGGTACAGGTGCTGTCCGCGATCGCGATCGGCATCATCGTCTATCTGTCGACCATGCAGGGACTGCGCGAGGACATCACCGTCGGCACCTTCATGTCCTTCATCGTCGCGATGGGGTTGATGCTGCCGCCGGTGAAGCGGCTGACGGCGGTCAATTCCCAGCTGCAGCGCGGTATCGTCGCGGCCGACAGCCTGTTCGAGCTGCTCGACAGCGAGACCGAACGCGATACCGGCACGCGCACGCTGGAGCGCGCGTCCGGGCGCATCGAGTATCGCCATCTGACCCAGGTCTACGATTCGGCAAAGGGCGCGGTCATTCACGACCTGAACCTGACCATCGAGCCTGGTGAGAGCGTTGCGCTGGTGGGGCGTTCCGGCAGCGGAAAGTCGACCCTGGCAAGCCTGTTGCCGCGTTTCTACGATGTGACCGCCGGACAGATTCTGATCGACGGCATCGACATCCGAGAGCTCACGCTAGCGAGCCTGCGCGCCCAGATCTCGCTGGTGACCCAGGATATCGTGCTGTTCAATGACAGCCTAGCCAACAACATCACCTACGGACAAGCGGCCGATGTTGGACGCGAAGAGATCGAACGCGTCGCCGAGGCGGCGCATGCGCTGGACTTTATCCGCGCGCTGCCGCAAGGGCTGGACACGCTGGTGGGCGACCGCGGTGTGCTGCTGTCCGGCGGACAGCGCCAACGCATCGCTATCGCCAGGGCAATGCTCAAGGACGCGCCCATCCTGGTGCTCGACGAGGCTACCTCGGCCCTAGACACAGAGGCCGAGCGTCACATCCAGGCGGCGCTGGCGGCGCTGATGGCAGATCGCACCACGCTGGTGATTGCGCATCGGTTGTCGACTATCGAGCACGTCGATCGCATCGTCGTGCTCGATGCCGGGCGCATCGTGGAGCAGGGCCCGCACGCCAGTCTGTTGGCCGAGGGCGGCTACTACGCTCGACTGCATGGGCTCCAGTTTCAAGACGTGCACGATATGCTTCCGGTCGCAGATTCTGCCGGAGCGGCGTGAGCCCCGACGACCTCTGGTATGGCAGTGGATTGTCGGCGAGACTGGCATCCGGGCTGCTCGCGCCCCTCGGCTGGCTCTATTGCGCCATCGCCATGCTGCGCGCGCTCGCCTATCGCCGTGGTTGGCTAGGCTCCGAGTCGGCGGGCGTGCCGGTCATCGTCGTCGGCAATTTGACCGTCGGCGGAACCGGTAAGACCCCCTTGGTGATCTGGCTGGTCGATCACCTCGTCAACCAGGGTTACAGACCGGGCGTGGTGATGCGCGGCTATGGCGCGGACCGGCAAGCGGAACCCTGCCCCGTGCCCGCCGATGCCGATCCGATCCTGTTCGGCGATGAACCCGCGCTCATCGCGGCCAGGCGCATCTGCCCGGTGGTGATCGGGCGTGACCGAGTCGCCGGCGCGCGTATGCTGTCGGCAGACTACGATTGCGATCTGGTGGTCGCCGACGATGGTCTGCAGCACTATCGTCTGCGACGCGATTGCGAGATCCTAGTGATCGATAGCCAGCGCCGGATCGGTAACGGCCGCTGCCTACCGGCGGGGCCGCTGCGCGAGCCCCGAGCGCGCGGCGAGCGGGCCGATCTGCGGATCGTCAACGGCGGCGGTAAGGCGGACGCCGCGCGGATGCAGCTGCTCCCGGGCGATGCAGTGAGTCTGTATCATGCGGGCTTGCGCAAGCCGCTGACCGACTTTGTCGGCGCCCCTGTGACGGCGGTCGCCGGCATCGGCAACCCGATGCGCTTCTTCGGCATGCTGCGCGGCTTGGGTCTAACGCTGGATGCGCGCCCTTATCCGGATCATCATCGTTACAGTCGGGCGGATATCATGAAGTGGCCCCCCGGTGCAGTGCTGATGACAGAGAAAGACGCCGTCAAGTGCCGGACGGCCGCGGGTCCTGACCATTGGTATGTGCCGGTCCAGGCGGAACCGGACGCGGGCTTCATTTGCGCGCTGGATGGCCTGTTGGATCGACTCTCGGAGCCGGGCGGAGACTCGGGCGGACAGCGTCCGGAGCACGCCGATCAACGCAAATCGAATTGATATCAAGGTACTGCAATGGACAAGAGACTGCTGGAGATCCTGCGTTGCCCTGTTTGCAAGGGTGAACTGTATTTCGACAAGACCGCCGGCGAGCTGATCTGCCGTGCCGATCGGCTCGCGTACCCGATCCGAGACGGACTGCCGATCATGCTCGAAGAAGAGGCTCGGCCGATGGCCGCGGATGAGGAGGTGGCTGCATCTTGAGCGCCGGCTTCAAGGTCGTCATCCCGGCGCGCTACGCCGCCAGCCGCTTGCCGGGCAAGCCGTTGGTTCAGATCGCCGGCCGGCCGCTGATCGCGCACGTCTTGGACCGCGCCCGCGCCAGCGCCGCTGACGAGGTCGTGGTTGCCACCGACGACGAGCGCGTCGCCGATGCCTGCCTTGAAATGGGTGCGGAGGTGGTGATGACCGACAGCGCTCACCGCAGCGGCAGCGACCGCATTGCCGAGGTTTGCGGCCAGCGGGGGTGGGACGCCCAGAGCATCGTCGTCAACCTCCAGGGCGACGAGCCCTGCATGCCGCCGACGCTGGTTGATCAAGTGGCCGCGGATCTCGCCGCGCTGACAACCGATGTCGGCATGACGACGCTGGCGTTCCCAATTTCCGACGCGGCGCCGCTATTTGATCCGCATGTGGTCAAGGTGGTCACGGACGCCCAGGGCTACGCAATCTATTTCTCACGAGCGCCGATCCCATGGCACCGTGACGAGTTCCTGGGCAAGCGGGCGAATCTGCCGGCCGGCGTGCCGTTTCGCCGCCATATCGGTCTCTATGCCTATCGCGTCGGTTTCTTGCAGCGCTATGTCGCCTGGCCGCCGGCGCCGCTGGAGCTGGCCGAATCACTCGAGCAACTGCGGGTACTTTGGCATGGCGAGCGCATCCATGTCGCGATGGCGACGGAAGAGCCGGGGCCGGGTGTCGACACGCCGGACGACCTGCGTTTGGTAATGCGGCGGTTAGGGAAGCCCTGAGAGATTCGCTCCGTTCCGAGCGGGGCTCGCCTTTGGGTTGGCCTCTGCTCGAATCTCTGATCGGATGTCTGGCGCCAGCCCGTCGAGTAGATGCATCAGGTCCTCGGACATATCGCCCGCCTGATCGAATAGGCTGACGTCGATGTGGTCATTGGCACGGCAGGTGGCCTGACCGTATTGGTCGGTCTGTATCGGCGGTGTCGAGTCGCGTGTCTCGAGCACCAAGCGACCGTCGTCGATTAGGATATCGACAATGCGGCAGGAACGACCGTAGAAGCGGCAATCCCGGCCAATGAGTCGGCGCAGGCGCTGCATGAATGGCTGGCTATCGTTCATCGGCGGGCCTCGTCATCTGTGCTGGTCGTCTAAACAGATTCGTCCCAAGTCGTTTTTCCCCTCGGGCCGAGCGTCGGTTGAGCCGGGGGAACAGGCGTTGGCCAGCGATCAGGTTCATCCTAGCAGGCGCCGCTTAGTAATGAGGGCTGCCGCCGCACAAAAAAATGCCCCGCGCTGGGCGGGGCAATTCACCACTGAGGAGGTCAGAGGACGGAAACGGCAGAGAGGGGTCTTCCGCCTCGATTAGTGATAAGCAGCATTGATGCCAACTTCTCCGGACGTCTCCCTCGTCCGCCATTGCTGGTGGGTCTAGCGGTGCTTGCGTCCTTGTCGCAAGGGACGATGTGCCAGGACGGTTCACCAGGGCAAGAAAGCCGGGCAGCTTTGCACCGCAAGGGTGCGTAGATGGGCAAATGCCATGAGAGAATTCTGTTTTCTGTTATTGCTGCTTGTCGTGTTGGTGACAGGAGCGGATGTGACACAGGGGCAGACGCGACCTGAGGCCGCCGGGTGGCTGCAGCTCGAACGTGATCAGACCAGCTATCGCGAGCGCGTAGGCCCGCTCGATCTCCGTGAACAACGCAGGCTCGAAAACCTCGAACGTAACGAGCGCAATGCGCTGCGCGCGCTGCAACAGGATCAGCGCCGCGACCTCCAGACGGAGCGCAGACGCGCCCCCTTGAGTTCCAGCCGGAACCGCAACCGAAACCCGAACCCGAAAGCGGTTCCTGCGGCACCCCGCCGCGATGCCGCCGCTGAACGTCGGCGCGCGGCTGGAGCGACAGCGTCTGCAATTTCGCATGCAGCGCGAGCAGTTGCCCTATAGCCGTCGGCGCTGACCGTCGTGCATAGGGGCCGCAATCTGCTGAATGATAGAATGGCCGCCAAACGGTTCATGTTTAACAAGGGTTTGACTCTACGATGAACGAAAGCAATCGTGTACGGGTGCTTTTCATCTGCATGGGAAATATCTGTCGATCGCCAACGGCGCACGGGGTGTTTCGCAAGTTGGTCGAAGACGCCGGCCTGGTCGACTTTATCGAGATCGATTCAGCCGGTACCCATGCCTATCATGAGGGTGAGCCACCGGATCGGCGTGCCCAGGAGACGGCGATGCGGCGCGGCATTGCACTCTCGGATCTGCGTGCCCGCCGTGCCCAGGCGGCCGACTTCGATCGCTTCGACTACATCCTGGCGATGGATCAGGACAATTATCACAACATGTCCGGGCTGTGCCCCGATGGCCGCGGTCTGGAACGTCGGCTGATGTTGCTAATGGACTTTGCGCCGGACATGCGTCTGCGGGAGGTTCCCGACCCCTACTATGGAGGCGCGGGGGGCTTCGAGACCGTATTTGATATGGTTGAGGCAGCGGCACAGGGGCTATTGGACGAGATACGCCGCAAGCACTTCTGATTTGCGCGTATCAGCCGATACCCCTGATCGACGTCGCCGACGACAGTACCCCGTAACCGCAGCTGGTGCCGAAGCGCGCGAGGTCGGCGATCAGGTCGGCGCGCAGCCGCAGTTCGGTGTCGAACGGATGGATGCCGATGCGCACGCGCCCGCGCCGTGCCGCCAGTCTTCGGTTGGCGGCATTCCATGCGCGGATGACGGGTACGCGCGCCGATTGGTCGGCCTCGTAGCCGAGCAATGGGATGCGGTGTAGCCTGCCGCTCAGGGCGTCCAAGACGCCGCCGAAGGTCTCGTAGAGCGCGAAACGGCAGTCCTGGGTGAGGCGGGCATAGGAGACGCTGCCCATGGCCCAGGCGGGTGGCACGTAGAGCTGCGGTGACTCCAGTCCGTTCTCGCCGAACCAGTCATGGCAGCGGTTGATCAGTTCGACGATAGCATCGGCGTCCAATGCCAGGTGCTCCGCAACGCGTCGCGAGATCAGCAGTCCATGCAGCCGGTGGTAAAGTCCACCAAAGTGATCGACCCGATGCAGCCAGCCATGGCCGGCGAGCCGATGGCCGCTGTATTGAAATGCCTTCAGTGTGTCGATGCCGTCGCGGCTCCAGCCGCTCCCGGGCACGACCAACAATGTGACCGGTCCGGAACCGGCCTGTTCAAGCACTGCCAGCGTCCGCTGTACGGCGTCTATCGTTGACGGCATCAGGTCGTGGATCGAGATCAATGCTGCGGTAGCGGCGTCGCCGTGCCTTGGCGAGGCGTCGCGGGCTGGCGCGTCGGCCTCAATCCGCAAGCTCATCGAGTCCCCGCCGGTCGCCCTGTATCAAGACGCCGAGCCAATGATGCAGGTTACGCTCATTGATCTCGCGCGCGGCGTCGCGCGCGATGCCTGCCTTGCGCTCGAGAATCGCCTGATCGAGCGCGCGCACGCGAAGCAGCGCGCTCGACAGGTTCTCCTGTTCGCGCATCTGAAACAGCCCTCGCTCCAGCAGGTTCCAGCTCAGTATGCCGCACTGGGAGGAAACGATCACCAAACGCGCACGCGCCATGGCCTCGAGTGCAATGGTGCCGAACGACTCCACAGTGGAAGGCAGTACCAGCGCATCGACGCTGTCAATCAGCGGCAGGATCTCGGCGCGCTTGACCCAGCCGATGTACTCCAGGTTTGCCAGTCGCGCGGCCTGCTGCTGCATCCAGTCGCGCAGCGGACCGTCGCCGGCGACCAGGAAACGCAGCTCTGGCAATGCCTCGGCGGCTTCGACAATGGCCTCCAGATTCTTCTCCGGCGCTAGGCGGCCGGCGAACAAGACCTGCGTCACGGTATCGCGTATCGCGACGACCGGCTGATCGAGAAAGCGCTTCGGGATTGGTGTACCCATCAGGCTGACCTGCTCCGCACCGATGGCGCGAGCGATCTTGACCATCTCCGGGGAGTTGGCAAGCACGAGATCGGCTTCGCGGAACAGTTTTCGGTTGCAGGCGTTCAAATACGCTTGTGCGATCCAGCCGCGCAACCGCCAGCCCGGGTTCAGCTCGGCCAGGCGCTCGAAGTGCGTGTGGAAGCCAACGATGAGGCGCGCATGCCGGCGCTTGGCGAGGAACATGCCAAGCATGCCGAAGGGTCCGGGAGTCGGCACGATGACGGAGTTCGGCCGCAGACGGTCGAATCTGTGCGACAACAGTGACCATTTTGGCAGCACGAATTTCTGGGTCGGGTCGCCCGGCAGCGGCATGCCGAGCCCGCCGTACCAGCGCCCGGCGCGGAAACGCGGCGAGATAAGCTCTACCCGAGCACCCACCGATTTCAGGTGTTCGGCCAGGTCACGGTAGTAGGCGCCGACGCCATTGCGTTCTGGGGCGGCGTCAGAGACGATGGCCACACGCAGCCTGGTAGGATCCGGCGCGGTCAGCCCTCGCCGGTCACTTGCTTCCCTTGCGTGCGGTGAGGCGGATGAACTCAGCACGACACGGCTCCTCGCGGCTCCCTGGTCGGCGCTGTTTGCGCAGCATCGAGCGCGTCCTTGGCGGCGCCGACCCCAGGCTCGCGATCGCAGCGCGGCTCGGCGTGGCCCTCATGCATTGGCGCTGCGGGCTGATCGCCGAGCCCCTGGCGCCGATAAGCGGTGGCGAAGCGGGCGCTGATATCGGCTGGCTCCAGGCCGAATTGGGCCAGCGAATAGCTGTGCCCGCTGCGATAGCCGCGCGTCGCGGGAGTTTCATTGCGCAGCACGCACGCAAAGTCATCGCCCAGCGGCAAGCCAAGCTGGCCGTAGATGGCCGTCAGCCTCGCCGACAATCCGCACTTGAGTTCGGCCAGCGTGACGGCGGCGCAGCGTCTTGACGGCTGGCTGTCGACCAAGGCATACAGGTTGTTGTAATAGAACGCGAGCTGCTCGAGCATCCGCGCGCGGATGGGTGCGCTTTTCTCTGAAATGCCGAAGAACCGCAGTCCTGAAGCAATCGAGCTGAGCTGGGACGGAACGGTCTCGACCGGATCGCGCAGACAGACGATGAAACGGGCGTCGGGGAACTGCCGCGACAGGCTCTGCGCCAGCGGCGCAAAAGCGGCGTTCTTAGACAGCAGACGCTTGTTAGGCCCATGGACGTAGAGGTGCTTTTGCAGGCACGCCTGGTAGAAAGCCAGGATACGCCCTCGCTCGTCTTCCGGCATCTCGCGGTCGAACATTCCGACACGGTGCAGGTGCGCGTTGGCCGGAAACGGCAGGAACAAGATGAAGCAGGACAGGATCGGCATCAGCGCGAAATAGTCCTCTTCCGGCGTCGCCAGGCTCATCGCATGGACGTCGTCCAAGGATGCGAAGACACGTCGCTCCAGCCAACCTAAGGCGCGTGCGCCGGGCCGGCCGATCGACGCATCGAGTCGCGCCAAGGCCAGCCAGAATCGGCGTTCAGTCACCGATAGGGCGAACAAGCACTCCCAAGTCGAGAAGGTCGTGTATTGACTGTCCTTGGCCAGTATCTGATGCAACTTGGTCGTGCCGCTGCGGGGCACGCCGAGCACGAACAAGGGCTCCCTGACCTTGACGCGTCGCCAGCCGCGGAACAGGATATCGTCGAGCAGGAAGCCGAGCCAATGCAGGCCTTGCACCAGCGCGAACAGCGGCAGGAACCCGATCATCACCAGCACGCGGCGCAGCCCCAGCGGCGTTTGGCCGTCGGGTGACCGGGTTAGGGCCGGCGGCACCATGGCGAAGAAACGCCTCAGGCTGATGACAAACAGCTCGAACATGCGGCTTCGGCTTGGTCCGCTCCGTATTCCGGTGCGCATGCCGCAAGGACATGCTTGATGGTGTTTTGGTCGGAGCAGCGCAGCCTAGGCTGCGCTGCCGCGCGTCGGTGCGACGCGGGCATGGTACCCCAGAGCGTTTTCAAACCGAAGTGGCGTTGTCTGACCGTCCTGGATGTCTGGCGATCCCGTGTTTGCCTCGCGATCCTATCGCGGGTGGGCGACGAACCCGACGGACCGCGAAAGCGCCCCGGTTCGAGCGATCGATGCGTTACCTGTCGCGCGCCGCGACTGGCGTTCGCCTCGCTCAGCGGTCGGCAATATCCGTATTCACCGCAGCCCCGGACGCGTCGGCGTGTTTCTGTCGCGGAGAGCCATCCTGCTGCACGGCAGGCTCGGTGCTGCCGGGCGCCGAAGCAATGGGATCAGACTTCTTCGTGGGTCGCGCCGTGCTTTCCGCTTGGCCTGTGGATGGCTCGATGGGGCGAACAGCGGGCGGCTCCGAGTGGGCGTTCGACTTCTTCTGGGTCGGTGGCTCCGTTGCGACCGCGTTCGTATCCACCGAGGCTGCCTCACCTGGTGGCTTGGCTGCGGTGTCTCTTGCACTTGGTTTGTCAGGCGTTGCGTTCTGGACTGGATCGCTCTGGATTGGGTTGGCCGGGATTGTGTTGGTTTGGGCAAGACTCCCATCCCCCGAATGCTCGTTCGGCGAGGCCGTTGCGGCCTGAGTTTCTGCTTGAGGCGTTCCGACGGCCGCAGCATCGGCCGAGGCGGTTGCGGTCCGCTGCGACGCCGATGGCGATGACTGCTGATCCGAACCCTTTTGCTCGCCGCCCTCGGTCGCGCTATTTGACCCGCTACCGCGCCGGCGTCTCCCACCGCGGCGGCGTCGGCTCGAACGCGAGCGCGTCGCAGTCTGCTCGCCCTCCGCCTCGCCCTCGTTCGAGGATGGCTGTTGGTTCGCGGTTGTCGCAGCCGATTCCTGCTGGTCCGCCGCAGGCATGGCCTCGGACTTCACGCGGGCCGCGTCGGCCGCCGGCGCGTCGCTGGATGCATCTCTGGCCCCGTCGCCGCGCGGCGGAATACGCTGTTCGGGTGCTCGGGCGCTGGGAGATTGATCTTGCGGTGCTTCGATGGCCATTGGCAGGTGTTCCGCGCTTGCCATGATGGCCTTACCGGGGCGCTCGTTCTGTGCCTTGGCGGGTTCCTCCGGGGTCGTAGAACGCTGCCCTCCCTCGGACTCGCCGCCGAAGCGTCGCCCGCCTCGGCCTCGGCTGTTCCTGCGACCGCTGCGCTGGCGGTCACTGTCGCCCTTTGCTCGTGCGTCGGATGCTTGCTGCTCGGAGTCGCTGCCGGCTCGTGCGCGGGGCTCGGCCACGCCCTCACTGGTGCCTTCTGCATCACCACCGCGCTTGCGCGGCCGACGCTGACGCTGGTCGTCGCCCTGTTGGCCGCCGGAACCGCGCTCGCGCCGACGCGGTTGGCCACCGGCAGGCGCGTCGCGCCCTGATTCAGAGATGTCGCCGCGTCCTGACCGGGCATCCTGCGCCGCCGGCGTTGCCTCCTGGTCGGTGCCGGGCGGAGCGACCAGCAGGGTCCAAATACGCTTGATCAGGCTCTCGTTGCGCTTACCCTGCTCGCTGGCATCGGGCGGGGCCTTCGCCTGGGCAGTCTCGGGCCCAGGCTCCCGCCGCGGCGGCACCGGCATGACCGGGGTGACTGACTTGACTGCCGGCTCTTCGCTTGGCGCCTCGCTCGCCGGCCGCGCAAAGGTCGGCATGGCGGCTGCCGGCTCTTCGGCCAGCTTCCAACTGGGCGCCTCGTCGGCAAGCCGGTCTGCCTCTTGGACGCGGACGCGGTCGATGCTGTATTCCGGCGTCTCCAGATGCTTGTTCGGCAGCAGCACGACCTCGACTCGGTGACGCCGTTCGATCTCGAGGATACCTCCGCGCTTCTCGTTCAACAGGAAGGTCGCGACATCCACCGGCAACTGGGCGATGATGCGGCCGGTGCTGTCCTTCATGGCTTCTTCTTCGACGATGCGCAGCACGGACAGCGCCAGCGATTCGACTCCCCGAATGGTGCCTTGGCCCTTGCAGCGCGGGCAGACATGCTGGCTGGACTCGCCCAATGACGGGCGCAGCCGCTGGCGTGACATCTCGAGCAGGCCGAACCGCGATATGCGCGCCACCTGCACCCGCGCGCGGTCCTGCTTGAGCGCTTCGCGCAGACGATTCTCGACATCACGCTGGTTCTTGGCCGGCGTCATGTCGATGAAATCGATCACGAACAAGCCGCCTAGGTCGCGCAGCCGCAGCTGTCGGGCGATCTCGTCGGCCGCCTCGAGATTGGTGGTGACCGCCGTTTCCTCGATGTCCGCGCCCTTGGTCGCGCGGGCGGAGTTGATGTCGATGGAGGTCAGCGCCTCGGTGTGGTCGATAACCACCGAGCCGCCGGACGGCAGCCGCACCTCGCGTTGGAAGGCCGATTCAATTTGGCTCTCGATCTGGTAGCGCGTGAACAGCGGCACCTCGTCTTCATACAGCCTCAATTTCTTAAGGTTGTGCGGCATCACCTGTCGGACGAAGTCCTCTGCGCGCCGGAACATCTCCTCGCTGTCGACGACGATTTCGCCGATGTCGGCGCGCAGGTGATCGCGTATCGAGCGAATGATGATGTCGCTTTCCTGATAGATCAGGAAGGGCGCGCTGCGCTCCTCGCTGGATGCCTTGATGGCGTCCCAGAGCTGCAATAAGTAGTCGAGATCCCATTGCAGCTCTTCGGTGTTCTTGCCGACGCCGGCGGTGCGCACGATGAGCCCCATGTCGTCGGGGATGTTCAGCTGACTGAGCGCCTCGCGCAGTTCGGATCGGTCGGCGCCCTCGATTCGACGCGAGACGCCGCCGGCGCGCGGGTTATTGGGCATCAGCACCAGATAGCGGCCGGCCAGCGAGATGAAAGTGGTCAGTGCTGCGCCCTTGTTGCCGCGCTCCTCCTTGTCGATCTGGATGACAACCTGCTGCCCTTCCTTGATCAGTTCCTTGATATTCGCCTTCGCGCCCGGTTTCAGATCCTGCTTGAAGTAGCCGCGTGAGATCTCCTTCAGCGGCAGGAAACCGTGGCGCTCGGAGCCGTAGTCGACGAACGCCGCCTCCAGGCTGGGTTCGACGCGCGTGATCACGCCCTTGTAGATGTTGGCCTTCTTTTGTTCGCGGCCGGGACTTTCGATGTCGAGATTGAAGAGTAGTTGTCCGTCGACGATCGCAACCCGCAACTCCTCTGGCTGGGTTGCGTTTATCAGCATTCTTTTCATGTTGACGTCGGTCTCTCGCCATGGCGCGCCGCGCCGGTCCGCCATGCCGCCAGCCAATTGCTGGATGCCTGGGCGAACTGCGCGCGCAGTCGGCTCCCTTTGCCGCCGCGCTCGACGTCGGACCGCCGCGAACGACCGCAAAGCGGTCATCGCGTCCCGGCCGGGTTTCAGGCGGGTCAGCGTGACCGGCGGTCCGCGCCGGGGCATGCGTCGAGCACGCGCCGATGTTCAAATTCCACGCCAGCCAGGGTTGTTGAAGGCGTGCGTCGGATCGGCGGCCATGCCGCCGATCATGTATCGAAACTCGCTCGAATCAGTAACAGTCGAGCTATCGGGAGTATCCAGCAGGTGAACCGGAGGGACGCCGCCCTCGGAGCGGGGTCGGCGGTGTAGAATGTCGGCAGGGCGTCGCGCCGGACTCCGACGAAGTCGCCAGGTCCGGGCATTGGGCGCCTTGCTCGAGGCGCGGCCGACGCGCCTAGCATAGTCAACGCGGGCGCGATCCCTACAGCCGGTTCCAGTTGGCTGGATGCTCAATCATCCGGCGAGATCCCACCAACGAGCCGCGGGGGACGTCGCACACGCAATGCCGATACCAAGAGGAATGCGGACACTCTCCCCAGCCCAGCACAGCTTCTTTTTACAAGCAAGCTTGCATACTAACAAGCTTTTTCGGGACCAGCAATTGAACTCCAAGGCAGATGACGGCGCCCCGGCCGGCGGGCGACGCGGCGCATTTCCGGCTGCTCGCACCGCCGGCACGGATGGGAGCTTGGCAAATGTCCGCGTGCAGTTGGTGCAGGTTCCGCCGTCGCTGGCGGGGCAGCGCATCGATAATTTTCTGATGACACGCCTAAAGGGCGTCCCGCGCAGCCTGATCTACAAGCTCTTGCGTCGCGGCGAAGTGCGCGTGAACAAGGGCCGTGTCAAGCCGACGCATCGCCTCTCGGGCGGCGACTGGGTGCGGCTCCCCCCGGTACGCCGCGCCGAGGCCGGCACGCGTCCCTTGCCCTCGACCGGTATGGTGCTGCAACTGACCGACAGCGTGCTTTACGAGGATGACCGGGTGCTGGTGGTCGATAAGCCTTCGGGGATGGCCGTGCATGGCGGCAGCGGCGTCAGCAACGGTGTCATAGAGACGCTGCGCGCTTGGCGGCCGGAGACCGAGTTTGAACTGGTGCATCGGCTGGACCGTGACACCTCCGGCTGCCTCCTGATCAGCAAGCGCCGTAGCGCGCTGCGATCGCTGCATCGGCAGATGCGCGATGGTGAGATACGCAAGCACTACCAGGCGCTGCTGATCGGCGGCTTACCGCGACGGGTGCTCGGGGTAGAGCTGCCGCTTCGCAAGAACCTGCTGCGCGGCGGCGAGCGCATGGTGCAGGTGGACGAGCTGAATGGAAAACCGGCGCGGACGGTGTTTCGGCGCGTCAACGCTTACGGCGGACTGACGCTGGTCGATGTGGAGTTGCACACGGGCCGCACGCACCAGATACGCGTGCATGCGGCAAGCCTTGGCACGCCTGTGGCCGGTGATGACAAATACGGCGACGCCGCGGGCAATCGAGCGCTGCGCCACAAGGGGCTCAAACGCTTGTTTTTACACGCCGCTGCCCTGAGCTTTCGGCCTCAAGACGATGCACCGTCGGTGCGCGTGGAGGCACCGCTGCCTGCAGATCTTGCGGCGTTTTTGCAACGCTTCGGTAACGCTGAATGACCTTCGACCTGCTGGTTTTCGATTGGGACGGCACCTTGATGGACTCGGAGGCGCGTATCGTCGCCAGCTTGAGCGCTGCATTCGTCGATATCGGGCTCGAGCCGCCGGAGCGGACGCGCTCTCGCGACGTCATCGGGCTGGGCCTGGAGCAGGCCATGCTGAGGCTCTTGCCGGAATCAACGCACGCCCAGCGGGTCGATTTGATGCTCCGCTATCGGCATCATTTCCTCGCGGCCGATGACACGCCGATGCCGCTCTTTCCGCGCGCCGCAGAGGTGATCGCGGAACTGCATCGGGGCGGCTACCTGCTCGCCGTCGCCACGGGTAAGAGCCGGCTGGGCTTGGTTAGTGCGTTGGCTGAGAGCGGCCTGGAGCCGTTTTTCCATGCGACGCGCTGCGCCGATGAGTCGTTTTCCAAACCGCATCCGCAGATGCTGACCGAGCTGCTCGACGAACTCGGCGCCGAGGCCGGCCGCAGTCTGATGATAGGCGACACCGAATACGACCTGGAAATGGCACACAACGCCGGCATGGCCGCGCTCGGTGTCGGCACGGGCGTCCATTCGCCCGATCGTCTACTGGCCCTCAAGCCGCTCGCATGCCTGCCCAGCGTCGCCGATCTGCCGGATTGGCTAGGCCGACAGCCCGATGCCGAGCACTGAAGGCGTGCGGCCGACCGAGCGGATCAACCTAAGATCACGTTGCCTGAGCAACCTTTGCCGCCCCTTACTGGATGGACGTCACTGATGCCAATGAACTGGAAATTCTGGAAAGCGCGCGACCTCGACATGCCCGCCACCACCGACCCCGAGTGGGAGCGCGCGTTGATCAATAAAATGGCGGCCGAGTTCCTGCGCGAGCAGCGGCGCTCGCGGCGCTGGGGAATGGTCTTTCGGATGGGCATCCTGCTCTACCTGCTGCTGCTGGTCGGCGTGTACTACGCCAACCGTCTTGGCGACTCGCTGATGCCCGCCGATGAGCACACCGCGCTGATCGAGATGGATGGCATCATCGCGCCGGACTCCGACGCCAGCGCAGACCGTGTCGTGACGGCCTTGCGCAAGGCGTTTGAGGCGGACAAGGCCAAGGGCATCATCCTGCGTATCAATAGTCCGGGCGGCAGTCCGGTTCAGTCCGGTTACATCAATGATGAAATTGGACGTCTGCGCGAGAAGTACCCGGACAAACCAGTTTATGCCGTCGCCTCGGACGTCTGTGCCTCCGGCGCTTACTACGTGGCCGCCGCGGCCGACGAGATCTATGTCGACAAGGCGACGCTTATCGGCTCGATCGGCGTGCGTTTGGACAGCTTCGGATTTCACCGCGCCATGGAGGAACTCGGGATCCAGCGACGGCTGCTGACCGCCGGTGAGCACAAGGGCATCCTCGACCCCTTCTCGCCGCTGAACGAGTGGGACGAGACCTTCGTTCAAGGTCTGCTGGACAAGCTGCATCAGCAGTTCATCAGCGCCGTAAAGGAAGGGCGAGGCGAGCGCCTAACGGGGGGAGACCAAGTCTTCAGCGGACTATTCTGGACCGGCGAGGAGAGCGTGGAGCTCGGTCTCAGCGACGGTATTGGGAGCAGCGGCTATGTTGCGCGCGAGCTGATCGGTGCCGAAGAAGTGGTCGAATACAGCAAGCGACAGGACCTTTTCGAGCGCTTGGCGGATCGCCTGGGCGCCTCGTTCGCGACGACCTTGGCGCGCGTCGCCGGTATCGATCCGTCGGCATTGTTGCGCTGAGATCGCCGTCACGCGCGGTAAGCACTCGGCGAGCGGCTGCTGACCATTTGATCCGAACTTGAGGCGAACCTTGCGCAGGTGCCGTTGAACACGAAGCAACAGACCGTCTCGTTGGTCCTCGGCAGCGGCGGTGCCCGCGGTCTCGCCCACATCGGTATCATCCGGTGGCTGGAGGAGAACGGCTATCGCATTGAGTCGATCTCCGGCGCGTCCATGGGCGCTCTCGTGGGCGGGATCTACGCGGCAGGCAAGCTGGACGCCTACCGCGACTGGGTCTGCGCCTTGCGCCGCGCCGACGTGTTGCGCTTTCTCGACTTGGCTTTCTTGGCCGGGGGGCTGATCAAGGGTGATCGCATCATCGACAAGTTGCGGGGCATGGTCGGAGAGCACGCCATCGAGGATCTGCCCATCAGTTTCACCGCGATTGCGACAGACATCGAGGCGCAGCGCGAGGTCTGGTTCTCAGACGGCCCGCTGTTCGACGCCATTCGCGCGTCAATTGCCGTGCCGACGATCTTTACCCCGCATCAGTATCGGGGACTGACACTGCTCGATGGCGGTTTGCTCAATCCGGTGCCTATCGCGCCGACCTTCCGCGACTTCACCGACCTGACCATCGCGGTTAACCTGAATGCGGAGCCGGCGCCGAGCACGGCGCCACCAGGGTCTGACTCGTTGGCTGAGTCGCCGCCGGATCGGGACGCCGGAGAGGACGATCTGCGCGGCCGTATCGCACAATTTCTCGACGGCATCGGCGAGAGCTTTAGACCCACGGTGCAGGATGAGGAGTTGGGCCTGTTCGACTTGGTCAGCCGTTCCTTCGAAACCATGCAGAACGCCATTGCCGCGGTCAAGCTCGCCGCCTATGCGCCCAGCGTCGTCATCAAGGTCCCGCGCGACGTCTGTGACGCACATGAGTTCCATCGTGCGCGGGAACTCATCGACATCGGATACCGTTTGGCCGGGGAGGCGATGGCCGAGGTAAGGCGCTAGACCAAGGCTCCGACGAGAGCGCCGGTCATCAGCGTCGCCATGGTGCCCGCCAGGATAGAGCGCAGGCCGAGCGAGACGATTTCCGTTCGGCGCTCAGGCGCCATCGCGCCCAGCCCGCCGATCATGATGCCGAGGCTGCCAAAGTTGGCAAAGCCGCACAGGGCGTAGGTCATGATCAGGCGGCTGCGTTCGCTCAGTGCATCGGCTGGAAGGGATGCCAACTCCAGGTAGGCGAGCAGCTCATTGAGGGTGGTCTTGATACCCATTAACTGGCCCGCCGTCATCGCCTCCTGCCAGGGGATGCCGATCAGCCAGACGACAGGTGCGAAGAGCCAGCCGAGCAGCGTCTGCAGCGTCAGTGGCGTGCCGCCCGGCGCCGGCAACAGGCCGAGCAGCGAATTGGCCAAGCTGACCAGCGCGACCATCACGATCAGCATCGCGATGATGTTCAGTATCAGCGGAATCCCGTCGAGCGTCCCCCGCGTGATCGCGTCCATGGCGCTGCCGGACTGTCGGTCAATGTGCGGGATCTGGTCTAGATCCGCGGTTGCCACTTGCGGTATCAGGATGCCGGCAATGATCAATGCACCGGGGGCGTTGATCAGCGATGCCGTGAGGATGTGCGCCATCGCGTTGGGTACGGCGTCGCCGATCAAGGTGGCGTAGAGCACCATGACGGTGCCCGCGATGGTCGCCATGCCGGTGGTCATCAGCGCGAACAGCGCACTTCGGCTCAGGTGCCTCAGATAAGGCTTGATCAGCAAGGGGGATTCGACCATACCGATGAAGACGTTGGCCGCCGCACCAAGCCCGAGCGCGCCGCCGATGCCCAGTGTGCGGCGCAGCACCCAGGCCATGGCGCGCACCAGCATCGGCAGTACTCGCCAATGAAAAAGCAGTGATGACAAGGCGCCGATGACCAGGACCAGTGGCAGGGCGCGGAAGGCGAGCACGAAGCTGTTCTGGGGATAGAGGGTCTCGTATGGAGCACCGCCGCCGCCCAGATGACCGAAGACGAAGCTGGTTCCGGCTTCGGTCGCGCGCTGCAGTGCCAGTACCGCATGATTGACGGAGACGAACAGCTGCTGCGCGGCCGGTAGCTTCAGCAACAGCAGCGCCAGTAGCAGTTGCAGTCCGAGGCCGACGATCACCAAGCGCGCGCTGACCTGCCGGCGATTCTCGCTGAGCAGCCATGCCGCCGTGATCAAGACGCCGATGCCCAATAGACCCTGGAGGAGTTGTCCCATGCTGCTGTCCTGGTGCGGCTCGCGTAATGTCTGGTGGCCGGGGGCATTGCCCAGTTTCGTGCTCGGGTCGTACGGCGTCCATGTGCGTTGAAAAGCCGGGCTGATCTGCGCACAATTGGCAGTCGATCGCCGAAGTCGATCAACCAAGCCCGTCAAACAGTAGAGACCAATCTATGCTTGCGAACCGTTTCGCGATACTGATCTCGGCAACCTTACTTCTGGCCGCGCAGATGGGCGGGGCTGTCGCCGAATCCCGTGATCCTGGTCAGTACTTCTTCGATCAGACCTTCGGTGATTTCAGCGAGGAGCTTCAAAATGCTCGCGACCAGGGCAAGCAAGGCCTGTTGCTGATGTTCGAGATGGATGAGTGCCCATTTTGCCACCGCATGAAGAATACGGTGCTCAATCAGCCCCAGGTGCAGGATTACTTCAAGGCGCATTTCATGATCTTTCCCGTGGATGTCGAGGGCGACATCGAAGTCACCGACTTCCAAGGCAATCCCACCGCCCAGAAGGACTTTGCGCTGAAGCAGTTTCGCGTTCGCGCCACGCCCGTGTTCGCGTTCTTCGATCTGGAGGGCAATCTGGTCGCCCGCTACACGGGCGCGACGCGTGATAGTGACGAGTTCATGTTGCTCGGCCAATACGTCGTCGACGGCGCCTACAGAGAAACGACCTTTACCAAGTACAAACACGCCCATCAGGACAGAGCCGGGGCGTCCGCCGCCTCCGCCAGTGTGCAAGCCAACAGCACCGACTGACGACCGCGGCGATTGCGGCTCGTCTCTTTGCGACGCCGGGAGAGAACAGCATGACCGAAGATCAAGAGCAGGGGCCGCACTTGTTGTGCGTGCGTTGTCACGTGGGTGGGCGCGTCCAAGGGGTCTTCTTTCGAGCGTCGGCGCGGGAGGAGGCGCTCCGGCTCGGCCTGACAGGCCATGCGCGGAACCTTCCGGATGGCCGACTGGAAGTGCTCGCCTGCGGGCCGGCTGACGCCGTCAACAGCTTACGGACATGGCTTCGGCACGGCCCGCCACAGGCCGATGTAACCGGCGTCGCATGCGAACCTGTCGACTATCGTGCGTTGAGCGGTTTCAGCACCGGCTGACAGGAGACATACTGGCAACAAGGCTCGCGCCCGATACGCGCGCCCTTTCGTCAATAGCCGTGTGATCCTTGCCTGAGTGGATCAGGGTAGTCATCCGTGCGTTCGATTCCGGTCTCGATGCGCCCGTCCGGGTAGAGATCTAGCCAACGATAACCAGGCGTCAGCACATCGAGGCGGAACTCGCGGCTGCCCGGCAGGAACTGCACGCAGGTCGACGGCGCGGAAATCAACAAGGTATCGCCTCGGCGCGCCTCGAACGACTGGTGCACATGGCCCCAAACGACGGCACGGATGCTAGGGTGGCGGCAGACGGTCTCGAGCAGCTCAGCACCGTTGTCGACGACCATGGTATCGATCCAGTCGCTGCCGATGGGCGTCGGTTGATGGTGCAGGCAGACCAGTTTGGGTCGCACCGGGTGCGCCTCGCAGTAGGTGTCGAGTTCGGAGAGCACGCCGACACTGATGTGGCCGCCTTCTTCGAACGGGATGGTCGAGTCGAGCAGGATCAGATCCCAGCCGTCGACTGTTTCCACGCGCAGCGGTGAGAGGATGGCCGGTTCGATCCAGCCAGCGAGCAGATCCACTCGGTCGTGATTGCCGGGCAAGCAGAAGTAGGGCACATCGAGCCGTTCCATTCGCTCACGCAGAAAACGATAGCCTTCCTCATGGGCGTCATGAATCAGATCGCCGGTCAGAAGAATGGCCCTTGGAGGCCAGTGTTGACGTTGCGCGAGCGTCAGCACCGACTCCAAGGTGCGCCGCGTATGCTGTCCCAACAGCCGTCCGTCCGGGTGTTCGTAGAGATGCAGGTCGGAGATCTGTACGACCCGTGTCGGAACACGGTTACCGCCGCTGTCGCCTGCGCTCGAGCGGCCGTCCTTGGTTGTGTTGCCGGTGTCCGCCATGTATGGGTTGGTGCGAGATATGCCGCGAGCGCTAATCTGCAAAAGTTTTTAGCAGTTCGGCTCAGGCGCGGCAAGGGACGGCTGGCGCAGTTGTGATGCCCTGCGCATCTGCGCAGAATTCCGCACGATAAAGGGCGGCTATCGGCGCTATTGGTACAAACAATTGCTACCGGATACTGGCGGTAGTATCGTCGTTGGGGTTTAGCGGCGTGCCGTTCATCGAACTGGCTCTGTCCGCCACCGCTGACCCACCGCAACCCATCGTGTCCATACGGGGAGATCAACATGGAACTGAAAGGCAGCAAGACCGAGAACAGCCTCAAAGAGGCCTTCGCGGGTGAGTCTCAGGCTAACCGGCGCTACCTGTATTTCGCATCCAAGGCCGACGTCGAAGGCTACAACGATGTTGCCGCGGTTTTCCGCTCGACCGCTGAGGGGGAGACTGGCCACGCACACGGCCATTTGGAGTACCTGGAGCAGGTCGGTGATCCGGCCACCGGACTGCCGATTGGTGCCACTGGCGACAATCTTAAGTCCGCTATCGCCGGCGAGACACACGAGTACACGGATATGTACCCGGGCATGGCGAAGACTGCCCGCGGCGAGGGCTTCGAGGAGATCGCGGACTGGTTCGAGACGCTCGCCAAGGCCGAGCGCTCGCATGCCAACCGTTTCCAGAAGGCGCTGGACAATCTGGACGCCTAAGCCGAAAGCAGAGAAGGGCGTAGGTCTGAAACCTGCGACCGAAGAAACAGGGGCGCTCGGCGCCCCTTTTTCTTGTCCACCGATGTCGGGTTGACGATAGTTGATCGCGCGTTCCATGCTCTTGCCGAATATCGCGTCGATTCGCCGCCGGAGCCTCCAACCATGTCTATGCCAGCATTGGATTTTGGTATTGGCGCGACGGCCGCTTGCAGCCCTACGTCTTACGTGACGATCACTATGAGCCCGTCAACCGCAGCCTTGTGCTGCCCGAAATCGATTTGACATTGCTTGCGAGCATGCTTGAACGCCCGACGGCCTACGACGCCATTCGAGACTATCGCCGCGCATTAGAGGTCGGCTGACGGGAACTGCTCAGGATCCACCATCGCCATCCCCGCCGATGGAGCGGGTGGTCGAAGCGACCGCCAGCGACCAGCCGGACGCGATAGACTGGCAGCGGGCACAGGAGGTCGCCCGCCAGACCCGCGGCATTCCGGTTTCGATACCACCACGGCCCAGACCAAGGCATTCGCGTCGACTCTGGTGCCGTCAAGCACGCCAGGTTTAGTCGCACACGCGTCGCGGTGGGCGACTGACCGCGCCGGTCGGTCCGCGGGTTCTGTACACAGCTTTCAATAGGCCAGTAAGCAGCATGCAGCGAACATCTCCTCGAACATCGCCTAGGGCGTCCCTGGACCAGCTGGAGCGCTACTACGAGCAGGTGACCCGGATCATCCTGTCGCGCCAGCATCCCATCACCGGCCTGCTGCCGGCCAGTACGGCCATCACGGCGCACGGGGACTACACCGACGCCTGGGTCCGCGACAACGTCTACAGCATCCTGGCCGCCTGGGGGCTGGGCCTGGCCTATCGCCGGCTCGATGAAAGCGACGGCCGAACCGTGCTGTTGGAACAGAGCGTGGTCAAGCTGATGCGCGGGCTGTTGATCGCGATGATGCGCCAATCCGACAAGGTAGAGCGCTTCAAGCAGACACTCGACCCGCTCGACGCCCTCCATGCGAAGTACGACACCGGGACCGGTGACCCCGTCGTCGGGGACGACGAATGGGGACACCTGCAGATCGACGCGACCTCACTGTTCCTGCTGATGCTGGCGCAGATGACCGCCTCGGGCCTGCGCATCGTCTTCACCATCGACGAGGTCAATTTCGTCCAGAACCTGGTGCACTACATCGGCCGCGCCTACCGTACCCCCGACTACGGCATCTGGGAGCGCGGCAACAAGGCCAATCACGGCGTCGCGGAGATCAACAGCAGCTCGGTCGGCATGGCCAAGGCCGCGTTGGAGGCCCTAAACGGTTTCAACCTGTTTGGCCCGGGTGGTGGCCAGGCGTCCGTGGTGCATGTGGTCTCCGACGATGTGGCACGCGCCCGCATCACGCTCGAATCCAGCCTGCCGAGCGAGTCCCTGTCGAAGGAGGTCGACGCGGCGACCTTGAGTGTCGTCGGTTTTCCGGCCTTTGCGGTGGAAGATGCAACGCTGGTCGACGCAACGGTCGACCAGGTCGTCGGCAAGCTGCAAGGCCGCTACGGCTGTAAGCGGTTTCTGCGCGATGGCCACCAGACGGCGATCGAGGACCACGAGCGGCTGCACTACGAGCCCGAGGAGATGTTGCAGTTCGAGCACATCGAAAGCGAATGGCCGCTGTTCTTCACCTATTTGCTGCTCCATCACCTGTTCCGTGGCAATGAGCCAGAGGCTAGGGCGTACCGCGACAAGCTGGAAGCGCTATTGGTGGAGCGGGACGGCGACCTGCTCCTGCCGGAGCTCTTTCGCGTTCCCGCCGACCGGATCGACGCCGAACGCCAGGCGCCCGGCAGCCAAGCGCGCGAGCCCAACGAGAATGTGCCATTGGTCTGGGCGCAGAGTCTCTACGTCCTGGGCGCGCTGATCCAGGATGGCTTACTCGATGTCGCCGACGTCGACCCGCTCGGCCGGCGCCTGCAGGTCGGACGGCAGCGCGGGCGTCGGGTGCAGTTTGCATTGCTTGCCGAGTCGCCGAGCGTGAAGCTCCAACTGGAGGACAAGGGCATCAAGGCGGAGACCCGCCGCGAGGTCTCGCCGGTCGTCATCCACGAGGCAACCGCCCTGGCCGAGGCCTACTGCCACCTCGGCCGCAACCCGCGCCTTGGCCTCAGCGGTCGGCCCCTGCGTCACCTGCGCGGCCTGGCAACCAGCACCGTCTACACCATCGATGGACGGCAGATGTTGTTCCAGCCGCAGTTCATGAATCGCCACGACTTCTACCTGGCCCTGGACAACGCCATGCTGGTCGAGCGGCTCAAGATGGCACTCACCTATGTCAGCAAGCAGTGGGACCAGCCTGGCAGGCCCTTGGTTGTCTTGGTGGTGAACGAGCGCATGCTGACGGACGATGGTCACATCGCGTTACTCGACTTCATGAACGCCTGCCGAGAGGGCCAGGTCGGCGGCACACCGGTGCAGCTCGGCCGTGTTGCGGCGTTTTTGCCCACGGCTGGACGCGAGCGCATCGACATTCTGCACGGCTACCAATTCCCCGAAGACGCGGGTGAGCCGGACGACCGCCCCTGCTATCAACTGCTGTCAAGCGTCCAGGAACAGACCAACGGCGATTCCGCGACGAATCGATCCGACTCCCTCGATTCCCTGGATGACCATGCGCTGATACGCCTGCTGAGCACGCGCACGGATCTGCACACCCAGTTCGATGCCTTGCGTCTATTGGCATCTCGACATGATCTCGCATTCGACACCGGACTCAAGGCCTCAGGGGACAAACCGGCCCGCCTCTGCGACCTGTTCGAAGAGGTCTATATGCGTGCCTGCGAGGCACGCCGCTGGGACCTGATCCGGCTCAGCGCCGCGGTGCTCGGCAAGCACGACATCAACCTAGAGAGCGCCGCTACCGAGATCGTCGTGCACCAGATCGCACTGAGTGTGTCCCGTTCCTACAGCCGTCACTCGACCTTTCGCCGCCCCATGGGTGCGGCCGAGCTGCTGCAGGCCATCCGCCAGTTCAACCCCGATGATCGACGCGCCCAGATCCTGACGCAGGAGCTGATCCTTAACCTCGGCCTGCTCCTGCGCTCGCACCCGGACCTGTTCGGCGACATGACGCTGATCCGCACCGGCCGGTTGCTGCAATTGATCGCGGTGCGGCAGCGACCGGAGGCCCGATTGTCGATCAGCGATGCGCTGGATGAACTGCTCAATCTGCCGCCGCACCGGTTCGCCAAAGCGATTCGGGACGTGCTCGAGCACTACCAGGATGCAACGGACTCGCTGCAGCAGAGGGAATTCATGCAGGTGTCGTCGGATTCCAGCGGCATGGTCCGCGTGAACTTCGACGCCGGCATGGACCCGGATCTCGCTGACGCCGGGGACTGGCACGAATGGCGCACCGCGCAAGGCCACCTCGCGCGCTTTAGTGACGACTTTTTCGAAGGGGTCTGGGATATCGTCAATCAGAGCCTCGGCTTGGTCATCGGCGACCAATGGAACCCAAAGCTGCGGCTGGACCACTCACTGTGCGCCGACATGACACGCGGCGAGAAACTCTTTAAAGACCGCGTCACCCACATCCTCAACAAGACCCCGGCACCGGACAGCCTGCAGCTCCACAAGGAGGCGTTGCAGGTCTTGATGATCGTGATGAGCAAGAATCCCGAGCTGCGCATCGACGACACCCTCTATGTTGACGTCGTGATCGGCCATGCCGTGCGCCTCGCCTGGGAGCAGCGTCATCCGGGGCAGGCGCCGGACTACGACCAGCATCGCGCCAAGGCATGGAACGCCCTCTATCTCGATCCGCCGTCCGCCGTGGCCAACCATGTCATGGATGCCTTGGTGTTTCTGCTGAGCGAGAGCGACGGGCTTGCTGACGGCCGAGAGCGCGGCTGACTGCCCTTGCGACCACCGAGGCGCGCGCGCCGGCTTGCCATGAGGCGCGGGGTTCAGGGTCATGCCGAATGGATGCAAGACGAGCGCCCTCGGCACCCTCCTGTGCGGCTGTTCCCATCGCGGTCGGCCTGGCGGGGCGATCGAATCCGCCGTCCGACCCACTACGGCGAAAGGGGCGATCTGGTTCCGCGCTGATCCATAGACGGGACTACGCCCAGGGCGTACGGTTCTGCAATGCTAAACGTGGTCGAGACCAAGCCGCCCGGCCTAGCTGCAACACCTTTGTCGGACAGCTTGGACCAGGCCCCGTCTTTTCGTAATTTCGGTACCGTAATTTAGGACCCCGGACCCATCGCGTGAGCGCTCCCAGCCGTCCTCGCGCAGCGCCGCTAACAGCGTCTGCGGGTGCGCGCCGATGCCTGTACGCGCCGCTTCAGTTCTTCAGCGATCTCGTCCAACGTCGCAGTCCAGTTGGCCTCTACAATGGCCGAGAGCGCCGAGTGATGCTCGGCGCTGAGTTTCTCAGGGCGTCCGCACTTGGGCATGGCTGAGGCTCCATGCAGTCGAACGGAGCCAAAGTGTTAGCCTATTTTGTCAATACACTCTAAAGATAACCCGATGAATTGGCACGTCCTCATCCACGAAGCCTCGGTCCAGCCACTGCTCGCCGCGGACTACGCGCACTTCGCCGGTCCCATCAGTGAAGCCCTGGTGGTTTTTCTGTCGGGATTGCCCGAAGACGCACAACAGGAGATCCTGGCTACCCAGGCAGCCTTGCCGAGCACGGCCCCGACCGCGGAGCGTGTGAGGCGGCTGGCGCAGCAATGCCCGGTGCTGCACAAGCTGGGTCAGACGCTGGCGCGGGACCGGCGCCTCGACCCTGCGCTGCGCTGCGAGCTCCAGGCACTGGAGACGCTCCCGCCCAGCGTTCCGCTGGAGACGATTCGAGCGACCCTCGATCAGGAGCTCGGCCCCCTGGACCGGCTCGGCATCCGCCTTGACAAGCAGGCCATCGCCGAGGCCAGCGTCGCCGTGGTCATCGGTTACCGGGACGAGCGGCGCCGCGGTGTCTTCAAGGTCCTGAAGCCGGGGATCGAAGAGCGGCTGGCGCTCGAGCTCGAACTGCTGGAGCGTATCGGCGCCTTTCTCGATGAGCGCTGCGACGCGCTCGCGATTCCGAAGATCGGCTACGAAGAGGTGTTTCACCGAGTCCGGGACAAGCTGCAGGACGAGGTTCGACTCGGTGTCGAGCAACGCCATCTGGCCCTGGCAGCGGAGCAATATGCGGGGCGCGGTCGCGTTCAGGTGCCCGGACTGCATGAGTATTGCGCCGCCCGGGTGACCGCCATGGAACGCGTCGCCGGCAGCAAGATATCCGAACCCGGACAGCTCAGCATGCGCGAGCGGCGTGACACCGCGCAGCTGTTGGCGTCGACCCTGCTGGCGCAGCCGCTGTTTTCGACGCGAGAGCAGGCGCTGTTCCATGGCGATCCGCACGCCGGCAATCTGCTGCTCACGCCCGATGGGCGGCTCGCCCTCCTCGATTGGAGCCTGGCCGGAACCTTGCGGCAGCGCGATCGCGAGGCGATGGTGCATGTGGTGCTGGGCGCGATGTTGCGGGACGAGGGGCTGGTGGTCGACATGCTGGCCGTGCTGTCCGCCGATACGCCAGCAGGCAAGACCGCAGACAAGGAGGCGTTGCGCCCGGTGGTGCGCGAGGCATTGCGCCGGTTGGGTTACGATCAGCTCCCCAGCTTCAGTTGGCTGATCGACCTGATGGACGCCGCCGTCGAGAAGGCCGACCTGACGGCGCGCGCCGACCTGCTGATGTTTCGTAAGGCGTTGCACACCCTGAACGACCTGGTTATCGACATCGGTGCGAGTGATCGCTCGCTCGATCTGGCCCTGTTTCTAGGTTTTGCGGAGAATCTCATCGCCGAGTGGCCGCGGCGCTGGATGGCGGCACCGTATTCACGCGCCTTCGCCACCCGTCTCTCGAACTTGGACCTGACCAGCCTGATGTTTCAATCTCCGCTGCTCGCGGCGCGGTTTTGGACCGCATTCACTTGATCAAGCATGACTGTTGTCAAACGCCATATCGCGCTATTACCTGAGATGGCCGTGCGCCTTGGTGATCACACAAGCTCCGCCACTACCTGGAAGAGGGCGTGGATTCGCTGGATTCCGGTGACACTTTACCAATTACACCAATTTCAGTTGTCTCGGGTCATCTTTCTGCGAAGGGGCCGGCCACGCTTGCCTGGACGTAAAGTTCGGCCGAGACGTTTTTCAAGCTCGCCAAGCTCGTGGTCACCCATCAATGGGCGCCCTATCGTTTGCCCCTTCGTGAGAGCGGAACACCGTTCAGGATCCGCTGGTATCTCCAAGAAGTCCGCGAAACTATCGACGCGTTCAAGCAGGGGGCGAACAGTCACCAAGCCATCGTCTTGGCGCCGAAGATGTGCTCGCGTGCTGGACCAAGGCCAATCGCCAGCCGTTGCAGCCAGCTTCGCCTTGACGGGATTCAACGCGACGTAGCGGAAAGCGCCACCAATGAAATTCATAGGCATCGGCCCGGAACATCACCGACTGCAATCGGCAGTGGCTGCACACGCTGCAACGCTGAGGAAATCAGCGCGTTGCTGCAATGCGGCGGTCTGATCTTCGGGCGCTACCAGCCGATCGGTGAAGACAACGGCATCAGCCAGGACATTGCCACCGGCTTAGAGTGGCAGCGCTGCAGTCGGACAGACCTGGAATCAGACCATCCGCGCTGCGCGAATCGCCGACCTTGGAACAAATGAGCCAGTGACTCGCACTCGTGCGATTCGAATGTCCCGCATCGACGATGCGTCGTCTCGCCGACGGCGCGGGACAGGCCGGTTTCGTCAGAGGGTAGGAATCAAGTGAACATGGTTCGGCATCAGGCAGTAAGACCAGACTCCCACTCCGTTTTGGTCGACACGCCTGGGCTAGCCAATCTCTGTAAAGCGCATAGCCGTCATCCTCCAAGAATACGCATTGGCGCCTGTTCCCCACGTTGCGTCACATGGTGAGGGTTACCGGGAACGACAATTCGTGGAAGCCGAGCCATGCGCCTAGCGTAGACCGAGGGGGAAATGGTGTAAATGGTAAAGTGTCATCGCAATTCGTCAATTACCACCGTAATTACGCGCTGCGCTCGGATCTAGAGCGCCGCTGAGGCGGAGCGCTCGCTACGGCGACGCCCTCCTGACTTCGGCCACAGGGTTCGCGCCACCGCGCGCGGGGACACGCTATCTCCATGATGGCAAGCTAACCGCCCGGCCGGCGTGCGTGGAACAACGCCAAGGAATTACCGGCTACGCTTAAGCCGCCGGGGGCGCAAACCGTTTAAAAGGTCTAGCGACGCCTCCGGCAGCGCCGGAGGGTCGCTTTTCCGCGGAGTCCGAGCGACTCAGTCGAAGACACACAGGCTGCGGAAGGCCTTCGCGTGGTCTGGATTCGCATCGGGATCGAAGAATTCCGACGCCTGCAGGACACAATCCTCCGGCGCGAATGTGTTGAAGCGGGATACGAATACACCAGCGTGTCCGAATCCGACGATATCGGGCCGACCGTTTCCGTCGACATCGGCAAGCGTGCGGACATGTTTCTCCGTTCTCCATCCTCCTTTGCGGTATCCGTAATTGCTGACCGTCCTGACCGGCGGGATCAGTCTATCGCCCAGACCATCATCGTCGGTATCCTCCGAGTAGGAGACCCAGACTCCGTTATCAGCGAATCCGACCACATCGGCACGCCCGTCGCCGTTGACGTCTTCGACGAATCGCGGGTGCCGGAGATTTTGCCAGCCGCCATTAGTCTGTACGAAACTCTTTGATGCGTCGTTAAATTGCGACCCGCTCACCTTGATCGCGCACGCTTCCGTGCAAGCGGGATCGACCTTTTCAAGCAGCGTCACATGGATCTGCTCGTAGGCGAATCCGACGATGTCCTTGACACCGTTGCCGTCCATGTCGGCGATATAGCGCGGGTATCTATTGTTATCGTCGTAACCGTCGTAGAACCCAAAGTCGTCGATTACCAGCGACGGTCGTTGGGCGATGCCGGTAGCGCTCGAGAGGTGAATACGCGTATCGTCTTTGATCGCGACGATATCCGCGCGCCCGTCGCCATCCACATCGGTGACGAAACGCTGATGCACAACCGGGTCGAATCCGTCATAGGTACCGTAATAGTAGTCCCCAAAGGGAATCCCCCAGCGATCGTCGACCACAAAACTGCCGACCCCGTCGGAGATCGTGGAGATTGCGGTTACCAACTCGTCGCTGCCGAAGCCGACTATATCGGCGCGTCCGTCGCCGTTGACGTCGGCTGCGTAACGCGTATGTTTCGCGCCATCTAGCCATCGATGATCGACACCAAACTCTGGGACGTGCCAAGCGAAGTCTTCCTCGAAACGGCCTCCGGTCGAGAGTGCGACGCGCATGCCGCCGTTTCCGAAGGCGACGATGTCGTCCATTCCGTCGCCGTTGACATCGGCGAGTAGGCGTGGGTGCTTGTCGACAAGCCAGCCCCCGCGCCCATAGACAAAGTCGTCGATCCAACGTGTTGCCGGCAAGTATTGCGAACCGGTCGAAAGCGAAACGAGAACGGCGTCGTTCGCAAAGGCGACGATGTCGTCCAGTCCGTCGCCGTTGACATCGGCGAGCATTCTCGGGTGCAGATGGACCCTATAGCCGCCGGTTTTATAGCCCATTCCATCCAGCCAACTACGGGCCGCGCCGACCTGATCGTTCGCATGCGCTGCGAGGCTGGTTGTTGCCGCCATCGTTGCCGCCAGAATGGCGCTTGAGATTGGGTTCTTTTTGAGCATCATGTTCGTTAGCATGGTTATGTTTCCTGTAACGCGTGTTGCATTGTGGGCTGATTGGATTGCCATACCGCAGTCGAGCGTCTGGCCCCTGTAACTCCGCATGCGCCACGCCAAGATTATAGATGTTTGATCTAGTTTATAAATTAGCCCGCTCATTGCGAATCGCGGGCATCGCTAAATCCAGTTCGAGTCACCTTGAGCGGCTCAGATTGAACCGATCGGCTCAGATTGAACCGGAGTAACCGGCAACCCAGCGGTGTCCCTCCCGGCTCACCGTCCTGCCGCGCACCATGGCGGGATGGAAAAATCCGTGTCGTGGCGTTGAGGCGAGGGTATGGACGGATAGGCACTCCAACCCACCCTGAGCGTCGAGGTTGGCTCAGGAGAGGGCGATAGCGAGGGCGGGATGCGTGGTCAACACCGAACAGTGGGGCTGACGGGCGTCGGGACCGGAGCAGGTGCGGGGGTGCTGGGGCTCGCCTGTTCAGCGCAGCGCGCCGCCGGGAGCAGAGAGGGACTGCACCGTTTCCCGCGGGAGAGAGACGGCGGCTACCAGGAGACACGCTGATCAAACTTGAAGTCGGGCTCGGGCCGTGGGAGGAGGTCCCACTCCGGCATCGCTTCAGGAGTATCTTCCCGGGCAGGCGGTCCGCGCGCGGGCGCGATCGGCGGCGTCACTCTTGAAACTGGCGATGCTCGTAATTTCCGCTCTGCGTTTCATTGCCGTCGTTGCATAGAGAGTCGAGTGTCAGTGATGGGTCGCAGCCGAACCGCCCTTGAAACAAATGGCCAGTGACTCGCAATCGTGCGTTGATGTACCCGCTCTATCGACGATGCGTTTCGCCGACGGCGCGGGACAGGCCGGTTTCGTCAGAGGGTACGAGAATCAAGTGAACATGGTTCGGCATCAGGCAGTAAGACCAGACTCCCACTCCGTTTTGGTCGACACGCCTGGGCTAGCCAATCTCTGTAAAGCGCATAGCCGTCATCCTCCAAGAATACGCATTGGCGCCTGTTCCCACGTTGCGTCACATGGTGAGGGTTACCGGGAACGACAATTCGTGGAAGCCGAGCCATGCGCCTAGCGTAGACCGAGGGGGAAATGGTGTAAATGGTAAAGTGTCACCGTAATACCGTAATACCGTAATACCGTAATACGTAATACCGTAATACCCACCGTAATACCGTTGACATCATCGACCGTGTGCTGCTCCCGTACCGAGGCGGCGTCCTACACATGACGTCGGCACCCGCACCGATGGCTGGGGGAGCTGCGCTCAGTCGCGGTTGGGCAGCGGCACGACCCGGCCGTCCGGCAGGGTGACTTCGGTAGCGTAGAACTCCGGCGGTCCGTCATCGTCGACCGCGCCCGCGACCCGAACACGGTCGCCTGCGCGCACCGGCATCGGGTTCGGCCCGATGTAGATGAGGATCGAGCCCGTCTCGTCGGCCAGCAGGAATTCGTCGTCGTCGGTGATGCGCTCGACCACGCCATCGACGGTGGCCGGCATGCCTCGGCGAAGATCCTGCACGGCGGTCGTCGCGGCCAGCGCGAGCCCCGGAAGGGCCAGGGACAGGGATAGAGCAGCGCTTTTCATTTGAACTCTCCTCAATCCAGCGCGACGAGCAGCAGGACCAGCACCAACACGCCTCCCAGCGCGACGGTCCAGCCGGGCAGCGTCAGGGTGACGTCCGACCGCAGCCAGGCGAGGAGACGGTCGAGGGACGAACCGGTCGGAGTCTCGGGGGATTCAGACATCATTGGACCTTTCGAAGAATTGACGCCATGGAGATGGGGGCGGCGTCTCGCAATCAAGACTATCAACGGATAGGAAATCCAATCCGCCCTGAACTCCGTCTCGGTTCGCCCGAGCCAAGAGGGTAGAAAAGGGCGGGATGCTCGGTCAACACGCGGCGGCGGGGCTGCCGGACGTCTCGGGCGGTACAAGCGCGCGCGTTCCCGGGCTCCGGAGCGAGAATTCAGGGCCCAGCGGGCAGAGGGGACGCAGGGGGGGCTGCACCCGCTCTCGCAGGAGGACACGGCTACCAGGCGATGCGCTGATCCTACGAGACGTCGGGCTCGGGCTGAGCGAACAGGTCCCAGCCCGGCATCGGCTCGGGAGCATCGGGCCAGGTGGGCGAACCGCTGATGCGGGCGGTGGGCGCGAGTGTGACGGCTCGCCGATGTGGTTGAAAATGTGCTCGATGGGGGCGGCGTCGGTGTTGAATGCAGCGCTCGGCTTAGAGTCCGCTACCGTTCATAATCCGGCCATTGCCGCGCCACGGACCAATATCGCTTCTGGGTCGGAAGCGGTCTGCTCCCATGCCGGTTCTGGTCGCCCCGAGCCGACTCGGTGATGGGGAATGCACCCGACTTCTGAAATTTTGTGCAGTCCACTCCTGAAAATGACACCGCGGGCTGCGCGCGGATCTTCGCGGAGAAAGCGTCCGGCGCACAGCGCGAGCGCCCGCAGCTCACCGCGGCGCTCGACTACATGCGCACCGGTGACACCTTGGTGTTCTGGAAGCTCGATCGACTGGCCCGCTCGATGAAACAGCTGATCGAGACCGTCGAGGGGCTGGCCGCACGTGACGTCGGTTTCCGGTCGCTGACCGAGGCGATGGACACGACCACCGCGGGCGGCACGCTGATTTTCAACATTTTCGCATCGCTAGCGGAGTTCGAGCGCTCAATCATTCGCGAGCGCACCCGCGCTGGGCTCGATGCCGCGCGTGCTCGAGGGCGTGTCGGCGGTCGGCCGCGGTCGCTGTCAGCAGAGGATCTGAAGCAGGCTCGGGCGCTGCTTACCGATCCGGATATCACTGTCGAGGAGGTGGCCAAGCGGCTGCGCGTGGGGGTGTCGACGCTGTATCAGCAGTTGCCGGGTGGGCGGGGCAGGCTGTCCGAGGCGTGACGCCGGTCAACAGCGGTACCGGAGTACGCCGTTCGTCCCGAGAACGCGCCGACCCCTACGTTGACAGGGTTTGTCAGGTTTCGGTCAGCTACTACCTGGTAATCTGACCTCACTGTCGGGCGGCTGTGCTGATCCACGGCATCGCTGCCGGCAGGCAATGCAAGCTGTCATCCCAAGCCTGGAGGCCATTTTCAATGAAGAACCGCTTCTGTACCGTCGTCCTGCTGACGTCTTCTGCCATCGCCCTTCCCTTCGCCGCCCCCGTCTCGGCTCAAGTTGCCGATGATGATTTCTACGGGGTTATCGAGAGCCGCCCGGCGGATGGAGCGGCCGGTGTCTGGACCATCGGCGGGCGCACGTTCACAGCCACCGCTCAGACCAAGCTCGACGAGGACGACGGACCGCTGGCGGTCGGCACCTGCGCGTCCGTCGACACAGAGGGCGACGTCGTGGAGGAGATCGAAAGCGAGTCGTCAGCGGATTGTCCGGCGCCGAGCGTAACGCCCGCGAACTGAGGTTGCAGCCGGGCGGGCACACGGGCGATCAGCCGACGAAATCGGCAAGGAGCACGGTGTTCCAGCGCTCAGGACAAATCAATCCGCTCTGTGTCCGCCAACTCCAACCCCGTACGGGCGTGGACCAAGTCGACGTAGTCGGCCCACTCGCCTTGGTCCAGGCCCGCAGCCATGCCCAAGTGCGACAGATTCGCTCGCAGATCGGCCTCGGCGCCGATGAATGCGGCGGCTCCGCGTATGCCATCCGCGGTAACGGGGACGGCCAGCACACCGCCGTCGGCCGTGATGTGCAACTTCGCGATCGCCGGATCGGAGAACGGTTCGCCGAGCAGATAGCCGACGATGGCCGCCATTTGCGCGCTCATGTTCGGGAAGCGCGACGGCTTGAGCTTTTCGGCTAGCTGTTCGCTGGGCAAGGCGTACTCCGGGGGTTCTGCACATCGGCGGCGCAGTATCGCGCAGGTGGGTGGCGCTTACAGCGCTGGGGGACTGGTGAGTCAGGCGTCCGGCCGCGACGACCGAACCAGCACCGTGTTCAACCACCGCTCCTCCTCCCGCCCCGGCCGCCGGTCCGCAGTGGTCCATGTCTCCACCTCCGCGAGCGCCGGTACCGCGAACAACAGCTCCGCCAGTCCCACCTCGTCGAGATCGGTGAAGTGCCGCCCGTTGTGCTCGCGCTCGCCGTGGCCGTACTTGACCGAGGCATACAGCACGCCGCCGGGCTTCAGCGCCGCGGCCAGGCGTTGCAGCACCTCGGACAGCTCGGCCATCGGTACATGCAGCAGGCTCGCGCAGGCCCAGATCTCATCGAAGCGTGCCTGCCAATCGAAATCCTGGAAGCGCAGCACCGGCACCGCACATCCGAGCAGTCCCTCGGCCAGGGTAGCAAGCGCGGGGGAGGCGTCGAAGGCGGTCACCTTGTAGCCGAGCCGCCGGAACGCGAGCGCATCGCGTCCCGAGCCGCAGCCGGCATCAAGGATGTGACCGCCCTCGGGCACACGGGCGAGGAATCGCTCGTATGGCGGCAGCATGTCGATGCTGTTGGTGTCGTCGAAGAACGCTTGAGCGTTTTCGTCGTAGTAGTCCGCCGCGGGCGGACGCCTGGGATGTCGGGGCGCTGGGGTCACGTTGGCTATCCGATGTGGGGAAACCGGGGACGTACCACTATAAATTCACCACCGACAGGCAGCGCCGGGCCGCGGGGTGGCGGTCCGACGAACGTGAACTGCCGTAGCCAGAGCGTCGTCCAGATGCGTTGCCTGAACCTGACCATACGTGGCACTTCAGCCCCCCGCGCATCGGCTTGAAAGGGCGACTGAAAACGCCCACCCCAAGGTGCCGGATCAATCCGGTTTACCTAGGGGATTGCGCATACCGACTTCCGTTGGGGATCAGCGCCGGTCGATGCCGCCGGCTTTCGGTCGGCGCTGCCCCCCAAGCCCGCACCAACCACTCCAGCAACACGGAACGCAAATCCCGCTGCCCGTCCGGCGCGGCCATGATCAGGACCGCGTCAGGTTCGATTCGACAGACCAAGCGCTTAGACCACTCGAAGGTGTCTTGATGGGCGGGAACGCCACGTCGCAGCCCTGACTGGTCAGCAACCCGTTGCCATGGCCTGGAGTTGGCTCCAGCTCAGAAAGAGTCGGTAGTGGTGGCCCGGCAGCGGGCGGAAATCCCATCGCTGGTAAAACGTCAGCGCCTTGTCGTCGATGCAGTCGAGGATCACGGCGATGAAGGGGAAGGCCTGACCCGCGTTGTAGCTATCCTTCAGTGCCAAGGCGAGCAGGCGACGTCCATGGCCCTGACCCTGATCGGCCTCGCGAACGCCAAGCCAGGCAAGGACGGCAGCCGGTAGATTGCGTCGCGGCAGGCGTCTGGAGAGTTCCGGCGGCAAATCGGCAAAATCGACTTGGGCGGTCGCGAGGGTATAGAACCCGGCAATGCTCCCGACCGGATCGATCAGGACCTTGGTTGCCGACAGGTGCTTTTCCTGGTTCTGCAGCGCCTTGTTCGCCAGCCAATCATCGACCTGCGCCTGGCCGCTATGGAACGCCGACCTCGGGTGATCCCGACGCAGTGGCTCGATGCGGTATCCGGGAGGCAAGCGGACGGTGCTCATTCGCCGCGCATCAGGGCACCGAGTGCCTGCTGAGCCGGCGTGAGGGCGGCCGGCTCCTGTAGCGCTTGCCAGAATGCCTGCTGCTCCGCCGGCGTCAACGCAATGACCTGCTCCTCCGCGGCCTGGATTTCGCGATGGGCTTGGGCGACCACGACCGAGCGAACGTAGTCGCTGACGCTAACGTGGCGCAGTTCGGCCGCTCGGGCGATGGAGGTCTTGCTGTCCGGATCGAGACGGACCATCAGGCTGGTGGACGCGTTGGCCATTGATGAAGTCGCCGTGCTGAGGTTGGAGTCTGGAAAAGGTATAGCGCTTTGCAGTACGTTGCAAGGATCGTGATTCCGATGGGTCGCGAATCTCGCGAGATTATCCGGTGCGCACAGGCCCAATATCCGGACGAAGTTTGCTTGCTTTGCGAGATGGCGAGCGCTGCGATCAGACAGATCATGTCGCATCTGGCTGGTCTAATGACGGCTCCAGTATTTGGAGCAATCAGTCGAGGTTAAGCCCATGTTACGGCCGACGTCATTCTGTTGCCAAACAGCCGGTTTGAAATTGTCGCGGCAGAAACGGCGCGCCGTCGCCTTCTGGAGGCGAGGCGAACGGCGCGCAGTGCTCAGGACTCGATGCGGTCCTTCATGCGATAGCTCTGGCCCTCGATCACGATCGTCTCGGCGTGATGCAGAAGCCGATCGAGGAGCGCCGAGGTGAGGGTGGCATCGTTGTTGAAGATCTCCGCCCAGTGCTTGAACACCCGGTTGGAGGTGATGACGGTCGCGCCGTGCTCGTAGCGCAGGCTGATGATCTGAAACAGCAGATCGGCGCCGGTCTTATCGATTGGCAGATAGCCCAGTTCGTCGAGGATGAGCAGAGCCGGCTTGCGGTAGCTGTCCAGCGCCTGTTTCAGGCGCCCGCCGCGTTGTGCGGCGGCGAGCGTGTTGATCACCTCCACGGCGGTCGCGAAGCGCACGCTGTAGCCGGCCAGGCAGGCGGCATAGCCGAGCGCGGTGGCCAGATGGGTCTTACCGAGGCCGACCGTGCCGAGCAAGATCACATTGTGCTTGTCGGCGATGAACTGCAGACGGAAGAGGTTTTGCACCTGCAGGCGATTGATCGACTTTGGCCAGCTCCACTGAAACGTGTGGTTCCGGCAACCGTGCGTGGCCATCGACGTCTTATCCGTGAAGATCAACGATAGGGGAGCCATCAGCCGATAAGGCAGGCTGATGACCCCACAACTGATTTCTGCGGGACACGAGGGAACGGATCGGGTACAACCTCGCGCATGGAAGCGACACCGACCAACAAACGCTACAGCGGACGGGTGTTCGACGCCGCGGCGCTCGAGCAAGTGCGCGGCATCCTGCGGGCGCATGCCGGGGCCAGCCGCCAGCAATTGAGCTACCGGGTGTGCGAGGCGCTCGACTGGCGCAAGGCCGACGGCAGCTTGAAGGACATGAGCTGCCGGGTGGCGCTGCTGCGGCTGTATCGCGAAGGGCTGATCGAGCTGCCGGCGCCGCGACGGCACTTCGAGCCGCTGCGCTCCTATGCCCGGCGCACGCCGCAGGGCGAGCCCGGCGCACGGATCGAAGCACCGTTGAGCGCGCTGGGGACGGTGCGCCTGGAGCCGGTCGAGCGTGCTGGCAGCGCGTTGTGGAACGAACTCATCGACCGTTACCACTACCTCGGCTACAAGCCGCTGCCGGGGGCGCAGCTGCGCTACTTCGCCTACGCCGGCGAGCGGCTGGTGGCGGTGCTTGGCTTCGGCGCGGCGGCCTGGCAGACCGCCCCGCGTGATGAGTGGATCGGCTGGAGCAGCGAACAGCGCCAGCGCAACTTGGGCGCGGTGGTCAACAACGCCCGGTTTCTGATTCTGCCCTGGATTCGCGTGCCGCATCTGGCCAGCAAGCTGCTCGCGCTGGCGGCGCGCACGTTGCCGGCACACTGGCAGGCACGCTACGGCTATCGTGCCGCTGCTGCTGGAGACCTTCGTCGAGGCCGATCGCTTCAACGCCACCTGCTACCAGGCGGCGAACTGGGTGTACGTCGGCGAAACCCAAGGCCGCGGCAAGCTCGGCGATCACCGCCTCGGCCAGGTGCCGGTGAAGACGGTGTGGCTGTACCCGCTGGTGGCGGACTGTCGCGCACGGCTCTGCCGCTAGCCGAGCAACCGCCCATGTCGCAGTCCAGGCCCGAGCCGATCGAGGCGAGCGAGGTCGAGCGGTTGATCGCGCTGGCCGAACAGGGCCAACTCGACGCCGCCGACCAACGGCGCGTCGCGCCGTTGCTGCGCACCCTGGTGTGGTTGCAGCACACGCTGCTGGAGACCCGCATCAGTCTGGCCAAGCTCAAGCGTCTGCTGTTCGGCAAGCCCACCGAGAAGGCGTCACGCAAGCCGCCTGATGAGCCGCCCCCAGATCCGCCCCAGATCCGTCGAACGATCCGCCGAACGCTCCACCGGGCGTTGCCGTAGGCGGCGATGCTGAGGGACAGGCAGGCAAGGCCCCGACCAGCGACAGCGATGCCAAGACCACGACGGATACCAGCGCCGTCGACGCGGGCACAGCCGGCAAACCGGACAAGCCGCCGCCACCGGGTCATGGTCGTTTAGGGGTGGCGGACTATCCCGGCGCCGAGGTGCAGTTCTGTGCCCATGACGAGCTGGTTCCCGGCGCGCGTTGCCCGGCCTGCGAACGCGGTCGGCTGTACGCCATGGCACCGTTGGTGCGCCTGCGTTTCAGCGGACAGCCGTTGGTGGCGGTGACGCGCTATGACATCGAGCGTCTGCGCTGCAGCGCCTGCGGGGCCTTGAACGCCTGCGCATCTGCCGCCTGGGGTCAGCCCCGAGCGCTATGACACCCGCCTCAAGGTGATGCTGGCACTCGCGCATTATCATTTGGGTCTGCCGTGCCTGATCCCCCATCCGGCGCATCGAAGCACTGCAACAGATGCTCGGCCTGCCATTGCCCGATGCAACCCAATGGGACCTGGTCGAGCCGGTCGCCGACGTCGGCTACCGGGTCTACAACCACCTGCTGTGGCTCGCCGCCCAGCAGCCCTTGGTGTTTCAGGACGACACCGGCGCACGCGTGGTGTCGTTGATCAAGGACAACCAGACCGAGCCCGCGCCGGTGCGCCAGGCGATCTACACCTCGGTGCTGCGCTGCGTGGGGGAGCAGACGATCTGCCTGTTCTTCACCGGTCGCCAGCATGCCGGGGAGAATCTCGATGACCTGTTGGCGTTGCGCGATCCCGCGCTGGCACCGATGTTGTGGATGTCCGATGCGCTGGCGGCCAATACGCCCAAGCGTCGTTGCGAACGGGTGGTGGACCTGAACTGCCTGGTGCACGCGCGCCGCCAGTTCGTCGCGATCAAGGAGTTCTTCCCGAGCCAATGCGCGCACGTGCTCATGGCCATCGCCACGGTGTATCACCAGGAGGCTCAGTGCACCAAAGCCGCGCTCAGCCCGACGCAACGCCTGAGCGCTCATCAGACCCACAGCGCCCCAGTGATGGATGCGCTCAAGGGCTGGATGCAGCAGCAGTTCGCCGACAAGCAGGTCGAGCCCAACAGCCGCCTGGGCCAGGCATTGAACTACATGCTCAAGCGCTGGCAAGCGCTGACGGGGTTTCTGCGTATCCCCGGTGCGCCGCTCGATAACAATCTCGCCGAGCAGGCGCTGAAGCTCAGCGTGCGCTACCGCAACAACAGCCTGTTCTACAAGAATCAACATGGCGCCTTTGTCGGCGACGTGCTGAGCAGCCTGATCGAGACCTGTCGGCTCAACGGGATCAATCCGATCGACTACTTGAGCGCCTTGCTGGATAACCGCTCGGCGGTGTTTGCCCATCCCGCAGATTGGTTGCCGTGGAATTTTCAGCAGGCACTCACCGCCAGCGCGCAAGCGCCGCCGTTGCCGCCGTTAGGCCACTTGCCGCCAATCATCGGCCAGACCGGCGTCCTCGGGGTTGCCGTTCCATAACAGAATCTGCAGCTCGCGCGCCGAGAGCCGGTGGCTGGCCTGCGCCGAACGCGGCCACCAGTTCAGGCGCCCTTGGGAGAAGCGCTTCTGACACAGCCAGAAGCCTTGGCCGTCGTAGCACAACAGCTTCAGGGCGCTACCCCGACGGTTGCGGAAGACGAAGATCGCCCCGGTGAAGGGGTCTTCCCGCAGCTGTTGCCGGCACAGCGCCGCCAGCCCATCGATGCCGCGGCGGAAGTCCGCCGGTTCGATGGCGACGAAGACGCGGCTTTGCGGCGTCAGCTGCAACATCACCCCACCTCCATGAAGCGCTCCAGCACGGCGCGCGGTTCGATCCCGTCACCGGGCTCGATGCGCAGTCGCAGCCCGTCGGGGCGGATCAGCTCCAGGCAACCCGCAGTGAACTGCCGCCGCTGCGCTTGCACAACCACTTCAGGCGCGAGCTCGACGAATGTTGCCGGCGCCTCGACAGGCCGCGCCCGTCGTCGGCCACTGCCGGGCAGACCGCGCCGTTTGTTCAGATCCCGACCGCTGAGGCGCAGCCGGCGCGTGACCTGCGAGAGCCCATAGTCCTCGATCAGCGCGATCGCCTCCGACCACAGCTGATCGGGAATCCGCTCCCCTTTCTTCTTGTCCCGGCGCCAATGCTCAAAATGGCCTGCGACCTCTTCCAAGGTCCATGTCTGGGGCTGGGTCGGACTCGGGGTCGACAGCGATACGGTCTCTTTACTCATGGGGCCTCCGGCGGTTGATTTGCACCGGCGACATCCTATTCACCCCACGGTCAAGCGGTCACGCACGCTTGCCGGAAATACACCGCTTTTCCTTCAGGGCTTGCGCCAGTTCCCTAGCCAGAGCTCGACCCCGTACGCCTCGATGTCGCGGAAGTCCTCCCCCGTCCACGCCGGACTTGCCGCCATTCGCGCGGGCCAGCCGGTAAGCGTGGGACAGCCGGTAAGCGTGGGACAGGATGTCCTCCCGGTAGAGCTTGTCGTACAGGGCGTGGAATCGGCAGGCGGGCGATCCCTTCGCTTTTGCATGCAGTGCCTGCTGAAGCTTCTGTACTTTCATTGGAGCTTGTAGGCTCACGCCAGTCTCCTCTACCTCGCCTCTTTCAACACTACCCTCGAACTGAGGCCCCTTCCCTCTGCCGGCATTACCCGGTTTCAGCGGTAGTACGGGCCTCCCGCCACCCCAGACGGCCCGATCTGGCCCTCGCGGGTTGCCGGTTGGCGCGCACGCCGCGCCTCCGTCTGGGGCTTCCCGTGTTGCGTCGCTCTCCCGTGTGCATGCATGCCGTCGCCACTACCCCGGCGGAACCGCTGGTTGCTTGTATCGCTCGCTTCCCCAGCGGCGGCGGTCTTCCCCGAAATTCAGGCGGGTCGGCTTCCGCATTGCCCTTTTCGAGGCCTGCTTAGCGTTCACTACGCGTTACGGCCTGCATGCTCGCCGAGTCACTATAATGACCCTCTACACCGAAGGCTTCGGCCGCTTCGTTACCTCCACGACCGCTCCGATTGCTACCGGCTGGAGCGATAGTTGCCGGGTGGGAATTTCACCCACTGAGAGAACGCGCCTTGCACGGCGCACTGAGATTTGCGGGCTAACGCCGAGCTGCGCCGCAAGCACTGATACAGTCGTCCATGCTTTCGAACGGCAGATTCTCGCCGCAACCGCCCCAGAGGAAGTGCCTGCAGCTATCGGTGGCATAGTCGTAATAAAAGGCCGGCTTGGCAGCGCGACAATTGCCGGTGTCGGGTCGCGCGAGACAGCTGACATGCAGCGCATCCGACGACGGTATCGCTCCGTCCGGGCTGCCGCCGCAGGCGGACAGAAGCGCGCTGAGCGCGATGACGAAAGCTTTGATGATGCTGGCGCGAGACGGGCGGACCATAACTCCTCTCAAAAAAGATCCTCTCAAACGAGTTCGGCTGAAATGCCTGGACAGATTAGCTGATTCATCGTCGATACGGCAGCCTCGGCCGCACTGCCAATCCGCCAGTTGGGGTCAAGCAGCTGTGTTGTCTGGTGATGGACCTAGGGTTCTGGCCTGGCGCCCCGGCGGGGCGTTCTTCCACCAGTTGCGATGTTGAAACTCGCTGGCGTCGCGGGCCATCGGGCGGTACTCCCCCTGACGCAGAAAGCCCCAGCCCTTGACCCGCGGTCCGTGCAGGAACAGCGTCCAGGCCGGGCGGCCATCGCGCAGCACGACACGATGATAGTCGGTGCCGCACAATCGATTGAGCCGCCCGGCCCGCACTTGACGCCTGAGCGTTCGGGTACGACCCGAATCGGCAAAGCGAATCTCGTCGTAACCTCGGCTCAGCACCAGACTGACGGCGCGGCCCCAGGGATGATCATGCAACCCGCGGTCGGGATCGGAGTCGACGAAGCGGTGCAGGTAGGCATGCCAGCCGGCCAGGCCAAACAGATAGTAGCGCTCCAGATACGGCTCGCCGTGCTCCCCGTCGATGATGCGGCAGGGCAGTCGGTCGGTGATGCGGTAGAGCAGCGTCTCGATCAGTGACAATGGATGTTCCTGCATGGCGAGGCAAAGGCGAATCAGGCGAATGGAGCCAAACTGGCGTCTAGGCTCTCACGGCAGAGGCTCAGTCGCCGAGTCCCTGTCCAATGAGCTGTCTTGCTGGCTCGGCCGATGTATCGAGCCGGCATCTTGAGCCGGCGGAGGTTCCGGGCTTGGCGCCGACAGTTCGTTGCTGGTCACCAACCAGACGACCTGGTAGGGCGCGAGCCTCAGCTTGCTGGATGTCGCTTCGTCGAACAGCGGCTGGCCGCCGATCACCTCCTTCCACTGATGCCGCGGCCAACGACGATCGAGCCGGCTCATCGCGACCGACAGGATACGCGGCGTGAGGTTGGCGAGCATGTAAAGACGTTCAGTTCCATCGGGCGCATCGCGGCGCACGCCGAACAGACCTGCGGGCAAGTCAAGCGCCCATTGCGGACCATCCGGGTGAAAGGCCGGCTGCGCCGCGCGCAGACGCAGCCGGCGCAAGTACTCGGGCAGCACCCGGCCGGCCTGATTGGCGGAGTCCTCGGCCAGCATCGCGTCCAGCTCGGACTCGGACCACTTGTGGCGGTTGATGCTGCGAGCGCGGCCGGTTTGCTCGACACCGATGAGGTCATTGGGCGCCGCAAGCAGACTGTTGAAATAGATTCCCGGCACCCCCTGAAGGCTCATCGCAATCGTCTGCGAGCAGAGGAAGCGCGCGATGGAGGCATCCAGGTCACCTGGGATGCTCACCGCGTCGAAATAGGTGATGTTCAGTTCGTAGGGTGTCGCAGAACCGTCCGGGTTGCTGCGCCTGCTGACCAGACCCCCGCGTTGCTCGATGGCGGCGACCAGGGCATCGAGTTCGTCCGCGGGGATCAGACCTTCGAGCGGACGAAGACCAATGCCGTCATGTGATGCGGTGAAATTGAAGAAGGTGCAGCCTGTCGGCGGCGGCGTCAGACTGGCGGCCCAGTCAGACAGATAGCGTGCATTCGCGGTATGCAGCGCATGCACTAACAACGGCGGCAGGCTGAACTGGTAGACCATGTGCGCCTCGTCGCCATCGCCGAAGTAGCTGACGTTCTCGGCATGCGGCACGTTGGTTTCAGTCATCAGCATTACGTCGGGCGCCAGCATCTCCAGTAGATCTCGCAGCAGCTTGACCACCTGGTGCGTCTGCGGCAGATGGATGCAGCTGGTGCCGATCTGCTTCCAGAGATAGGCGATGGCATCGAGTCGGATGATCCGCGCACCGTGATGGACGTAGTAAAGCAGGATGTCCAGGTATTCGAATAAGACATCCGGGTTGGAGAAGTCGACATCGATCTGGTCGGGACTGAAGGTTGCCCAGATTTGGCGTTCGCCGGAGGGCGTCTGCACCGAACGCAACAGAGGCGTGGTGCGCGGTCGGGTAACGGAGCTGAGATCGGTGTCGGACGCGACCTCGATGAAGTAGTGCCGCTCGGGCGCCATGCCGTTGCAATAGGCTCGAAACCACGCGCTTCGGCTGGAGACGTGATTGATGACGAGGTCGACCATGAGCCCGTAGTCCTGGCCAAGGGCTTGAACGTCAGCCCAATCGCCGAGCGCCGGGTCGACCTCGCGGTAGTCGATCACGGAAAAGCCGTCGTCTGAGCTGTATGGGAAGAACGGCAATACATGGATGGCGGACACGGCATCGCCGACCCGTTGCGCCATAAAACGGCGCAAGGTCTGCAGCGCAGGTTCGCTGCCGTTGCCCAGCGAATCGCTGCTGACCATGTCGCCATAGGTGATGAGCACGACATCGCCCTGATCCCAGCGCCTGGATTCCTGCTGCGCCGGATCTGAGGGTCCTATGCCATAACGGCCGACGATTAGGTCCAGGCGGCTCATCAGCCGTGGTATCAGGTCGTCTCCATAGAGTGTTCGCAGCCGCTCGCGAATGCGCTCGACGATGCGGCGTTCGACAACGCGCATGCTCGCTACTCCGTCAGGTTGCGTACGTTGTTGATCATGCTGCGCAGGCTGTCGCGCAGCACGCGGTAGCTGAAGAAGCGCCCGGCGACGCGGTAATTGTGCTCCACCAGCGCATTCCGATGGTCGGGATTCTCAATGATGCGCCTGGTTTCGTCCACGACCCGTCGGTCGATGACGCCGTCGATGGTCGGCAGCCGAAATCCCTTGGGCTCGATGTCGCGCTGGTAGACCGAATAACGCCCGATGACGACCGGACGACGGAAGTAGATCGACTCCAGCAGCGCATTGCCAAAACCTTCGTAGAGACTTGGAAAGGTCACCAGATCCGCGTGCGGGTAGAGATCGCGCAGCACGTAGATCTTATGCCCGTCCTGGTCGAGTTGACGGCGATCGGCCATCCGCTCGCCGAACAGCTTCAGCGGGACGCCCTCCTCCTGGGCCAGATGCTCAATTTGCCGGCAATAGTCCATACCCTCGTCACCACCGGCATGCGAGATGACCAGGTGGCAGCGCGGCAGCTTCAGGCGACGAATCAAATGGATGGCATTCTCTATGCCCTTGCGCGGAACGATTCGCGTCGGCTGGAGAATCAGCAGGTCATCGTCCAACAGACCCAGCGCGTGGCGCACATCGGAGGCATAGGCGTCGATCTCGGTTGGCGGATTCTCGAAATCGAAGACGTTCGGCACGAGCATGCTCGGCAGTCCCTTACGCCAGGCGATCTCCTCGCGGGCGGCCTGGTTGATGACCACATGCTGCAGGTGCGGGACCCGTGGCGGAAACGCCATCTCGAGATAGTCGTCCACCGCCGAGATCTGAAACCGCTGCCGTTCCCATTGGAAATCATGATGATGGGCGATCGCCGGCATGCCGGTCTCGAGCAGGAACTCGGTGATCGCGACCCCCAATGGGACATGCATCGGGATGGTCAGCGCGTTCTCGATGATCAGAATGTCGAGATCGAAACGTGCGCGGAACTCGTAGAGCGTGCCCTTCAGGTACTCCGCCAGGTCGCGGATACGCCGGCTGGCCTCGGCGCCGCGACGGGTCCTACCCCATAGCTGGGCATTGATCCGGGCATTCTCGGCGTGATCGAAGAATGCCTCGGGAATACAGAGGCTGACGCCGGGTTCGCGGTCGAGGACGCCGCCATACCAATGGCTGACATGCCCGCCCTGCCACAGCACCTCGGCCCACTTTGCCGCCTCCAGAGAGACACCGTCCGTTCCGGCGAATCGCGTGGAGACGAATCCGATATTTTCGGGCTGCTTCATCGATGCGGTCCAGTTCTTGGGCCTTCTGGATGCTAATCCTTGGGCGATTGCCGGAGGCTTTCATGCCCAAGAACGCAAGATTGACGATTGCCTTCCAGGAGTTCTGGCGGGAGCATCGCGAGCGACTCGTTCTATAATCCGGAGAGGCCAATCCAGGCAGACTCCAAACCGCGCCGCGTACGCAACGTATAACTGATGCGCGGCTCGATCCATCCAGCGCCCTCGCCACCTTATGCGTATCGCCATCGTCCATTATCACTTGCAGACTGGCGGCGTCACGCGGGTGATTCAACATGCCGGCGAAGCGCTCGACGCCGCCGGTCATCAGGTGCTGGTACTGACCGGCGAGCCGGCACAGCAAGGGTTCGGCGGGCGAGTGCGCATCAAGGTCCTGTCCGGACTCGGCTACGAGGAACGGCGGGCAGCCGAGACCTCGGACACACTGGCCGCTGCAATGCTCAGCGCAGCCAAGCGGCAGCTGGGCGGGCCGCCGGATCTTTGGCATGTGCACAACCATTGCCTTGGCAAGAACCTCGCCCTGCCGGGCGCGCTGCTGCGGTTGGCACGCGCAGGACATCGGCTGCTGCTGCAGCCGCATGACTTTGCCGAGGACGGCCGACCGGCCCTGTATCGACGGATGCGGGAGCGGCTTGCTGACGGCGACGCTGGGCGTCTCTCGGCGCTATTGTATCCGCTTGCCCCACAAATCCATTACGCGGCGCTCAATTCCCGTGACCAGGCGTTTCTCGCCGCTGCCGGCGTGCCGGCCAGCCAGCTGCATCTGCTGCCAAACGCCATCGCGCTGGCTAACATGCACGGGGACGCGTCAGCTGGAACCGACGCATCCGGCGGCAACCAGCCACCGCAGCCGCACCCGCGCGATGACGGACATCGGCTCTGGCTCTATCCAACCCGCGCGATCCGACGCAAGAACCTGGGGGAGTTCCTGCTTTGGGCTGCCCTTGGCGATGCAAACGACCGCTTTGCGAGCACACAGGCCCCGCAGAATCCGAGTGAGCAACAGCGCTATCGCCAATGGGTGAGACTGGCGTCCGAACTCGAGCTTCCGATAGCCTTCGAGGCCGGCAACCGAGGCCAGGACTTTGCCTCCTTGGTCCGATCCAGCCATGCACTGGTCAGCACCAGCGTCGGCGAGGGCTTTGGACTCGCATTCCTTGAGCCATGGCTCAGCGGACGCGCCCTGGTCGGGCGCGATCTGCCCGAGATCACGCGAGACTTCGGCGCCGAAGGTATCGACCTCGGCGGTCTATACCAACAGCTGATGATACCGCTCGAGTGGATTGACGGGGATCGGCTCCGGAAGGCGTTCGCCGACGCATTGACGACGGCCTTGACGGCCTACGGCAGCCCCAGCTCGCTCGACAAGGATGCGCTGAATCGGGCATGGAACAGCGCGGTCAAGGATCAACGGATCGACCTGGGCAAGCTCGACGAGCCCGCGCAGGAACAGGTGATCCGACGCATTTGGGCGAATCCTGGGTCGCGCGCCGAGATGACCCCGGCGCGGCTCGCGCCCGCGATCAACAGACACAGCATCGATCACAACCGCGGCCTGGTGCGCGAGCGCTATGGCATCGCCGGCTATGCGAAACGCTTGGATACGATCTATCAAAGCCTGACCGCGGTGACGCCTTCGGTAAGACTCGACAGAGCGAGCGGCGTCTCGCTGTTGACGCACTTTCAGGCACCCGAACGTCTGACCCTGCTGCGGACCTGAGAACACCGATGCAGACCCATCCGCCCGATGCGGATCACATCGACTCGGATCGCGCGCTGTGCGCTCGTATTCGGCAACTGGCGTCGTTAATGCAACCATGTCCCACCGGACTGAAGCCCAAGGCTCGAACCGCTGGAACGGTATTCGCGCCGTGCTGTTCGATGTCTACGGTACGCTGGTCATTTCCGGTTGCGGCGACATCAGCCTGAGCGGCCAGCAGGCGGGCGACAGGCACTTCCGGCAGGCGTTGACGGCGGCGGGCGCCGACATGGCTGCTTTACCCGAACATTTCGATGGTGCCTGGGCACTGCGCGAGGCCATCGCGGCGCGCCACGCGCGCAGCCGGGATCAGGGCATCGACTATCCCGAGGTCGACATCCTGGAAATCTGGAACGCGGTGCTGACCCGCGTCGGCATCGAGCGCGATGCACGCGACGTCCGCCGCATCGCGCTTGAATACGAACTCCTAAGCAATCCCGTCTGGCCGATGCCGGGGCTCTGCGACGTCGTCGATGCACTCAACCACCGCGGTTACGTGCTCGGCGTCGTCTCCAACGCCCAGTTCTATACGCCGCTGATGCTCTCGACCTTTCTTGGCCGCGACATCACCGCGGCCGGTTTCGAGCCGTCTTGCTGTGCCTGGTCGTACCAACACTTGATCGGCAAGCCATCAAAACGGCTCTTTCTACCGGCGTTGGCTGCACTGCGCGAAGAGCACGACATTGCGCCCGAGCAGGTGCTCTATGTCGGCAACGACCTGCGCAACGACATTTGGCCCGCCGATGGGCTCGGATGCCGAACAGCACTCTTCGCCGGCGATGCCCGCTCACTGAGATTGCGCGAGCACGATACACACCTGTGCAACCTGCGGCCCGATCGGGTCCTAACGTCATTGGACCAGATCATTCTCGACCTGTTGCCGTCATAGCAAGTCCGGCCTGACCGCACACAATCGGCATTCGACAGTGAGTTGCGGCAGGCGCCAGGCTAGTGAATCGCGCCGCTCGCCTTCGGCTGGTTCCAAGTGTAGACCGATGTAACGGCGTAGTTCCAAACGGCGCCGACGACAATCCCGGCGGTCGCCGAGAGCACCCACCATAAACCGCCCGCGGGCGCCGTATTGAACAGGTAGGTCGCGATGCCGACGTTGGCCACCGCGCCGAGCGAGCAGGCCAGCGTGAACGAGATCCAGCCGCGCAACAGCCCCCAGCCGCGCAGACGCCGGTCGCGGTAGGTAAACCAGTTGTTGAGAAAGAAGTTGAAGGTCATCGCCACCAGCGTCGCCGCGGTCTGACCGACGACGAAGGTCTCGCCCATGCCGCGGAACACTAGCCACAACACCCCCATGTGCACGAACACACCGAGGCCGCCGATGAAGGCGAAGGCAATGAAGCGCACCGGCACGTAGCGGCCGACGGACTTGTCCAGCAGCATCGCGATGTACTGCCAAGCGACGACATTGTCGAGCTTGCTCTCGCCGGCCTGCCGATTGCGGAAGGTGTAGGGCAGTTCCCTGAAGCGAAGCGGACGCTTTGAGGTGACGAAGATGTCGAGCAGGATCTTGAAGCCGATGGCCGATAGATCGTGGACGACCTCGTCGATCAGCTCACGCCGAAGCATGAAGAAACCGCTCATCGGATCCTTTAGATCCGCCTTCAACACCAGTCCGGAAAGCCATGTCGCAAACCGGCTGGCAACCTCGCGCTCCGCGGCCCATTCGCCCATGCTGCCGCCCTCGACATGACGACTGCCGACGACGATATCCAGATCGCCTTCCTTCAAAGCCGCAAGCATCTCCGGCAGCAGGCGTTCATCGTGCTGCAGATCCGCGTCCATCACCGCCACATAGGGCGCTGTGGAGGCCAGCATGCCCTCGATACAGGCCGACGACAGACCGCGCCGGCGTATGCGATGCACCAACCGTACGCGGCGGTCGGTCTCGGCAAGCGCCCGCACGGTCCGAGCGGTGCCATCGGGTGAATCGTCATCGACGAAGATGACCTCCCACCGAAGTCCGTACAAGCAATGACTAAGCCCGCTAAGAATAAACCTAACATTCTCGCTCTCGGAGAACGTGGGAATCACTACGGAAAGATCCGGCCCAACGCAAACCGCGCTAGACTGAGCAGATAAACTGCCAACTCTAAAGGTCTCCACGCTCGATCACCCCCTTCGGGTCACATCGTTACCCACAAGTCGCGCCTTCGGCAACGAGCTGCGCGTCCAGCGCAAGCACGAAATCGGCGGCGCGCTGCAATCGATCCATAGCGTCTGAGGTTCGGGGAAGCCTTCGCCTTTGCGGTTGAGGAAGCCGCCGAGACAGGCGACCATGCGGATCTTTTAATCCAACGATGGTGGCGTATCGCGGGCGGTTAGTGTCCGGTTACCAGCTCGACCGCCTGGCATTCGGCCTGCGCGAAGACGACATCGCAATGAATCTCGGGACACTCGCGTCCGAGCATAGTCAGGAACAGCGCGCCAGGCGATGATCATGCAGGAGGCGAGTGCCGATCACAGGCATTCGATCTTCACCAGTTGCAGCGTTTCGATCCGGCGCCCGCTTCTTAGAATTCTGAAGAAAATCTCCATTAACTCGCGAGGCGAGCTAATATACCTGAATCGACGGCAGCCGCAGGGAAGCGCGCGTTATTCAATACCCGGCTCCGGTGCACTTCGCGCCCCCAGCCGATTCAGCGGTCGCGCGACGCTACTTTCCAGGCGGCGGCCCAAGAGGCCCGCGTGCCGAGCAACCTCTGCTCCCACTCGATAAGGTATCGCGACTGCCCCATGGGCAACAGGCTATAGACCAGATAAAGGTAGCGATCGATCAGCCCGCTCCAAGAGCGCGAGGTCTTCTTCTCGGCAACCGCCGACAGCCCCAGTCCCGACAGTGCACCGACGCTGCCACCGAACGGCTGCTCCTCCGGCCAAACCTTCGGCCCGTGCTTCAAGCGCCTCCCTTGTTGTTGCGAGTGCTCGGCTCCGATAGCTCGATCAGACTGCTACGATGCAGACGCATCAGTCCAACCCAAACGCCCATCGGCTTCGCCTCGGCATTGGCAATGGCCTAATACAAAAACGGACAGACACGGCGGGCGATCCCCGCGCGATTGGGCGGATTGGACATCGCGATCTCTCGGGAGCTTGCCGCCCTGTCCGCTTCGCTCAGCGCCTGCCAACAGACAGGGCGCACCCGCTCCTTGACCCATCGTTCTCCCCCCGCCCCAGGTGTCGACGGAGGAACTGCACGAAGTCTTCAGCGCTGTCCCCCGCCCCGACGGAGACCTGGCCGCAGGAGTTGTGGGCAACGATGCGCCTCGGGGTACAGCAAGAAAGTCAACGACCACTTCCCGCTGCTTCCAACAATGAAGACTTAATCTCGACGCGCAACATGCTGAAGCTCGAATAGCGCGGACGCGAGGCATGCAGACCACAGCAGCAACACAATCTATGCATCAGCATCGCGCAACCGCCGTGCCCGGAGCGCACCTTCGTTTACACGCGAGAAACCCATATACCAGATCCCAAACGTAGTAATGCCGAATGCCAACAGTAACTGAATCGTTACCGACGGCGGCAAACTCGCGTAACGCTCCGCCCCAGCCTGTAGCTTGTCAACAGGTATTCCGAACCTCTGACCGAAAGCCACAAGATCAACATTCGCGCCATCTAACGCCGAGGCGACAAAGTAGCCCGGCATTCGGTGCGCGAACATAGACGCCCAGGCGCTTGGTTTTGTAATATCTTCAGAAAGCTTTGTCAAATAGCCCAGGCCACTACAGCACGGGTACTCTTCGTAGATCGTCCCATGGTACACGCCAAAGACATTCTCGCCTATATGGAAATGCAGCCGAGACGACGTACCCCAAAACGACTGACTGAGAATTCCAACGAGACTCAAAGCAAGCAGCGAAATTAAAAACGCCTGATATAAAACCTTGGCTCGCCTCCGACTGATCCAGAACACATGGGTCGCCATCAAACCCACGTATCCTGCTGCGAGAAGCGAAAACAAGTAGCGCCAGCCATACGCGCTGGCAGTAGTCTGCCAGTGCAACACAACGGCCACGGGCAACGCCACATAGGCTAGCACTAGACCAACCGCAGCAGCCACACCCAAGGGCTTTTTTGACACGGACAGAGCCAAGCCGAGGAAAAGAATTCCCAACCCAAATGGAATCAACGGACTCGTGTAAAAGACCCCGAACTCGGAGCTGAAAAGGATGTCTGGCAGGTAGTTGAGTCGGCCAAGTAGCTTCGAGATAATTGGTATCGTCTCGGCCACCCCCCCCTGTCGAAGATCAGACACCACTTTGACATCACCGCGGCCAGCGCCATACATATCTGACGGCAAAGGGAACGGCGTGTCGTACAAATACAGATAAGCGAGCGAAAGGGACGTCAACGCAATCACTAAGCCGAAGACATATCGAGTAGAAAATGCCTGCCAGACTCTAGCAAGAGGTTTGTCCGGCACATGAAAAACCGAGATTGCGGCGGCGGTCAAGAATGGAAGCAGCACAACATTTAGATCGGCCGGCCGGATCAAGTGACTCAGGGCTACGGCGAAAGCGCTCGTCAGTAGATAGGTCGCAGCCGGTTTTCCCGCAGCTGTATTGAGCCACCCCATCCCAGAAGCCCAAACCACCAGCGCAAAAGAAAAGAACTGAAACGAATGGCCAAGGTATCCGTCGTGGTACACGTAATAAACTACCCCGGAACCTAGCGCAGGAATTAGAACTAGCAGGGGACTCATGCGCGGCGCCAAGGTCCGGGCTAAGTCGCGATAGAGCCAAATCCCCAGGAAGAAGTAAAGGATTCCGGAGAAATAGAACCCAAAGCGACTCCAAGAATAAATGTATTCGTTATGATCATCCACTACGGGATTTCCGAGAAAACGGTCGACCACTGAAAATACGGCTACAAAAGGCGCCGCAAGCAGACCAGGCCCGATGGGGTGACTGGGAAGCCCGGTCTCAGTGTTAAAATATCCCTTTCGGTCATACGGTTCATTCTCATAATTCAAGTCAAAATCGAGACCAATCGTAAAGGCATGCGCTAGGTAGGAGGCTGCGTCAAGACTTGCCTGCTCCGCATCTGCTACTGGTTTTGGTGAGACTATGATCGAAGCCAACAGCAGCGAGGCGAGCCCTGGCAGTATCTTGACGACGAGAAACTGAATCACATTGTTATTGAACATACTGTTTTCTCAATTATTCGTGAGGCGATGCCCTCACCATGGTATCGCTATTTTCCGCATTCAGCCAAAAACTGACCGGATCCCCGCCTTCGACAGACCGCCAGCACCCGACCGCGTGGGTGTGAACGCGGAGGCTGAGGCGATCGAAAACGCCCGTCCACGCAGGTTCTGCACTTAGTAGGTTTGTACTTTCCCGCCTTGGTTCTGCTCGAGCCCGGCTCTCACTTGGCGCACATTTTCCCGCGCGTACCTTCTTACTGAGCTGACTGGCAAAGCGCAGTGCGGTTCAGCAGACAAATTGGACCTGTTACTCCGAAGAGCCATGGAAGCGCCCGCGTGCCGTCAGTTTGATCTGGCCAATGCCGATCGTGCAGCCGTCAGTGTCGAAACGCGTCAACGCATCCTTAATTGTCAAGTCCCGTCTGGTTATAGATGCGCATACGAAAGAGCCCAGGTCGCTCGAGCTGCCACTGCTTCAGGCAATCGGTGGGGCTTAAGGCGATTGCCGGAAAATCTCGTACCAGATGACGCCGGATTGAGGTTCGCCTTCAAGGAGGACCGGCAGGAGCATAGCCGAGCCATATGATTGGCGGTGCGACACGGAAGGCGGGCGTCGAGACAAGTCAGCTGGCATGAGATTTGACAGAAATCGCCTAAGTGTTTCAGTGCCCGCTGCGGGATGTGTTGACTGTAGAGCCTGACGTAGCGCGTGAGGGTGTCGCGCAGGTGTTCGCCGAATCGGAACCGGGTGGTCTGCAGCACCTCGCTGACGCGCCCGTTGAAGCGCTCGATCATGCCGTTGGTCTGCGGGTGCCTCGGCCTGATGAGGCGATGCTCGATGCCGTGCTTGGCGCAGACCTGATCGAAGGCATGCTGACCGGTGGGCTCCCGTTGTCCGGTGGCGCAGAAGGCGTCGGTTGAGGAAATCATTGCGAGGGAGCGCTCTCCGTACAACGGCCCACGCCTCCGGATGCCGCACCAAAGATGGTCCCTATATCTCCGGGAAGCTCCCTAGAGAGGGACCCAAGCCTTCACAGTGCCCGTTTCTGCCGACCTACCGAGCCCGTTCGCCTCTACCGAACCGCTTGGTATAGCATTTTCATAAGCTTCAAACATACTTCCGGAAGAAAGATCGCATCGAGGCCGCGTCCGTTGCGCCTTACAATTTCTGGTACCAACTCTTCGCGAAACGCCATAACCCCGCCAAACTCCAACTCCATTCCCGCGCATTGGGCGGGGTGCTTTGCCGAGATGCATCCCGTCTCGCAAGCTGACCGCTCAGTCTGGGGTCAACAATCGCCGGACTGCGCCTCTCATGGGTTTGAAGAGTGGGATCATCGCGCAGCTGCTTATCTACGACAAGCGCGGTTCCCACCATGAGCGCGACCAACATGTAAACGAAATCAAAATAGGCAAGGCCTAAGAAGATCCCGGAAACAGCGTATCCGATGAGGCTCAGTTGGGTCATCGTTGCCAAGTCATAAGCCCAGCGCAAGTCTCGAATCTTAGACGCCCGCTTACGTATCTTGCTTCCCTGCACCAAAGTTGCGATCCCGAGCGCTAGAAAGATCGCGAGTCCAACAAATCCCTGCTCGCCCAGCACTTCGAAATAGATACTGTGGGCGTCATGCACACGATCCGGCTCAGGCGCATAGAGCATGAAGTTGTACCGCGTAAAAGCGCCCATTCCACCGCCAAGAATGGGATTATCGGAGGCCATATTGAAGGCCATCCACCA
>CAVPHF010000012.1:0-37699 GCA_963704155.1 uncultured Gammaproteobacteria bacterium
ATCGTAGTCTATCGTATTCGTATTACGGATAAATTCATCCGTCCCGCTCGCCGTCCGCCGCTCGGTTTCTCCCCGTCCCGGCGCACGGCTCCTGCTCCGGATCGCGTGGCCCTTCGCGGTGCTGCCGATCGAGAGACAGCCATCATGAGAATCACCGAATTGGCGGACGCCTTCGGAATCCACCCCAAGCCCTATCGCATCCTCACGCTCGACGGCGGCGGCATTCGCGGCATCGTGCCGGTGGTGTGGCTGGAGCGTCTGGAGAAGCACCTCGGCGCGCCGGCCTATCAGCACGTCGATCTGATCGCCGGCACCTCGGTGGGGGCGGTGATCGGCTGCGGCTTGGCGATGGGCATGAACGCGCGCGAGGCGCACGAGATGTGGGTGAACGGCGCGCGGGTGGCGTTCGCGACGCCGGCGACGGTGTCCGAGCGCGCGCGGCGGCTGGCGGCCCGGGCCGGCCTGATGGCGAAGTACGACGCTGCCGGCCTGGAGGCGCTGCTGCGCTCGATCTTCCGCGACGCCGCATGGGTGATCTCAAGCTGCCGACGCTGGCGCTGTCCTACGATCTGCAGACGCTCTCGGTGCAGGTGTTCAGCTCGGCCAAGGAGGAGCACAAGCACCTGCCGGTATGGGAGGTGTGCCGCGCCTCGACCGCCGCGCCGCTGTTCTGGGACCCGCACCTGATGGTGATCGACGACACCGGCGTCAGCCACCCGATGGCCGACGGCGGCATGACCGCCAACAACCCGGTGGTGGTGGCGATCTCCGAGGCGGTCGCCGAGCACCACGGCGGGCGCACCCGCGCGCTGGATAACGTGGTGGTGGCGAGCTTCGGCACCGGCGCGCCGCCGGAGGGCCGCACCAAGGTGCCGCGCACCATCTTCGGCCACGGCTCGGCCATCCTGCAGGCGCTGATGACCGGCGCCACCGGCACCGACCACGTCACCGCGCGCACGCTGCTGCCGGCGCGCAACTACTGGCGCTTCCAGACCTCGATCTCGGCGCGGCTGGAGCCGATGGATCAAATCGAGAACATCGACGAGCTGCAGGCGATCGCGCTGGCGCACCTGGCGCCGGAGAATGTGCGGCTGACGGTTGGGTTGTTGGACGGTGAGTAACGATTCGGTAACGTTACCGATATCGCGGCGGGAAAGAGCCTGGAAGGGGCTGCCTAAGCGCATAAATGAAAGAGAAAAAATGGCGCCCTCGACAGGATTCGAACCTGTGACCTGCCGCTTAGGAGGCGGCTGCTCTATCCTACTGAGCTACGAGGGCAAGGGCGTGCTGGGCCACCTTGTACTTTCAGGCTTGGGGACGGAATTGTAACGTCTCGGCTGCCGAACGGCCATGTCCGCGACTGCGTCCCGGGTTTTCCCGGGGTCCCTGTTCAGTGAGCGTCAGTGAGCGCCTCTTGATCGGGAGGCGCCTGGGGCCGGAGGCGTTCGGCATTCCCGTCAGGGGTCGACATCCAATCCCTGACGCGCGATGCCGGCGGTGTAGTCGAATGACGTCGTTTCGCGCTGACCATTCGGAACAATGATGGACAAGGTCGGCTTGGTTGCGACAAGCTTGCGTTGGGCGCGCATCATTGCGGCTAGGGTCTCGGCCCGAAGTGTCATGTATCGCCGGTCTGAGGCGATTCCTGTCAGAATTCAATCCATCACCATATCGAGGGCGATAGCATGGGCTTATTTGGGTTTGCGAAAGAAATTGGGCGAAAGATCATCGGCAAGGAGTCGGAGGCGGATGAGAAGGTGCGCGAGTTCCTCGAGGCCGATAACCCCGGCATCAAGGATCTGGGCGTCAAGTACAACAGTGACGGCGTGATCGAGCTAACCGGTAGTGCCGATGATCCCGCGGCGGTGGAGAAGGCCGTGCTGATGGCAGGCAACATCCAGGGCGTCAGCGACGTGAGGATTCAGGGCCTGATGTCGCCGCCGCTGCCGGGCGACGTCGAGTACTACGAGATCGCTTCCGGGGACACGCTGTCGAAGATCGCCGCCAAGTTCTACGGCAACGCCAACGACTATCCCAAGATCTTCGAGGCCAACCGTGAGGTCATCAAGGATCCAGACCTTATCTTTGTCGGACAGAAGATCCGCATCCCGAGCAACGTCGCCTAGTTCGGCTGGGCGAGTCAGCCAGCCTGATCGTCGGGTTTTGGCTGATTCGCCGAGCGCATCGATGGTGGAGGAGCAGGCGGCCCGAGATCAGGCGTCTTCGGTGTAAGCGTGGGCGCGACGTCGTGCTGTGGCGGTGTTGCGCGAACGGGAGCAATCTGAGCCGGTTCCGACTCCAACTCCGTCGCCCTGAGCGCAGCGGTGGCCATGCCCGATTCCGTCGGCGGCGAGTTCGCTGGCGCTACGGCGCTGACCGCTACTGGAACCGAGACGGTCGGCGACTCTGACGGCTCAAGGGATACTGCCTGCGGCTCCATGAGCGCCGCGGTGCCCGGTGAATCCGGAGACGCCGTGTCGCTTGCCGAACGCACCCGAGGAGGTGGGGGCGGCGGGCTAAAGCTCGGCGGACCGCCGTCGGCCGTGCTCTCGGCTGGAGTGTCGTCGAAGCTGCCATTTGCGCCGCCATCATCGCTTGCGGCACCGTCGTCGCCGCGCGCGCCCGATTGATCGGCAGTGCTGCCGCCGGCAGAGCGCGAAGGTGCCGCGGCGGACTGACTTGGCGCTGGTCTCGGCGCTGCATCGGCTCCCTGGCGTGCTGTGCCCGTTTCCGAACCGGTTGCCGAACTGGCTGCTTCCTCGGCACGTTTGATGGTCTCGATTTCCGCGTCCAGGCCGTCCAGCGGCGTGCCCGCCGCGGCCGCGGCGCTAGCGGCGCGCCGTGCGCGTTCTTCCGCCTGCTGGCGCGCAACGCGCTCGGCATAGTTGCCGTAGTCCGGCCCGCTGCCGATAACGGTCACCGGCGTGCCGTTGCCGGCGTGTTTGAATACGGCAGCCGCGACCTCCTTCGGCATCCGGATGCAGCCGTGCGAGGCAGGCTGGCCCGGCCGCGGTATTGGTCCGGCATGCATGCCGATGCCGTCGTAGGTCATGCGCATGAAGTGGGGCATGTTTGCGCCGACGAAGCGACCACCAGGCGGCACGCGATCTTTGCCGGTGGCGCTGCCCTTGATCACCTGGCCGCTGCGGTTAACGATCTTGCCATAGAGGTTCGAGCGCTTGTCCTTCACCTTCTCGATGATCGCGAACTCACCGCGCGGGGTTGGGTGCTTGGATACGCCGCTGGCGATGGTGGTCCAGCCGACTTGGTCGCTGCCGTCGTAGAAGCGGGCCTTCTGTTCGTTGGTGTCGATGACGATACGCGTGATGCTGCGCCCGTCGCCGCTCCACTCATAGAGCTGGCCCGGCTTCTGCACCTCCTGAGGTTCCGGAACGGGTTCCGGCTCCGTCTGCTCGGCGATTTCCGTAGAATCGTCCTGGCCCGATGCCAGCTGTTCGCCGTCTTGCTCCGCGTCGCGGGCGCCGGTGAGGCTCTCCGGCAGCGACGGGAATTGCATCTGCGCGCAGCCGCTGAACAGCGTCAGCACCAAGGCCGCGGCCGACCAGCGCGCCAGCCTAGTGTTTATCCAGATGAGACGGTGGGGATTCTCTTGGTTCATGTCGTCATTTCCGCGGAGGGATCGGTTCGCGCAGGGCACAATCTCGCAAAAGTAACCCATTGAGCGGCTTCGAATCAAAGCCTCCGGTTTGCGGTATCCTTTCCGGTTGATCGGTCGCGCCGGCCGAAATCGGTTTTCATCTTGGTCCCCACAACGTCCGCCAGCACAGTTCCAGAGACCCATCCGATGCAGAGTGAGTACGATCCGCGTGCCATCGAGGACGCGGCCCAGCAGTATTGGGAGACCGAACAGACCTTCCGCGCCGTCGAGGACCCAAGCCGCGAGAAGTTTTACTGCCTATCGATGTTTCCGTACCCGTCCGGGCGGCTGCACATGGGGCATGTGCGCAACTACACCATCGGCGACGTCATCGCCCGTTACCAGCGGATGTTGGGCAAGAACGTGCTGCAGCCAATGGGCTGGGATGCCTTCGGTCTGCCGGCGGAGAACGCGGCCATCCAAAACGCCATTCCGCCGTCGACCTGGACCCGATCCAATATCGATTACATGAAGGGCCAGCTGAAGCAGCTCGGCTTCGGCTACGACTGGCAGCGCGAACTCTCCACCTGCGACCCGGACTACTACCGCTGGGAACAATGGCTGTTCACGCGCCTGATCGACAAGGGACTGGCCTACCGCGCCAACGCCCTGGTCAACTGGGACCCGGTCGATCAGACCGTGCTCGCCAACGAGCAGGTCATCGACGGCAAGGGCTGGCGCTCCGGTGCGCCGGTCGAGAAGCGCGAGATCGAGCAGTGGTCGGTGCGCATCACCGACTATGCCGAGGAGTTGCTCGCCGTCATCGATGGCCTTGACGGCTGGCCGGATCAGGTGCGCACCATGCAGCGCAACTGGATCGGTCGCTCCGAGGGCGTCTATATGGAGTTCGGTATCGAGGGATCGGAGCAATGCTTCGGTATCTATACCACGCGCCCCGATACAGTGATGGGCGTGACCTACGTGGCCGTTGCCGCGGAGCATCCGCTGGCCCGGCGTGCCGCCGAGGGCAATGCCGAACTCGCCGCCTTCATCGACGAATGCCGTCACGGCGGCACCTCGGAGGCCGAGCTGGAGACGATGGAGAAGAAGGGCTACCGGCTCGGGCTCAATGCCCTGCATCCGATCACCGGCGAGCCGGTGCCTATCTTCGCCGCCAACTTTGTGCTGATGGGCTACGGCACCGGTGCCGTCATGGCCGTACCGGCGCACGATCAGCGCGACTGGGAGTTCGCCGAGCGCTACGGCATCCCGAAGCGCCAGGTCATCGTCTCGAGCGATGGCAGCGCCTGCGGCATCGAGGACGGGGCCTACCTCGAGAAGGGCCTGTTGACCAATTCAGCCCAATTCGACGGCCTCAGCTCCGAGCAGGCCTTCGACGCCATCGCCGCCTGGCTCGCCGAGCACGGCAAGGGCGAGAAACGCGTCAACTTCCGGCTGCGCGACTGGGGCGTCTCACGTCAACGCTACTGGGGCTGCCCGATCCCGGTGGTGCATCGGCCGGACGGGACCGTGCGGGCCGAGACTGACCTCCCGGTGCGCCTGCCGGAGGATGTCGTGGTGGATGGCTCCGGCTCGCCACTGAAACGGATGGAATCCTTCTCGAAACTGGCCAACGGCGAGTTTCGAGAGACTGACACCTTCGATACCTTCTTCGAGTCCAGCTGGTACTACGCCCGCTACTGCTCGGCCGATTGCGATACCGCCATGCTCGACGAGCGCGCGCGCTACTGGCTGCCGGTCGACCAGTACGTCGGCGGCATCGAGCACGCGGTACTGCACCTGCTCTACGCCCGTTTCTTCCACAAGCTGATGCGCGACGAGGGGCTGGTGGATTGCGACGAGCCCTTCACCAATCTGCTGACACAAGGCATGGTCGTCGCCGAGACCTGGTTCCGTGAGGACGCCGACGGGCGCAAGCGCTGGTTCAATCCGGCCGAGGTCGAGGTCAGCCGCGACGATAAGGGGAAGCTGCTTGGCGGTGTGCTGAAGGCGGACGGCCAACCAGTGACCTTCGGTGGCATCGAGAAGATGTCGAAGTCGAAGAACAACGGCGTCGATCCGGAACTGCTGACGCAACGCTACGGCGCCGACACCGTGCGGCTCTATACCATGTTTACCTCGCCGCCGGACCAGTCGTTGGAGTGGAACGATGAAGGGGTCGAGGGCGCGTCACGCTTCTTGAAACGGCTCTGGACCCTCGCCATGAACAATGCGGAGTCGATCGCCGCTAGCGGCGACGCGGCCGCGCCCGACTTGATCGATACCCCGGATGTGCTCGACGAGGCCGCCGCCAGCACGCGGCGTGAGGTCCATAGGGCGCTGAAAAAGGCACTCTTCGATTACGAGCGCCACCAATTCAACACCGTGGTGTCCGCTTGTATGAGCATGGTCAACGCGCTCTATCGACTGGACCTGACCAGCGCCGGCGGTCGCGCCGTGCTGGGCGAGGGCCTCGGCATCGTGCTGCGGCTGCTGGCGCCGATCGCGCCGCATGTCACGCATCATCTCTGGCGGACGCTGGGCTACGGCGACGACATTCTGCGCTCGGCTTGGCCGGCCGTCGCGGAGGCGGCGCTTAAGCAGGACAGCATCGAGTACGTGGTGCAGGTCAACGGCAAGGTGCGCGGCAAGGTGCAGGTGCCGGCCGGTGCCGATCAGGCGGCGGTCGAGGCGGCCGCGCTGGCCAACGACAATGTGCTGCGCTTCATCGATGGCGCGACCGTGCGCAAGGTCATCGTGGTGCCTAACAAGCTGGTCAACGTGGTGGCCAAGTGATGGCGCACCAAAGGGGTTCGCGGCTGGGTCGCGACGGGGCGGTATCGCTGTCCGCGTTGCCATTTCCGGTTGCGCTAATCGCGGCGCTGGTCATGCTGGTGCTCGGCGGGTGCGGCTTCCATCTACGCGGAAGCGTCGATCTTCCGCCCGACTTGAGCCCCTTATATGTCCAGGCCGGGGGGGCGGTTGGCACGGCGATTCAGGACCGGCTGCCCGGCAGCGGCGTGCAAACGACGCGCAACCCGGCCGACGCCGGGCTGACCTTGCGCATCCTGTCCGAGTCGCGCGACTCGCGCGTCGTCGCGCTTGATCAGAGCGGCAAGGCATTGGCCTATATGCTCACCTACCGCGTGCGCTTCGAGGCCCAGGATGGTGCCGGCAACCTGGTGATGCCGTCTCAGATGATCACGCTGGACCGCACCTTCGACGACAATCCCGATGTCTCGGTCCTCGGCAAACAGCAGGAGTCCGACATCATTTATCAGGACCTGGTCAGCGATGCCGCCGACCAGGTCCTGCTGCGCCTGCGCTCGACCTTGGCCTCGCGCCAGGCGTCCGGGTCAACCTGAGCCAAGGGCCCAGGCCCGACGCACTCGACATGCAATGCCCGCCGCAACAACTCGATCAGGCGCTGGAGCGCGGGCTGGCGCCGATCTATCTGGTATTCGGCGACGAGCCGCTGCAACTGGGCGAGGCCGCCGATGCGATTCGCCGCCGCGCGCGCGAACAAGGCTTCAGCGAACGGGTCTGTCTGGAGCATCATGCGCACTTCGATTGGTCGGCGCTGGCGGCCGAGGCCGGTTCCTTGTCGCTGTTCGCCGAGCGGCGCATGATCGAGCTGCGCATCTCGGGTGACGGCATTGGGCGCGAGGGTGCGGACGCGCTGCGCCGTTATTTTGATCGGGTTACCGATGATGTGCTGCTGTTGCTGCTCGCGCCCAACCTCGATTGGAAGGTGCTGAAATCCAAGTGGGCAGCGCTGCTGGACAAGGTCGGCGTCATCGTACAGGTACGCCAGCTGCAGGGCCGCCAGCTCCAACAATGGCTGCGCCAGCGGCTGCAGACGGCCGGTTTCCAGCCGACGCCGGAGGCACTGGCGCTGCTGACGGAACGTGTCGAGGGCAATCTGCCGGCCGCCGCCCAGGAGATCGCCAAGCTCAGGCTGCTGCGCGAGCCCGGCCTGCTGGACGCCGAGGCCCTGCTGGCCGCCGTCAACGACAGCGCACGCTATTCCTTGTTCGATCTCACCGACGCGGCAATGGCCGGCGATCGCGCCCGCGTGGATCGGGTGCTGCGTGGACTTGCCGGTGAGGGTACGCCTGAGCCGCTGGTGCTCTGGGTGCTGGCGCGCGAGATCCGCAAGCTGGCCGCGGTCGGTTTTGCACTGTCGCGGAACCAAGACCTCGGCGCGGTGTTAAAGGCGTATCAGGTCTATGATGCCCGCCGCCCGGCTGTGCTCGCCGCGGCCAAGCGTTACCCGCTGGAACAGTTGTGGTCGCTGTTGGCGCGCTGCGCCGAGGCGGACCTCGCTATCAAAGGGCACGCCAGCGTCGACCCTTGGACCTTGTTCGCCAGGATCGCCGAGGGCCTGGCCAGACCGGCAGGGGCGCGGCAGGCCTGATCGGGGTCCGAGATCCGGGTCCGACCGCGCTGCGCGGCGTCGATCCTCGGTCATTGGCGCCTGATCGGAGGCGCTGCAGCGGCAGGCCGTCCTCCCGTGCGGCACCGGGCGACTGCCGCGAGCACCAAGCCGGTGTAGAATCGGAGGCCTTCCGATGCAAGTATTCAAATGCAGCCCATGTCCCAACGGATGACCGAAGCAGAGATCATCGACATCGAGGCCTATATGGCAGAGATCGGCGCCCGTGCCCGCGCCGCATCGCGCCTGATCGCGCGCGCGGAGACCGCCGCCAAGAACGTCGCGCTGGCGGCCATCGCCGAGGATCTGGATCAGCACCGTGACGGGCTGGCCCAGGCCAATGCCGGTGATCTAGAGGCGGGCGCCGCGAAAGGACTAGACGCGGCGTTGCTCGACCGCTTGGAACTGACACCGGGACGCATCGACGCGATGATCGAGGGCCTGCATCAGATCGTCGCACTGCCCGATCCCATCGGCGCCATCAGCGATCTGAGTTACCGGCCATCAGGTATCCAGGTCGGGCGCATGCGCGTGCCACTGGGGGTGGTCGGCATCATCTATGAGTCGCGGCCCAATGTGACCGCGGATGCCGCGGCCCTGTGTCTCAAGTCCGGCAACGCCACGGTGCTTCGCGGCGGCTCGGAGGCGTTTCGCTCCAACCAGGCCATTGCCGCCGCCATCCGTCGGGGTCTCGAGCGCGCGTCGCTGCCGGCGGATGCCGTGCAGGTGCTCGCGACCACCGATCGGGCGGCGGTCGGCGCGATGATCAGCAGCCCGCAGCATATCGACGTCATCATCCCGCGCGGCGGCAAGGGCCTGATCGAGCGCATCAGCCGTGATGCGCGCGTTCCGGTCATCAAGCACCTGGACGGCATCTGCCACGTCTACATCGATGATCGCGCGGATCTGGAGAAGGCCTTTGCGGTGGCCATGAACGCCAAGACCCAGCGCTACGGCACCTGCAACACCATGGAGACGCTGTTGGTGGCGGAAGGCGTCGCTGCCGAGATCCTGCCGCGGCTCGGCGCCGCGCTGGCGGAGCAGGGCGTCGAGCTGCGCGGCTGCCCGCGTACGCTGAACCTGCTCGACGGCGCAACAGCGGCCAGCGACCTCGACTGGGATACCGAGTATCTGGCGCCCATCCTGGCCGTGCGCGTGGTGGCGGACCTGGACGCGGCGATCGACCATATCGAGACCCACGGCTCGCACCACACCGACAGCATCGTGACCGAGGACTACGGCCGGGCGCGGCGGTTCCTGCGCGAGGTCGACTCGAGTTCCGTCATGGTCAATGCCTCGACCCGCTTCGCCGATGGCTTCGAATATGGACTCGGCGCCGAGATCGGCATCAGCACCGACAAATTCCATGCCCGCGGGCCGGTTGGGCTCGAGGGCCTGACATCGCTGAAGTTCGTCGTCCTCGGCGATGGGCATGTGCGCACCTGAGCGCGCTGGCGCGGCGTCTCGGCTCGATGCGCGGCGGGGCCGCGGCGAGCAGGCGCGGTCAGCGGCATGATTGGTATCTTCGGCGGCACCTTCGACCCAATCCACTTCGGTCACCTCCGCGCTGCCCTCGATGTGCACCAGACGCTGGGCCTCGGGGAATTGAGGCTGCTGCCGCTCAATGTCCCTGTGCATCGTGAGCAGCCTGTTGCCAGTGCGGTGCATCGGCTCGCGATGGTGGAGGCGGCCATTGGCGGCGAGCCGGGTCTGCGTGCAGACGATCGTGAGATCGCCCGGACCGGCCGTTCCTACAGCGTTGACACACTTGCATCGCTGCGCACCGAACTGGGCGCGAAACGACCCATCTGTTTTCTGGTGGGCGCAGATGCCTTCAGCGGTTTCTTCGATTGGCACCGCCCGCGCGACATTCTGGCGTTGGCGCATCTGGTCGTGATGCAGCGCCCAGGGGCGCCGCTTCCGCGCGATCCCGCGCTGCGCGCCGAGTTGGAACGTCGCCTGACCAGCGATCGAAGGCATTTGCAGCAGGCGCCCGCGGGACGCATTTGGGTGGAAGAGGTCACGCAGCTGGATATCTCCTCGACCCGCATCCGCAAAATGTTGGCCGCGGGCGCCAGTCCACGTTATCTGTTGCCGGACGCCGCGCTCGCAATCGCGCGTCGCGAGGCCTGTTATTCCGAACGGACAGTGCTGGGTCCGTCCGCAAGCAACTCCGATCCACCAGCCCAGAGGGGACATGATGCAGCTTGAGCAACTAAGAGACTTGGTCGTCGAGACCTTGAATGACATGAAGGCGCGAGACGTCGCGGTGATGGACGTACGCGGTAAGACCGCCATCACCGATTACATGGTCGTGGCGTCCGGCACCTCGGACCGGCATGTCAAGTCCATTGCCGAGACGATTGCCTATCGCGCCAAGGAGGCAGGCGAACCGGCCTTGGGCAGCGAAGGGGTCGCGGACGGCGAATGGGCACTGGTGGACCTAAACGGTGTCGTCGTCCATGTCATGTTGCCCAAGGTGCGCGACTTCTACAATCTCGAGCGGCTGTGGTCGGCGCCGGCTTTGGTCGCCGATGCGATGCCCCGGCCGGGCCTTGCCGCCGGATCGCTTTGATGCTGGGCCGACGCAACGGCATTGGACCGCTTCGACCGCATCTTCGAACTCAACCGCATTCTTCAAGGCGCGCGCCATGCGGTGTCTCGCCGGCGCTTGGAGCAGGAGCTGGAGTGCTCGCGCGCCACTGTCAAGCGCATCATCGAAGACATGCGCCTTTATCTGAATGCGCCGATCGTCTACGACCGTGACTACAACGGTTACCGTTACGACCAGTCCGAGGGGCGGATGTACGAGTTGCCCGGACTCTGGTTCAACGCCTCGGAACTGCACGCGCTCTTGACGGTGCAGCAGTTGTTGTCCGACGTCCAGCCCGGATTGTTGGAGCCGATGCTGAAACCGCTGCAGCAACGCATCGACTCGCTGCTCGAGCTGCAACGCACCGGTTCTGAGGGGCTGCAAGGGCGTATCCGCATGCTGCAGATGGCCGCGCGCCTCGGGCCCGATCAGGGTGATGCCTTCCAGGTCGTCGCGGGTGCGCTTGCCCAGCGCAAGCGTCTCTCAGTCCACTATTACACCCGCTCGCGCGAGAGCCGCGAGACCCGTGACGTTTCCCCACAGCGTCTGGTGCACTACCGCGACAACTGGTACCTGGACGGCTGGTGCCATCTGCGCGACGGGCTGCGTACCTTCGCGGTCGATGCAATGGAGCAGGCCAAGCCCCTCGATGATCCAGCCATCGAGGTCGCCGCGGACGAACTCGAGCGCCATTTCGCCAGCTCCTACGGCATCTTCGCCGGTGAGCCGGAGCACCAGGCGGTGCTGCGCTTCAGCGCCGTGCGGGCGCGCTACGTCGCCAAGGAACACTGGCATCGAGACCAGCGCGGCACCACCCTCGACGACGGCCGCTATGAGTTGCGCGTGCCTTACAGCAATCCGGCGGAGCTGATCATGGACATCCTGAAATACGGTCCTGATGTCGAGGTGACGGCCCCCGTGCAGCTGCGCGATGCCGTCGCCGAGCGGCTGCGGCTCGCCCTTGGCGCCTACTCGGGGAACTGACGAGTGGCGAGCGGCGAGTATCGAGGGGTATGCGGCCGCGCTTCGCGGGGCGCTGAACCATCGCCGGTAGCCTTGCATCGGCGAGCGCCGCATGTTGGATAATGGACCCTTGGTCACCCTGGTTGCGGCCATGGCGCGTGACCGCATCATCGGCCGCGACAATGCGCTGCCTTGGCGCCTGCCCGCTGATCTCGCGCACTTCAAGCGTCTAACCCTCGATAAGCCCATCGTCATGGGCCGGCGCACCTGGGAGTCTCTGCCGGGGCTGCTGCCGCGCCGACGCCATATCGTCATCTCCCGCGACCCCGGCTTCCATCCGCCGCGTTGCGAAGTGGTTGACTCGCCGCAAGCCGCGCTCGACGCGGCCGCCGGTGTGCGGGAGATCATGGTGGTCGGTGGCGAGAGCATCTACCGGGCGATGTTGCCGATGGCTCAGCGTATGCAGCTGACCTTTGTCGATGCCGACATCGCGGGCGACACACGCTTTCCCGATTGGGACGCATCCGATTGGATAGAGATCGCCCGCGAACATCGGCCGCGGGACGACAGAAACGCCTTCGATATGGACTTCGTCAGTCTCGCTCGCCGCTGACGCAGACTGCGCTTGCCGGCGATGCCGTTGAAGCGGTGACCCTGGATGGCGCAAGGGCTCCAACCTTGGACGGCGCCCCGTCTTGCCGCGCTCCCAACACCTCTCACGAGAGCTTCAGCGCCGGTCCAAGCGTTGACGGCCGGCCCAATCCCTGGCGAACTGCCAGGCGGTGCGGCCGCTGCGCGAGCCGCGGCGCAGCGCCCATTGCAGCGCGGCGCGCTCGATCTGCTCCCGGTTGACTCGGTCGGGCGGGCGGTCGACTTGCAGGCGCTCCAGCCAGTGGCGGCAGACGCGCAGGTACTCGTCTTGGCTGAACGGGTAGAAGGACAGCCACAGACCGAAGCGGTCCGACAACGAGATCTTCTCTTCGACGCCCTCGCCGTGGTGGATCTCGCCATCGACCACGCGGGTCTCGCGGTTGTCCTGCTGGAACTCCGGCAGCAGGTGGCGTCGATTGGATGTCGCGTAAATCAGCAGGTTGTCCGGCGGGGCGCTGATGGAACCGTCGAGCACCGCCTTCAGCGCCTTGTAGCCTGATTCGCCGGCGTCGAACGACAGGTCGTCGCAATAGAGGATGAAGCGCTCGGGCCGGCCGTGGATCAGGTCGATGATGTCGGGCAGGTCGAGTAGGTCGTCCTTGTCGATCTCGATCAGGCGCAGCCCGCGGTTGCGATAGGTGGTGAACAGCGCCTTGATAAGCGACGACTTGCCGGTGCCGCGCGAGCCCCAGAGCAGCACGTTGTTGGCACCGGCGCCAGCGAGGAACTGACGCGTATTGCGGTCGATCTCGTCGCGCTGGGCGTCGATACAGCACAGATCCGACAACGCGATTTCGTGCGTCCGGTGCACGGCCTCTAGCCAGCCGCGGGCGCCGCGCCTGCGCCAGCGCCAGGCGCGCGCGCTCCAGTCCGGCTCGCCTGCCTGGGCGGGGAGCCAATGTTCTACGCGCTCGAGCAATGCCTCCGCGCGTGTCAGCACCGCATCCAGATCAACCATTGTGGGCTTCCACATGCACCAGGCCGTTCATGATGTCGGCCCCGGACTCGACCACCGGTAGCGGCGTGCCGATCGCATAGCCCTGGGCGAAGTCGACATTGAGTGCGCGCAGTTGATTGATGGTCGAGTCGTCCTCCGCCCACTCGGCGATGGTCTGCAAGCCGAGCACGTGCGCGATTTGATTGATAGAGGCCACGAGGGCATGGTTGACCGGATTGCTGTTCATGTCGCGCACGAAGCTGCCGTCGATCTTTAGATATTTCACCGGCAGCTCCCGCAGGTAGCTATAGGACGACAGTCCGCTGCCGAAGTCGTCCAGCGCGAAGGTGCAGCCGAGCTTCGCCAGCTGGTGTATGAAGCCGCGCGCGTCGCCGAGGTTGCGCAGCGCCGCGGTCTCGGTGATCTCGAAGCAGATGCCCGATGGCGGTATGTCGAACGCCTCGAACTGGCGCCTCAGGAATGGCAGAAAGCTCTCGTCGTTGACTGAGGTGCCGGAAAGATTGACGGCGAACAGAAACTCCTGCGGATTCTCCGCGTGCCAGGTACGCAACTGCTCGCCCTGGGTGCTGAACAGCTGATGGATGACCCAGCGGTCCACTGCCGGCATCAAGATATAGCGTTCGGCGGCCGGGATGAATTGATCAGGCTCGACCAATTCGCCACGCTCGTCGAGCATGCGCAGCAAGATCTCGTAATGGGTGCGGCGGGTGCTGCCGGCCGCGAGCGGCATGATCGGCTGTGAGTAGAGCCGGAAGCGGCCGCGGTTCAGCGCCTTGGAGATGACGGAGACCTGGTACATCTCGCCATGATGACGTGCGACTGCCGCGTCGCCGTCATGATAGACGTGGATGCGGTCGCGGCCCTCGCGCTTTGCCATGTGGCAGGCGACGTCGGCCTTGGCCAGCTCGATCGCCGCGCTGTCATGATCCGGCAGAAAGGCGGTCAAACCGATGCTGATGGCAATGTCGAAGGAGCGGTCGCGCCAGGTGAACAGGAAATTGCGCACCGTCTGCATCAGTCCTTCGCAGGCGGCCAACGCCTGCGCCTCGCTCCGGTCGGAGAACAGTGCGGCGAACTCATCGCCCCCGAGGCGTCCGATCAACGCGGCATCGTTGAGCTGGGCCTTGAAGAGCGTCGCGAGTTGTTCAACCAGCGCATCGCCGGCGGCATGCCCCGCGGTGTCGTTGACCAGCTTGAACTGGTCGATATCGATATAACACAGCACATGCACTCCCTCGCTGCCGGCCGCGGCGCTCAATATCCGTTGCATGCGCCGCTCGAATTCGCGGCGGTTGAGCAGGCCGGTGAGGACGTCGTTTTGTTCCAGAAATTGCAGCTGCTTGGCCTGATGGGTCTGCTCTGTGAGGTCCTGGACCACCAACAGCAGGCAGGGCTCGGTGTCCAGCAGCAAATGCCGGACCCATACCCGCACCGGAAAGGCCTCGCCGCCGACGCGCACGCCAGTCAAATCGCGCATCAGGGGCAGTGCCGCGGCGACTGAGTTGGGCGGGGTACGGACGCTGTCGTCTCTCAGCAGTTCCGGCAGCAATTCGGCGATCTCGCTGCCGAGCAGATCGTCACGCAACTGCCCGAACATCAACTCGGCGGCCGGATTGAGCAGCTCGATCCGGCCGACGGCGGTCGTCAGCAGGATGCCGTCGGTACAGGCGTCGAGCAAGGCGCCGAGCTTGCGTTGGTAGTCACGCGATCGTTGCCCTTCGGCGTCGGCCCATCGCCGCTCGCGACGGATGGCGCGGAACAGACTGAAGGCGGTGGCCAGTGCGGCGCTCACCAGGAGCATGCCTGTCGCGAGCCGAAGCAGCAGCCGCGATGCGACCGGGCCATCGGCGAGCGCGAAGACCTCGATGCTCCAGTCCGGTGCCCCGGGCGGTTCAGCGCTGGCCAGCGCCAAGGGCTCGGGGACAGCGGACAGGTCAGCGACGAACGACGCATCCGGATTGGCCGGACGATTCTCCGGCATGGCTCCAAGTGCTGCCCTGCCGCCATTGTCGGAGACGAGTTGGGCTTGCAGCCCGGGATGTATTGGCACCGCCGATTCGCAGATTGCGCCGCAACGCAGCGACAGCGACAGGCGATGCAGGTCGGCGCCTTCATCGGCCAAGCGCATCCGGTGCCTGATCACGGCGGCGCCGTCCACGACCGTCAGCCAGGTATCGTCTGCCGCCGCGGCTGATTGTTCGATATCGACCGAGAGCAGCCCAGGCAAGCGGCCGCGCAATAGCGATTCAAGCGCCGCCGGGGGCTGGCCGCGCGGTGCTCCGGACAGCGCCACTTCAATCGCCGGGCGCTGCGCGGCGAGCAGCGAGCGCATCCGCTCCTGTTCGACCCGCAGCGCGAATGCCAGTCCTTCGGCCGCCGCGCTGGCGAGCGTCTGCGCCTCGGCGTTGCGCTCGAGCCGGCTTAGACGCGCGCCGTCGAGAATCAGCACCAGTGCCAGCCCCAGCACGAGCGCGGTGACCAAGAGCAGCAGACGGAGCAGGCGTCCGCTGCCGGGGGGCTGAGCCTGTGCCGTTGGATGCAAGCCGGACTTCACCGCGGGCTGAAGCGCTGTCGATACGGGCTCGATATCGGCGCCTGATCAGGCACTCAGGGGCCGGTAGCGGAGGCGATGCGGCTGGTCTGCCTCAGCGCCGAGCCGCTGGTGACGGTCGGCCTCGTAATCTGCATAGTTTCCCTCGAACCAGGTCGCGCGGGAATCGCCCTCGAAGGCCAGTATGTGGGTGGCGATGCGGTCGAGGAACCATCGGTCATGGCTGATGACGACGATGCAGCCCGGAAAGGCCAAGATGGCCTCTTCCAGTGCCCGCAGCGTCTCGACATCGAGATCGTTGGTCGGCTCGTCGAGCAATAGCAGGTTGCCTCCGCTCCTCAGCAGCTTGGCGAGGTGAACGCGATTGCGCTCGCCACCGGACAGGTCGCCGATACGCTTCTGCTGGTCCGAGCCGCGGAAGTTGAAGCGGCTCACATAGGCGCGCGACGGCATCTCGAAGCGCCCGACGATGATGTTGTCGGCGCCGTCCGAGATCTCCTCCCAGACCGTCTTGGCGTCGTTGAGTGCGTCGCGGCTCTGGTCGACATAGGCGATGTCCACGGTCTCGCCGACGCGCAGCGTGCCCGCGTCCGGCTGCTCTTGGCCGGTGATGATGCGAAACAGGGTGGTCTTGCCGGCGCCGTTGGGGCCGATGATGCCGACGATGCCGCCCCTGGGCAGATTGAATGACAAATCGTCGTAGAGCAGGTTGTCGCCGAAGGACTTGGCTAGTCCCTGCGCCTCGACCACCAGATCGCCCAAGCGCGGCCCGGGCGGGATGTAGATCTCGTTGGTCTCGTTGCGCGACTGGAATTCCTGCGAGCTGAGCTCCTCGAAGCGTGCCAGGCGCGCCTTGCTTTTGGCATGACGCCCCTTCGGATTGGCGCGTACCCACTCGAGTTCGTGTTTCATCGCCTTGATGCGCGCCTGCTCGGTTTTCTCCTCCTGCTCCAGACGGGTCTCCTTCTGCTCCAGCCAGCTGGAGTAGTTTCCCTCCCACGGGATGCCGTGACCGCGGTCCAGTTCCAGTATCCAACCCGCGACATTGTCGAGGAAGTAGCGGTCGTGGGTCACTGCGACCACGGTCCCCGGGTAGTCGTGCAGGAAACGCTCCAGCCAGGCAACGGATTCGGCGTCGAGGTGGTTGGTCGGCTCGTCCAGCAGCAGCATATCGGGTTTTGACAGCAGCAACCGGCACAGCGCGACGCGGCGGCGTTCACCGCCGGAGAGCTTGGTGACATCGGCCTCCCAGGGCGGCAGGCGCAGCGCGTCGGCGGCCACCTCCAGCGTGCGTTCCAGGTTGTGGCCGTCGGTGGCCTGGATCAGGTCTTCCAACTCGGCCTGCTGCTTGGCCAGTGCATCGAAATCGGCGTCTGCCTCGGCATAGGCGGCATACACCTGATCCAGCCGCTCCAGCGCCTGCTTGATCGGCGCGACGGCCTCCTCGACGTTGCCGCGGACGTCCTTTTGCGGATCGAGCTGCGGTTCCTGTGACAGGAAACCGACATTGGTGCCCGGCTGTGGGCGCGCTTCGCCCTCGATTTCGGTGTCGAGGCCGGCCATGATGCGCAGCAGCGTCGACTTGCCGGAGCCGTTCAGGCCGAGCACGCCGATCTTGGCTCCCGGGAAGAACGAAAGCGAGATGTCGCGCAGGATCACGCGCTTCGGCGGCACGACCTTGCCGACGCGGTTCATTGTGTAGATGTACTGCGCCATAGGGATTGGATAGGATTCGGTTGTGGTGATTTCTGGGGAGCAGCCGATCATCGGCTGCGGGCTGCTCTTTGGCGGCCAGTTTGTGGCCCCTTTGTGGTCCAGACCGGCAGCTAGTGCCGAACTGCGGAAATCCTTAGGGCGTTCGTTGTCGTAATCGTATTCGTAATCGGTGTTGTGCGCATACTCGATTACGACAACGACAACGACAACGACAACGACAACGATCAGAGACGGTATCGGAACCTCTGCGCTGCTGCACTAGGGCGACCCAAGATTCTGCGCGCTCGCCGCGCAAATGTCCAAGACAGCACGGGGTGCGCACTGGCCCGGACCGGCTCGCACTGGCCCAGCCGCGGGCATAGGATTCAGCAATCGCGCGGATCAATCACCTGCATCAACTGAGCAGATCAATTAGGCGGCGACAAACGGAGACGCGCCCATGACGAATCGCAAGCTGCCGACGCTCGGCTTTGTTGCGCCCAGCGGCACCGGCAAGACCACGCTGCTGCGCAAGCTGGTGCCCTTGTTGCGCGAGCGCGGGCTGCGCGTGGCCTATCTCAAGCATACCCATCACGACGTCCAGCTCGACACGCCGGGCAAAGACAGCTTCGAGATCGCCGAGGCCGGCGCCGAGCAGGTCATGCTGGCCTCCAGCGACGGCTGGACGCTGATGGACCGCCGTGCCACCGGCGAGCCCGATCTGCCGCGGCTGGCCGCGCGGTTTGACGCCGCCGGCCTCGATCTATTGCTGGTCGAGGGTTTCCATTACCTTCACTATCCGAAGATCGAGGTCCACCGCTCGAGCAGCGGCAAGGCGCCCTTATATCCGGACGATCGCGATATCCTGGCCGTCGTCACCGACAGCCGTCTCACCGGCGAAGAGCATCCGCCCGAGCTGCCGATCGACGATCCGCGGGCGGTGGCCGACTTCATCGTTCGGGGCCTCGCCGACGGGCACTTCGACGGCGATGATCCGCTCGACGAACTGCTGCGCTGCTTCGCGCGGCCGCGCGCTGGCGGCACACGGGTGCGCGCTGCGTCGATGCGGATCGAAGATCGATGCTGGATGGTGACCTCGGTCATTGACGGCGAGCCCCGGCGCGAGGATCTACTGGTCTGCTCGCTGGCCGCTGCCGCGGACGTCGAGCCGGACGCCGACCCGAGGGCTGAACCGGAAGACGGGCCGGCATCCGACGCTCGGCCCGATGACGCGGCGCTGGAGCTTGCGATACATCGGGAGGTCTATCTGCAACGGCCCGACGCGCGCGCGGTGCTGAAGATGGTCGGTCCCTATTCGATGGCGGCGGCCTTCGCCGGGCGCGATTTTCAGCCGGTCGATGAAGAAGGCGAGCGCCGCCTCGGCAGCGTGCCGGTGCTCAGTATTGATGCGGAGGATGTCGATAAGGCGGCCACCCGTATCGGCGAGACCTTGGCCGACTATCCGCGGTGTCTGGTTGCCGGACAGGGTGCCTACATTTGCGCCGCCGAGCTGGAACAGGCACTCCGCTGGGCTGAACTGCTCGAACTCTCCGCCACCATCTACGTCATCGCCCGCCAGACCTCGGTTTGACCTAGCTGCAGCCGTACGCGCTTGCTCGGTGCAGTAGCGGCGCCTCGCCGCGACCAGCCGCCGGGCGGAATGTATCCGATTAGGAGCGCGGACCGAAGGCCCACCGCTCAGCGCTCAGCACTGATGTAGCAGATCCATCCCGCATCGGCGTCCGCCTGTTCGGCAGGCTCGAACACACCGTCCGCCTCGTCGTCTTCGGTCCACCCCTGCCAGTAACAGATCACACGGCGGAAGCCGGCCTCTGCCAGCAGTTCGCGAATCTCGGGCAGCGTCCATAGCCGCCATTGGTAACTGAAGGCGCGTTCGAGGCGCGAGCCGTCGGCAAAGGCAAAGTGGATATGACAGCGCATGGCGCCACTGATCGGGTTGTAAGATGCTTGTTCCCAGATATAAGTGAAGCGGCCCTCGTCGTCCTCGACCGTGCGTTCTTCGACGATTTCACGAAAGGCATCGTAGCCGCCGTAGGCATCGAGAAAGAGCACGCCGTCATCGGCGAGCAGGGCGCGCACGCGGCGAAAGTAGTCGAGCAGCGATGCACGCCGGTCGAACAACCAGTAGCTGAAGTTCATCGCGGCGATGATGTCCGCATCCCCGGTCTCGGCCGACAGCACGTCGCCGCAGTGCAGCGAAACCCGTTCGGCAGCGCCCTCGTGCAGTTGCGCCAGGTTGTTGACGCGCGCCCAGTCGAGCACGTCCGGGTCGATATCGACGCCGATCGCCCGGTTGCGTCGGTCGCGCGCCACCCACTCGCAGCAGACCGCGGCGGTGCCGCAGAAGTCCTCGCGTAGCAGTCGGGCAGGGCGCCCCCGCAGCCGTTGAAAGCGGTCGAGTAGGAAGTTCACCTCTGCCTCGGCGCATTGCACCGCGCGCTGGTACAGCCGGTTCGGATCGGCAGTGGCGGCAAGTCCACCCGGCTGCAAGCCGGTATCGGCTGTCCCGGCATCGGACTGAGCTGCCCGCACCGCAGCCGTTGCCGAATGGGATGACGGTGGTTCGGATTGCATCAGTTCTTGGCTTCGCTTATTCTTGCTGGCTGTCGAGCGCCGACCGGCCGCGATGGCCGGCCACCCGAAGTGGCGTTCGCTCCCGGAGAGGTGTCCGAGTGGCTTAAGGAGCACGCCTGGAAAGTGTGTATAGGTTAACAGCCTATCGAGGGTTCGAATCCCTCCCTCTCCGCCATATATTGAAGTCGACGCAAACCGCAGATCGACAGCAACTTGTATCCTTCTGCCAACTCTGTCGACGGCAGTCAGTCGACGGCATCAATGGCATTCGTTGTCTGCTTCTGGTCGGCGTTCGGCACGTCGGGATATCCGTCAGTATCGCTGGCGGCGTAGGTAGCCTGTCGGCTAAGGCGATCGCCGGCGGCTTTTACATCAGAATGCGCCGGACTGGCGTTTGTCTGCAACCGGCCGATGAAGGCTTTCCGTCACGACCGCGTCGATTCGCCGATGCCGCTGCCAATGACGTTTCAGACTCGAACCGACCGTCTGCTCTGGCCATTGCTCGCGCTTGTCAGCGCCTTGGTCGCCTTGGCCAGCATCGCGCTGACCGTCTGGCTTGATCTTAGCCCCTGCCATCTGTGCATCTTCCAGCGCTTGCTATTTATGCTGCTGGCGCTGTTGGCCGTGGCGGCCATTCCGCGTAATGGGTTCGGGCTGCTCGCTGGCGGGCTGTTCGCGGTGGTCGCGGTGGCCGGTGTCGCTACCGCCGGTTACCAGAGCTGGCTGCAACTTCAGCCGCCGGATGCGGTCACCTGCATTGGCGGCGAGATGGGCCTGATCGAGCGCTTGGTGGAATGGCTTGGCATGCAGTGGCCATCTCTGTTCATGGCAACAGGGTTCTGCGACGACAAGGGTCTGCTGCTGTTCGGCCTGTCGCTCGCGAACGGGGCACTGATCCTGTTCGCCGGCATGTTGGCCGCGGCACTGTGGATGCTGTATACCCGTGCCAGGACCCTCCGCCCTGTATGATCGGGTATTGATTAGGTCGCGATCCGGGTCTATTCAAGACGCCTGCCAGAGCCGATCCGATCGGAAGCCACTGTCGAGGCCGGTCCCGCCGACCCCAAACACCCGACCCCAGACCCTTGGAGCCAATGCGATGACCATGACCCGCCGCCGATTTAATCAATGCCTGCTCGGGGCCGTTGCCGCATCAGTGGTTGCTCCGGGCGCCTTCGCCGACCTAGTCGAGGGCCGCGACTGGCGCGCGATTGTTCCGGCGCAGCCCGTCGAAGAGCCGGACAAGATCGAGGTGCTGGAATTCTTCTCCTACGGCTGCCCGCACTGCGGCAAGCTCAACCCGCTTATCGAGGAGTGGAAGCCGACACTGGCTGAAGACGTCCGCTTTCAGCGCGTCCCGGTCACCTTTGGTCGCGCCGCATGGGCCAACCTGGCACGGGCCTTCTACGCGCTTGAGTACAGCGGCCAGCTGGAACAGGTCGATCAGGACCTGTTCGACGCCGTCGGCGGCCAGCGCGCGCAGCTGTTTACCAAGGAGGCCATGGTCGACTGGCTCGCGAAAAAGGGTCTCGACACCACTGAATTCAGCAAGCTCTTCGACGGTTTTGCCGTCGAGACCCGACTCGCACGCGGCCAGACGCTAGCCGCGCGCTATCAGGTCAACTCGGTGCCGCTGATCATCGTCAACGGCCGCTATGCCGTGTTGAGCGAGGGCGGTAAGAGCTATGCGGATCTGCTGCGTGTGACCGATGGCTTGATCGTCAAGGCGCGCGAAGCCGGATGACGATCGGCGCGCTTGGTCGTACGAGTATCCGAAGGGTCTCGCGTCAGGGATACACAATGCGATCATCTCGGACGCGAAACGGCGATTATCAGCGTGCCAGTTTCGCCAGACGGCGCTGATACCAACGCATGACGCGCAGGTGTGCGAACGCCTGGGTCGGGATGTAGAGATACCAGGGCAGGGCAGGGGCATAGTCATGAATGGCAGTCATGGTGTAGCGCCCGTCGAGCAGCGTCTGGAATTCGAAGCGGGCGCGCCCGGCGCCGCTGCCGCGCGCCAGTAGTCCGCCGGCGATGCTGTAGACCTGCCGTTGCGGGGTGCTTTCGTCGGTCATACGGGTCAGCGACAGCAGCCTGAGATGAGGAAACGCCAGGCAGACGTCCAGCGACCCGTCATGGTCGATGCGCGTCCTGACCAGCGGCCACAGACAGCTGCCGAGCCAGCGAAAGTAGTTGCCGGCCACCCATGCGGCGTCTTGGCCCGGCGGCAGCAGTACACGCTGAATCGAGCGCACGAGCGACTGCGATCGGATCAGGTCGCGATCGAGTTCGCGCACCGGTTGACGGGGGTTCGGCCGCATTCTCCCGGTGGCGGGATCGATGGCGGCGGCGAGCGCATCGCGAAAAGAGACCGCACCCGGGGCGATGGCCTGTTGCACCTGATTGTCCTGCATCACCGTGTCTTCGGGGAGACTCTCGACAATGGCGCCCACCATCTGCGACGGTGCGGCGCTGACGAGGCGGGCAGCGATGGAGGCGAGCCGGCTTGGCAAAAAGGGTAGATGAACGAAGGTGCGCCGCAGCCCAAGCACATCGGCGGCCTGGCGTACCATCTGCTCGTAGCTCAGTTGTTCGGCGCCGCCGACGTCGAAGCTACCTTCAAACTCCCGTGGCCGACCCAGGCAGTGAAGGATGGCGCGCACCAGATCGACGAGCGCGATCGGCCGCGTCAGTGAGCGTGACGTCGGCGGCAAGGCGATCAGCGGCAATCCGCGCACCAGATCGACCAGTAAACCGGGACCGGTGCCGCCGGCTCCCACCACCAGGCTTGCTCGCAGTGCCGTAGTCGGCACGCCGCGTGCCCCGAGCACCATCTCGACCTCGCGCCGGCTCCATAATAGCGGCGAGAAGCGGAAGCTCTGAGGCATGATACCGCTGACGAACACGATGTGCTTTACGCCATTGGTCGCCGCCGCGCGCGCGAAGTTGTCCGCCAGCACCAGGTCCATGTCGCGCGGGCTGGCCTGGGTCAGACGCGACGAAGGCGCCAACGAGTGGACCAGATACACCGCATAGTCAACACCGGTGAGCGCGGCGTCGACGTCGCGGGCGCAGAACAGATCGCAATGTCTCCACTGCACCCGTCCGTTCGGGTCCGGCTGACTGGCCCGCGCTGGCGAGCGAGTCAGCGCGACGACCCGATACTGCTCGGCGAGCCGTGGAAGGAGCGCGGTACCGATGAAGCCGCTGGCGCCGGCGACTGCGACGCGCGGTTGCTCAGGGATGCTGCCTTGCATCGCAAAATGAAGTGCTGATGGCCTGGCGCTAAGGGAATCACGCCGTCTCGGCGCGGCGGCCGACGGCATTGAGCTGAGCGACATTGCCGCCCTCGTCGGAGGCCGCTGCCGCGGGTTCAGGCGCCTTGCCCTTGAGCACCCGTTCGACGTTCTTGGCGTTTCGGGCCAGATAGATGGTCAGCTCTTCCATGTCCGGGTCGGCCAGCTCGGGCACCACCTCGTCATCGCGCAGCATCTGCGCCAAACGGTCTGCGATCTCCAGCGCCTTGTCGTAGGCGTCGGCAGCCTTCTTGTCGGTGGTCCGCAATCTCTCAACTCCCTTTTGGTCTTTGACGATGTACTCGATCTCGATCATGGTCTTTGGCTCTGGGGTGCTGGTTCCCGCGGGTGCGGGGTCGGGCGGCAGTATAGCGAGAACTGGCGCGTTTCGAGCATCGAGGGCAAGGGGTTTGCTGACGATACGCACCAATCGTATCCTGTCACCTGTTCTGATCGGTCATTCCCTTGAAAAGGGGCGTTGGGTGGTCACTTAAAACCGACATGCCGAGAATCCTGGTGCCGCGCGCCCCTGCGCGCTCGGCCAGGGCCCAGATCGGTTTCCCTCACACTGTCTCCGGAGTCCAAGCCGATGATTTCAAACGATACGGCAGCGCTGATCAATGCGCAGATCAATCGTGAACTCTTTTCGTCGTATTTTTATCTTGCGCTGTCAGCTCAGGCCGAGATCGCTAATCTTAAGGGTACTGCGGCCTGGTTCATGGCCAAGCAGGGCGAAGAGATGACGCACGCGATGAAGATGTATCGCTACCTGCTCGATCAGGATGCGGTCGTGCGTCTGTCGGCGATCGACGAACCCCCGGCCGATGCCGACAGCGTGCTCGCGATGTTTGAGCAGACTTTGGCGCATGAGCGCGAGGTCACCGCCGCGATCAACGACATCGTGGACCATGCCCTGACCGAAAAGGATCATGCAACCAACATCTTTCTGCAGTGGTTCGTGACCGAGCAGATCGAAGAAGAGGCGACGGTCAAGGACATTTTGGGTCGGCTGGGCCTGTTCGGCGACCGTGGCGAAGGTCTCTTGATGATCGACAATGAGCTTGCCGCTGCGGCCAGGCAGATGGCTCAGGCCGGCGCATCGACCGCCGTCCCCGCTTGACCTTCGGTTCGCCACACGCGAGGTCGTGCGATGGGTAAGAAGGCGGGAAAATGCTGTAAGAAGTACCAGCAGGGCAAGCGATGCAAGAATTGCCCAAAGCGATAGCTGACTGGAGTGGGGCATATGTTCAGGATAATTGGTCTGGGCACGCTAATTGATCGCCGGCAACTTCGCCGCGGTGACTTGCTCACCGTCGGGCTGCTTGCCTCTATGTCAGTCTCGGCGCCAGTCTGGTCAGTGGAAGAGGACTGGCTGGAGGCCTTCGATGCCGAGCAGGACCTGCTTGAGCGCACCGCGGCGGTCAGCGATGGTGAGCTGGAGTTCCTTCCCCCTGAGGCCGCCAACGGCGCTCATGCCCATCTGAACCGCGTGCGGATCACCGAGAAGAGTCTCGCCGACGGCTGGATCGGATTGGAGCAGTGCCACGAGAACATCGATGCGGTGCCCGCGGCGCAGATTCTGTTCCGCGCCGGCGGTATTCGGAATCTAGAGATCGCCTCCAGCGTCAACATCGGCCGCGCCTGGGTAGAGGGTCACAGCGTTCAGCTCGAGGATGTCGACCGGGATGCAACCCTGTGTATTCGCGGTGAGAGCAAGGCGCTGTACCAAATCGGCAGCGGTCAATACCGACTGCGCAATGGACCCTACATGCGGCGATTCCTGGACGGCTACTACCCGATGCGGGTAGTCCTCAGCATCGACTATCCAGCGGAGCTGATCCGCTTGGTCGGCCAGTCACCAACGAGTCAGCCTGGCTTCGACGTCGCGACCAGCGATCGCTCGCTTGAGGTGGTTGCCACCTTCGAGGGTCGACTGATTACCTGCTTCGACTTCTGCGACCTCGGCACTAGCGACTGCGAGAACCTACTGCCGGCGTGCGCTACGCAGCAGTAATGCTGTTGATGGACTGACGCGGCAGCATCGACGCAGTCCCTATCGGTCCTCGGCCCGTCGTTCGACACCTGGCTAGGCGGCCGAGAACCTGAGGCTTCTGCACAAAGCGTCGCGCTTCAAAGGCACTAGACCATGACGCCGGGCGAGAAGCTGTAGCTGTCGATGATATTGACGTAGTTGGCGCGCTCGAAATCGGCCGGATTGGGCACGGCCAGTGCGCTGACACGTCCCCGCACGTCGGCAATCGACTCGAAGCCCTGCTCCTCCATCCACTCGGTGAGGCCGTTGAGGATGCGTGCGATCTGTGGGGCACCGTTCTTCAACAGCGTGCTGCACAGGTGCACCACATCCGCGCCGGCGAGTAAGAGCTTGATGGCGTCGTCGGCGGTATGGATGCCGCCGGTGGCGCCGAGTGACAGTCCGTCGATACGTCCGTACAGGATGGCGATCCAGCGCATCGCGAGCAGCGCTTCGGCAGATGTCGAAGGATGCAGGCTCGGCTGCAGCCGCAGGCTGTCGATGTTTATGTCAGGCTGGTAGAAGCGGTTGAACAACGCCACGCCGTCCGCCCCCGCGCCTGATAGGCGTTGCACCATATGCCCGACCGAGCTGAAGCTGGGCGACAGCTTCATATTGATCGGGATCGCGATCTGCTGCTTCAGCATCCGCAGGATCTCAAGATAGCGGTCTTCGACCTGGGTGCCGGCCTGATCGATGTCGGCGGCAACATAGTAGACGTTCAGCTCCAGCGCATCGGCGCCAGCGCGTTCAAGTTCCTTGGCGTTCGCGACCCAGCCGCCCGGCGTTACCCCATTCAGGCTGGCGATGACGGGGATGTCGAGCGCGTCTTTGAGTCCGCGCAGATTGTCCAGGTACTGATCCATGCCAGTGCTGAAGTCCTGCCAGTCCGGCAGGAAGCCGTCGTCGGCCTCTGCAAAGCCGGTATCCTGCTGATGCAGGAAGCGGTTCATGGTCTCGGTCTCGGCCGTGATCGCCTCCTCGAACAGCGAGTACATGATGATCGCCGCGGCGCCGTTGTCCTCGAGCTTGCGCGCCTGATCCACGCTCTTGGACAGCGGCGAGGCGGAAGGCACGAGCGGGTTCTTGAGGTCGAAGCCCAGGTATTTGGTTGTCAGGTCCATGGGAACTCCAGGTTCGAGTATCGAGTATCGGTTATCGAGTATCGAGTGACAGGCTGAGGGCTAGGCCCTCAGGCTGCGTTACTCGTTACCCGCCACTGGTTTTTCAGACTTCTGCAAGGCCAGATGCGCGAGCTGCTCATAGAGTGAGTACTTGCTCTCGACATGCTTCTGGGCGAGCTTGAGGAAGCGCTCGGCGTCGTCCGGATGGGTGCGGTTCAGCACGCTGAAGCGGGTCTCGCTGGCCAAATAGTCGCGGTAAGGGATGCTCGGTGCCTTGCTGTCCATGTGCAGCGGGTTCTCTCCAGTGGCGACCTTGCGCGGATCATAGCGGAACAGCGGCCAGTGGCCGGAGTTCACTGCCATGTCTTGCTGGCGCAGGTTGTTTGACATGTCGACGCCGTGGGCAATGCAGGGCGAGTAGCAGATCAACAGGGATGGACCGTCGTAGGATTCCGCCTCGATAAAGGCGCGCACTGTCTGCACGTCCTTGGCGCCAAAGGCGAGTTGGGCCACGTAGACGTTCTCGTAGGCCATCGCCATCATGGCAAGATCCTTCTTGAAGGTCGCTTTGCCCGCGGCCGAGAACTTGGCCACCGCACCCATCGGAGTCGCCTTGGAGGTCTGGCCGCCGGTGTTGGAGTAGACCTCGGTGTCGAGCACGAGCAGGTTGACGTTTCGGCCCGTTGACAGTACGTGGTCGACGCCGCCGTAGCCAATGTCGTAGGCCCATCCGTCGCCGCCGACGATCCAGACGCTACGCTTGACCAATTGTTCGCAAACGCCGGCAAGCGATAGCGCCTCGGGCCCATCGATGCTCTTCAGCTTGTCCTTCAAGGCCGCCACGCGCGCCCGCTGCTCGAAGATGCCCGTCTCGTCGGACTGATCGGCGTTGATCAGGGCATCGGCGAGATCGCCGCCGATCTTGTCAGCCAGCAAGGCAACCAGTTCCCGTGCCTGCTCGGCCTGCTTGTCGACCGCCAGGCGCAGACCCAGGCCGAACTCGGCATTGTCCTCGAACAGCGAGTTGTTCCAGGTCGGACCGCGTCCCTCGGAATCGGTGGTGTAGGGCGTTGTTGGCAGATTGCCGCCGTAGATGGACGAGCAGCCGGTGGCATTGCCGATCAGCATACGATCGCCGAACAGCTGCGTGGCGAGCTTGATGTAGGGCGTCTCGCCGCAGCCGACACAGGCGCCCGAGAACTCGAACAGCGGCTGCATCATCATCGCGTGCTTGATCTTGTTGCCGTCCAGCTTGCTGCGGTTGTACTCCGGCAGAGACAGGAAGAAGTCCCAATTCGGCACCTCGATGTCATGCCGCTGCTCGGCCGGGCGCATGTTCAGGGCCTTGCGCTTGGGGTCCTTGCGGTCGCGAATCGGGCACACCTCGACACAGAGCCCGCAGCCGGTGCAGTCGTCCGGTGCCACCTGGTAGGTGACGTGGTAGCCGGCCGGGAAGTCCTTGCCCTTGATCGGCACGTGCTGGAACGACTCCGGCGCGCCGTCGGTGAGTTCGGCCGGGTAGACCTTGGCACGGATCGCGGCGTGCGGACAGACCAGCGGGCATTTACCGCAGTGCGTGCAGATGTCGTCTTCCCATTGCGGCAGCTGCAGCGCGATATTGCGCTTCTCGAATTGCGTGGTGCCGGTGGGCCAGGTGCCATCGGCGGGCATTAGGCTGACCGGCAGCTCGTTGCCGCGGCCGGCGATCAGCGTGGCCGTGACTCGTTGCACGAAGTCCGGCGCATCCGCGGGTACAACCGCCGGACGCTCGAAGGCGCTGGTCACCTGTCCTGGCACCTGTACTTGGCGCAGGCCCTGCAGCGTGGCGTCGATCGCGGCGTAGTTACGATCGAGCAGACGCTGACCCTTCTTGCCGTACGTCTTCTTGACCGCCTGCTTGATCTGCGCAATGGCCTCGTCCTTCGGCAGCACGCCGGAGATGGCGAAGAAGCAGGTCTGCATGATGGTGTTGATGCGACGCCCCATGCCGGTTGCCGCGGCGATCTCGTAGGCGTCGATGACGTGAACCGAAATGCCCTTGTCAACGACATGTTGCTGCATGCTCTTCGGCAGCGTCTCCCAGACTTTGTCGGCCGGCGTCGATGTATTGATCAGAAAGGTGGCGCCGGGCGCGGCCTTGTCCAGCATCTCGTAGCGGGTCAGGAAGGTGGGCTGATGGCAGGCGACGAAGCTTGCAGAACTGTCGCCGATCAGATAGGGGCTGTCGATCGGCTCCGGCCCGAAGCGGAGGTGCGACACGGTCACGGCACCGGCCTTTTTCGAGTCGTACTCGAAATAACCCTGGCCGAAGTTCGGCGTCTCTTCGGCAATGATCTTGATCGAGTTCTTGTTGGCCGACACCGTGCCGTCGGACCCTAGACCATAGAAGACACAGTTGGTGACGCCCTTGGCCGCATCCGGCCGGAAGGCGGCGTCCCATTCCAGGCTGGTGTTGCTGACGTCGTCGTTGATGCCGACGGTGAACTTGTTCTTCGGCCGTTCTTTGGCCAGTTCGTCGAAGATGCCCTTGACCATGGCCGGCGTGAACTCCTTGGACGACAGGCCGTAGCGACCGCCGACGACGCGTGGCATGGTCGCCATGTCGCCGTTGGCGACGGCCTCGGCCATGGCCGTGACGACGTCTTTGTAGAGGGGCTCGCCGTCGGCGCCGGGTTCCTTGGTGCGGTCGAGCACGGCAAGCTTCTGCGTCGTGACCGGCAGCGCCGCCAGCAGATAGCCGGGGGCGAAGGGCCGGAACAGACGCAGCTTGATCATGCCCACCTTCTCGCCGTGATCGACGAGGTGCCGCACGGCCTCCTCGGCGGCGCCAATCCCAGAGCCCATCAGCATGATCACGCGTTCGGCATCCGGGGCCCCGACATACTCAAAGAGTTTGTACTGGCGGCCGGTCATCTGCGCGAACTTGTCCATCTGTGCCTGCAGGATGCCGGGCACGGCGGCGTAGTAGGGATTGACCGTCTCGCGGCCCTGGAAGTAAACGTCCGGGTTCTGAGACGTGCCGCGGATGATCGGATGATCCGGGTTCATCGCGCGCGTGCGATGCGCCGTGACCAGTTCCTCGTCGATCATCGCGCGAATGGTCTCGACCGGGAGCTTGTCGATTTTGGTGACCTCGTGGGAGGTGCGGAAGCCGTCGAAGAAGTGCAGGAAGGGCACCCGCGACTCCAGCGTCGCCGCCTGCGAGATCAGCGAAAAGTCCATGACCTCCTGCACCGAGGCCGAGCAAAACATGGCGTAGCCGGTGGTGCGGCAGCTCATGACATCCGAATGGTCGCCAAAGATCGACAGGCCTTGAGCGGCGAGGGAGCGCGCCGACACGTGCAGTACCGTCGGCGTCAGTTCGCCGGCGATCTTGAACATATTCGGGATCATCAGCAGCAGTCCCTGCGAGGCCGTGAAGGTGGTCGAAAGCGACCCGCCCTGGAGTGCGCCATGAATGGCGCCCGCGGCCCCGGCCTCACTCTGCATCTCGACCACGTCCGGGACCGTGCCCCATAGGTTTTTGATGCCCTTGGAAGACCATTCGTCGGACAATTCGCCCATCGTCGAGGCCGGTGTGATCGGGTAGATGGCAATGACCTCATTGGTCATGTGAGCGACATAGGCGGCCGCTTCGTTGCCGTCGAGGGTGACCATGTGCTTTTGCGACATCGAGTTCGTCCCGCAAGTATGCATTGCTGCTAGATAAAGAGGGATGGCCGCCGCGAAGGGGCCGCCACGAGGGAGATTCGAACCTGGAGAGACGGTTGTGAAACCAGACTATAGCCCGATTTGCCGAAGGTTCGACTGATCTTCGTCTGTTCAACGGGCGGAATCCGAGCGAAGCATGATCCGGGTCAGCAAAATTGCCGGCAAACCGAGTAGAGCGCGTTGCCGCCCGATCAAACCCTTTTGAAAGTGTGGTTCGGCCGAGTCAGCGCCGGCGCCTCGTCGTCGCCCGTCGTCAGACATTCGGCGGACATCGGCCTTCAGCCGCCGCGTGGAGTCGATTGCATGCCGGGCCAAGCTGGTTTTCAATCGCGCCATGGTCGCCGTCGTCCGAGAGCCCGCTGTTGTCCTGCGCTCCATGCAGGAAGCCGATTTGCCGGCGGTGTTGGAGGTCGAGCGCGGAGGCTACAGCTCGCCCTGGAGCGAGGGCATCTTCCGCGACTGCCTGCGTGTGCGCTATTGCTGTCTGGTGGCGCAATACTTGAACGGGCAGCAACTCGTCGCGCACGCGGTCATGTCGGTTGCCGCCGGCGAGTGCCATGTGCTGAATCTGTGCGTTCGTCAGGAGTTCCAGGGTCGAGGGATCGGCCGGCTGATGTTGCGCCGATTGCTGGCGCTTGCGCGTCGGCAGGGTGCCGATACCGCCTTCCTCGAGGTGCGCAGCTCCAACCATGCCGCCATCTCACTCTACCGTGGCGAGGGCTTCGACGAGATTGGCGTACGCGCCGGCTATTACCCTGCTGGCGGCGCAGGAGCAGATGAGCGCGAGGATGCGGTGATGATGGCGCGAACGCTGTGATCGCGTCGAGGCGCCGCTTCGCACGCGTCGGATTGCGCCGGCATCAGATCCGAACCATCCGGTGACGCACTCTGCCTGCTGTGGTACGCTGATCGGCTTAACCGCGAGCCTCATGCGAGCGAATCCGCGCTGCCGATGGTCCTCTCATGTCCCTGAATTCAGTCGAAGAAATTATCGCCGATCTGCGCGCCGGGCGGATGGTCGTGATCATGGACGACGAGGATCGCGAGAACGAGGGCGATCTGCTGATGGCCGCGGACTGCGTTACGCCCGAGGCCATCAACTTCATGGCGACCTACGGCCGCGGATTGATCTGCCTGACGCTGACCAAGACGCGCTGCGAACGCCTCCACCTCCCGCTCATGGTAAACGGCAACAATGCGCCGCATTCGACCGCGTTCACCGTGTCGATCGAGGCCGCATCGGGCGTCACCACCGGCATCTCGGCGGGCGACCGGGCGCGCACCGTGAAGGCCGCCGTGGCGCCGGAGGCTAAGTCGACCGATCTGGTTCAGCCGGGTCATATCTTTCCGCTCATGGCCCAGCCGGGCGGTGTGCTGGTGCGCGCCGGCCATACCGAGGCCGGCTGCGACCTGGCACGGTTGGCCGGGTTCGAGCCGGCGTCGGTGATCGTCGAGATCCTGAATGAAGACGGCACCATGGCCAGGCGCCCCGATCTGGAGGCCTTCGCCGCCGAGCATGGGCTCAAGATCGGCACCATCGCCGATCTGATCCACTACAGGGTGGCCAACGAGAAGGCCGTGATGCGCGAGCAGTGTTGCGCGCTGCCGACCGAGTTCGGCACCTTCCAGGTGACCGCCTACCGCGACACCATCGAGGAAGACGTCCATCTGGCGCTGGTGATGGGCGACATCGCGGGCGAGCGGCCGACGCTGGTGCGCGTTCATCTGCAGAGCAGTTTGTGTGACCTGTTCGGTACCTACCATCCGGCCTGCGGCTGGCCGTTGCGCGATGTGATGCGCCAGATCTCCGAGAACGGAGAGGGTGTGATCGTGGTACTGCGCAATCGCGACGAGGCGCGCGATCTGATCGCGAAGCTCGGCGAGATCAACGAAGACGACGCCGAGGACCGCGCGCCACCGCTGCGCACCGATCGCAACGAGCTGCGCACCTACGGCATCGGCGCGCAGATTCTTGCTGACCTCGGCGTGCGTAAGATGCGGGTGATGAGTGCGCCGAAGGCCATGCACGGCATCTCCGGCTTCGATCTCGAGGTCGTCGAGTACGTCGGCGGTTGAATGCGTCGGCGCTACCGCGCGCTGCTTTTCCCGTAACCTGCCCGCAATCTGTTGGCCAATCGGCTGCCCAAGTTGGCTGCCACAGACCTTTTGGTGAGTGACATGATCAAGACCATCGAGGGCGCGCTGCGCGCCGACAATGCTCGCTTCTGTCTGGTGGTATCGCGCTGGAACAGCTACATCGTCGAGAGCCTGGAGAAGGGCGCCATCGATGCGCTGAAGCGCCATGGCGCCGATGAGGGCGATATGACCATCGTGCGCGTGCCGGGCGCCTTCGAGATGCCGGTGACCCTCGAGCGCATCGCTGCCAAGGGCGGCTATGACGCGATCGTTGCCTTGGGTGCCGTCATTCGCGGAGGCACCCCGCACTTCGAGTACGTCGCCGGCGAGTGCGTCAAGGGCATGGCCCAGGTGAGTCTGAAGTACGGGGTGCCGGTCGCCTTCGGCGTACTGACGGTGGACAGCATTGAGCAGGCCATTGAGCGTGCCGGTACCAAGGCCGGCAACAAGGGCGCCGAGGCCGCCATGTCGGCGCTCGAGATGGTCGACCTGCTGCGGCAGATCGACTGATCCGGGATCCAAATCAACAGCATCAAAAGGGGAAGTATCCAGATGGCCGGGCGCCGATCCGAGGCGAGACGTTATGCCGTGCTGGCGCTCTATCAATGGCAGATGAGCGGGCAGCCGGCAGCCGAGATCGCGCGCCACTTCTTCGATGATCCGGCCTGGATCGAGGCCGTTGCCGAGGGGCTAATCGAAGACGTCGATGCCAAGCCCGGTCAGACTCGGAGAGCCGTCAGCTATGACGCCCAGCTATTCGATCATCTGCTGCGCGGTGTCGTCGAGCGCGCCGACGACATCGATGATGCATTGCGGCCGATGGTCGATCGCGCGCTGAGGAGTATCGATCCGGTCGAGCGGGCAATACTGCGGGTCGGCACCTTCGAACTGCTCTATAGCCCGGAGCTGCCGGTCGGCGTCGTCATCAACGAGGCGGTGAATCTGGCCAAGGTGTTTGGCGCCGAGCAGGGCCATCGGTACGTTAATGGCGTGCTCGACAAACTGGCGCGTCAGGTGCGCCGCGATGAGCTGGCGGCGCGCCCCTCGGCCTGACGACTGCGTCCACCATGTCCGAATTCGACCTCATCGCGAACTATTTCACCGGCGTCGGCGTGTCACGCGATGATGTCCTCGTCGATGTCGGCGACGACTGTGCGCTGCTGTCTGTACCCGCCGGACGTGAGCTGGCGGTCAGCATCGATACGCTGGTTGCGGGCGTCCATTTTCTCCCCGGTTGCGATCCCGAATCACTTGGCTGGAAATCCCTGGCGGTCGGCCTTAGCGACTTGGCCGCGGTCGGCGCTGAGCCGGCGTGGGCGACGCTGGCGTTGACGCTGCCGCAGGCCGATGAGACCTGGTTGGCGGGCTTCGCGCGCGGTTTTGGCGCAATGGCGGCGGCGCAGGACGTGCGTCTGGTTGGCGGCGATCTGACCCGCGGACCATTGACCATCTCGGTTCAGGTGCACGGCTTTGTCCCCATTGGACATGCGTTGCGCCGCGGCGGCGCGCGGCCCGGCGACTTGGTTTGTGTCAGCGGCGGGATCGGCGATGCCGGGCTTGCGCTGCGGCACCTTCAGCAGGCCGAGCATCTGGATGACTACTTGCGCCGGCGCCTGGAGCGGCCGACGCCGCGCGTCGAACTCGGCGAGCTGCTGCGCGGCGTTGCAACCGCCGCCATCGACCTGTCCGACGGCTTGATCGCGGACCTCGGACATCTGCTTGCCGCCAGCGGTTGTGGTGCCCGCATCGAGCTCGACCGACTGCCGCTGGCGGATCAGGTGGCCGGCGTGGTTGCGTCCAGCGGCGACTGGGGCCTGCCGCTGGCCTCCGGCGACGACTACGAACTCTGTTTCACCATTCCACCGGCGCGCGCCGCCGAGTTGGCGGTGCTGTCCGCCGCGGCGCGCTGCCCGCTGACCCATATCGGCGACATCGATGCTCAGCCTGGCCTGCGCTTCGTGCAGGGCAAGGGTCAGCCGTGGTCTTCGAGTCGCAGCGGTTACGATCATTTCGCCGCCGCATCAGGGGCGTCCTAACGAGGAATTCCTCTGCACTCACAAGGACAACGCCTGTGCGGGTTAGTTCGCGCCATCACTTGACCCCCGCGGGCTTTCGCCTTTCCTCGGTCGCGCGGCGCCGCTATATTCCCGGCTCAGCATTCGGGATTCAGTCTCAACCATCAGTTCACCGACGGAGCCGTCAATGACCGATTCGCATTCATCACCCGCCCTGAAGACGCCGTCTTTCGACACGCGTAACATCCGCCACTGGCTCGCCTATGGCTTCGGGTCCGGGCTGTCGCCCTGGGCGCCCGGCACCGTCGGCACCCTGGTTGCGGTGCCCATCTATCTGGTGTTGTCCATGTTGCCGCTGTTGGCCTATCTGGCGGTGCTCGCGGTCATGATCGCGGCCGGCGTCTGGGCCTGTACCTCGGTCGCGCAAGACATTGGTGACGATGATCCGCCCGCGATTGTCTGGGACGAGATCGTCGGCTTTCTGGTGGCCATGATGGCGGCCCCGGCCGGCTGGATCTGGGTGATTACCGGTTTCCTGCTGTTCCGCGCCTTCGATATCTTCAAGCCCTGGCCGATCAGCGCAGTGGACGGACGCACGCGCGGCGGATTGGGCATCATGCTCGACGACATCGTCGCCGGTCTGATGTCATTCGCCATCATTCAATTCTTGGCCATGATCGTCGAGGCGTCCTTGCGCGGCGCGCATTGATCGCTCGCGCGGCGATCACCATTGGGGCCGCCGGCCGCTTTCTTCACGGTCGGCGGTCCTCGTCCCAGGCGATGCAAGCCTCGGCGGCGCGCCCACCACTGATCTCGCCATCGCACGTCGAGCCTGAATGACCGACACCGCCATCTACAATTCCGAGGGTCTGGAACGCCTGCCGCTGCATCTGTTCAGCGAAAAGGCCTATCTGGACTACTCCATGTACGTGATCCTGGACCGCGCCCTGCCGCACGTGGCGGACGGGCTGAAACCGGTTCAGCGGCGCATCCTGTACGCCATGTCGGAGCTCGGCCTGTCCGCCGCGGCCAAGTTCAAGAAGTCCGCGCGCACCGTCGGCGATGTGCTCGGCAAGTTCCATCCGCACGGCGATACGGCCTGTTACGAGGCCATGGTGCTGATGGCGCAGTCGTTCAGCTACCGCTACCCGCTGATCGATGGACAGGGCAACTGGGGCTCGCCGGATGATCCCAAGTCGTTCGCGGCGATGCGCTATACCGAGGCGCGATTGGCGCCCTACGCCGACGTCCTGCTGGCCGAGGCGGGGCAGGGCACGGTCGACTGGCAGCCCAACTTCGATGGCACGCTGGACGAGCCCAAGCTGCTGCCCGCACGCCTGCCGAACCTGTTGCTGAACGGCGCCACCGGCATCGCCGTCGGCATGGCGACGGACATCCCGTCGCACAATCTGCGCGAGGTCGCACGCGCCTGCATCCACCTGCTGAAGCATCCGAACACCGGCATCGAGACACTGATGCGCTACGTGCCGGGGCCCGACTTCCCGACCGCCGGCGAGATCGTGACGCCGCTGGCGGACCTGCGGCGCATGTACGAGACCGGTTACGGCTCGATCAGACAGCGCGCCCGCTACGAGATGGAGCAGGGCGACATCGTCATCACGGCGCTGCCCTATCAGGTGTCCGGAAACCGCATCATGGAGCAGGTCGCGGCGCAGATGCAGGCCAAGAAGCTGCCGATGATCGAAGATCTGCGCGACGAGTCAGACCATGAGTGTCCGACCCGATTGGTGATCGTGCCGCGCTCGAACCGGGTCGACGTGGCGCGGCTGATGTCGCATCTGTTCGCGACCACCGACCTGGAGAAGAGCTATCGGGTGAACATGAACATGATCGCGCTGGACGGCCGTCCGCGGGTCATGAATCTGCGCGAGATCCTCGGTGAGTGGCTCAGCTATCGCACCCGCACGGTGCGGCGGCGTCTCCAATATCGGCTCGACAAGGTGCTGGAGCGGCTGCATCTGTTGGACGGTCTGCTGATCGCCCTGCTCAATATCGACGAGGTGATCCGCATCATCCGCACCGAAGACGAGCCGAAGCCGGTGCTGATGGCGCGCTTCGAACTCAGCGATGTGCAGGCCGAGTACGTCCTCAACACGCGCCTGCGGCAACTCGCGCGGCTGGAGGAAATGAAGATCCGCGGCGAGCAGGCCGAACTCGCCGCCGAGCGGGACGCCTTGCAGCAGACCCTTGGCGACGAGGGCAAGCTGCGCGATCTGATCATCGACGAGATCAAGCGCGATGCCGAAAAGTACGGCGATGAGCGCCGTTCGCCCTTGACTGAAGGCCCGGCGGCCGCGGCGCTGGACGACACGGAGCTGTCGCCCAGCGAGCCGGTTACCGTAGTCCTGTCCGAAAAGGGCTGGGTGCGATCGGCCAAGGGCCACGACATCGACCCGAATGGACTGTCGTACAAGGCTGGCGACCGCTTCCTCGCGTCGGCACGGCTGCGCAGCAACCAGCTGGTGGTGTTCCTGGACAGCAGCGGGCGCAGCTACTCGATGCCGGCGCATACGTTGCCGTCGGCACGCGGGCAGGGCGAGCCGCTCACCGGCCGCCTCGATCCGCCCAAGGGGGCGGAATTCGTCGCCGTCATCGGCGACGACCAGGCACAGCGGCGTTGGCTGCTGGCCTCGGATGCCGGCTATGGCTTCGTCTGTCCGTTCGAGGCGCTGCTGGCGAAGCCGAAGGCGGGCAAGGCCGTGCTGAGCCTGCCGGAAGGGGCCAGGGTGCTGGCGCCTGTGCCGCTGCCGGGCAGTCCGCTCGATCGCGTCGCCGCCGCCACCAGCAGCGGTCATCTGCTAGTGTTCCCGATCGGCGACTTGCCCGAACTCAACCGCGGCAAGGGCAACAAGATCATTGGCATTCCAGCTGCCCGCGCCAAGACTCGCGAGGAAATCATGGTCGCCATCACGATCGTCCCCGACGGCGCCAGCCTGACGCTTGTCTCCGGCAAACGCACCTTCACCCTCAAACCGGCCGATCTCGACCGCTACCAGGGAGAGCGCGGCCGCCGCGGCGCCATGCTGCCGCGTGGTTTTCAAAAGGTAGACGGGCTGACCAGCGAGGTATGAAGAGCGTGACGAGTATCGCGGACCGAGAATTGCCGGGCACTATCAAGTAGGCAAGTGCAGGCGGCGTACGCACCGGAGCATGTTCGCGACGCCTCGCTGCACGCGGCGGAAACCGTCGAATCCATTGTTGAACCGCGCCGTCCGTATCATCTATAATTGCGCGGCTTAGACAATTCCCCGATAGCTCAGTTGGTAGAGCAACTGACTGTTAATCAGTGGGTCCGTGGTTCGAGTCCACGTCGGGGAGCCAA